>NZ_JBITMW010000027.1:0-1117 GCF_044466585.1 Micromonospora sp. NPDC049359 | reverse complement strand
TGTGCTGTCCAGGGAGGTTGGTCAACCTGGTGATGGGTGGTAGGCCGCCGGTGGCGGTGTGGGGTCGGTGGTGATTGTAGTGATGCAGGAAGGCCGGTAAGGCCTTCCTGCGGGCTTGCTCGGAGTTGTAGAAGCGGGCTAGGGCCCAGCCGTCGGTCAGGGTGCGGTGGAAACGCTCCACCTTGCCGTTGGTCTGGGGTCGGTAGGGGCGGGTCTTCTTCATGGTGATGCCCATCTCGTGGCAGGCGTCGCGCCAGGCGAAGGATTTGTAGGCTGAGCCGTTGTCCGACAGCACCCGCTCGATGGTGACGCCACGTGCGGTGAACCAGGCGACGGCGTTGCGGAGCACGTCGACGGCGGTGGCGCCCTTCTCGTCGTCGCGGATCTCGGCGTAGGCGACGCGGGAATGGTCGTCGATGACGGTGTGCACGAACGCCGTTCCGACTTTCGGTGCCCAGTTCTTGCCGCGGTTTCCGGTACGCACGGCGGTGGCGTTGCGGTGGCGGCGGCCCTGGAACCGGCCGACGTAGCGCCAGCCGCCACCGTCGGGGATGTTGCCGTATTTGGTGACGTCGACATGCAGCATCGCGCCTGGATGCGGGTGTTCGTAGCGGCGCACGGGTTCACCGGTGACCCGGTCGATATGACTGAGTCGGTTGAGGCGACAGCGCACCAGCACGGCGTGCACGGTCGAGGCCGGCATGGTCAGGCGCCCGCCGATCTGGACCGGGCCCAGGCGCTGCTTGAAGCGCAGGTGCACGACCTTGCGGACCAAGGGCTGCGGTGTGCGGGTCGGGCTGTGGTGCGGGCGTGACGAGCGGTCCTGCATACCGTCAGCGCCCTGCTCGCGGTAGCGATCTGCCCAGCGTTTCGCGGTGCGCCAGGAGACGTCATAACGCCGTGCCGCCTGGGCGACCGGCCAGCCCTCGTCCACGACCAAACGCGCCAGACGCAGACGTGCGCGTGGGGTCAGAGCAGCATTACGGTGGAGCATGAAGGCCTCCTGGTTGCCGGAGCGGTTCCTAGACAGCTCCACTCCACAACCGGAGGCCTTCACCTACCTACGACATCAGATCGTGTCGTCACACAACCTCGACCAACCTCCCTGGACAGCACA
>NZ_JBITMW010000026.1:0-1135 GCF_044466585.1 Micromonospora sp. NPDC049359 | reverse complement strand
GCCGCCGGGAACACCCGCCGGGCCGGCGTCGTTACACCCCCCGCGCCGCCGAGCAGCTCGCCGGCCCAGAGCCGGTAGCCGCGGCCGGGAACACCCGCCAGGCCGGCGTCGTTACATCCCCCGCGCCGCCGAGCAGTTCGCCGGCCCAGAGCCGGTAGCCGCGGCCGGGAACACCCGCCGGGTCGGTGTCGTTACATCCCCCGCACGGCCGAGCACCACCGGCCGTCCCCGGTCCATCAGCGGGGGAATGATCCGCTGACCCGGACCGTTGGACCACCCTCCGGAACACCCGAGCAGGCCCCTGCTGGGCCGCCGGCTGATCCCCCCACGATCTTTCCCCGCCCGGCATGCCCCCGTGTGCCGAGTGCGCGTTTCCCCCGACGCAGAGGAGCACGCCATCATGCGTACCGATCTGATTCGTAAGGCCGCTCTGACCGCTGCTGGTCTCGCGTTCACCGGCGGCGCTATCGCCGGCCCCGTCACGGCCGCGTTCGCCGCGGAGAGCACCGCCAAGCCGACGTCCCAGCCGCAGTCGCAGTCGCAGTCGCAGTCGCAGTCTGAGCGTAAGGGTCATGGTGAGCGGCAGTTGGGTGTGCGGTACGAGGCGCAGCCGAACTTCTACTACTGCGGTCCGGCCGCTACCCGTAACGCGCTGAGTGTGCAGGGCAAGGACATCAGCGTGGACGCGATGGCCAAGGAGATGGGCACCACCGAGGCCGGCACCAACAGCATTAACGACATCACGCCGGTGTTGAACAAGGAGACCGGTAAGTCGGACGCCTACCACAGCGTGGAGATCAGCAAGCCCGACGCCGACGCCACCCAGACCGACCGGTTGCGCGCCGACATCGTCAAGACCGTTGATGACGGTCGGGCCGTGGTCGCGAACATCGCCGGCACCAGCGTCGACACCGACGGCAACACCCACTCCTTCGAGGGCGGGCACTACATCAGCGTCGTGGGCTACCGCGATGACGGCAACACCGTGCGGATCGCCGACTCCGCCGATGCGAACACCGCCGCCTACGACATCACCGTCGAACACCTCGCCGACTGGATCGCCACCCGCGGCTACGCCACCAGCTGACAACCACACCGCAAAGGGCCGGACCCCACGGGGTCCGGCCCTTTCGGC
>NZ_JBITMW010000025.1:0-4576 GCF_044466585.1 Micromonospora sp. NPDC049359 | reverse complement strand
TCGGGGGATCAGGTGACGGGGGTGTCAGCACCTCGTCCGGGCGCTCAAAGTCTGGGGGGCGGCCTGCGAGCGGGGGGCTCGTGGCGGCCGGTCCGTGTGTAACGACCCGGGGGGCGGGGCCATTCCCCGGGGGCTGACGATCCGCGGTGAGCGGGCTCGCCGTGCCGGGAGGGTGTGTAACGACCTGCGGTCCGGGGCCATTCCCGGGGGCTGACGATCCGCGGTGAGCGGGGCTCGTCGTGCCGGGACCGGGTGTAACGACCCGGTGGCCGGGGCCATTCCCGCAGGCGGGGGGCTCGGCCGTGATCCTGCGATCGTCAGGCTGTGTAACGACCTGCGGCCCGCCACGATTCCAGCCCAGCCGTGCGTCCGGTCACCCCCGCGAAGACCCCGTGAACGGACATATCGCCCAGCGGGCGCGATCGGCGTGGCGGGTGCCAAAGCATCCGGGTGGTGATCGACTCGACATCGCCGAAGTCGGGGTATCCGAGGCCGGATGACACCGCGATATCGGTGATGTCGAGTTGATCATGGCCGTCCGGGGCCGGTTGATGCCCCTGGATCGGTGATGTCGAGTCGATCATGGCTGTCCGGGGGCGGGCAGGTCTCGCGCTCCCGTTGTCGGCGCGCCGGGCGATCGGGGATGACCTGCTCAGGGCGGGTAAATCGGTTGAGGGGACCGGGGCGCTGCCGGCACGCTGGGTGTTCCGCCACCCACGTCCGGAGGAACCTCCCATGCGCCTGCTCCGTGATCTGTGGGCCACCTCGCCACGCCGTATGACGCTCGTGGCCATCCTGATCGTGCTGGGCGCCGCCGGTCAGGCGGGCGCGTCCGCGCTGGCCGGCGCGGTGCTCGTACACCGGTCGGCCGTTTCCTTCACGGTCCTCGCCGCCGCGTTGGCCGCCGTGGTGCTCAGCGACCTGGTGGTGAGCCTGGTGATGGCCGGGCTGACCGCCGACTGGTCCGCCGACGTCCGTCGGCGGCTCTGCCGGGTCGCGCTCGGGCAGGATCTGCCGAGCCTCGAGACCACCCCGGTCGGCGAGCTGCTGGACCGCATCGACGGGGATGTCTACCAGGTGGCGTCGGCGGTTCGTAACCAGGGTTCGCGGCTCGCCCAGGGGCTCTGCGTCGGTCTGCTGTCGATGGTCGTCGCGCTCGCCGTGTGGTGGCCGGCCGGCATCGCGATGCTGCTGCTGACTGTGGTGCTCGGGGTGGGGCTGCGCCGACCCACGGCACGGATCGGCCCGGCCCGGATGGTCGAGGAAGAGGCATGGTCCGACCTGGCCGCCGTGATGGAGGAGGCGGTGCACGGCCAGGACGACGTGCGGACCAGCCTGGCCCAGCCGTACGTGCTGCGGCTCTATGCCCGGCGGGCCGCCACCGTGCTGTCCCGCGGCCATCGGGTCTGGGTGCTCTCGGCCAAGGTGGCGACGGTCGCCACCGCCACGATCCGGGTCGGCGTCGGCGCGGTGGTGCTCGGCGGGGCCTGGGCCCTGGCCACCGGCCGGGTCGACGCCGCCCGGCTCACCGCCATCTGGCTGCTCGCCCTGGCCTTCGGGGCCACGGCGGAACACGTCGGCCGGATGGTGCCCGAACTACAGGAGGCCCTCGGCGCGTGGGCCCGCGTGCAGCTGCTCCAGAAGGTTCGGCAGGAACCGGTCGGCGGGGCCACCCCGGTCGAGGGCGACCTGCGCATCCGGGACCTGACGTTCGGGTACGAGGTGAGCGGCCCGGAGAGTGGACGAGGTCCGGCCCTGCGCGGGCTCAGCCTCACCTTCGCGCGGGGACGCTCGTATGCCCTGATCGGGCGTACCGGGTCGGGCAAGTCGACCCTGGCGAAGGTGCTCACCCGGGCCGTGGACGTGCCGCCGGGCACCGTCTTCCTCGGCGGCACCGACCTGTGCGACCTCGACGTGGAGGAGTTGCGCCGCTGGGTGGCGCTGGTGCCGCAGCGCACCGAGATCGTGGCCGGCACGCTCGCCGAGAACGTCGCGCTCTACGACCCGGACCTGCTGGACGCCGCCGCCCGAGCGCTCGACGAACTGGGCCTGGCCGGCTGGATCGCCGAGCTGCCCGACGGATTGGCGACCCGGCTGGGGGAGGGCGGGCACGTGCTCTCCGCCGGGCAGGAACAGTTGGTGGCGTTCGCCCGGATCCTGGTCCGGGACCCGCACGTGGTGATCCTCGACGAGGCCACCGCGCGGTTGGACCCGGTGACCGAGGCGCGGGTGCAGCGGGCCACCGAGCGACTGCTGCGCGACCGGATCGGCATCGTGATCGCGCACCGACTCTCCTCGGTGCGCCGCTGCGACGAGGTGGTGGTGCTCGCCGACGGCGCGGTGGTCGAGGCCGGTCCGTTGGAGACGTCCACGCGGTTCGCCGAGTTGCTGGCGACCAGTCACGCCGCCGTCTACGCCGGCGGGGCGGCGACGTCCCGCACCGGCGGCGGCACCGACCTCCTGACCGGCCCGAGCACCGCCGGCACCGACCTGCTGGCCGACCCGAACACGGCGGGCACCGACCTGCTGGCCGGTCGGGACAGGGCCGGCCCGAACACCGCCGGTCGGGACACCGCTGGCTCGGTTGATGCGGCGGTGGCGGGGGCCGGGTCGGCGTCGGCGTCGCGTACCGACCCGCCGCCGTTGCCGCCGACGCCGCCGGCGCGGACCTTCCGGGAGATCATCCGGCTCTGCACCAACGATCCCCGGTACGGAGCCGCCGCGATCGCCCTGTTCCTCGGACTCAGCCTGCTGGGGCTGGATGGTCCGCTGCTGCCGTGGCTGTGGGCCGACCTGGTCGACGGCTCCGGCAGTCCGTACCTGCCCGCGTTGGGCATCGTGGCCGGGCTGCTGGTCACCCTGCCGCTGCCGTTCTACACACACGTGTGGTTTCCGCACTGGTGGGTGCGGCAGATGCTGCGGATCGGCCTGCGGCTGGTGCACGGCCAGACCGGCCCTCGCCGGGTCAGCTCGCACAGCCCGGCGGAGGTGGTGGCCCAGGGCGGCGACACCGAGCGGGTGGTGCAGCTCGCCGACAACGTGTTGGACCAGACCGTGGCGGTGGTGCTGGTGGTGGCCATGACGGCGGTCACCGGCAGCGTCGTACCGGGGCTGTTCTTCCTCGGCACGATGGTGGTCTCCGGCCTGGCCGCGACGTTGTTCGGGCCGAAGCTGGAGCGCGCGGCGCGGGCGACCGTCGCGGCGCGGGCCGCCTTCGCCACCGCGTTGGTCTCCGCGCTCTCCGCGGCGCGGACGGTCAAGCTCGCCGGCGCGACGTCAGCGGTGCTGCGTCACCTGTCCGACCTGGACGTGCTGCGCAGTGACCGGCAGCGCCGGGAGATCGCCGTCCAGGTGTGGTCCCGGTCGACGCCGGCGGTGGTCAGCGGGCTGCTGCCGATCGGCGCGTGGGCCCTCTACCTGGGCGGCGAACTGTCGGCCGGCACGGTGCTGGTGGCCGTCTCCACGCTGGGCGCGGCCCGGTGGTTCGCCTGGACCACCGCGTCGTTGATCTCCCAACTGCCGTCGGCGCGGGTGTGGACCCGGCGGACGGTGGCGATGACGGGCGTGGGGGCGTACTCGGTGGGGGTGCCGGCGGTCGACCTGGCCGGCGGCACCGCGCCCGCGCCGACGCCGCCGCCGCGCCGCCCGCTGCGCCGACTGGAGCTGCGCGGCTTCTCGGTGGTGCACTCCGACGGCACGGTCGCCGTGCGCGACGTGGACCTGACGGTTCAGCGCGGGCAGTTGGTGCTGGTCGTCGGGCCGGTCGGAGCGGGCAAGTCCTCGCTGCTGCGGGCCCTCGCGGGCATCGTGCACCACACCGGCGAGCTGCGGTGGAACGGTGACACGGTCACCGAGCCCGAGCTGTTCCTACGCCCCAACCAGGTCGGTTACGTCGGTCAGCTACCCCGGGTGCTCTCCGGCACGGTGGTCGAGAACATCGCGCTCGGCCACCAGGTGGACGCGGCGGACGCGGTCAGCACGGCGCAGCTCGACCACGACCTGGCCGCCGCCGGGGGTGGGCTGGGCCTGCTCATCGGGCACAAGGGCACCCGGCTCTCCGGCGGGCAGCTCCAGCGGCTGGCCCTGGCCCGGGCGCTGGCGCCGCGTACCGAACTGCTGGTCGCGGACGACGTGTCGTCGGCGCTGGACGTCACGACGGAGCTGGCGCTGTGGCAGGCGCTGCGGGCGCACGGCGTGACCGTGGTGGGGTCCACCGCCAAGCGTGCCGCGTTGGTCCGGGCCGACCACGTGGTGGTGTTGGGGGAGGGCACGGTGGCGGCCCAGGGGACCTGGCGCGAGCTGGAGGGCGACTGGTCGCACCTCGCCGGCTGAGAGCCGGGGTCGGGGGGGGGGGGGGGGGGGCCCCCCCCCCCCCCCCCGGGGGGGGGGGGGGGGGGGGGGGGGGGGGGGGGGGGGGGGGGGGGGGGGGGGGGCCGGGGGGGGGGGGGGGGGGGGGGGGGGGGGGGGGGCCGGGGGGGGGGGGGCGGGGGGGCCCCCGGCCCGGCCCCCCCGCGCCCGCGCCGACGCCGCCGCCGCGCCGCCCGCTGCGCCGACTGGAGCTGCGCGGCTTCTCGGT
>NZ_JBITMW010000024.1:2500-5373 GCF_044466585.1 Micromonospora sp. NPDC049359 | reverse complement strand
AAGATTGTCCGGCGGTGTCCTACTCTCCCACACCCTCACGAGTGCAGTACCATCGGCGCTGGAGGGCTTAGCTTCCGGGTTCGGAATGTGACCGGGCGTTTCCCCTCCGCCATGACCGCCGTAACTCTATGAACATATCAACCATCACCAACACGGGTGGGTGTTTGTTCAGAGTTGCACAGTGGACGCGTAGCAGCTTAGTAGTCAAGTCCTCGGCCTATTAGTACCGGTCAACTGAACCCGTTACCGGGCTTACATTTCCGGCCTATCAACCCAGTCGTCTAGCTGGGGGCCTTACCCCACCAAAGGTGGGTGGGATACCTCATCTTGAAGCAGGCTTCCCGCTTAGATGCTTTCAGCGGTTATCCCTTCCGAACGTAGCTAACCAGCCGTGCCCTTGGCAGGACAACTGGCACACCAGAGGTTCGTCCGTCCCGGTCCTCTCGTACTAGGGACAGCCCTTCTCAAGTATCCTACGCGCACGGCGGATAGGGACCGAACTGTCTCACGACGTTCTAAACCCAGCTCGCGTACCGCTTTAATGGGCGAACAGCCCAACCCTTGGGACCTGCTACAGCCCCAGGATGCGACGAGCCGACATCGAGGTGCCAAACCATCCCGTCGATATGGACTCTTGGGGAAGATCAGCCTGTTATCCCCGGGGTACCTTTTATCCGTTGAGCGACACCGCTTCCACTCGCAAGTGCCGGATCACTAGTCCCGACTTTCGTCCCTGCTCGACCTGTCAGTCTCACAGTCAAGCTCCCTTGTGTACTTGCACTCAACACCTGATTGCCAACCAGGCTGAGGGAACCTTTGGGCGCCTCCGTTACCTTTTAGGAGGCAACCGCCCCAGTTAAACTACCCACCAGACACTGTCCCTGAACCGGATAACGGTCCGAAGTTAGATACCCAAATCAACCAGAGTGGTATTTCAAGATTGCCTCCACCCATACTGGCGTATGGACTTCACCGGCTCCCACCTATCCTACACAAGCTAACTCAAGTACCAATGTCAAGCTATAGTAAAGGTCCCGGGGTCTTTCCGTCCTGCCGCGCGTAACGAGCATCTTTACTCGTACTGCAATTTCGCCGGGCCTGTGGTTGAGACAGTGGGGAAGTCGTTACGCCATTCGTGCAGGTCGGAACTTACCCGACAAGGAATTTCGCTACCTTAGGATGGTTATAGTTACCACCGCCGTTTACTGGCGCTTAAGTTCTCCGCTTCGCCCCGAAGAGCTAACAGGTCCCCTTAACGTTCCAGCACCGGGCAGGCGTCAGTCCATATACATCGAATTACTTCTTCGCATGGACCTGTGTTTTTAGTAAACAGTCGCTTCCCCCTGCTCTCTGCGGCCATACAACGCTCCACCCGCGCGGGGCTTCACGTCTCCGGCCCCCCTTCTCCCTAAGTTACGGGGGCAATTTGCCGAGTTCCTTAACCACAGTTCGCCCGATCGCCTCGGTATTCTCTACCTGACCACCTGTGTCGGTTTGGGGTACGGGCCGCTAAGAACTCGCTAGAGGCTTTTCTCGGCAGCATAGGATCACTGACTTCACCTGAATCGGCTCGGCATCACGTCTCAGCCTTCATGCGTCGCGGATTTGCCTACGACACGGCCTACACGCTTACCCCGGCACAACCACCGGCCGGGCTCAGCTACCTTCCTGCGTCACCCCATCGCTTGACTACTACCCGCCAGGTTCCCACGCTCCCTCAGATCAGTCCGAAGACCTCACCAAGTTCGGGTGGTTAGCACAACGAGGTTCATCAGGGACGCTCTTTCGCGGGTACGGGAATATCAACCCGTTGTCCATCGACTACGCCTCTCGGCCTCGCCTTAGGTCCCGACTCACCCAGGGCGGATTAGCCTGGCCCTGGAACCCTTGGTCATCCGGCGGAAGGGTTTCTCACCCTTCTTTCGCTACTCATGCCTGCATTCTCACTCGTGCCGCGTCCACAACTGGGTCACCCCGCTGCTTCACTCGCGGCACGACGCTCCCCTACCCATCCACACACCTGCACAAGGAATCAAGTCCAAGCGAGGTTAAAATGTGAATGCCACAGCTTCGGCGGTGTGCTTGAGCCCCGCTACATTGTCGGCGCGGAACCACTTGACCAGTGAGCTATTACGCACTCTTTAAAGGGTGGCTGCTTCTAAGCCAACCTCCTGGTTGTCTATGCGACCCCACATCCTTTTCCACTTAGCACACGCTTAGGGGCCTTAGCTGGTGATCTGGGCTGTTTCCCTCTCGACTACGAAGCTTATCCCCCGCAGTCTCACTGCCGCGCTCTCACTTACCGGCATTCGGAGTTTGGCTGATTTCGGTAAGCTTGTGGGCCCCCTAGACCATCCAGTGCTCTACCTCCGGCAAGAAACACGCGACGCTGCACCTAAATGCATTTCGGGGAGAACCAGCTATCACGGAGTTTGATTGGCCTTTCACCCCTAACCACAGGTCATCCCCCAACTTTTCAACGTTGGTGGGTTCGGCCCTCCACGCGGTCTTACCCGCGCTTCAGCCTGCCCATGGCTAGATCACTCCGCTTCGGGTCTAGAGCATGCGACTAAAGCGCCCTATTCAGACTCGCTTTCGCTACGGCTCCCCCACACGGGTTAACCTCGCCACATGCCACTAACTCGCAGGCTCATTCTTCAAAAGGCACGCCGTCACCCCGCAAGGCTCCGACGGATTGTAGGCGAACGGTTTCAGGTACTATTTCACTCCCCTCCCGGGGTACTTTTCACCATTCCCTCACGGTACTCGTCCGCTATCGGTCACCAGGAAGTATTTAGGCTTACCAGGTGGTCCTGGCAGATTCACGGCAGATTTCAGGGGTCCGCCGCTACTCGGGAACACCCACAGAAGGT
>NZ_JBITMW010000023.1:0-9985 GCF_044466585.1 Micromonospora sp. NPDC049359 | reverse complement strand
GGGGGGGGGGGGGGGGGGGGGGGGGGTGCGGGCGGGGGGGGGGGGGGCCGCCGCGCGCCCCGCGGGGGGGGGGGGCGGGGGGCGGGGGGGGGGCGGGGCGGGGCGCCCCCCCCCCCCCCCCCCCCCCCCCCCCCCCCCCCCACGACTCAGAGCGCCAGGTCGAACCGGTGCTCGTCAGTGATGGAGTTGCACAGTGCGTCGCAGGAGTTCCCGGTCACCACACCGAACGCGACGCCCGGCGCGAAGGGGCGCTCGGTGGCGGTCACCGCGATCCGCACCTTCTGGGTGGTGGCGTCGCAGAACACCTTGCGGTTGGTCGTGCCGGTGCGCATCGAGTCTCCGATCGCCTGGGCGACCTTGACGGTCAGGTCGACCTGCGTCGGCTGCGAGCAGGTCAGGGTGACCGGGACGAAGACCGCCGCCCCACTGGCGTCGATCTTGCCGCTGCCGCCCAGTGCGACGGCGCTCAGCGGGGCGCCGTCGATCGCCGCGCTCTGCGGGGCGCTGGCGCTGGCCGACGGAGCGAGAGCCAGCACCGCCCCGGCCGCGGCCAGGCCGATCGCGAGCAGGGGGCGGCGGATCGTGCGTACGGTCATGATGGTTCCTCTCCCAATGTGTCGCCGCACCCTGCGACGACACCGGAAACACCCCCCGGGGGCGGCGCGGGTTTCGGCGGCTCGGATGGCGAGAAGGTGAACCTTGGTGAGCCTCCCGGTGGCCCCGGGATCGTCGAACGGCGTGACCCGCGCGTGGCCTGGGTACCGTTCGGTCCATGGAACTCCTGCCGGACGACCGCACGGCCGACGCCGGCCTGGCCGAGTTGGCGGACCTGCTCGCGGGCCCGCTGCTGCCGGCGGCGCGTGGCCTGCTGGGCTGCCGCCTCACCGCCGGGGGCGTCACCGTCCGGATCACCGAGGTCGAGGCGTACGCGGGCACGGCCGGCGACCCCGCCTCGCACGCCCACCGGGGCCGCACGCCCCGCAACGCGGTGATGTTCGGTCCCGCCGGGCACGCCTACGTCTACTTCACCTACGGCATGCACTGGTGCGTGAACGTGGTCACCGGTGACGAGGGGGAGGCCGCCGCCGTGCTGCTGCGCGCCGGCGCGGTCATCGACGGCGTGACCACGGCACGGGAGCGCCGGCCGGCGGTGCGGCGCGACGTGGACCTCGCCCGCGGGCCGGCCCGGCTCTGCGCCACGCTCGGCATCGACCGCGCGGCGTACGGCGCGTACCTGCTCGGCGACGGCCCGGTCCGGTTGCGACCGCCCGCCGAGCCGGTCCCGGAGGAGGCGGTGACGGCGGGGCCCCGGGTCGGCGTGACGGGCGCGCACGACCTGCCCTGGCGGTTCTGGCTCGACGGCGATCCGACGGTCAGCGCGTACCGGCGGCACGTGCCGCGCGTCCGTCGCTGAGCGCGCCGCTACGGAGGTTGTCGGAGGGTGTGGCCATAATCACCGAACCTGCTCACCGACGGTTTCGGAGGACGTCATGGCAACTCTGCTCGCGATCGGCACCGCGAAGGGATTGTTTCTCGCCACCAGCGCCGACGATCGGCGCAGTTGGGAGATCAGCGGTCCGCACTTTCCGATGACCGGTGTCTATTCGGTGGCGGTGGACGCCCGCCGTTCGACCCCGCGGCTGCTCGCCGGCATGACCAGCTCGCACTTCGGCCCTAGTGTCGCCACCAGCGACGACCTCGGCGCCACCTGGGACGAGCCCGACCAGGCGCCGGTCGCGTTCCCGGCCGACACCGGCGTCTCCCTCGGGCGGGTCTGGCAGCTGATGCCGGCCGGCCCCGACGAGCCGGACGTCGTCTGGGCCGGCACCGAACCCTCGGCGTTGTTCCGGTCCACCGACGGCGGCCGCAGTTTCGAGCTGGTCCGTTCCCTCTGGGACCACCCGCACCGCCCGCAGTGGGAGGCCGGGTTCGGCGGTCAGGCCGTGCACACCGTGCTGCCCCACCCGCGTGACCCGGCTCGACTGCTGGTCGCCATGTCCACCGGCGGGGTCTACCGCTCGGAGGACGCCGGGGCGAGCTGGGCGCCGGGCAACACCGGCATCCGCGCCTACTTCATGCCGGACGAGTGGCCGGAGTTCGGCCAGTGCGTGCACAAGGTCGCCCGGGACGCCGACAACCCCGAGCGGCTGTACGCGCAGAACCACCACGGCGTCTACCGTTCCGACGACGACGGCCGCACCTGGTCCTCGATCGCCGACGGGCTGCCCAGCGACTTCGGCTTCCCGATGGTGGCTCACCCCGGGCGCGGCGGCACGGTGTGGACCTTCCCGCTGGTGGCCGACAGTGAGCGGTTTCCGGCCGATCACCGCTGCCGGGTGTTCCGTTCCGTCGACGCCGGCGGCAAGTGGGAGGCGCAGTCGGTGGGGCTGCCCGAGGGGCCGTTCTATCCGGCGGTGCTGCGCGACGCCATGTGCGCCGATGACGCGACGCCGGGTGGGGTCTACTTCGGCACCCGCTCCGGGTCGGTCTTCGCCAGCCGCGACGAGGGCGACTCCTGGTCGTCGGTCGCCACCCACCTGCCCGACGTGCTCTGCGTCCGCGCCGCGCAGGTCTGAGCGTGGTCACCGTGCTGCTGCCCGGCCCGTTGCGCGGCGAGGCCGGGGGCGCGAGTCGGCTGACCGTCACCGCCGCCGGGACGCTGCGGGCGGTCTTCGATGAGGTTGCCGTCGCGCATCCCCGGCTGGCCCGGCGCATCCGCGACGAGCGCGGTGAGCTGCGCCGCTATGTGAACGTCTTCGTCGACGGGGAGGACTGCCGGCATTCCGGAGGTCTGGCCACGACGGTCGTGGACGGCGCGGAAGTGCAGGTGTTGCCCTCCGTGGCGGGCGGCTGAGCGAGCCGGTTCTGCGACGTGGTGTCCGGTTGCGGTGGTGACCGGCGCCACTGCGCGACGTCCTGCCGATGGAATAGTTGACTCGTCAAATAAGTTGTGAGCTGCGTCCGGGTACCACGACGGCATCCGGTTGACACGCGAGGAGCTGGTCATGCAGTTCGGAGTCTTCACCGTCGGTGACGTCACGGTCGATCCGACCACCGGTCGGGAGCCGACCGAGCATGAGCGGATCAAGGCGATGGTCGCCATCGCACTCAAGGCCGAAGAGGTCGGTCTCGACGTCTTCGCCGCCGGGGAGCACCACAACCCGCCGTTCGTCCCGTCGTCCCCGACCACCATGCTCGGTCACATCGCGGCCCGCACCGAGCGGCTGTTGCTGTCCACCGCGACCACGCTGATCACCACCAACGACCCGGTGAAGATCGCCGAGGACTACGCGATGCTCCAGCACCTGAGCGACGGCCGGGTGGACCTGATGATGGGTCGTGGCAACACCGGCCCGGTGTACCCGTGGTTCGGCAAGGACATCCGCGCCGGCATCCCCCTGGCCATCGAGAACTACGACCTGCTGCACCGGCTGTGGCGCGAGGACGTGGTCGACTGGAAGGGCAAGTACCGCACGCCGTTGCAGTCCTTCACCTCGACGCCGCGCCCGCTCGACGGGGTGCCGCCGTTCGTCTGGCACGGCTCGATCCGCAGCCCCGAGATCGCCGAGCAGGCCGCGTACTACGGCGACGGTTTCTTCGCCAACCACATCTTCTGGCCCAAGGAGCACACCCAGCGGATGGTCGGCCTCTACCGCCAGCGGTACGCCCACTACGGCCACGGCTCCGCCGACCAGGCCATCGTCGGCCTCGGCGGCCAGGTGTTCATGCGCCGCAACTCGCAGGACGCCGTCCGGGAGTTCCGGCCGTACTTCGACAACGCCCCGGTCTACGGGCACGGGCCGTCGCTGGAGGAGTTCACCCGGGAGACCCCGCTGACCGTGGGCAGCCCGCAGCAGGTCATCGACCGCACCCTCGGCTTCCGCGAGTACGTCGGCGACTACCAGCGCCAGCTCTTCCTGGTCGACCACGCGGGCCTGCCGCTCAAGACCGTGCTGGAGCAGCTCGACCTGCTCGGCGAGGAGGTCGTGCCGGTGCTGCGCAAGGAGTTCGCCGCCCTGCGTCCGGTGCACGTTCCCGAGGCGCCCACGCACGCCTCGATGGTGGCCGCGGCCGGTGGCGCGAAGGACAGCACCGTGCACGCCGTCGACGACGTGACGGGCAAGGCGCCGGAGGGGGCGACCCGATGACCCGCCGCACGCTGGCCGTGGTGTCGGCGGGGCTGAGCCAGCCCTCGTCCACCCGGCTGCTCGCCGACCAGCTCGCCAGCGCGACCCGCGACGAGCTGGTCCGGCGGGGCCACGACGCCGAGCTGCGCGCGATCGACCTGCGCGAGTACGCCCACGACGTCGTCAACAACATGCTCACCGGGTTCCCGCCGGCCGCGCTGCGCGAGGCCATCGACACGGTGACCGGTGCGGACGGCATCATCGCCGTCACCCCGATCTTCAGTGCCTCGTACAACGGGCTGTTCAAGTCGTTCTTCGACGTCCTCGACGCGGGCTCGCTGGTCGACCGGCCGGTGCTCATCGCCGCCACCGGTGGCACCGCCCGGCACTCCCTCGCGCTGGAGCACGCGGTCCGTCCGATGTTCAGCTACCTGCGGGCGGTGGTGGTCCCCACGGCGGTCTTCGCCGCACCGGAGGACTGGTCCGACGGGACCGCCGACGGCGCGTTGCGGGGCCGGATCCGGCGCGCCGCCGGGGAGCTGGCCGACCAGGTCGAACGCCGGCCGCCCACCAGCGGCCCGGCGGACCCGTTCGCCCTCACCACCGACTTCCTGCAGATGCTCGGCCGAGGTGGCGACGCCCCGGTCAGCTGACCGGGTGGGCCACCAGCACCGGGCAGTGCGCGTGGTGGACGGCGGCCTGACCGACCGAGCCGAGCAGCAGCCCTTCGAACTGCCCCCGCGCCGCGCCGCCCCCACTCCGACGCCGATCTTGCAGATGCTGTTGGCGGAATGTCGTCTTGGTGAGCTTTTGTCGCGACAGGAAGTGCAAGATCGGCGAAAGCGGGGGTGTCGGGGGTGGGGCTTACTCTCGCCGGGTGACTTTTGAGGTGCTGCTGCGGCCGGTGCGCGAGGACGATCTCGTGGAGTTCTTCCTGCACCAGCAGGATCCCGAAGCGAACCGGATGGCCGCGTTCGGTCCCGCCGACCCGTCCGACCGCCGGGAGTTCGCCCGCCACTGGGCGCGGGTGCTCACCAACCCGGCGAATCTGGTCCGCACCGTCGAGGCCGATGGCGAGGTGGTCGGCTACGTGAGCGCCTTCCCGGTCGACGACCAGACCGAGGTCAGCTACTGGATCGACCCGACCCGCTGGGGTCGGGGCTACGCCACCGCGGCCCTGGCCGCGCTGCTGCGCGAGCTGCCCCGGCCGGTGCACGCCCGGGCCGCGAAGGACAACGCCGCCTCTCTCGCGGTGCTGCGCAAGTGCGGGTTCGTCGTGGTCGGCGAGGACTCGGGGTACGCCAACGGGCGCGGCACCGAGGTCGAGGAGTGGCTGCTGGAGCTGCCCGCCGACGCCCCTGACCTGGGCTAGCACTAGTCTCGCGGGGTGAATTGGTTGGATCTGGTCGGCTGGGCCGGCTCCGCGGTGCTGGTCTGGTCGCTGCTGCAGTCGCGCATCCTGCGCCTGCGCGCTTTGAACCTCGTCGGTTGCGCCGTGCTGATCGGCTACAACGCCGCCATCGAGGTGTGGCCCATGGTCGGGCTCAACATCGTCCTCGCGGTGATCAACATCTGGTACCTGCGGGGAATGCTCGCCACCCGCCACGACGAGCAGACCTACCAGGTGGTCCAGGTCGGGGTCGACGACCAGTTCCTCGCCCACACGCTGCGGGTGCACGGGTCGGACATCGCCCGCTTCAACCCCGACTTCCACTGGGATCCGGCCGCCGCCGACCGCTCGGCCTTCCTCGTGGTCACCGCCGACGAGGTGGTGGGGGTGGTGCTGTCGCACGCCGAGGCACGCGGGGTCGCCCAGATCGACCTGGACTACGTGACCCCGAAGTTCCGGGACTTCACGCCCGGCGAGTTCGTCTACCGGCGCAGCCGCCTCTTCACCGAACGCGGCTTCCACCGGGTCGTCAGCCCGCCCGGCATGGTCGCCCCCTACTACCACCGGCTCGGTTTCCGGCCCGAGGGCGACTCGTACGTCCTCGACCTGCCCGCGTCACCCGCAGCCGAATCGGCGTAGCGTCACCCCGGCAGGGTTCGGCCGACCCCGCACGGGGCACAGAAGCGCGTACGCCGGGCGGCCTCGTCGACCGGCGGGCGCCGTGCGTACGGCCGGCGTCACCATCGCAGAGGGAGCGAACCGGGCGTGCAGAGCTACGGGAGCCAACTGGCCCTGGTCGGGATCCTGATCGTGATCAACGCGCTCTTCGCCGGCAGCGAGATGGCGTTGGTGTCACTGCGGGACAGCCAGATCCAGCGCCTCGAACGCACCAGCCGGGCCGGAGGGGTGCTCGCCCGGCTCGCCAAGGACCCGAACCGCTTCCTCGCCACCATCCAGATCGGCATCACCCTCGCCGGCTTCCTGGCCTCCGCCGCGGCGGCGGTCTCCCTCGCCAAGCCCCTCGTGCCGCTGCTCGGGGTCTTCGGCAACGCCGCCGAGACGGTGGCGATCGTGGTGGTCACCCTTGCGCTGACCTTCGTCACCCTGGTCTTCGGCGAGCTGGCGCCCAAGCGGATCGCCATGCAGTCCGCCGAGCGGTGGGCCCTGCTGGTGGCCCGCCCGCTCGACGTGCTCGCCAGCCTCACCCGCCCGGCCGTCTGGGCCCTCGGCGCGACCAGCGACCTGGTCGTCCGCCTGTTCGGGCTCAACCCGAAGCACGAGCCCGAGGAGATCGGCCCGGACGAGCTGCGCGACATCGTCGCCGGCAACCACGGCTTCACCAAGGAACAGCGCACCATCATCGCCGGCGCCGTGGAGATCGCCGACCGGCGGTTGCGGGCGGTGCTCGTACCCCGGTTGCAGGTCTTCACGCTCGACAGCGGGACCACGGCGGAGGCCGCGCGGCTCGTGCTGGCCGCCACCGGGCACTCCCGCGCGCCGGTGGTGCGCCACGGCGGCCTGGACGACACGGCCGGCGTGATCCACCTGCGCGACCTGGTCGGCGTGCCCGACGACCGGCCGATCGACGAGATCGCCCGCCCGCCGATGCTGCTGCCCGACTCGCTGCCGGTGGTGGACGCGCTACGTCAGTTCAAGGCCGAGCGCCAGCACATCGCGCTCGTCGTGGACGAGCGTGGCGCCGTCGACGGCATCGTGACCCTGGAGGACATCCTGGAGGAGATCGTCGGGGAGATCTACG
The DNA here is from genome assembly GCF_044466585.1 of Micromonospora sp. NPDC049359. Taxonomy (NCBI): domain Bacteria; kingdom Bacillati; phylum Actinomycetota; class Actinomycetes; order Micromonosporales; family Micromonosporaceae; genus Micromonospora; species Micromonospora sp. NPDC049359. Next base: position 2,709 of record NZ_JBITMW010000023.1, on the reverse strand, counting down.
ACGAGACCGACCGGGACGGCTACTCGGTGCGCCGCGAACCGGACGGCGCGATGGTGCTGCCCGGCACCTTCCCGGTGCACGACCTGCCGGACATCGGCGTCGAGCTGCCCTCGCGCCCGGCCGGCGACTACACCACCGTCGCCGGGCTGGTGCTGGCCCGACTCGGGCACATCCCGACCGTCGCGGGGGAGGACGTCACCCTGGACGGCTGGGTGCTGACGGTGGCCGACATCGACCACCGGGCCATCACCGGGGTACGCCTGCGGCAGGTCCCCGCCGCCGACGACGCCGACGAGGCCGTCGAGCCGGTGCTGGACGAGGCCCGGAGCTGACCGGGCCCGCCGATCAGTCGCGCGAGAGGTTCTGCAACCGGACCTGACCGCGGGCGACCAGGCGCTCCTTGGCGTCGCTGATCTCCACCTGCCAGAGCTGCTGGCTGCGCCCCCGGTGCACGGGGGTGCCGACCGCCCGCAGCTCGCCATCGGGCACGGCCCGCAGGAAGTCGGTCTGGTTCGACACCCCGACCACCGTGCCCCGGTCGCCCAGCCAGAGCGAACCGCCGACGCTGCCCGCCGTCTCCACGACCGAGCAGTACACCCCGCCGTGCTGGATGCCGAACGGCTGGTGCAGCTCCGGACGGACCTGCCAGCTGATGACGACGCGGTCGCCGGTCGCCTCCTCAAAATTCAGGCCGAGCAGGTTGACGAAACCACCCGTCAGATCCGGCATCTCCACGGCAGAACCCTCCTCCAAGAGCGGGGCGCAAGCGTAACCGGGCGCGTCGCTCCAAACCCGGTACGGGGCGATGCCGCCGATGGGGGAGAATCGGTGACCGTGACCGACAGCAACCTCCCGCCGTCCGGGCGGGACTCCCTGACCGACGACCTGCTCTGGCGTGGCCTCATCCAGGACTCGACCGGCCTCGACGAGCTGCGTGAGCTGCTCGACGGCGCGACGGCCACCACCTATTACGTGGGCTTCGACCCCACCGCGCAGAGCCTGCACGTCGGCTCGCTCATGCAGGTCACCACGGCCCGGCGGCTGCAACTCGCGGGTCACCGCCCCCTGCTGCTGGTGGGCGGGGCGACCGGGCAGATCGGTGACCCGAAGGAGAGCGCCGAGCGGACGCTCAACCCGCCCGAGGTGATCGCCGGCTGGGTCGAGCGGATCCGCGAGCAGCTCGCGCCCTTTGTGTCGTACACCGGGGACAACGCGGCGCAGCTGGTCAACAACCTGGACTGGACCGGTGAGATGTCGGTGGTCGACTTCCTGCGGGACGTCGGCAAGCACTTCCCCGTGAACAAGATGCTGGCGCGGGAGGTGGTGCGGGCGCGGCTGGAAACCGGCATCAGCTTCACCGAGTTCAGCTACCAGCTGCTGCAGGCGAACGACTTCTTCGAACTGCACCGCCGGCACGGTTGCCAGCTCCAGTTCGGCGGCTCCGACCAGTGGGGCAACATCACGGCGGGCGTCGACTACGTGCGGAGGCGCGGCGCGGGGCCGGTGCAGGCCTTCACCACGCCGTTGGTCACCAAGGCCGACGGTACGAAGTTCGGCAAGACCGAGGGCGGGGCGGTCTGGCTCGACCCCACGCTGACGAGTCCGTACGCGTTCTACCAGTTCTGGCTCAACGTCGACGACCGCGAGGTCGACCGCTACCTGCGGTACTTCAGCTTCCGTACGCGCGACGAGCTGGAGGAGCTGGCGAAGGCGACGGCCGAACGGCCGGCGGCCCGGCTCGCCCAGCGGGCGTTGGCCGAGGAGCTGACCACGCTGGTGCACGGCCCCGAGGAGACCCGGCAGGCGGTCGCCGCCAGCCAGGCGCTGTTCGGGCGGGGCTCGCTCGACGACCTGGCAGCGGAGACGCTGCGCGCGGCGCTCACCGAGGCCGGGCTCGTGCGGCTCACCGGCGAACTGCCGGACGTGGCGGGTCTGCTGCGGGACTCCGGGCTCGTGAGCGGCCTCAAGGAGGCCCGTCGGGTCATCGCCGAGGGCGGCGCCTACGTGAACAACACGAGGGTGACCGAGGTGGACGCCACGGTGTCGACCGGCGACCTCCTGCACGGCCGATACCTGGTGCTGCGCCGGGGAAAGCGGTCGTTCGCGGGCGTTGAGCTGGGGGAATAGTCGATCGTCGACGATGTGACGGGGGACGCGTCCGGCGGATTTGACGATCATCGGGCCGGACGCGTAACTTTCTCTCTGCCAGCGCGGAACGGACGAAACAGGCGAAAGCCTGAAGCGGCCGGAGCGTGGTGACGGCCTCGGGGTCGGACGGGTTTGCCGTCAGATCGCCGACCGGGTGGTGCTCACGGAAACGCCGCGAGGCGGATTTGGTGCGGCGGAACCGACCGGGTAAGGTAGTCAGTCGGCAGGGAAACGGGCGAGCAAGCGGGCAACCGCTGCGGCCGGCCTGCCAACCCATGACGAGAGCGGCGCGAGCCGGTCGAACCATGGTGCCCGCAACACGGCAGAAAGCACGACGAACCGGGAAACACCGGTTTGACACGGCAGAAACCAGCGGGTAACGTAGTAAAAGTGCCTGGCGCTGAAAGCGCCGGGGACGCGGAACGAAAAGCCCCAGGTTGGGGCCCCAGCAATGGGGCTTCGAGTTGGTGTGTGGTTGTTCTTTGAGAACTCAACAGGGTGCTTGTAAAGCCAGTGCCAATTATGATTTATACCCCGGACTGGCAGCCTGCTTTTGGTGGG
>NZ_JBITMW010000022.1:0-14755 GCF_044466585.1 Micromonospora sp. NPDC049359 | reverse complement strand
AGCAGCAGGCCACCGACCTGGTCGCCCACAACTGGAACAGCTAAGACACACAGATGGCCGGCACCCCGACAACGGGTGCCGGCCATCGCCGTACCCGCGGATCGCGTCAGTGGTGGTGATTGCGGAAGATGTCGATCAACGCCGCCACCAGCGCGAGCGCGATGATGCCCGTGGCGAGCAGCAGCGACTTCTCGAAAGCTCCCGTCCAGTCGCCGTGACTGTCGGCCAGCGAGGAGAAGAACATCGAGCCGACCGCGGCGATGCCGGCGGCGGCGCCGATCCGCTGACCGGTCTGGAGCATGCCCGCTCCGCTGCCCGCCTGCGGGACGGGCACCTGGGCAAGGGTGAGCGTCTGGTTGGGGGCGATGACGAGGCCGCTGCCGATGCCGGCGACGAGCAGCGGACCGGCGGTGACCCAGGGCGCCGGGGAGTGCGGCGCGACGTGCAGGGCGAGCACGGTGGCGGCCAGCCCGATCACCACGGCGAGCAGGCCGATGGCGACCAGGGGTCGGCCGAACCGGTTGACGATGCGTCCTCCGAGAGCGGACGCGGCGGCGGACCCGAGCGCGAAGGGCGTGATGGCGAGACCGGCGACGAGCGCGCTGTAGCCGAGCCCGTTCTGCAGGAACAGCGTGAAGATGAAGAAGATCGCAGTGAACCCGCCGAAGTAGATGAGCGCGATGAGCGACCCGAGCGTGTACGACTGGAAGGTGAACAGGCGCAGGTCGAACAGCGGTTCGCGGTGTCGCGCGTACCACCGCTCCCACAGGCCGAAGGCGACCAGCACCGCGAGGCCGGCCGGGATGAGCGCCCACTTCCACGGCGTACGCCACTGCTGCTCCTGCACGAGGGGCAGCAGGATCAGCACCACGCCGACGCCGAGCAGCAGCACACCGACCGGGTCGAGTCGACGGCGGCCGGGTTGCCCGTCGGGCCGACCGGGTAGCAGCCGCCAACCCAGGATCACCGCGACGATGCCGACCGGCACGTTGACGAAGAAGACCCACCGCCATCCGTGCTCCTCACCGCCGAGGGCGATGAGCAGGCCGCCGAGCAGTGGTCCGACGGCGGTGGAGATGCCGATGGTCGCGCCGAGCAACCCGAACGGGCGGGCCCGCTCCGGCCCCCGGAACAACTGCTGGATCAGCCCGATCACCTGTGGGTTGATGATGCCGGCGGCGGCGCCCTGGAGCAGCCGGGCGGCGACCAGCCAGGTGGGTGAGGTCGCCAGGCCGGCGAGCGCGCTGGTCAGGGTGAACAACGCGATCCCGAAGACGAACGCGTTACGCCGACCTCGGAAGTCTCCGAAGCGGCCGGCCGGTACGAGCACCAGACCGAAGGTGAGCGCGTACCCCGAGAGGACCCACTGCAGGTCGCTCGGGGAGGCGTTCAGCGCGCGGTCGATGGACGGCACCGCGACGTTGACGATGCTCACGTCGAGCAGCGTCATGAACGCGGCGACCAGCCCGACGCCGACGGCCTGCCAGCGTCGGCGGTTCTCGGCCGCATCGACCGGCTGCGGCTCGCGCGCCGCGTTCATCGTGCCCCCCGTTGACGGTCGATCATGCATTCCTGACCGCTACCCCGACCAGCGGGGGCGAACCGTCCAGGGTCACGCCATTTGACGGGCGCAGAACCGGGGGCCGAAGTCGAGGCCGGCCATCGGCGAGTCCTCGCGGTGCAGCAGACCCTTCTCGGTGAGCTGGTGCAGCGGGGCGTGCACCTGCTCCTCGGTCAGCCCGGATCCTTCGGCGATCAGGTCCGGATAGGGCACCTGGCCGCGTGCTTCGAGGGCGGTGACCGCCTCGTACACCCGCTGCTCGACCTCCGACAGCTCCATCCGCTGCATGATCTCCTCCTTCGCCCACCCGCCGGACGCGGACGGTTGCGCCGCATCGGTTACCCCCTGCCCGACCGAAGATGCCCACCCGTTCGGGCGGTGGAGGGCGAGCACGCCCTACGCTGCGATGGTGATCGTCTGGGATCTGATCGTCGTCGGCGCGGGCCCCGCCGGGCTCTCCGCGGCACACGCCGCGGCCCGCGCGGGTGTTCGCACCCTGGTTGTCGAGCGGGCCACGCACCCGCGTTACAAGACCTGCGGGGGCGGCCTCATCGGCACCTCGCTGGCCGCCGTGCGGGAACGGATCGAGGTGCCGGCGCACGACCGGGTCGACCGGGTGACGTTCACCCGCGACGGCCGGCGAGAGTTCACCCGCCGCAACGGCAGCCCGGTGGTGACGATGGTGCGCCGGGAGGAGTTCGACGACCGCCTGCGCGCCGCGGCGGTCGCCGCCGGCGCGCAGCTGCGTGAGCAGGTCGCGGTCCGTGCCATCGAGCAGGATCCCGAGGGGGTACGCCTGCGACTGGCCGACGGCACGACCCTGGCGGCCCGCACGGTGATCGGCGCGGACGGCTCGTCGGGGGTGACCGCCCGGCACGTGGGGGTGCGCTACCGCCAGGTGGACCTGGGGCTGGAGCTGGAGATCCCGGTGCCGCCCGCCGAGCAGGAGCGTTGGCGTGGGCGACTGTTGCTGGACTGGGGGGCGATGCCGGGCTCGTACGCCTGGGTGTTCCCGAAGGGCGACCGGTTGACGGTCGGTGTGATCGCGGGCCGGGGCGCGGGGGAGGGGACACGTGCCTACCTGCGGCAGTTCGTCGACCGGTTGGGTCTGACCGGGCTGCCGGCGGCGCACGATTCGGGTCACCTGACGCGGTGTCGCGAGGAGGACTCGCCGTTGCGTAACGGCCGGGTGCTCGTGGTGGGGGACGCGGCCGGGCTGTTGGAGCCGTGGAGCCGCGAGGGGATCAGCTTCGCCCTGCGCTCCGGCGAGCTGGCCGGGGCGGCGGTGGCCGCCGGGGATCTGGCCGGGTACGAGCGGGCGGTCGCCGAGCGCCTGACGCCGGAGATGCGGGCAGGGTTCCGGTTGCTCGACCTGTTCACCCGGCGCCCGGAGGTGTTCCACGGGCTGTTGGCGACCCCGCCGGGCTGGCGGATGTTCGTGCGCTTCTGTCAGGGGCAGGCGAGCTTCGACGACATGCTGCGCCGCCGACCGATCCGGGCGGCCCTCGCCGTGCTGGACCGGCTGCCAACCCCGCGCCGCCCGCCCGCCGACACCCCTTCCTGAGCCCCGCCCCGCCCCAGCCCGCCGATCTTGCGTTTTCTGTGGCGACATTCCACGCGAACCCGCACACTTCGGCAACCGTTAGTGCAAGATCGACGCGAGTTGCCGGGTTCCGTGGCTATGAGTCCAGGATCCTAGGATGCTTTACGGGGTGTGTCGGGGTCCACCCAAGGTCGACGGGCTGTCAGCCAACGGACCGATGTGCCGAAGGCCCGCCGTTGGACAATGACGGGGGAGTAGGGGGGTGCCGATGACCGAGCAACCGTTCACCGACGACGAGTACGCGTTCCTGCGCCACATCCGGTTCGGGGAGTTGCCACCCGCGGTCCGTCCGGAGGACCAGGTCGCGCTGACCGAGACCGATCCCGGGCGGGACCGGCCGGAGAAGGCCGAGGACCCGGTCCGCTGGAACGTGCAGGGCTGAACATACGCGGACGGGCCGCGGGTGTCGTCACCCACGGCCCGCCGTCACGTCACGGTCAGAAGACCGGCACACCCTCGCGCACGAGACGCCAGTTGGGCTGGAAGAAGTCGTCCGGGTTGATGGTCCCCTTGGCCTGGGCCCAGTCGATGAGCAGCTGGCGGATCTCCTGCTGCGCGTTGTAGACCTGGGTCTTCACGATGCCGGGGAAGTTGCCGCCGCCGCTGCGCCGGTAGTTGTTCACCGCCACCACGAACTGCGCGTCGTCCGCGACCGGGGTGTCGGTGCCGGGCAGCACCAGTCGGGTGATGCGCTGGCCGACCGGCTTGGAGATGTCGATGTCGTAGTCCAGGCCGGAGATCACGTCGTAGTTGTAGTCCGGCACGGCCGGGTCGCTGATCTGCTCCGGGTCGACCGGAGCGCCCGGCGCGAGGGTGCGGAAGAACTTCGCCGAGTACTCCAGGTACGCGCGTACCTCGGCGCCGCTGAGCACGACGGCTTCGAGGGTGTTGTCGTACACGTACAGGCCGGCCACGTCGCGGATCTTGACGTCGCCGGCGGGGAAGACGGCGGTACGGCTGAACGGCGCCGCGATCGACAGTACCGGCAGGTCCGCGTACGCGGTGCCGGTCAGGGCCGCGCCGACCACCTCGGTCTGCACGTGGTTGATGAAGTCGAGGATCGGCGTGTCCTGGTAGCGGGACTCCGCCGCCGACAGCTCCACTGTGGACGTGGCGACCACCTGGTTGACGTACGCCACAGTCTTGGCGTGCTGGGCCCGCACGGCCGCGACCACCTTCGGGTCCTCGACGACCGTGTTGGTGTTCAGCATGGTGGCGGCCTTATTGGTGATCGTCCAACGGCCGCGCTCACGGGTGAGGGTGAAGTCCATCCGGGTGAGCCGCTGGCCCCACTTCGAGGGCTCGGAGAGCAACACCTGCGTGCCGGTCCGCTCGTTGGTGACGAACCGCTCGACGACCTCGTTGTGGGCGTGCCCGAAGAGGATCGCGTCGATCCCGGGCACCTGCTGGGCGATCAGCGCCACCGGGTTCTCGTTGGGCAGCTCGGGGCCGTAGCTGGAGGTGCCGCTGTCGCCGCCGTGGGCGGAGATCAGCACGATGTCCGCGCCGCGGGCCCGCATGACCGGCACCCACTTCGCGGCGGTCGCGATCATGTCGTCGAAGCGCAGTTTGCCCTCGACGTTGCCCCGGTCCCAGATGGCGACGCCCGGGTTGGTCAGGCCGAGGATGCCGACCCGCAGGGTCGGCGCGGCGAAGCCCAGGGAGACCTTCTTGATGATGTACGGCAGGAAGGCCGGCTTGCCGGTCTTGGCGTTGACCGCGTTGGCGGCGAGGGCGGGGAAGCCGAGCTGTCGGATCCACAGGTCCAGCAGCGGCAGGCCGTAGTTGAACTCGTGGTTGCCCAGGGTCACGGCGTCGTAGTCGATGACGTTCATCGCCCGGGCCATCGGGTGCTTCTCGCCGGTGGCGGTGATGGGCTCCTGCTTGGCGTAGTACGTCGCCAGGGGAGTGCCCTGGATGGTGTCGCCGGCGTCGAGCACGAGCGTGGCCTTGCCGCGCCGCTCGCGGCGGATCTGGTTGATCAGGGTGGCCAGCTTCGCGACGCCGACGTCGTTGTGCTTGCTGTCGTCGTACTCGGCGTCCCGGTAGTAGTCCCAGTTGTAGACGTTGCCGTGCGTGTCCGATGTGCCCAGCAGCGTGAGGTCCCAGGTGCGCGACCGGGCGGGGCCCGCCGCCTGGGCGGGGGCGGCGGCGATCAGCGGGGCGGTCGCCGCGGCGGCGGCGACCGCGAGCACCTGGCGACGCGATGGACCGGATCCAGAGGTCATGACGTGCCCTTCGATGGGGGTTGACGCGCCTCGTGAGCGCCTCGCGCACCATAACGAGCCCCTGTCACTCCCGCCACGTCAGCCCCGGTTTCCGCAGCACGGCACGGGGTGGCCAGCCGGCGTCAGCGGGGCCAGGCGGTGAAGCGTCGGCGTACCCGCGCGACGTCGTCCGGGTTCAGGCCGTAGCGGCCGAAACGGGTGTCGGACAGCCGGTCGAGGTAGCGCCCGGCGGCGCGGACGTCGTCCGGGTCGAGCGCGGGGTCGACCTGCCGGGCCAGCACCAGCAGTTGCGTCACGTCGTAGTGCTCGAGCGCCGCCGCGACGTCGATGAAGTCGCGGACCTCCCGCCGGTTGACCAGTGCCGCGATCTTGTTGGCGACCAGGTCGCGGACGTCCATGACCGGGCCGAGGTCCATCACCACCGGGCTCTGCTGTCGATCGAGTCGGGCCAGGCTGAGCCGGATCTGCCGTGCGTCGCGGCTCACCACGAAGTCCTTCATGTCGCGGCCGTACCCGTCGAACAGGTCGGCGAGTTCGCTGTCCGGGTCGGCGTCGGTCACGGTGAACCCGGCGCGTTCCAGCGCGGCGCGTACCCCGGCGGAGGCCGCGGCGGCGGCGCCCTCCACGTCGGCGAAGAGGTCCACGTCCTCGGTGGGCCGGGCCACCAGGCCGTGCGCGGCCCACGCCACCCCGCCGCCGAGCACGAATCGGTACGGCCGGGCGGCGGTCAGCGCCACCCGGGCCACTTCCCGGTAGAAGTCGTGCAGGTGCGGTGCGATCACGCCGCGCGCAGGCCGCGGTGCCGGCTCTCCCAGGCCTGGCGGACGCCCCGGGGGAGGTTGAGCAGCCGCCACACCCGCCGCAGCGTGCGCCCGTTGATGAGGGTGCGCAGGTCGTCGGTGCTGGCGGTCTCGCGCAGTACGTTCTCGTACATCCAGAGGAGCTGGTCGGGGTCGCCGAGGTCGAAGGTGCGCTCGGCGTTCCACATCAACCGCACCGGCAGTTCGACGACGCCCCGGGTGGGGCCGGCCAGCTCGGTGAGCGTGCGCGCCACGACGGCCGGACGACCCGGGCGGGCCAGGAAGGCCACGCCGGTCGCGGGGGGCGAGACGGCCTGCATGGTGTCAGGGTAACGCCCGTCGGTGCGGGTGTCGCCACGGTACGTCGGGACGCGCGGTCGGCGCGGGTGATGAGTTCTCCTGCCCGCACCCGTCATAGGTGTGACGGCACACGACGAGACGGGAGCAAGACGTGATGGGTACGGACGCGCGGAGCGAGGGCGCGGGCGCTCTGGCCGAGGCCGACGAGACCACCTTCGCGGGGCTGGCGCAGCGGCACCGGCGGGAGTTGCACGTGCACTGTTACCGGATGCTCGGGTCGTTCGAGGACGCCGAGGACACCGTGCAGGAGACGTTCCTGCGGGCCTGGCGGCGGCGGGAGACGTTCGAGGGGCGGTCGACGGTGCGGGCCTGGCTGTACCGGATCGCCACGAACGCCTGCCTGGACCTGTTGGCCAGGTGCCGTCCGGAGCCGGCCCGGGGCGGTGAGGTGCGGTGGTTGCAGCCGTACCCGGATCGGCTGCTCGACGAGTTGCCGGCGGGCGACGCGGATGAGCCGGAGGCGGTCGCGGTCGCGCGGGAGACGATCGAGTTGGCGTACGTGGTGGCGGTCCAGCACCTCGCGCCGCGTCCCCGGGCCGTGCTGATCCTGCGGGACGTGCTGGGCTGGCCCGCGAAGGACGTCGCCGAGCTGCTCGGGGATTCGGTCAACTCGGTGAACAGCGCCCTGCAGCGGGCGCGGGCGGGCTTGCGCGAGCACCTGCCCGCCGAGCGGCAGGACTGGACCGGTGGCGACCAGGACGCCGGGACGCGCGAGCTGGTGCGGCGCTTCACCGAGGCGAGCGTGGCCACGGACATCGGCCGGCTCACCACGATGTTGCGCGAGGACGTGCGCTGTTCGATGCCGCCCACGCCGGGCCTGCACGTGGGTCGGGACGCGGTGCTCAGCGACTGGATCGGGGACGGTTTCGACGGGATGACGGGTCTGCGTGGCGTCGCCACCTCGGTGAACCGGCAGCCCGCGGTCGCGTTCTACCACTGGCGGGAGGCGGAGGGCGCGTACCTGCCGTTGACCATCGACGTCCTGCGCGTCACCGGCGGGGCGATCACCGAGATCGTCATCTTTCACGCCGACCAGTTCCCGCGACTGGGGCTGCCGGAGCGTCTGTCGGCAGGTGGTGCGCGGTGAGTGTCTCGGCTACGCCCTACCGCACCCACCGGCTCCTCGGGCTCGTCGGTGTCGGCCTGGTCGCCACCGTGGCGGCGATGGCCACGACGACTCTCGCCGCCGCGCTCGCCGGGGCCGCCGGGGTCGACTTCGAGATTCCCGAGGGTGGCGAGGTGATCCCGGTGGCCGGGTTCGCCGTGGTGACGGGTGTCTTCTCGGCGGTGGGCGTCGTTCTCGCCGTCGTACTCGGTCGGTTCAGCGCGCGTCCCGCCGACCGGTTCCTGTGGACGGCGGTGGTGCTGACCGCGATCTCGCTGGTCCCGCCGTTTCTCTGCGGGGCAGCGCCGGTGACCGTCGTGGCGCTGGTCGTGCTGCACCTCGTCGCCGCGGCGGTGATGGTCCCGGCGCTGACGTGGCGCCTGGGCCGACTGGACCGTCGCCGCGACGGACGGACGCTCGATTAGCGAAGACTCCTCATCTGACCTATGTTCGGGAGGTCGCGCGCTCACGGGCAAGGAGGTGTCGGGGATGGGTCTACGGACGTTCATCGAGGGTTGGCCGGTGTATCGCCAGCTCACCGGCACGGACCCGTTGGGCCGGGGCGCCGCGGCGAAGTCGGCGCGGTCGGCCGCTCTGACGGCGCGTACCGAGACCGCCGATTCGGTGGCGCGGTCGGTGTGTCCGTACTGCGCGGTGGGGTGCGGTCAGCGGGTCTTCGTCGCCGACGGGCAGGTCACGCAGATCGAGGGTGACCCGGACAGTCCGATCTCGCGGGGCCGCCTGTGTCCCAAGGGCGCGGCCAGCAAGAGCCTCGTGACGAGTCCGCTGCGCCAGACCACGGTCCGCTACCGCCGTCCGTACTCCACCCAGTGGGAAGACCTCGACCTCGAGACGGCCGTCGACATGATCGCCGATCGGATCCTCGCGGCCCGTGCCCAGACCTGGGAGGACCGCGACGCCGAGGGCCGGCCGCTCAACCGGACGCTGGGGATCTCCAGCCTGGGTGGGGCGACGCTGGACAACGAGGAGAACTACCTCATCAAGAAGTTGTTCACCGCGATGGGGGCGTTGCAGATCGAGAACCAGGCGCGTATTTGACACTCCGCCACCGTCCCCGGTCTGGGGGCCAGCTTCGGTCGCGGCGGTGCGACGGACTTCCAGCAGGACATCGCCAACGCTGACGTCATCGTCATCCAGGGCTCCAACATGGCCGAGGCGCATCCGGTCGGGTTCCAGTGGGTGATGGAGGCCAAGCGTCGGGGCGCGAAGGTGTTCCACGTCGACCCGCGGTTCACCCGCACGAGCGCGGTCGCGGACGCGTACCTGCCGATCCGGGCGGGCACCGACATCGCGTTGTTGGGTGGGGTGATCCGGTACATCCTCGACAACGAGCTGGACTTCCGCGAGTACGTCCTCGCCTACACCAACGCGGCGACGATCGTCAGCGACCGGTTCAGCGACACCGAGGACGGCGACGGGTTCTTCTCCGGCTTCGATCCCGAGACCGGCAGTTACGTGCAGGACAGCTGGCAGTACGAGGGGCACGAGGACTCCTCGGGCAGCGGACACACCGCGAAGGAGCGGGACACCGCCGCCGGGTTGGAGCACGAGTCGCACGGTGCGCCGGTGGGCGGCCAGACCCAGCGGGACGAGACGTTGCAGCACCCGCGCTGCGTCTATCAGATCCTCAAGCGGCACTACGCCCGCTACACGCCGGAGATGGTGGAGCGGGTCTGCGGCATCCCGCAGGACAAGTTCCTGGAACTGGCGCGGGCGTGGACGGAGAACTCGGGCCGGGAACGCACCGGCATGCTCATCTACTCGGTGGGCTGGACGCAGCACAGCGTCGGAGTGCAGTACATCCGCGCCGGGGCGATCATCCAGCTCCTGCTGGGCAACGTGGGCCGTCCGGGTGGCGGGGTCATGGCGTTGCGCGGGCACGCGAGCATCCAGGGCTCGACCGACATCCCGACCCTGTTCAACCTGCTGCCCGGCTACCTGCCCATGCCTCACCACGCCGATCACCCCACCTTTGACGAGTGGGTGGACAGCATCCGGCACCCCGGGCAGAAGGGCTTCTGGGGCAACGCGCGGTCGTACGCGGCCAGCCTGCTCAAGGCGTACTGGGGGGACGCCGCGACGCCGGAGAACGACTTCGGCTACGGCTTCCTGCCCCGGCTGACCGGGGACCACGGCACCTACCAGCAGGTCCTCAACATGATCGATGGAAAGATCAAGGGGTACTTCCTGCTCGGCCAGAACCCGGCCGTCGGATCCGCGCACGGCCGGGCGCAACGCCTGGGCATGGCGAACCTCGACTGGCTGGTCGTGCGGGACCTGTTCATGATCGAGAGCGCGACGTTCTGGAAGAACGGCCCCGAGGTGGCCACCGGCGAGATCGTGCCCGAGGAGTGCCGCACCGAGGTGTTCTTCCTGCCCGCCGCGTCGCACGTGGAGAAGGAGGGCACGTTCACGCAGACCCAGCGGCTGTTGCAGTGGCGGGAGAAGGCCGTCGAGCCGCCGGGCGACGCCCGCTCCGAGCTGTGGTTCTTCTACCACCTGGGCCGCCGACTGCGGGAGAAGCTGGCCGGCTCGTCGCTGCCGCGCGACCGGGCGCTGCTCGACCTCACCTGGGACTACCCCACCCACGGTCCGCACGCGGAGCCCAGCGCCGAGTCGGTGCTGCGCGAGATCAACGGGTACGACGTGACGACCGGCCAGCCGCTGTCCAGTTTCGCCGAGGCCCGCGACGACGGCTCCACGGCCGTCGGCTGCTGGATCTACACCGGCGTGTACGCCGACGGCGTCAACCAGGCCGCCCGCCGCAAGTCCCGGCACGAGCAGGACTGGGTGGCCGCCGAGTGGGGTTGGGCGTGGCCGGCGAACCGGCGCATCCTCTACAACCGCGCCTCCGCCGACCCGGACGGCCGTCCGTGGAGCGAGCGCAAGCGTTACATCTGGTGGGACCCGGACAAGGCCGAGTGGACCGGCCACGACGTGCCGGACTTCGAGAAGACCAAACCGCCGTCGTACCGGCCGCCGGCCGGCGCGTCCGGTCCGGAGGGGATCGCCGGTGACGACCCGTTCGTGATGCAGGGCGACGGCAAGGGTTGGCTGTACGCGCCCAGCGGCGTCCTGGACGGGCCGCTGCCCACCCACTACGAGCCGGTCGAGTCGCCGGTGCGCAACCCGCTCTACCGCCAGCAGGCCAACCCGACCCGCAAGTCGTACGCGCACCCGGTGAACTCGGTGAACCCGAGCCCGCCGCAGGAGCACAGTCAGGTTTTCCCGTACATCTTCACGGTCAGCCGGCTCACCGAGCACCACACCGCAGGTGGGATGAGCCGGACGGTACGACCCCTCGCCGAGTTGCAGCCGGAGATGTTCGTCGAGGTGTCGCCGGAGCTGGCCGCCGAGACCGGGTTGGCCCACCTCGGGTGGGCGCACCTGGTCAGCGGTCGGGCGGTGATCGAGGCGAAGGTGCTGGTCACCGACCGGCTCACTCCGTTGCGGGTGGACGGTCGGGTCATCCATCAGGTGTGGCTGCCGTACCACTTCGGGTTCGAGGGTCTGGTGACCGGCGACTCGGCCAACGACCTGTTCGGCATCACCCTCGACCCCAACGTCCTCATCCAGGAGAGCAAGATCGGTACCTGCGACGTACGGCCCGGCCGGCGGCCCACCGGGGCTGCCCTGCTCGACCTGGTCGCCGACTACCAGCGGCGGGCCGGGATCACCCCGGGTGGGCACGCGCCGGCCGTCACCATCGACCAGGACGGGAAGGGCAGCGGTGATTCCTGACCCGAACAGCCTCTACGGGCCGCTCGATCCGGCGCCGGACGCGGGTTATGTGGACGCGCCGCAGCGGATGGGGTTCTTCACCGATACGAGTGTGTGTATCGGGTGTAAGGCGTGTGAGGTGGCGTGCAAGGAGTGGAACGACGTCCCGGGAAGTGGTCTGGATCTGTTGGGGATGTCGTACGACAACACGGGTGCGTTGACGGCGAACTCGTGGCGGCACGTGGCGTTCGTGGAGCAGCCACGCCCGGCGGGACATGGCAGCGCGGCGTTCGCCGGTACGCCCACCGGTACGACGGTCAGCGCGGCGTCGGCGGCGGTCGCCGCCGGCACGGCGGGGCCGACCGGCACCGACCCGGGTCTGCCGCCCGGGTCGCCGTCGGCCGCCGCGCGCATGGCCGACGGCGGCGCGACCAGCACCGGCCCGGCCGACGGCGGCGCGCAGCCACAGTTCCTGGGTATGCCGGGTGCGCGGCCGCCGGGGCGGGACAGCGGTGTGGAGGGTCGGTCGGATTTTCGGTGGTTGATGATGTCGGATGTGTGTAAGCACTGCACGCATGCGGCTTGTTTGGATGTGTGTCCGACGGGGTCGTTGTTCCGGACGGAGTTCGGGACGGTGGTGGTGCAGGAGGACATCTGTAATGGGTGTGGGTACTGCATTTCGGCGTGTCCGTACGGGGTGATTGATCAGCGTAAGGGTGATGGTCGGGCGTGGAAGTGCACGCTGTGTTACGACCGTCTGGGTGTGGGGATGACGCCGGCGTGTGCGCAGGCGTGTCCGACGGAGTCGATCCAGTACGGGCCCCTCGACGAGTTGCGGGAGCGGGCGGCGGCGCGGGTGGCGACGTTGCACGGCCGGGGTGTTCCCGAGGCCCGCTTGTACGGGCACGACCCGGAGGATGGTGTGGGTGGTGACGGGGCGTTCTTCCTGTTGTTGGACGAGCCGGAGGTGTACGGGTTGCCGCCGGACCCGGTGGTGACCACCCGGGACCTACCGGCCATGTGGAAACGCGCCGGCATCGCCGCGCTCGCCATGGCGGCGGCCACCGTCGCCGCCTTCGTGGGGAGATCCTCGTGAGCCCGGAGCGCCAGCCGGTGGGCGACCGGTTCCGCCGGTTCCGCGACCGACTGGCCGCCGCGAGCCTCGACCTACCGGGCCAGAGGCAGGCGGACGACGGCACCGATGTGGCCGTGCCGGCCCGCGCCCACGAGGATCGGACGCCGCAACCCCACGACGATCGGCCGGCGCAGCCCCGGGAGAACGGGGCGCGGCGCTCCCGGCGCGGTCGTCGCGGTGGCGGAGAGGAGCTGCGGGTCCCCGAGGCCGAGTTCACCTCCTACTACGGCCGGCCCATCCTCAAGGCCCCGGTGTGGAAGTGGGACATCGCCGCGTACCTGTTCACCGGCGGTCTGGCCGCCGGCTCGTCGCTGCTGGCCGCCGGAGGTCAACTCACCCGCCGCCCGGCGCTGCGCCGCGCCGGCCGGGTCACCGCGCTGGGCGCCGTCAGCGCCAGCGCGGTCTTCCTCATCCGGGACCTGGGCCGGCCGGAGCGGTTCCATCACATGCTGCGGGTGGCGAAGCTGACCTCGCCCATGTCGGTGGGCACCTGGATCCTCAGCGCGTTCGGGCCGGCCGCCGGGTTGGCGGCGATCGCCGAGACCGCCGACTGGCTGCCCCGGCACGGTCCGCTCGGGTTTGTCGGTCGGGCTCTGCCGCCGGCCGGGCACGCCGCCGGGCTGGTCGCCGCCGTCACCGCGCCCGCCCTGGCGACGTACACCGGGGTCCTGCTCGCCGACACGGCGGTGCCGTCGTGGCATGAGGCGTACCCCGAGTTGCCGGTCATCTTCGCGGGCAGCGCGCTGGCCAGCGGCGCGGGCGTCGGTCTGCTCGCCGCGCCACCGTCGCAGGCCGGGCCGGCCCGCCGGATGGCGGTGGCCGGGGCGGCCCTGGAGCTGTACGGCGCGCACCGCGTGGAGACCCGTCTCGGGCTGCTCAGCGAGCCCTACCGGTCGGGTCGGCCGGGCCGGCTGTTGCGCGCCGGTCGGCTGCTGACCACCGCCGGGGTGGCCGGGGCGCTGCTGGGTCGGCGTAGTCGCGCCGTCGGGGCGTTGTCCGGGGCCGCGCTGCTGGGCGCGTCGGTCGCCACGCGGTTCGGCATCTTCTACGGCGGCGTCGCGTCCGCCCGCGACCCCCGCTACACCGTCGTGCCGCAACGCGAGCGGGTGAACGCCCGGCGGACCGAGGTGGATCCGACGACTGACTGAGCGGTCGCACCGGCGTTGTGATCGAATGTGCGACGGAGGCGTTCAGGCGGCTGGTGCCCCTCCCGGTCTTCAAAACCGGTGTGGTCCGGGACCCGGGCCAGGCGGGTTCGATTCCCGTCCGTCTCCGCCAACGGCGGCAGGAGTGACGTGATGCGTGACGGCAGCGAGGACCCGCGACGTCGGGTGCCCCGCACCGACACCCTCCTCGCCGATCCGCAGCTGGCGGCGGCCATCGCGACCCTCGGCCGCGAGCGGGTCAAGGCCGCCGTCGTGCGGGCGCAGACGCGGGCCCGCCGTGGTGAGATCGCCCCCGAGGAGGTGCGGGACGCCTCCGTCGCCGGACTGCCCGCGCCGGGTCCCCGCGCGGTGCTCAACGCCACCGGTGTCGTGCTGCACACCAACCTGGGCCGGGCGGCGCTGTCGCCGGCCGCCGTCGCGGCGGTCGTCGCGGCCGCCGGGCACACCGACGTTGAACTGGACCTGAACACCGGGCGCAGGGCCCGTCGGGGCCGCGACGCCCTCGACGCGCTCGCCGCCGCCGTGCCCGACGCCGCCGCCGTGCACGTGGTCAACAACGGCGCTGCCGCGCTGGTGCTGGCGGCCACGGCGTTGGCCGCCGGCCGGGAGATCGTGGTCAGCCGCGGCGAACTCGTCGAGATCGGCGACGGCTTCCGCCTACCGGACCTGCTGGTAAGCACCGGCGCGCGACTGCGCGAGGTGGGCACCACCAACCGCACGACGCTCGACGACTACGCCGCCGCCGTCGGCCCGCAGACCGGGTTCGTGCTGAAGGTGCACCCGTCGAACTTCCAGGTCACGGGCTTCACCTCGGCCGTGCCGGTGCGCCAACTGGCCACCCTCGACGTGCCGGTGGTCGCCGACATCGGCTCCGGGCTGCTCGCACCGGATCCGTTGCTGCCCGACGAGCCGGACGCGGCCAGCACCCTGCGCGCCGGCGCGGCCCTGGTCACGGCGAGCGGCGACAAACTGCTCGGCGGCCCGCAGGCCGGCCTGCTGCTCGGCGACGCCGCGCTCGTCGAACGCCTACGCCGCCACCCGCTGGCCCGCGCGCTG
>NZ_JBITMW010000021.1:0-65250 GCF_044466585.1 Micromonospora sp. NPDC049359 | reverse complement strand
AACACCTCGCCGACTGGATCGCCACCCGCGGCTACGCCACCAGCTGACAACCACACCGCAAAGGGCCGGACCCCACGGGGTCCGGCCCTTTCGGCGTACCCGGGTCCGGGATCTTCCTGCCGGCGCGAGCCGGCGCCAGGTGCGCTACCGGTGTCGGGTCTGGGCCAGCGCCGGGTCGGCAGGCTGCTCTGAATCGGTGGCCGGCGCAGGCTCGCCCGACGGCTCCGGCTCGGCGGCCTCCAGACGGTGGGCACGTCGACGTAGCCACCACGTGCTGCCCAGGCCGGCCAGCACCGCGAGGACAAGGCCGGCCCAGGAGATGTCCTTGAGCCAGTGCTCGGCCGCCCGACCGACGCTGAACAGCAGGTACGTGGTGCCGAACGCCCAGACCAGCCCGCCGGCGGCGTTGGCCACCAGGAACCGCCGGTACGGCACGTGCAGGGCCCCGGCGAGCGGGCCGGCCAGGATCCGCAGCAGCGCCACGAACCGACCGAAGAACACCGCCCACACACCGTGCCGGGCGAAGCTCTGCTCGGCGCGGGCGAGTTGGGCGGGGCCGAGATGACGGGGGAAGCGTCGGCCGAGCCGGGCGAGCAGCGGACGTCCGCCGCGACGCCCCACCGCGTACCCGATGGAGTCACCCACGATCGCTCCGGTCGCGGCGGCCGTCGCCACCCACTCGGGTTCCACCACTCCGGTGGCCGCGAGCAGCGCGGAGCTGACCAGGACGATCTCACCGGGCAGGGGCACGCCCATGCTCTCCACGCCGATCACCCCGGCGACGAGCAGGTAGACCGCGATCGGCGGCAGCGACACGAGCCAGTGCTGGACGTCGAACACGGGTGACCCTCCTCCGACCGGGCCTCGAACCCTACCCGCGGTCGACGCGGCCGATCGGCCCCTCGACTACTGCCGCACAATCCGTAACGCGTCCTAGGAGGCTAGGGATGAGGGGTGGCGAGCGGGCCGGCTGGGTTGCGCAAATAGCAAGACGGACGTACGGTTTTGTTTGAGAGCAGAATCGGCGGTAAGTGTTACCTAACCTCGGCGGCGCCCCGGCCGGTGCGACAGACTGCTCAGGACTACTCACGGTCGCTGGTGTGAAGGAGTACGACGTGGCGAGCCTCGACACCTTCGGTGCGAAGACCCAGCTACGCGTCGGAGACGCGAGCTACGAGATTTTCAAGATCGACAAGGTGGACGGCCACGACCGGCTGCCGTACAGCCTGAAGATCCTGCTGGAGAACCTGCTGCGGACCGAGGACGGCGCGAACATCACCGCCGACCACATCGAGCAGCTCGGCGGGTGGGACCCGACCGCCGACCCGAGCGTGGAGATCCAGTTCACCCCGGCGCGGGTGCTCATGCAGGACTTCACCGGCGTGCCCTGCGTGGTCGACCTGGCCACCATGCGCGAGGCCGTCCGCGAGCTCGGCGGCGACGCCACCAAGGTGAACCCGCTCGCCCCCGCCGAGCTGGTCATCGACCACTCGGTCATCGCCGACCTGTTCGGCCGCGAGGACGCGTTCGCCCGCAACGTCGAGCTGGAGTACGAGCGCAACAAGGAGCGCTACCAGTTCCTGCGCTGGGGCCAGACCGCGTTCAACGAGTTCAAGGTCGTCCCGCCGGGCACCGGCATCGTGCACCAGGTCAACATCGAGTACCTGGCCCGCACGATCATGGAACGCAACGGGCAGGCGTACCCGGACACCGTGGTCGGCACCGACTCGCACACCACGATGGTCAACGGCCTGGGCGTGCTGGGCTGGGGCGTCGGCGGCATCGAGGCCGAGGCCGCGATGCTCGGCCAGCCGGTCAGCATGCTGATCCCCCGGGTCGTCGGCTTCAAGCTCTCCGGCGAGATGCCGGCCGGCACCACCGCCACCGACCTGGTGCTGACCATCACCGAGATGCTGCGCAAGCACGGCGTGGTCGGCAAGTTCGTCGAGTTCTACGGCCCCGGCGTGAGCGCCGTGCCGCTGGCAAACCGGGCCACCATCGGCAACATGTCCCCGGAGTACGGCTCCACCGTGGCGATCTTCCCGATCGACGCCGAGACGATCCGCTACCTGGAGCTGACCGGTCGGGACGCCGCGCAGGTCGCGCTCGTCGAGGCGTACGCCAAGGAGCAGGGCCTCTGGCACGACCCGGCGGCCGAGCCCTCCTACTCGGAGCGCCTCGAGCTGGACCTGAGCACCATCGAGCCGTCGCTCGCCGGCCCGAAGCGCCCGCAGGACCGGGTGCCGCTGGGCAGCGCCAAGACGCTGTTCCGCTCGGCGCTGACCGACTACGTCGCCGACGACTCCACCGGCGAGCGTGACCTCAAGCCGAGCGTGGCCCGCGAGGAGCTGCCGCGCGGCGCGAACGGCCCGGCCGACGAGGCCAGCGCCGAGTCGTTCCCGGCCAGCGACCCGCCGGCCAACGAGTTCAGCGACCCGGCCGACGAGCCGCGCGACCTGGAGACCGCCGCCACCGGCGCGGGCGGTCGGGCCAGCAACCCGATCCGGGTCACCGGCACCGACGGCGTCGAGTACGAGCTGGACCACGGCGCCGTGGTGATCGCCGCCATCACCTCCTGCACCAACACGTCCAACCCGCAGGTGATGATCGGCGCGGCCCTGCTGGCCCGCAACGCGGTCGAGAAGGGCCTGACCCGCAAGCCGTGGGTGAAGACCACCCTGGCCCCTGGCTCGAAGGTGGTCATGGACTACTACGAGCGGGCCGGTCTCACGCCGTACCTGGACAAGCTCGGCTTCAACCTGGTCGGCTACGGCTGCACGACCTGCATCGGCAACTCGGGTCCGCTGCCCGAGGAGGTGTCCGCCGCGGTCAACGAGCACGACCTGTCGGTCGTCTCGGTGCTCTCGGGCAACCGCAACTTCGAGGGCCGGATCAACCCGGACGTCAAGATGAACTACCTGGCGTCCCCGCCGCTGGTCGTCGCGTACGCCCTCGCCGGCACGATGGACATCGACCTGGCCAACGAGCCGATCGGTGAGGACACCGAGGGCAACCCGGTCTACCTGCGGGAGATCTGGCCGAACAGCGCCGAGATCCAGGACGTCATCGCCCAGGCGATCGGCGCGACCGGCTTCAGCGCCGCGTACGCCGACGTCTTCGCCGGTGACGAGCGGTGGCAGTCGCTGCCCACCCCGACCGGCGACACCTTCGCCTGGGACAGCGACTCGACCTACGTGCGCAAGCCCCCGTACTTCGAGGGCATGCAGCAGGAGCCGAGCGCGGTCGTCGACATCTCCGGCGCCCGGGTGCTGGCCAAGCTGGGTGACTCGGTGACCACCGACCACATCTCGCCGGCCGGTGCGATCAAGGCGGACTCCCCCGCCGGCACCTACCTGGCCGAACACGGCGTGCCGCGCCACGAGTTCAACTCGTACGGCTCGCGCCGGGGCAACCACGAGGTGATGATCCGGGGCACCTTCGCCAACATCCGGCTGCGTAACCAGCTGGTGCCCGGGGTGGAGGGCGGCTTCACCGTCAACCACCTCACCGGCGAGCAGACCTCGATCTACGACGCCTCGATGGCCTACCAGGAGGCCGGCATCCCGCTGGTCATCCTGGCCGGCAAGGAGTACGGCTCGGGCTCGTCGCGGGACTGGGCGGCCAAGGGCACGATGCTGCTGGGCGTCCGGGCGGTCATCGCCGAGTCGTACGAGCGGATCCACCGCTCCAACCTCATCGGCATGGGCGTGCTGCCGCTGCAGTTCCCGGTGGACGTCACCGCCGAGTCGCTGGGCCTCACCGGCACCGAGATGTTCACCATCACCGGTGTGACGGCCCTGAACGACGGCGAGACCCCGCGCACGGTGACGGTCACGACCGACACGGGTGTCGAGTTCGAGGCCGTCGTGCGGATCGACACCCCGGGTGAGGCGGACTACTACCGCCACGGCGGCATCCTGCAGTACGTGCTGCGCCGCATGATCGCCAACTGATCAGGTACGGCTGGTCGAAGGCCGCTACCGCTTCGGCGGGGGCGGCCTTCGCCGTCAGAGCCGAGGAAGGTTTGCCGTCCGAGCACGGGCGGGAAGCCCGCTGGTCACGCCGGTCCGTCGTGGGTGCCCGGGAGCGCGAGGGCAGCAAGCCGTTGGTCTATCGCCGCATCCACCTGCTGTATCTCGTAGCCACGTAGCCGCCGTCGAAAGCTGGCCGCCCGAAGCGCGTCCCGCGCGGCAGCCCGTGACGCCGCGCTGTCGGTAGCCAGAGCCCTGTCGACCTCGGCAAGGAGACTCTCGACCTGACGCATGTCGTAACCACGCAAAGCGAGTTCGAACGGCAATGTCATGCGGCCACCGTAGCGGTCGCCGGCTCGTGTCCGACGGGGTCAGCGCTCAGCGCAGCCGCAGTGCGACCGCGCGGGCCTCCTCGTCGGTCAGCGGCAGGAACCAGAGGAAACGGCGGACGATGGCGACCGGGCCGGGGCCGCCCGGCCGGCCGCGCAGGTCGCGGGTTGCCCGGCGGGTGATCCGCGAGTACTCGGGGATCAGGGTCGCCCGTCGGGCGGCGTCCGTCGGGGTCGCGGGCAGCGTCGGGCAGGGCCAGTCCTTCCCGCAGGCGTCGCAGATCCAGGAAGGACCATCGGCGGTGTGCGCGGCCGGCGGCCCGCACCGGGGGCGCCAGCGCTCTTCGGGTACGACGCCCGGCGCGCGGTACGACCGCTGGCGTGGTCCGGTCGGGTCGGCCGTCGCCGAACGGGGCCAGGGCGGCCGGCCGCTCGCGTCCTCGGAGGAAGACACGGCAGCGCGACGCGTGCTCGCTGAGGGTCTGGGCCAGCTCGGACAGCGCCGTGAACCGCTCAACCGGCAGCGCATCGCCCGCACTCTCCACACTCGATCCGCTCGGGCCGGATCGGCCATCGCCACGCACCGACGTTGACAGGCACCTGCATCGGCTTCTCCTCGGGCAGCACCGGCACCACCTCCACACGACGGGCGGAACGCCCGCCTCCTGTCACGAGGCGGGACGCCCGTTTCTCCGGCAGCGACCCGTGCCGACCCGATGTCTACCAGGGGCCACGCCTTATGCCCATCCCGTACACGGCCCGAGAGATCGAGGACGATCTGACTCGCCGGATCGCCGCCGGGGAGTTCCGACCGGGCTCACGCCTACCGACGTACGACGCGCCGGCCCAGGAGTACGGGTCAGCCCGGCGGACGGTCGCCCGCGCCGTGGACGCTCTCAAATCTCGCAGACTGGTGGTCGGCGTACCGGGCCTCAGGAACCTTTGTCGCCGAGTAGCGCGTCGAGGTGACCAACAGTCTCGCGGGCGTCATCGACGTACGAGACTCCACGAACCCCGCCGGTCCGGCACTCGCCCTCGCCCCGGCGACCCGGAGCGCGCCGAGGGAGAAGATCGCGCCGATCTTGCAGTTTCTGTTGTCCACATGAGTGGGATACCCCTTTTTTCGGGACAGAAAGTGCAAGATCGCGGAGCGGGAGCGGTCCCGGCCCGTCGATCATGGAGTTGTGGTGCCTGGTTTGAGGTTTCACGGGGGTTTTGTTGCCCACCACAACTCCATGATCGACGAGGCGGGGCGGGGCGGGGCGAGGCGGGGCGGGGCGAGGGCGAGGCGGGGCGAGGCGAGGCGGGGCGGGGCGGGGGGGGGAGTGCGGATGGCTCGTTAGCGAGACAGCTCGTCCGCCCGGTCGAGCAGGGCGCGGCGCTGCGCGGGCGAGTCCACCGCGGCCGCCGCCGCCCGGAACAGCGTGACGGCCCGCAGCGGATCATCCTGCCGGGCCACCAGGTCGGCCTCCACCGCCCCGGCGAGCGGGTTGCCGGACAGCCCACCCTCGGCACGCGCCTCGTCGAGCAGGGCCAGCCCGGCGGTCGGCCCGTACGCGTAGCCGTGCGCGACCGCACGGTTGAGCGCGATCACCGGTGAAGGCCGGATACCCGCCAGCGCGTCGTAGGCCCGCGCGATCGTCGCCCAGTCGGTGGCGTCGACGGACGGCGCGGTGGCGTGGCAGGCCGCGATCCGAGCCTGCCACGCGTACGGACCGTCGTCGCGTATCCGGGCAAGAGCCGCCTGGCCCTCGGCGATGGCCGCCCGGTCCCACCGCGCGCGGTCCTGCCGCGCCAGGGTGAGCAGGTTGCCCGCGGCGTCCCGACGGGCGTCCCGACGGGAGTGCTGGAACAGCAGCAGCGCCCGCAGCGCCGCGACCTCGGACTGCTCCGGCATCAACGCGTCCAGCAGCCGGGCCAGCCGCACGGCCTCGTCGGCGAACGCCGGTTCGCCGTCGGGGACGTAGCCGCGGGTGAAGAGCAGGTACAGCACGGCGAGCACGCCCGGCAGCCGTTCGGCCAGCGCCGGCCCGGTCGGCACCCGGTACGGGATGCCGGCCTGCGCGATCCGGGTCCGGGCCCGGGTCAGCCGGCGGGTCATCGTCGACTCGCTGACCAGCAGGAGGCGGGCGATGTCGGCGGTCGGCACCCCGCAGACGGTCCGCAGCGTCAGCGCCACCCGGGCGTCGAGGGCGAGCGCCGGGTGGCAGCAGGTGAAGACGAGTCTCAAGCGGTCGTCCTCGACGTCGTGCTCGGGCCGCGCGTCGGTCGGCGCGAGCAGCGCCAGGTCGTGCAGCTTGCGGCGCTCCACGGTGGCCCGACGCAGCACGTCGATCGCTCGGTTGCGGGCCACCGTCATGAGCCAGCCACCGGGATTGACCGGCACCCCGTCGCCGGGCCAGCGTTCCAGCGCGGCGGCCAGGGACTCCTGGGCGCAGTCCTCGGCCAACGCCCAGTCCCCGGTCAGTCGGATCAGGGTCGCGACGATCCGGGGGTACGCGTCCACGCCGGCGGCCGCGACGGCCCGCGCCGCCGCGGCCGGGCCGACACGGTCCGGCGCACCGGTCGTGGTGTCGGTGCCGGTCATCCGCTCAACTGGACAGAGCGCCGAACGGGCGCAGCTCCAGCCGCCCCTCCCGGGCCATCGGGTGGGTACGGGCCACCTCGATCGCCTCGTCCACGTCGGCGCAGTCGAGCAGGTCGAAACCCACGATCACCTCGGCGGTCTCCGCGAACGGTCCCTCGGAGACCAGCAGCTCGCCGTCACGAACACGGACCGTGGTGGCCGCGCTGGTCGGCGCCAGCACGTTGCCGGTCAGGCGGCGGCCCCGGGCGTCGTTGTCGGCCACCCACTTGTGGATGTCGGGCAGCTCGGTCGGGTCGGTATCCGGTGCGGTGTCGCTGCAGACGAACATCATGAACTTCATCGGTCGCTCCCTGTTTCTCGGGTTGTCGCCAGCATGACGAGCGGACAGGAGCGATCCGGACAACCTCCCGGAAAAAACCTCGATCAGTCTCCGCTGGCGGCGCGGCGACGGGCCTCGCGGGTCTTCATGGCGTGCTCCATGAGGGTCACCAGCACCTCCTTGCTGGACTCCCGCTGACGCGCGTCGCAGAGCAGCACCGGTACGCCCGGGTCGAGGTTCAGCGCGGTCTGCACCTCGTCGAGCCGGTACTGACGCGCGCCTTCGAAGCAGTTGACCGCCACGACGAACGGGGTGCCCCGACCCTCGAAGTAGTCGATCGACGGGAAGCAGTCGGCCAGCCGACGGGTGTCGGCCAGGACGACCGCGCCGATCGCGCCCAACGCCAGCTCGTCCCAGACGAACCAGAACCGGTCCTGACCGGGCGTGCCGAACAGGTAGAGCACGAGGTCGTCGCTGATGGTGATCCGGCCGAAGTCCATCGCCACCGTGGTGGTGGTCTTGCCCTCCACCCCGGACAGGTCGTCGATGCCGACGCCGGTCTCGGTCAGCACCTCCTCGGTGCGCAACGGCCGGGTCTCGCTCACCGCTCCGACCATGGTGGTCTTGCCCACGCCGAAACCACCGGCGACCAGGATCTTGATCGCGGTGGGCAGTGGCGTCGCTCCCGCCGGCCGGTCAGAGTGCCCGTAGTCCATTGATTACCGCCTCGAAGATGCTGTTGTCGGGAAGGCCGGCCGTGGTGTGCGGCTCGCGTACCTGCACGAGGTTGCGGGCCGCCAGGTCGCCGAGGAGCACCCGGATGGTTCCCACCGGCAGGTCGAGGTGGGCCGCGATCTCGGCGACGGACTGTATTCGCTGGCAGAGGCCGACGATCGCCAGGTGCTCAGGACCGATCCCGATCTCCGGCGTCACGTCGGCGCGGGTCGCGGTGACCAGGGAGATCAGGTCGAACGTGCCGGTGACCGGGCGGGCCCGCCCACGTGTCACCGCGTACGGGCGCACCACCGGGCCCGCATGGTCATCCACCCACTGATGCTCTGCGGACTCTCCCTGCACCGTCATGGCCGTTACCTCTCGCCAGCCGACTGTTCGGCGCTCCGCGACGGGGAGGCCACGTACTTGCCGACGCGGGTGACGAGCATCGCCATCTCGTACGCGATGAGACCGACGTCGGCGTCCTCGGTGGCGAGGACGGCCAGGCAGGCGTTGCGGCCGGCGGCGGTCACGAACAGGAACGACGACTGCATCTCGATGATGGTCTGCTGCACCTGCCCGCCGCCGAAGCGCTTGCCGGCGCCCCGGGCCAGGCTCTGGATACCGGCCGCCATCGCCGCGAGGTGCTCGCCGTCGTCCCGGTTCAGCCCCTGCGAGGAAGCCATCAACAACCCGTCGGTGGAGAGCGCGACCGCATGCTCGGCCTGCTTCACCCGGCCCACCAGATCATCCAGCAACCACGTCAGGTCGGCACTCGAAGCCGTCTTCTGGGCCACTTCGTCGTCCTCTTCTCGCCCGGCAGTTGCGCCGTATTCGTCTTGGGCTTGACCGTCACACCACGCGGAACCCGCAGCGAAGGTGCTCGGTCAGGTGGCTTGCGGTTCCTCGTCGGTCGAGTCAGGCGTGGCGCCCGGCGCGCCGCCGAGCAGTCGCGCCGCGTCGGTCCGGCCGCGCCGGGTGCCGGTCTGATAGGAACTCATCATCCGGCGTACCTGCTCGGGTGGCCGTACCACGTCCTCCTCGTCGGACTCGGTCGCCGCCGGGTCGTCGCGCAGCTCGGGCACGATGTTCGCCTGGCGGACGCGGACCGGCAGTCCGGAGCCGGTGCGGTCCGTCTCGGTCCGCGCCGGGACCGGCCCGCCGTCGGTGCTCGGCTCGCTGCCACCGGTGCCGGCCCGCTCCACGGCGGGCAGGCCGGTCGGTACCGTCGGGCCCTCCAGGGCCGGCTGGCCCAGGACACGCCGGGCCCGGGTGGGCAGGTCCGCCGCCGCGGTCCGCTGGCGGGTGGGGAGTACGACGTCCTTGTCGCCCTCGTCCGTCTGCTCGGTGGTGGTACTGCTCTCGGCCAGCGCCGGGGCGACCGGGGTGACCGGCTGCGCCGCGCCGGGGGCGCTGGTGTCCGTCGCCGCGGTGGCGACCGCGACCGTCGAGAGGCTGGCGGGACGACCGCCCTCGACGGGGCCGGCGGCGGTCGGGCCGGCCGGCAGCGCGATGGCCGTCGGGCCGGCCGGGATCGCGCCGGAGTCCTCCGGGGCGGCGCCGTTCGCCGTGATCAGCTCCAGCGGGATGAGGACGACGGCGGTGGTGCCGCCGTACGCCGATTCCTTGAGGCGGACCCGCACGCCGTGCCGCTCGGTCAGCCGGCTCACCACGTAGAGGCCCAGGCGGGCGGCGTTGGCCAGGTTCAGCTCGGACTGGTCGACGATGCGGTGGTTCGCCGCCGCCAGGTCCTCCTCGCTCATGCCGAGGCCCCGGTCCTCGATCTCGATGGCGAAGCCGTTCGCCACGAGCTGGCCACGGACCTCCACGGTGGTGTGCGGTGGCGAGAACGACAGGCCGTTCTCGATCAGCTCGGCGAGCAGGTGGATGATGTCGCCGACCGCCCGGCCGGCGAGTGAGACGGCCCCCAGCGGCAGCACGTTGACCCGGGTGTAGTCCTCCACCTCGGCCACCGCGCCGCGTACGACGTCCACCATGGGGACGTTGCGCCGCCAGGCCCGGCCCGGGGTGGAGCCGGAGAGCACGATCAGGTTCTCCGCGTTGCGCCGCATCCGGGTGGCCAGGTGGTCGACCCGGAACAGGTCCTCCAACTCCTCCGCGTCGTGCTCGCGCCGCTCCATCGCGTCGAGCAGGGTGAGCTGGCGGTGAACCAGCGCCTGGGTTCGTCGGGCCAGGCTGAGGAAGACCTCGCGGACGTTGCGGCGCAGGTCGGCCTGCTCGACGGCGGTGCGCAGGGCGGTCTCCTGGACGGCGTTGAACGCCTTGCCGACCTGGCCGATCTCGTCGGTGCCGAACTCCAGCGGGGGCGCTTCGGTGGCGACGTCGACCTCCTCGCCTCGGCCGAGCCGGTCGACCACGCGGGGCAGCCGCTCGTCGGCGAGCTGCCAGGCGGCCTGCCGCAGCCGGTCGAGCTGGCGCAGGAGGGTGCGGGCCGTGGTGATCGAGACGACGACCGAGGCGATGACGGCGAGCAGACCCAGGCCGGTGGCGAGCACGAGTCGGACGACGACCATCACGGCCACGCCGGTGGCCCGGCCGACGATGTCGTCGCCGCCGTCGACGACGGCGTCGTTCACCTCGGCGAGCGCCGGCTCGACGGTGCCGCGCCACTGTTCGGAGCCGACCGGCAACTGGGTCGCCGGCCGGCCCTCGCGGATGATGCTGTCCTGGACGGCGCGCAGCCGGCTGAAGGCCTCACCCTCGACGAGCTCTTGGTAGCGCCGCTGATCGGCGTCGGCGAGCCGGGCGCGGGTCTCCTCGCCGAGGAACCGCTCGGCGCCGACCAGGCTGACGTAGCGGGCGTACTCGGGGCCGCTGATCCGACCGGTGCCGAAGAGGCCGCTGAGCAGCGCGTCCTCCTGCGAGATCAGCTCCTTCATCCGGTTGAGCTGGATCAGGGCGGCCGCGTCGGCGGCGATCTCCTTGTCGTCGAGGCTGCCGGTGACGTCGTAGATCCGGAAGATCGATTCGATGGCGTCCGTGTAGGCGTCCGCGGCGGAGATCCGGTCGACCTTGCGGCCCAGCACGTCGGCCCGGGTCTGTTTCAACTCGTTGATCTGCGCGATCGTGTCGTCGAGCTGGACGTCGAGGGCGGAGCTGCCGGCCACGTCGACCTGCCAGTTGCGGACCGAGTCGGCGAAGTCGTCCGCCAGTTGGGTGGCCTTGCGCTGCTCGGCCTCCAGGGCCGCGCGCTGCGCGGCGTCGGGGTTGCTGAGGTACGCCTGGGTCAGCCGCCGCTCAAGCTGAAGCTCCTGCAGCAGGGGTTCGCTGGGCGCGTAGACCCTGCTGTTGAGCAGCTGGACACCGAGCAGGTTGAAACCGTCCCGCAGGGTGACCCACGCCGCGAACATCCAGAGCGCGACCAGGGAGAGCAGCAGGGCGACAACCTTGGTGCGGATACTCGTACCGCGAGAACGCATTGAACCGTCCCAGGCAGGGCGTTGACTCAGCTCATCAACGGGTGATCATGGAGGACGACGTCCCGCCACGGCGGGGCGTACGGGGCTGAGGCTCTGCGTACGCTAGCAGTGTCCACACAACCCCTCAAGTCGCTGTTTTTGTTGCCTGGTAACCACAATCCACCACCGAACGGTCGACCCCGCCCAGATGGGCGGAGGCGAGCCGACAGGCAGCCAGGACAGCCGCGCGAACGATCGCGGTAGGACAGTACAGCTCTTTTCCGTACCACAGTGGAGGGTCCGACCGGTCGGACCGTTGGTGGAGATAGGCGTGGCCGCGCGCCACCGCGTCGTCGACCCGGGGCGCTCCGGTCGGCACGGCCACCAGCACCTGCAGGGCGTACGCGGTCTCCTCGACCGTGCCGTCCCACCGCCCCCACGACCCGTCGGCCCGCTGCCCGTCCAGCACCCAACCGGCCGCCCGGTCGAGCGCCTCGGCCGCCACGCCGCCGCGACCGAACTCCGCCAGGGCCAGCACGCAGCAGGCCGTCGCGTAGTACGGCGAGGCGTGCCACCGGTCCTGCCAGCGGCCGTCGGCGAGCTGGTGCGCCGGCAGCACGGCGCTGAGCCGGTCGACCGTCCGGTGGTACCGCGCGTCCGCGCCGGGGTGCCCGGTCACGTACTGGCCGAACGCGTCCAGCACGTGCGCGTTGGTGGTGACCGAGAAGCCGTCCTCACTCCCCGGCCAGGTGCAGAAACCGTCCGCCGTCTCGTACGCCCACAGGCCCGCCGGGTCGGCGAGGTGGCCGAGCCGGGCCAGCGCGTCCAACGTGACCGAGGTGGTGTCGGCGTCGGTCGGCAGCCCCTCGCCGGTGGCGATGCCCTCGGCGGCGGTGGCGGCGGCCAGGGTGCGCAGCACGGCCGCCGGCGGGTTGAGCGCGACACCGGCACGACGCAGGCCGCCGAGCACCCAGGCCCGCTCGAACACGGTGATCGGGGTCGGACAGGGCACCGGACCGTCGCCGTCGCGGATCAGCGTCCGCAGGAACGTGTACGCGGCGGGGCCGGCGTCCGGGCCGGCGGCGCTCAGCCAGGCGGCGGTCGCGGCGGGTGACGCGCCGACCGCGGTGAGGGTCGGCCCGGCGTCGGCCGGCGTCGCGCCCAGCACCTCGTAGAAGTGGGCCAGCTTCGCCGGCAGCGGCGCCCCGGCGGCGACCGCGCCGCGTACCGCCCGCAGCCGGTCGGGGCCGAGCCCGGCGGGCAGCGCGAGCGGCGGACGGGGCAACCGGTCGGCGACCGCCCGACCCAACCGGGTCAACCGCCCGTTGATCGACTCGACCAGGGCGGGAACGATGAGATCCAGCGCCGGGGTGTCGGGCAGCGCCCGCGCGTGCGTGGCGAGCAGGCGGCCGGTGAGCGCGTCCAGCCCGCGCCGCACCGGGGTGAGCAGGTGCGGACCGGCAGACTTTCCGTCGGCCAGCGCCGCGAGCAGGGCGTCGACGGCGCTGAGGGTGGGCACCAGGGCGTACCCCTCGGGTGGGCCCCACGCCCCGTCGGGGCGCTGCCCGCGCAGCAGGAACCCGATCCGCTGGTGGTGCCCCGGCAGCCAGGGCGCGTCGGCGACCAGCCGGCCGCTCTCGTACACCGAGGGGGCTACCTGCCCCCACGGGCGCAGCGCCAGGCCGGCGATCAGCTCGCGCGCGGCGTCGGTGGCGGGTTGGACCAGCACGTGCCCCGGGCCCTCACTCATCGCGTGCTCCCCAGAAGTCCGAGAGCTGGTAGAAGCCACCCGTGAAGGAGATCTGCCGGTGCAGGTAGTCCGCCTGGCGAGGGCAACGCTCGGCGAGGGCGGCGAGGTCGCCGCGGGACCGGGTGGTCAGCTCGGCGAGCCGGGCGTGCACCCGCGCCGGGTCGTCGACCAGCAGCAGGGCGTTCAGGTCGCCCCACTCGGCGTCCCGCTCGTGCGTGGCGAGGTCGTTGACCAGCCGCAGCACCCGCTGCACGCCACGGCCGGCGTCGAGCAGGTCGGTCAACTGGGCGAGGGTCCTGTCGTCGCCGGTGGCGATCCAGTGGGTGACGTTGACGAAGGAGCAGGCGAGGTTGTCGGCGTTGTCCAGGTAGCGGTCCAGGTCCGGCAGGCGCTGCCCGGTGGTCGGGTCGGTGGGCAGGTTCTTCCAGTCCCACTCCCGCGACACGGCGGCGAGCATCCGGGCCAGCTCCTCGCGCCAGATCGGGCGCAGCCGGCGGAACGCCGGCACGGCGGCCAGCTCGTCGCGCAGGTCGGCCAACAGTCGCGCGAGGTGCCGGCCGGGCGGCGGCGCGGCGCCGTCGGCGACCGCCAGGCAGTCGGTCACGATCGCCCGGACGTCGTCCGCCGACCGGGCGAGGTAGTCGACCTGCCAGTCGGCGGCGAAGACCCAGAGCAGGGTACGGGTGGTGAGCCGCAGTTCGGCGGCGGTGTGCCACGGCGCGGTGAACGCGATCGCGGTGGCCACCGAGCTGAGCAGCGCGGCGTCGAACGGCGCGGCGTCGAAGAGTTCCGGGTGGGCGGCGGTGACGCCCTGCAGGTCGCGGACGCCTCGTACGGCGAGCGCGCACACCCGGCCCTGCTCGGCGACGGCGTCGGGCCCGGCCTGCACCGGCCACGGCGCGCCGGTCACGAGACGACCGGGCGTTCGACCGGAGTGACGATCAGCTCGGCCCGCTGCTTGGGTTGCAGCGAGGCGCCGAGCCGGGGTGTCAGGCCGACGGGCTCGCGCAGCCGGAACCGGTAGCGGCTCAGCACGGTGCTGACGATGAGCTGCGCCTCCAGCAGGAACAGGTACTGCCCGAGGCACTGGTGCGGCCCACCACCGAACGGGAAGTACGAGTAGCGGTAGCGCCGGCGGGGCTTCTCCGGCGCGAAGCGCTCCGGATCGAACAGCGTCGGATCGTCCCAGAAGGTCGACATCCGCTGGGTGACGTACGGGCTGACCAGCACGGTGCCACCCGCCTTGATCCGCGCACCGCCCAGCACGTCGTCCGCGACGGCGGTACGGGGGATCATCCAACCGGCCGGGTAGAGCCGCAGCATCTCGTCGAGCACCATCCGGCCGTAGCGCAGTTGCGGCAGGTGCTCGCGGCCGACCCGTTCGGAGCCCACCACCCGCTCGATCTCGTCGGTCATCAGCTCCGCCACGTCGGGCCGGGACGCCAGCACCGGCCACAGCCAGGAGAGCAGCGCGATCGTGGTCTCGGTGGCGGTGGAGAACATCGCGACCACGTCGCCGCGGATCGCGTACTCGTCGGGCTCGCTGCCGTCGGCGCGCGGCCGGCAGAGGGTGGAGATGATGTCGTCGCCGTCGGTGGGCCGGGCGCGGGCCTCCCGGATGATCGGCAGCACCACCTCGTCGATGGTCCGCACCGCCTCGCGGAAGGGCCGGTCGCCGGGCATCGGCACCGCGTACGGCACGAACGGCACCAGCAGACGCGGGAGCATCGCGGTGGTGACGGTGTCCAGCGCGGCGCTGATCCGCAACGCGTCCGGCACCGAGATGCGGTCGGCGAAGAGCACCCGCATCGTGGTCCGCAGCACGATCCGGGTGAGTTCCGCGCCGCCGTCGATCGGGCGGCCGTCGCGGGCCGGCTCCAGCCACTCGTCGACGGCCTCGTTGATCGCCTCGGCCATCCGGTCGACGAGCGTCTCGGCGCGCTTGGCGGTGAACAGGGGTTGCAGCGCGCCGCGGCTGGACTCCCAGATCTCACCCTCGGCGACCAGGATGGCGTCGCCGACGATCCGCCGGACCGGCCGCCACAACAGGCCCTCCCCGTCGCGGGTGTAGTTGGCAACGTTGTCCCTCAGCACTCGTTGCAGGTGCTCGGGATGGCTGACCAGGTAGGGACGGAACGAGCCGAGGTTCAGCCGGACGACGTCGCCACCGGCGGCGTCCGCGAAGCCGACGAGCGCGCCGAGCGGATCGCGGACCAGCGCGGGCAGGGCACGACGGAGTGGGATCATCCGGGGTTCGGTGCTGACGGGGGCGGGGCCGGCATCGGACACCTGGGACATGCGCTGTCTCCTCGTCGCCCCGGCGGCCTGGGCGGTCCACTTCGGCCGGTCGGGACTGTGGAATTTTCACCTTCTGGGCGTCGGAAGCATCTCACCAAATCCGGGACACCTCCAGACCTGTGACCGGTGAGATTCGATCGTTGCCCTAGACGGGCATCGATGTCTGCGCCCTAGTCGGTCCTGAGTGGATTGTCAGGACCCGGCACCGGCGCAGGTCGCGCCCGTAGATCGATCCGCCGCCGCCGTCGGCCGGTCCGGACGACGACGGTTCCGCGGTCGGTCGTCCACCGGACCCGCCGGGGCGGGCCACGTCCGGGCAGTCCCAGAGGGCGGGCAGCGCAGTGAGCAAGGACGCACCGGTACCCCCGAATCCGGGCGATGACGGGCACCCTGTGCCAGGCTCTGTGGCATGGACGACAAGACCATCCTGAACCGGATCTCCGAGCTGGTCGACGAGGAGCACCGGCTGCGCGCGGAGGCCCAGGCCCACGAGTCCGGCACCGAGGGCGAGACCAGCGAGCGGCTGCGCGCCCTGGAGGAATCCCTCGACCAGTGCTGGGACCTGCTGCGCCGCCGCCGGGCCGCCCGATCCAGCCACGGCGACCCCGACTCGCAGGGCGAACGCCCCAAGCCCGAGGTGGAGCGCTACCTGCAGTGATCGACACGGGCGGGTCGGGCGGCCACCCCGGCCACCCGACCCGCTCCGGTCAGCGGATGCCCGCCTCGCGCAGCAACTCCCCCGTCAGCGCGCCGGGATCGGCCTGTTCGGCGCTCAACCCCCGGGCCACGAACCAGGCGCCGACCACCCGTACGTCGCGGGCCAGGAACTCGGGCCCCTGCGGGTTCGCCACCACGTCGACCACCTGCGGCAGATCGATCACGACCAGCCGCCCGGAGTGCACGAGCAGGTTGTACGGCGACAGGTCGCCGTGCGCGTAGCCCGCCCGGGCCAGCACGCGCAGCGCCTCGACCAGCTGGCCCCACAGGTCGCGCAGCTCGGCTGGGCCGGGCCGCAGCTGGGCCAGCCGGGGCGCCGCCAGGCCCGACCCGGCGTCGCCGACGAACTCCAACATCAGCTCGGTGCCCCGCAACTGCACGGGGTACGGCACGGCGATCCGGTCGTTCCCGGCGCCGATCTCCCAGAGCCGCGCCAGCGCCGCGAACTCGGCCGCCGCCCACTGCCCGGCGATCATCTGGCGGCCGAAGGCCGTCCGGCCGACCATCGCCCGCATCTCCCGGGAACGCCGCACGCGGCGGCCCTCCAGATAGCCGGCGTCGCGGTGGAACAGCCGATGCTCGGCGTCCCGGTACCGCTTCACCGCCAGCAGGCAGGACCGGTCCGTGTCCGGCACCGCCCGGCGGACCAGGTGGACGTCCGCCTCCTTGCCGGTCTTCAGCACACCCAGCTCGGTGTCCTTGGCGGCCAGTTCGGTGACCAACCAGTCCGGGTACGGCTGTGGCCCGTGCACCGCGTCGTCCCAGGACGACCAGCGTTCGCCGGTGTCGGGATCAGGCTCGGTGTCGGGATCGGCGGGCGACTCGGTGGGCCGGGCCCGCTTCAGAAACTGCGGTTCGTCGTCGTCGAAGCGGCGCTTGCCGCGGGTCCGGCGCTCCAGCGCCGGGAGGTCATGATCGCGCACTGTGGTGAGGTTCCCTTGGTCGAGGCTGAGATAGGCAGCGGAAAGCGACCTGCGAAGACGGCCATGACCGGCCTCCTCTCCTCGAACGGGCGGTATGCCCGGTGCACGATGCGCCGCCCATCCTCGCCGCGGCTCGGACAGCGGGTCAACCGAATTACGACGGTTTTCCGCGTCGGCCAGCGCCGGAAGCGTCAGCTCGACAGCGGTGGCCGCCGTCAGCCAGCGCCGGAAGTGTCAGCCAGCGGTGGCCGCGTCAGCTCGACTGCGGTGGCCGCGTCAGCTCGCGAGGACCGTGGCGACGGCGGCGATCAGCCCGTCCACCGTGCGGCTCGGCGCGAACCGGACGTCCGACCAGGTCCGCCCCCGGTGCAGCCAGACGCTGGGCAACCCCACCGCGGCGGCGCCGCCGATGTCCGCCTCCGGGCTGTCGCCGACCACCCACGCGCCACGCAGCGGCATCCGGACCCGCTGCGCGGCGAGCGCGAAGATCCGCGGGTTGGGCTTGCTGACCCCGGCCTCCTCGGAGATCACCCAGTCGGCGACGTAGCGGTCCAGGCCGGTACGACGGATCTTGGCGTCCTCCAGGCGTACCGTGCCGTTGCACACCACCACGGGCACCCACCCCGCGTCGTCGGCGATGCGCAGCGCGCAGGCGGTCAGCGGGTCGAGCCGGGTCTGCGCCACCACCCCGTCGTGCAGCTCCTCCACCAGGTCGATCGAGGGAATGCGCAGCTCGTAGCGGTCCCGGATCGCGTCGGCCAGGTCCCAGCGGTCGGTCAACCCGTCCGCGTCGAGCGAGACCAGCCAGTCGATGTCGGTGGAGGGCGCGCCGATGCGGTCCAGGAAGCGCTCACCCCAGCGGCGGAAGGGCCCGGCCCGGTCCAGCAGGGTGTTGTCCAGGTCCAGCAGGAGCAGTGGCACTCGGGCACCCTACGGGACCGACGTGTCCGCCAACAGACCCGCGTGTTTCGAGTTGACGATGGGCTTAACCGGTCAGCGACATCCGCGCGCCGCCCTGGCCCGGCAGCAGATCGGCGAGCATCGAATGGGCTGCCCGGGTGGCCGTCAGCACGGCCGGCTCGAGGGTCGCCACGAGCGTGTCCGTGCCCTCGTCGGCGCCCCGGGCGAGCGTACGTCCCTGCGGGTCGTAGATCGCCGCACCGCCGTTGAACCGCCACGGGTCGCTGCCGCCGACAGCGTTGGCGAAGACCACGAACATCGTGTTGTCCAGTGCCCGCGCCGCGTAGTACAGGTCCCGGCGGTGCTCCGAGCCGGCCAGGTAGCCGCTGGGACACAGGTAGGCGTGCGCGCCGTCGCGCGCGGCGGCCCGGCCGTGCTCCGGGAAGCAGCCGTCGTAGCAGATGCCCAGCCCGAGCCGCCAGTCGTCGACGAGCAGCGTGGCGCCCCGCCCGCCGGGGCTGAACAGGTCGCGCTCGTCGCCCCAGAGCTGCTGCTTGTCGTACCCGACCCGGACGGCGCCAGCGCGGTCGACCACGAGGGCGGCGATGGTCCGCCGGTCGTCCGGGTGCCGGACCGCGGCGCCGACCACCACGGTGACCCCGGCGGTCCGTGCCGCGGCGCGCAGCGGGTCGAGCCGACCGTCGGCGACCAGCCCGGCCGGGTCGGCCGCCACGTGGGTGCCGACCGGATCGGCGGCGAGGGTCGGCGGGTGGTACGCGCACAGGTACAGCTCGGGGAGGACGACCACCCGGGCGCCCTGCCCGGCGGCGAGCCGGACCAGCTCGGCGGCGGCCGCCGCGTTTCCGGCGACGTCACCGGGCGCCGGGGTGGCCTGGACGGTGGCGACGGTCAGCGGGCCGGACGGCGCGGGGTACGAGCGGGTCACCGCTGGATCGTAAACGTCGCGTTACCAAGCCGTACGTACGGTTTGCACCGCCCGAGGTGACCTGCGACGATCGAGGTGTGCCCAGAGTAAGTCAGGACCAGCTCGACGCGCGCCGGCAGGAGATCCTTGCCGCGGCCCGGGCGTGTTTCGCCCGACTCGGCTACGAGGGGGCCACCGTCCGCCGCCTCGAGGAGGCCACCGGCCTGTCCCGGGGCGCCATCTTCCACCACTTCCGCGACAAGGACTCGCTCTTCCTCGCCGTCGCCGAGGACGACGCCGCCGCCATGGTCGAAACGGTCGCCCGTAACGGTCTGGTGCAGGTGATGCGCGACCTGCTGGCCCGCGCCGTCTCGCCGGACACCACCGGCTGGCTGGGCAGTCAACTGGAGGTGTCCCGCCGGCTGCGCACCGATCCGGCGTTCGCCAAGCGCTGGGCCGAGCGGTCCGCCGCGATCGCCGAGGCGACCCGGGACCGGCTGGCCCGCCAGCGCGACGCCGGGGTGCTGCGCGAGGACGTACCGATCGACGTGCTGGCCCAGTTCCTGGAGCTGGCCTACGACGGCCTGGTGCTGCACCTGGCCATGGGCCGACCGGCCGGTGACCTGGGCCCGGTGCTGGACCTGGTCGAGGAGGCGGTCCGCCGCCGCTGAGCGGTGTTCGCGCCACCGCCGACGACGCGGGTGCCCCGGCCCGACCGGATGGCGACGGTGCTCCACAATGGGGCCGCCGACCCCTCCGGCGACAGGAGCAACCGATGATCGTCCACGCCGCCTCGGGCGACACCTGGGGTGTCCCCGGTCCGACCTTCCTGCGGCTCTACCTCGTGGCGGCCGTCGTGGTGGCCGCCGTCGCGGTGCTGCACCGGGTGCGTCTCGGCACCGGCGCGGAACCCCCCGTCGCCAAGCGGCTCGACCCCGAGGAGGTCGGCTACCTCAACGGTGGGCCGACCCTCGCGGTGCACGCCGCGCTGGGCGGCCTGCGGAGCAGCGGCGCGATCGACGTCGGCCCGGATCGTCACCTGCGCACCACCGGCCCGGCCCCGACCGGGCTCACCCCACTGAAGCAGGCGATCCACTGGGCCGCCCACCAGGGCGTCCGAGCCCGGGACCTGGCCCAGGACGAGCGGGTGGCCGCCGCGCTCGACCAGCTCGGGGCCCGCCTCGAAGAGCGGGGACTGCGAGTGAACCCGGCGCGGCGGGTCACCGCACAACAGTGGCGGCTGCTCCTCGCCGCCCTGCTGGTGTTCGGCGTCGTACGGCTGTTCGCCGGGCTGGCCAACGGCCGACCGGTGGGCTTCCTGCTGCTCACCCTGGTCGGCGTGGCGGTGGCGGTGCTGCTGCTCTGGCGGGTGCCGGAGACCACCCCGGCCGGTCGCAACGCGCTGCGCGACCTGCGGAACCGACACCGCCACCTCGCTCCCGACTCGTCCCCCGCGTACGCCACCTACGGCGCGGCCGGCGCGGCGATGGGCGTGGCGCTGTACGGCACGGTGTCGCTGTGGGCCATCGACCCGGGCTTCGCCGCGCAGGCCGAGATCCAGCGCCAGGCGATCGCCAGCAGCGGCTGGTCGTCGGGTGCCGGCACCGGGTCGTCGGGTACGACCGGCAGCTCCTGCGGCGGTGGCAGCTCCTGCGGTGGAGGCGGCGGGTGCGGCGGCGGTGGGTGCGGCGGGTGACCGGCCCGTACGGCGTCGGCATCGGCTGGCGTCCCGAGATCGCCGGTTTCGTGGCCGAGCTGCCCGGGTTGCGCTTCGTCGAGGTGGTGGCCGAGTCCGTGGCGTCGGCCGGGCCCCTTCCGGTCGGGCTGACGGGGCTGCGCGAGCGCGGTGTGACAGTCGTACCCCATGGGGTGCGGCTCTCCCTCGGCGGCGTCGAACCGGTCGACCCGGCCCGCATCGCCCACCTGGCCGCCGTCGCGCAGCGGGTGGACGCCCCGCTGGTCAGCGAGCACATCGCGTT
The DNA here is from genome assembly GCF_044466585.1 of Micromonospora sp. NPDC049359. NCBI lineage: Bacteria > Bacillati > Actinomycetota > Actinomycetes > Micromonosporales > Micromonosporaceae > Micromonospora > Micromonospora sp. NPDC049359. Next base: position 44,419 of record NZ_JBITMW010000021.1, on the reverse strand, counting down.
CGTGCGGGCCGGTGGGCTGGAGGCCGGGCACCTGCTGCCGCTCCCTCGCAGCCGGGAGGCGGTCGACGCGGTCTGCGCGAACGTGGCCCGCGCGCAGGCCGAGCTGCCGGTGCCGATCGCGCTGGAACCGATCGCCGCCCTCTTCGACTGGCCCGACGACGAGCTGGACGAGGCGGACTTCCTCACCGAGATCCTGGACCGGACCGGCGCGCTGCTGCTGCTGGACGTCGCCAACGTGCACGCCAACGCCCGCAACCGGGGCACCGACCCGCTCGCGCTGCTCGACCGGCTGCCGCTGGACCGGATCGGCTACGTGCACGTGGCCGGCGGGGCCGAACACGGCGGCTTCTACCACGACACGCACACCCATCCCATGCCGCCGCAGGTGCTGGAGCTGGTCGGCGCGCTCTGTGCCCGGCGACGGCCGCCGGCGCTGCTGCTGGAGCGCGACGGCGGGTACCCGCCGGCCGCCGAGCTGCGCGCCGAACTGGACGCCCTGGCCGCGGCGTCCGGCTTCCCGGCCGTGACATGACCGGCGCTGCCGGCCGTGACCTGACCGGCGCCCCCGGCCGTGACCTGACCGGCGCTGCCGGCGGCGACCGGGACGGCGCACCCGAGGGGCCCGCACCGCGGCCCGGCCTGGCCGCGCGGCAGGCGGAGTTGGTCGCGGCGCTGGTCGCCGGAGGTCCGTCGCCGGCCGGATTCGCGGTGGGGCCGCTGGCCGCCGCCCGGGCGGCGCTGCTGAACAAGCGCGCCGGCGAGGTGGCCCGGCACTGGCCGCTGCTCGCCGCCGGCCTCGGCCCGGCGTGGCTGTCGACCTTCGTTGACTGGGCCGCCGGCCGCCCCACGGCCGGCTCGCTGCGCGACGGCTGGGATCTGGCCCGGACCCTACGCGGGCGGGCCGCGCTGCCGCCATCGGGCGCGGAGGAGCTGGCGGTCCGGGAGGCGGCCCTGCGCTACGACGGGCACACCGCGCCACGTCCGCGCCGGCTGCCGGCCGTCGCCCGCGTCGGCGGCGCCATCGCGGTGCAGGTCGCCGGTCGGGTACGTCTGCTGCGCCCCGCCGCCAACGTTGGCGGGGACGCTCCGGATCGGGCAGGATCGGCGTTATGGATCTCGGACTGACCGACCGCGTGTACGTGCTGACCGGCGCCTCCCGCGGCCTGGGTTACGCGACGGCGCAGTGCCTGGTCGCCGACGGTGCCCGGGTGGTGCTCTCGGCGCGGGACGCGGACGCGGTGGCCGCCGCCGCCGAGCAGCTGGGCGGTCCGGGCAAGGCGGTCGGCGTCGCCGCGGACCTGACCGACCCGCAGACCCCGGAGCGGCTCGTCGCGGCGGCCCGCACCCACTTCGGCCGGCTCGACGGCGCGCTGATCTCGGTCGGCGGCCCGCCCGCCGGCAACGCCGCGTCGATCACCGACGAGCAGTGGCGGAACTCCTTCGAGACCGTCTTCCTGGGCACCGTCCGCACCGCGCGCACCGTCGCCGGGGCGCTGCCCGACGGGGGCGCGATCGGGCTGGTGCTGTCCACGTCGGCCCGTGGGCCGGTGCCCGGCCTCGGCATCTCCAACGGCCTGCGGCCCGGCCTCGTCGGCGTCGCCAAGGACATCGCCGACGACTACGGCCCGCGCGGCGTACGCGTCGTCGGCCTGCTGCCCGGCCGGATCATGACGGACCGCAACCGGGAGCTGTTCGCCGCGACCGGCGACCCGGAGCGCGCCCGCGCCGAGGCGGAGGCCCTCATCCCGTTGCGACGCCTCGGCGACCCGGCCGAGTTCGGTCGGGTGGCCGCGTTCGTGCTCTCCCCCGCCGCGAGTTACCTGACCGGCCTCACCGTGCCGGTCGACGGCGGCGCGTTGCGGGGCCTGTGAAGCCTGACCGACCGCGAGCTTCCCGTGCGGTCACGCCGCACGGGCCGACCCAGCCCGGTCACCCGACCGTTGATCGACTCGGCTCGCCGGAAGTCGGGCCGTCGACGCGACCAGGACACCCCGACTTCCAAGAACCCGGGTCGATCAACACGCGGTCCCGTCCGACCAAGACGGACCTGGCCGCAGCCGCGGACCGGACCATCCCGGACGTGCTCGCGCCAGCGCTGTCGGTGCTCTTCGTCGGCATCAATCCCGGCCTCTGGTCGGCCGCGACCGGGTGGCACTTCGCCCGGCCCGGCAACCGGTTCTGGCCGGCGCTGCACCTGGGCGGGTTCACCCCCCGACTGCTGCACCCGAGCGAGCAGGTCGAGTTACCGGCCCTCGGCCTCGGCATCACCAACATGGCCGCCCGGGCCAGCGCCCGCGCCGACGAGCTGAGCGCCGCGGAACTGCTCGACGGCGCGGCGGTCCTGACCGACAAGGTGGCCCGATTCAAACCACGCTGGGTGGCCGTGGTGGGGGTGACCGCGTACCGGATCGGTTTCCAACGACCGAAGGCGGCCTTCGGGCCGCAACCGGAGTCGCTGGCCGGCTCCCGGCTCTGGGTGCTACCGAACCCGAGCGGGCTGAACGCCCACTTCACACCGGTCACGCTGGGCGCGGCGTTCGCCGAGCTGCGCGCGGCGACGGGCCTGCGGGTGCGCCGCCCGACCTGACCGTGTCGCCGTTGATCGACTCGACGTCAAGGAAGTCGGGCCGTCGACGCGACCGGGAGACCGCGACTTCCAGCAACCCGAGTCGATCAACCAAGGCGTCCGTCAGTTGGCGGCGGCCGGCGGCATCGCCTCGTCGGCGACGTACGTGCCCAGGGGCATGACCACCGGCTCGGGGCCGGTCGCGTCCACGAAGGGGCGGGGCGAGTCGGCGACCGCGAACTGGGTGCGGTACAGCTCGGCGTAGAGCCCGCCGACGGCGACCAGCTCGTCGTGCCGGCCCCGCTCGACGATCCGACCGCCGTCGAGCACGAGGATCTGGTCGGCGTCCCGGACGGTGGAGAGCCGGTGGGCGATCACCAGGGCGGTACGTCCGGCCAGCGCCACCGACAGCGCACGCTGCACCGCGGCCTCGCTCTCCGAGTCGAGGTGTGCGGTCGCCTCGTCGAGGATGACGATCGACGGGGCCTTGAGCAGCAGTCGGGCGATGGCGATGCGCTGCTTCTCGCCGCCGGAGAAGCGGTAGCCGCGCTCCCCCACCGTCGTGTCCAGACCGTCGGGCAGCGACCGGACCAGGTCGGCGACCTGGGCGCCGGCGAGCGCGGCCCAGATCTCGTCGTCGGTGGCGTCGGGCTTGGCGTAGCGCAGGTTCTCGGCGATGGTCTCGTGGAACAGGTGCGAGTCCTGGGTGACCACGCCGATCTCGTCGCGCAGGGAGCCGAGCGTCGCGTCGCGCACGTCCACCCCGCCGACCAGGACCTGGCCGTCGGAGACGTCGTAGATCCGGGAGACGAGCATCGACAGTGTCGACTTGCCCGCGCCCGACGGCCCCACCAGGGCGACCATCTGCCCCGGCTCGACGCTGAACGAGACGCCCTTGAGCACCGGCTCATTGACGGTGCGGTCGAGGGTGGCGACCTCCTCCAGCGAGGCGAGGGAAATCTCGGCCGCGCTGGGATAGCGGAAGCGCACGTCGCGGAAGTCGACCCGGCCGGCGCCCCGGGGCACCGGGACGGCGTCGGCCTTCTCCACGATGCCGGGCTTGAGGTCGAGCACCTCGAAGACCCGGTCGAAGGAGACCAGCGCGCTCATCACGTCCACGCGGACGTTGGAGAGCGCGGTGAGCGGCCCGTACAGGCGGGTGAGCAGCAGCGCGAGGGTCACGACGGTGCCCGCGCTGACGCCGCCGGTGACGGCGAGCCAGCCGCCGAGACCGTAGGTGAGCGCCTGCGCCAGCGAGGCGACCAGCAGCATCGCCACGAAGAATGTCCGGGAGTACATGGCGGACTGGATGCCGATGTCACGCACCCGCTCGGCCCGGTCGGCGAACCGGCGGGCCTCGATCTCGGGCTGCCCGAACAGCTTCACGAGCAGCGCGCCGGCCACCCCGAACCGCTCGGTCATCGTCGCGTTCATCTTGGCGTCGAGGTTGTACGCCTCGCGCGTGATGTCGGCCAGCCGCCGGCCCACCCGGCGTGCCGGGATGATGAAGATCGGCAGCAGCACCAGCGAGAGCGCGGTGATCTGCCAGGAGAGGGTGAACATCACCGCGGCGGTGAGCACCAGTTGGATGACGTTGCTGACCACGCCGGACAGGGTGGAGGTGAACGCGCGCTGGGCGCCGAGCACGTCGTTGTTGAGCCGGCTGACCAGGGCGCCGGTCTGGGTGCGGGTGAAGAACTGCAACGGCATCCGCTGCACGTGGTCGTAGACGCGGGTGCGCAGGTCGAGGATGATGCCCTCGCCGATGCGGGCGGAATACCACCGCTGGGCCAGGGACAGCAACGCGTCGGCGACCGCCAGCCCGGCGATGAACAGGGCCAACCGGACGATGAGCCGACCAGCCTCGGTGCCGCCCCGGTTGATCGCGTTGATCACGTCACCGGCGAGCACCGGCGTGGCGACGCCGATGATGGCGGCGAGCACGACCGTGGCCAGGAAGACGACGATGTCGCGCCGGTAGGGCTGGGCGAAGGCGACGATGCGGCGGGCCACCCCGCTCTTGAGCCGGTGGGTGGAGACTTCGTCGCGGTTGCGCATCGACCGGAGCATGCTCCACCCGGCCATGCCACCGCCGGACATCGGGCTGGACACCACTCACCTCCGGGTCGTCGGGCGGACCGCGCTGTCGGGTCAATTCTCCCGACAGGTGTGACAACCTCGGTCGTAACCCGGATCTTCCCGCGCGGTCCTTACTATTCGCCCCGGCCGGCGAGATCGCTCAGGCGGCGGGTCTGCGCCTCACGCTCGGCCCGCTGCTGGTCGGCGTGCGACCGCCCGGCCGCGCCGGCGAGCAGCGCCTTGATCTCCACCACCGCGTCCCGCGGGCCGGCCAACAGGCCCGCCGTGAGGTCGCGGACCGCGTCGTCCAGCTCTCCCGAGGGTACGACGAGAGTAGCCAGCCCGATCCGGTCGGCCTCGGCGGCGTCCAGCCGGCGGCCCGTGGCGCAGATCTCCAGCGCCCGGGAGTAGCCGACGAGCTCCACGAGACGCTTCGTGCCAGCCAGGTCGGGCACCAACCCGAGCGTCACCTCGGCCATCGAGAACCTCGCGTCGGCGGCGAGGACCCGCAGGTCGCAGGCGAGGGCAAGCTGGAAGCCGGCACCGATCGCGTGCCCCTGCACCGCCGCCACGGAGATGACGTCCGGCCGGTGCAGCCAGCTGAAGCCGCCCTGGAACTCGGCGATCCGGTCGGCGCACTCGTCCTCGGGCAGCGTGGCCAGCTCGGCGAACGACCCCGGGCCGGACGCACCGGCAACCGCGAGGTCGAGACCGGCGGAGAACGCACGCCCCTCGCCCCGGACCACCACCACCCGTACGTCACCGGGCAGGTCGCGCGAGAATTCGCTCATCGCGCGCCACATGGCCGGTGTCTGGGCATTGAGCACGTCGGGCCGGCACAACGTCACCGTGGCGACCGGCCCGTCGCAGGTCAGCCGAACCCCGGTCGCCTCGGCGGTCACCGGACTGCCCGGGGAGCGGCGTTGGTCAACGACGCTAAGGGGCGGGTCACGCCTTCTTGCGGCGCCGGGCACCGCCGCGCTGACGCAGCTGAACCCCGGACTCGGTGAGCACTCGGTGGATGAACCCGTAGGAACGGCCGGTCGAGGCCGCCAGCGCGCGGATGCTCTCCCCCGAGGTGTACCGCTTTACCAGGTCCTTGGCGAGCGTCTGACGCTCGGCTCCGACGATCCGGCGACCCTTCTCAGTGCTGGTGGCTGTGCCAGTGGCTGCCATGCTGTGTCCTCACGTCCCAGACTGTGCGGTTCGGATACGGTCCCACCTATTAGACCGCCTCGGACGATCATGCGCCAGATATCAACTCTTCGCCAACCGACACGCTATGCAATGTCAGGTTCCCGATAGAGTGATCCTCCCGAACCGTCCCGCTCTGCCACCCGAACGGTCCACCCGAGCGCGGTGACACCTCCACCCGTACGCTCCCGGACGTGATCGACCTGTTCGGCACCGCAGCCGGCGCGGCCGTCGTCTTCGCCGCCACCGACATCGACGACATCGTCATCCTCACGCTGTTCTTCGTCGCGGCCCGCACCACCGGCCGCCCGCGCACCGCGCAGATCGTCGCCGGCCAATATCTGGGCATCGGCGCGCTCGCGCTGGCCAGCGCGGTGGTCGCCGCCGGGTTGCTGGTCGTGCCGGACCCGTGGACCGGGCTGCTCGGCCTGCTGCCGATCGCGCTGGGCGTCCGCGCGCTGTGGCACCGGGACGACGACGAGCCGGCCACCGTGGTCACCGGCACGCTCGGCGTGGCCGGGGTGACGATCGCCAACGGGGCCGACAACGTCGCCGTCTACGTACCCGTGTTCCGGGCTCTCGGCCCCGGCGACAGCGCGGTGTTCCTGCTGATCTTCGTGGTGCTGATCGGCCTGTGGTGCGCCGCCGCGGCCTGGCTGGGCGGCCACCGGCGGGTGGTCGCCCTGGTGGAGCGTGCCGGGCACTGGCTGGTACCGGCGATCTTCGTCGGCATCGGTGTGGTGATCCTGGTCAGCTCCGGCGTGCTGGGCCGGCTCGTCGACCTGCTGGGCTGAGACCGGTCCGGCTGGTCGACCCTGCTGGGCTGAGGCCCGGCGGTCCGGCCACCCGACCGCCCGGCGCAGCGGTCAGGCCAGCTCGACCAGTTCGAGGAGGTCGTCGCTCCAGGCGTCCTCGTCACCGTCGGGCAGCAGGATCGCGCGGTCCGGCTTGAGCGCGAGCACCGCGCCCGGGTCGTGCGTGACCAGCACGATCGCGCCCGGGTAGTTGGCGATCGCGTCGAGCACCTGCTCGCGGCTGACCGGGTCGAGGTTGTTGGTCGGCTCGTCGAGCAGCAGCACGTTGGCGCCCGAGCAGACCAGCGTGGACAGGGCCAGCCGGGTCTTCTCGCCACCGGAGAGCACCCCGGCCGGCTTGTTCACGTCGTCGCCGGAGAAGAGGAACGCGCCGAGGATCTTGCGCAGGTCCGTGTCGGACTGCTCGATCGCGGCGGCGCGCATGTTCTCCAGCACCGTCCGCTCCACGTCCAGCGTCTCGTGCTCCTGCGCGTAGTAGCCCAACCGCAGGCCGTGCCCCGCGTGCACCTCGCCGGTGTCCGGGCTGAGCAGCCCGCCGAGCATCCGCAGCAGCGTCGTCTTGCCGGCGCCGTTGAGCCCGAGGATGGCCACCCGGGAACCCCGGTCCACCGCCACGTTGACGTCGGTGAAGATCTCCAACGAGCCGTACGACTTGGAGAGGCCGGTCGCCGTCAGCGGCGTCTTGCCGCACGGGGCGGGGCTGGGGAAGCGGACCTTTGCCACCCGGTCGGCGACGCGTACCTCCTCCAGGCCCGAGATCAGCTTCTCGGCGCGGCGGGCCATGTTCTGCGCGGCGACGGTCTTGGTGGCCTTGGCCCGCATCTTGTCGGCCTGCGCCATCAGCGCGCCGGCCTTCTTCTCGGCGTTGGCCCGCTCGCGGCGGCGACGTCGCTCGTCGGTCTCGCGGGCCTCCAGGTACGCCTTCCAGCCCAGGTTGTAGACGTCGATTACCGAGCGGGTGGCGTCGAGGAACCAGACCTTGTTGACCACCGACTCCAGCAGCGCGCCATCGTGGGAGATCACGATGAGCCCGCCCTTGTGGTTGGCGAGGAAGCCGCGCAGCCAGGTGATCGAGTCGGCGTCGAGGTGGTTGGTCGGCTCGTCGAGCAGCAGGATGCCGCCGCCGTTCTCACCGGCGTCCCGGAACAGGATCCGGGCCAGCTCGATGCGCCGGCGCTGACCGCCGGAGAGGGTGCCGATGGTCTGGGCGAGCGCGCGGTCCGGCAGCCCGAGGTTGGCGCAGATCCGGGCGGCCTCGGCCTCGGCGGCGTACCCGCCGAGGGCGGCGAACTGGTCCTCCAGCGCGCCGTAGCGGCGGACCAACTTGTCGCTGGCGTCCTCGGCCAGTTGGGCCTCGATCTCCTTCATCTGGGACATCAGCACGTCCAGGCCGCGGGCGGAGAGCACCCGGTCGCGGCCGGTGACCTCCAGGTCGCCGGTGCGGGGGTCCTGCGGGAGGTAGCCGATGGCGCTGCGCTGGTCGATCTGCCCGCCGTACGGCTGGCCCTCGCCGGCGAGCACCTTCAGGGTGGTGGTCTTGCCGGCGCCGTTGCGGCCGACCAGGCCGATCCGATCACCGGGCTGCACGCGCAGGGTGGTGTCGGACAGCAGGATCCGGGAGCCGGCGCGCAACTCCAGGCCGGTGGCAGTGATCATCTCGTGGGACTCGCTCTCGGGGTCTGGAAGGCTGACTCAGGGCACGCGAAAGCGCCGGCGGGCGGTGGGCCCGTCGGCGCGGGGCGGTTCAGCCTTCGCAGCGCGGCACGGCGACAAGTGTACCGGGGCGCGGTCGAGCAGCCGGGCCGGATTACCAATCAAGATCATCGGGTACCGAATCGCCGTCCGGACCCGGTCCGGCGCTGACGGCCTATCACAGGACATTTCACGCGATCGAGGTCATCATGGAGCTGAACGAGAACGCGCAGGTCGACACCAGTCAGGTAGAGGACATGCGTGGATCCGGCGGAGGCGGCGGGGGCGGAGGCCTCGGGATCCCGATCCCCGGGGGCGGCGGCCGGGGCGGCGGCCTGATCGGCATCATCATCGCCGTCGTGCTGGCGTTGGCCGGTGGCGGGTTCGGGCTCAGCCAGCTCGGCGGCGGAGGCGGCAGCGACCAGCCAGCCGACAACTCCAGCCTGGACGCCGAGTGCTCCGCGAGCGCGACCAAGACCGAGGACTGCCGCAACACCCTCTTCATCAATTCCATCCAGGCTTACTGGAAGGACGCCATGCCGAAGGCGTTCGGCGACCAGTACCAGCCGGTCACCACCCGGTTCTTCAGCAACAGCGTGAACACCGGCTGCGGTCAGGCCGACTCGGGTGTCGGCCCGTTCTACTGCCCGGCGGACAAGCATGTCTACATCGACCTGACCTTCTACGACACGCTCAAGTCCGAGTTCGGCGTCACTGGCGAATTCCCCCAGCCGTACGTTCTCGCGCACGAGTACGGCCACCACGTGCAGGACCTGCTCGGCACCGAGGCCAAGGCGCAGGACGGCAAGACCGGGGCCACCTCCGGCTCGGTCCGGCTGGAGTTGCAGGCGGACTGCTTCGCGGGCGCCTGGGCCAACCACGCCACCGAGACCAAGTCGAAGAACGACAAGGCGATCTTCAAGTCGATCAGCGAGCAGGACATTCAGGACGCGGTGGACACCGCTGGCGCGATCGGCGACGACGCCATTCAGCAGAAGTCCGGCCGGGGCAACGACCCGAGCTCGTACACCCACGGCACCGCCGCCCAGCGGCAGAAGTGGTTCGAGCAGGGCTACAACAGCGGCGACCCGAAGACCTGCGACACCTTCGGCACCAACCAGCTCTGACATCTCCACGCGATCGCGGCAGGCCCACCGAGCGGGCCTGCCGCGATCGTCGTTGGGTGGTCAGTCGAGCCGGGAGACCTGGTAGTGCCCGATCAACCAGGCGTCCCCGACCCGCCGGACGACCACACCGAGGTGCACGGTCAGCGCCGGTCGGTCGGTGAACCCGAACTCGACCTCCAGATAGCCGAGGACCACGTCGTCCGCGAGCCGCCGGGTCTCCCGGATCTCGTACGCGGCGGTCAGGCCCAGCGGCTGTGCCGCGTAGTACGCCGCGATGCCGTCCCGGCCGACGGCGTACGGGTGCAGGCCCTGGAAGATCGCGTCATCCGCGAAGACCGACGCGACGCGGTCCGGCTCGTGCGCGTCGACCGCCGACCTCCACCGGTTCAGGACCGCGCGCAGGATCTCCACCTCGTCACCGGCCACGGTCACCGCCCCGGCCGACCGGGGTCGTTCGGGTGCGGCGTCAACGGCGTGACGGTCTCCCGCCGCCAGGCGCGCAGCGGCATCGACGCGAGGACCGCCTCCAACTCGTCCGCGTCGGCAGCCTCGAAGAGCCCCCACGTACGCCACTCCCCCGGCGCCAGCGGCGGCCGCCACAGGCGCAGCAGACTGCCCCGCGCCGTCAACTCGGCCGAACGCGCCGCCTCACGCGCACGCATCTCGGCAACCCCGTCCTCCGAGGTGCCGGCGGGCACCGTCGTCACCATGTCCACCAGGAACTCCACGCGCCCATCCTCCGACGATGCGCGCCGCACCACGCCCCGAACCCCCGTTCGGGTGGCGGTCATCTCTGCTCCGGCTCGACGGGGCGGCCAGCCGAGAGCAGTCGCCGCCGCCGTGATCCGGCACGGGTAGCGTCGCCGCTGACCACACGCCGCCCGTTCGGGGCGGGGGTAGCGTCGCCGCGGACCAGACGCGGTCAGTCTGCGGCCGGGGCGGGGTCGCGCAACCGGATCCGTACCGCCCGGGCCGCGCTCACCGCCGCGACCAGGACCGCGTGTCGAGGCTCCGGCACGTCGAGCAGCCGCTCGGCCCGCAGCGGCAGCAGCGGGGCCAGCCGCCGGTCCGCGAGCACCGTGTCCACGGCCCGCCGGTCACCGCCGCAGACGAGGGCCGCCAGCTTCGCCGCCTCCGGCAGCAGCAGCCGTACGGCCAGGTCCGCCGCGTCACCCAGCGCCGCCTTGGCCTGGTTGTCACGCCGCCGGGCGAACCGGTGCTGCGACCACCCACCGGCCGCGGTGCGCCCCTGCACGTACCGGGTGTCCACCTTGGAGACCACCAGCTCGGCGCCGAGCGCCACGCCGATCGCCACCGCACCCTTGCGCGCCAACAAGAGACCGATCCGGTACGGCGTGCCGGCGGCGGCCACGAAGGCGGCCACGTCGCCGCTGGCGGGTGACCCGGGTGGCGTGTGCAACTCGGCGGTGGCTCCGTCGGGGGCGGTCAGCAGCAGCCCGTACTCCCGTGCGGTGGTGGTGGGCGGGCCGTGCCGGTCGGCGAAGCCCTCGACCCAGCGGCCGACGCGGGCCGGGTCGACCTCGACCCACCGGCCTCCCCCGGCAGCGGGTCGACTGGTCACCGCCCGACCGTACGCCACCGCCGGCGCACCCGGACCGTCAGCCCGGCACCACCGCGGCCACCGCCAGCGCGGCGATGAGGACGCTGGAGAGCACGCCCGTGACCAGCCGGCCGCGCGGGCCGGTCAGCGCACGGCCGACCACCGTGCCGCCACCGGCGATGAGCAGCTGCCAGCTCGCCGACGCCAGGAACACTCCGGCCACGAACAGGGCCGCCGGCACCGGTCCCGCGTCGGCCGTGTCCGGACGACCGAGGACCAACGCGACGAAGTAGAGCACCGTCGTCGGGTTCAGCAGGGTCAATCCGAGCAGCGCCGCGTAGGCGCGGCCCGGAGTATCCATCCCCCGACCGCCCCGCGCCGTCGGCGCGCGTCGGGAGCGGTGGGCAGCCCAGGTCCGCCAGAGCCCGTGCGCGGCCAGCCCTAACAGGACCACGGCGGCGGCCACCCGCAGCGGACCGGCGGCCGGCGCGATGACCCCGGCCAGGCTCGCGCCGCCCAGCGCGGCCACCGCCGCGTAGAGCCCGTCGGCCGTCGCCACCGCGAGGGCCGCTGCCGCGCCGACCCGGAACGAGGTACGGGCACTGAGCCCCAGGATGAGGATCGCGATCGCGCCGACCGGGATGGCGACGCCGTAGCCGGCCACCAGACCGGCGAGGAACGCCCCGCTCATGGCCGTCGACGCAGGATCGAGGCCCGCCCCGGTACCGGCCGCTGTCGACGACCGGCAGTCGTCGCAGGGACCAGAACCCGCATCGCGTACGCCTCGATCACATCGGCATCCTGCGCGCCGGCAGTCGTCCCCGCAACGGATTTCCCCGCAGCGCCGTCGCATCCGCCCGCCGATCTTGCACTTAGCGACGCCGAAATGTTCACCTTCGCGAATTAAGTCGGCACAGAAAGCGCAAGATCGGCGTCGTAGTCCGCCCCGCGCCCCGCGCCCCGCGCCCCGCGCCCCGCGCCCCGCGCCCCGCGCCCCGCGCCCCGCGCCCCGCGCCCCGCGCCCCGCGCCCCGCGCCCAAGATCCTCACAACTTCACCGATGTTGCTGCATCCGCCACGCGGGAAACCGCAACATCGGTGAAGTTGCGCAGATCTTGCCGGGATCGGGCGCCCGATCACTCCCACCCGGCGGGCGAGCCGCGGGCGCCAATCGAAGATCGTGCTCGCACCATGTTGTAGTGGCCTCGGCGAGACACCGAGGCCACTACAACAATGATCGAGCACGATCTTGGCGGATCGGGACCGGTCAGTGCCGCGACTCGGCCCACCGGGGGTCACGGCCGAGGTAGGAGAGCAGCGCGCTCACGTCGTCGGCTTCCGCTCCCGGGTCGAGCGCCGCCGCGTACGCGCCGTAGGACCGCAGCGGCTCGACGATCTGCCGCGCGACCTCGAACAGGGGGCGGGCCAGGTCGTCGTGGAGCGGGGACGGCTGACCGGTGGCCACCGCGATGTCCCAGGCGTGCACCGCCGCGTCGAGGGCGGCGGCGACGGCAGCCAGGTGGGCCGGCAGCGCGCCGTGCGGCAGCGGTGTCGGCACCTGCGGATCCTCGTCGGCGACGCCCACCCAGGCGAGGGCGGACGCGTCGAGGGCGGCGTACAGGCCGGTCAGCTTGTCCCCCTCGATCCGCCCGGAGGGCGCGAACGGGTCCTCCTCCGGCCCCGATCCGCCGGTGATCGCCGCGACGTAGGCGAGCTGGTCGCCGGTCGCGTGCTGGAGCACCTGGGTGACCGTCCACCGCTCGCAGGGGGTGGAGAGGTCCCAGGCCTCGGCCGGGATCCCCTCGGCGGTCGTCCGCAGCGCCCGGTGCGCCTCGTCGAGCACGATCCGCCACTGTCCCGCTGCCGTCTCGTTCATTGTCCCGACCCTCTCCGCTGATCCGCCGAGTTTCCCCGTGAAACGGAACGTTCCGCTCCGTGTCAAACTCAGCTTAGCAGACCGGAACGATCCGTTCCACAATAGATTTCACCTCTAAACACGACGAGCGCGGCACCCCGGAGGGCACCGCGCTCGAACGGAGAAGGTCGGGAGTCGGGGTCAGACGTTGAAGCCGAGGGAACGGAGCTGGTCCCGACCCTCGTCGGTGATCTTGTCCGGGCCCCACGGCGGGAGCCACACCCAGTTGATCCGGATGTCGTTGACCAGGCCGCCACCGGGGCCGGTGGTGAGGGCCTGCCGGGCCTGGTCCTCGATCACGTCGGTCAGCGGGCACGCCGCCGAGGTGAGCGTCATGTCCAGGGTCGCGACGTTCTCGTCGTCGACGTGCACCCCGTACACCAGGCCCAGGTCGACCACGTTGATGCCCAACTCCGGGTCGACGACGTCCTTCATCGCCTCCTCGATGTCGGCGATCATGGCCTTGCTGACGCCACCCGCCGGGGCGGCGGCGTCGCCACTCACCGCGCCGGTCTGCGCCGCGACGGTGTCGCCGGCCTCCGGCGTCGCCGCAGTAGCCGTATCCTCGCTGCTCATGCCTTCACCTCCGGGCTCACGCCCACACCGGCGCGTGCCGCGGCGTCCTTGAACGCCATCCACGGCAGCAGCGCGCACTTGACCCGGGCGGGATAGCGGGCCACGCCCGCGAAAGCGACCCCGTCACCGAGTACGTCCTCGTCCGGCGTGACCTGGCCACGTCCGGACATCAACTCGACGAACGCCTCGTGCACCTCGAATGCTTCCCCGGCGCCCCGACCGCGCAGCAGTTCGTGCAGGACGCTCGCCGAGGCCTGGCTGATCGAGCAACCCATGCCGTCGTACGAGATGTCGTGCAGAACGGTGCCGTCGGTGGCCACCCGGACGGTGACCTCGTCACCGCAGGTCGGGTTGACGTGGTGCGCCTCGGCGACCTGGTCGCCCGGGTCGTCGGCGTCACGCAGGCCCCGCCCGTGCGGGTGCTTGTAGTGATCCAGGATGATCTCCTGGTAGAGCTGGTCGAGCTGCACCATCAGTCGAACACCTTCCGTACCTGCTCCAGACCGCCCACCAGGGCGTCGATCTCCCCGGTGGTGGTGTAGAGGTAGAACGACGCCCGGGTCATCGCCGGAACGCCGAACCGGCTGCACACCGGCTTCGCGCAGTGGTGACCCACCCGCACCTGCACGCCCAGCGAGTCGAGCACCTGGCCCACATCGTGCGGGTGCACGTCACCGAGGGCGAACGAGATGGTGCCGCCCCGGCCGATCGGTACGGTCGGGCCGAAGATCCGCAGGTCGGGCACCGACCCGAGGGCGTCCAGCGCGTACGCCGTCAGCTCCTTCTCGTGCCACTGGATGGCCGGCATGCCGATCCCGGTGAGGTAGTCGACCGCCGCGCCGAGCGCGACCGCCTCGGCGATCGGCGGAGTTCCCGCCTCGAAGCGGGCCGGCGGGGCGGCGAACGTCGACCGGGCCATGGTCACCGTCTCGATCATCGAGCCGCCGCCCATCACCGGCGGCATGGCCGCCAGCAGCTCGCCCCGGCCCCAGAGCACGCCGATGCCGGTCGGACCGAGCATCTTGTGCCCGGTGAACACGATGTAGTCGGCGTCGAGGTCGACCACGTCGATGGGCAGGTGCGGCACCGACTGCGAGCAGTCCAGCAGCAGCAGCGCGCCCACCTCACGGACCCGCGCGGTGATCCGGGAGGTGGCGTTGACGGTGCCCAGGATGTTCGACATGTGCACCAGCGAGACGATCTTCGTCCGTTCGGTGACCAGATCTTCCAGGCCCGACTCGTCCAACCGGCCCTGGTCGGTGACCGGGAACCAGCGCAGGGTCGCGCCGGTGCGCTCGCAGAGCAGCTGCCACGGGACGATGTTCGAGTGGTGCTCCATCTCGGAGATCACCACCTCGTCCCCGGGGCCGAGCCGGAACCGCGGGTCGCCGTCCGGACGCAGCGAGGCGTTGGAGAAGGCGTACGCCACGATGTTGATCGCCTCGGTGGAGTTCTTGGTGAACACCACCTCGTCGACGCTCGGGGCGTTGATGAACGCGGCGAGCTTGGCCCGCGCCCCCTCGTACGCCTCGGTGGCCTCGGTGCCCAGCGTGTGCACCGAGCGCGAGACGTTGGCGTTGTGCCGCGCGTAGTGCTCGTCGAGCACGGCGAGCACCTGACGCGGTTTGTGCGAGGTGTTGGCGCTGTCGAGGTAGACCAGCGGGTGCCCGTTGATCTCCCGGTCGAGGATCGGGAAGTCGGCGCGCACCCGGGCCACGTCGAAACGCGGCACGTCGTCGTACTGCGGCATCCCCTCGGGGATCGCGATGCTGGTCATCTCGACAGCGCCTCTCGCACTCAGGCCTTGGCCGAACCGGCCCCGGCGGCGTACCGCTCGTAACCCTCGGCCTCGAGCTTGTCGGCAAGCTCCGGGCCGCCCTGCTCGACGATCCGACCGGCGACGAAGACGTGCACGTGGTCCGGCTTGATGTAGCGCAGGATCCGCGTGTAGTGGGTGATCAGCAGCACGCCGGTGTCGCCGGTGTCGCGGACCCGGTTGACGCCCTCGCTGACCACGCGCAGCGCGTCCACGTCGAGACCCGAGTCGGTCTCGTCGAGGATGGCGATCTTCGGCTTGAGCAGCTCCAGCTGGACGATCTCGTGCCGCTTCTTCTCACCGCCGGAGAAGCCCTCGTTGACGTTGCGCTGGGCGAACGCCGGATCCATCTGCAGGCGCTCCATCGCGCCGCGCAGCTCGCCGCCCCAGGTGCGCAGCTTCGGCGCCTCGCCGTCGATGGCGGTCTTCGCGGTGCGCAGGAAGTTCGCCACCGAGACGCCGGGGACCTCGACCGGGTACTGCATGGCCAGGAAGAGGCCGGCGCGAGCGCGCTCGTCGACGGTCATGGCGAGGACGTCCTCGCCGTCGAGGGTCACCGAGCCGCCGGTGATCTCGTACTTGGGGTGGCCGGCGATCGAGTACGCCAGGGTGGACTTGCCGGAGCCGTTGGGGCCCATGATGGCGTGGGTCTCACCGGACTTCACAGTCAGGTTGACGCCGGCCAGGATCGGCTTGAGCTCACCCTCGGGCAGCTTGACCGACACCTTCAGGTCGCGGATCTCCAGGGTGCTCATTATCGGGTCACTCCATTACTCGGCGTCAGGCTCAGGTAGATGTCGCCGTCGCGGACTTCGACGGGGTAGACGGGTACGGGTTCGGTGGCGGGCAGGCCGGTCGGCGCGCCGGTGCGCAGGTCGAAGCGCGAGCCGTGCAGCCAGCACTCCAGCGTGCAGCCGTCGACCTCACCCTCGGAGAGGGCGACGGCGGCGTGCGAGCACTCGTCGTACGCGGCGTAGAACTCGCCGTCCTCACCGTGCACCAGGGCGATCGGGGTGCCGTCGACGTCCGCTCTGATGGCGGTGCCCTTCGGCACGTCCTCGGTGGAGCAGATCCGGATCATCAGGCGCCGGCCTTGCTGAGCCGGGCCTCGATCGCGTCGCCCAGGCGCTCGCGCAGCGACTCCACCGGGATCTTGTTGATCACCTCGGCGAAGAAGCCACGGACCACCAGGCGACGGGCCTCACCCTCCGGGATACCCCGGGCCATCAGGTAGAACAACTGCTCGTCGTCGAAGCGGCCGGTCGCGCTGGCATGGCCAGCGCCGGCGATCTCGCCGGTCTCGATCTCCAGATTGGGTACGGAGTCCGCGCGCGCGCCATCGGTGAGCAGCAGGTTCCGGTTGATCTCGTACGTGTCGGTGCCGGTCGCCTCGGCCTGGATCAGCACGTCGCCGACCCAGACGGTGTGCGCGTCCGCGCCCTGCAGCGCGCCCCGGTAGCCGACGTAGCTGCGGCAGTCCGGCACGTTGTGGTCGACGAGCTGCCGGTGCTCCAGGTGCTGGCCGCCATCGGCGAAGTAGACGCCGTACAGCTCGGCCTCGCCGCCCCGACCGGTGTACTCCACCGAGGTGAACTGCCGGACCAGGTCCCCGCCCAGGGACACCTGGATGTGGATGACCTTGGCGTCCCGACCCAGCCTGACCTTCAGGTGCTGGGCCTGGACCGCGTCGTCGGCCCAGTCGGCGACGGTGACCAGGGTCAGCTTCGCGCCGTCGGCCACGACCACCTCGACGTTGTCGGCCAGGGTGGCCGATCCGACGTGCTCCAGCACCAGGGTCGCCTCGGCGAAGCGGCCGATCTCGACGAACGTGTGCCCGAACGCCGGCTGCCCCGCGCCCGTGCCGACCACCCGCAGGCCCACCGACTGGCCGAGCACCACGTCCGGGGCCACCCGCACCAACAGGGCCTCGGCGGCAGCGCCGTACGCCAGCGCGCTGACCCGGTCCACCGGAGTGAGCACGCTGCCGATCCGCTCGTCGTCGCGGCCGATCCGGCTGATGGCCACGCCCTCGGGCAGGTCGCCGTACTCGTGCCGGACCGTGCCGGTCTCGGCCGGCACGTCGCCCGAGAGGCCGCGGAGGCGCTTGAGCGGGGTGAAGCGCCAGTCCTCCTCCAGGCCGGTGAGGGCCGGGAAGTCGGCGACGTCGTACGAGCGCAGCGCCTGCGACTTGGTGCTGGGCGGCGGCGCGGAAGCCTGGGTAGTCATGTCTTCCTTGGTCTGTCTGTTCCGTGACGGCGAGGTTGGGCTTCGTGCGGGCGGGCCGGCGTCGCCGGCCCGCCACGCGGGGAACGGCGGCGTCAGCCGACCGCGCCCTCCATCTGGAGTTCGATCAGGCGGTTCAGCTCCAGGGCGTACTCCATCGGGAGTTCCTTGGCGATCGGCTCGATGAAGCCGCGCACGATCATCGCCATCGCCTCGTCCTCGCTCAGGCCCCGGCTCATCAGGTAGAAGAGCTGGTCGTCGCTGATCTTGGAGACGGTCGCCTCGTGGCCCATCGACACGTCGTCCTCGCGGATGTCGACGTACGGGTACGTGTCGGAGCGGGAGATGGTGTCGACCAGCAGCGCGTCGCACTTGACCGTGCTGCGGCTGTGGTGCGAGCCCTCCAGCACCTGCACCAGACCCCGGTACGAGGTGCGGCCGCCGCCCCGGGCGATCGACTTGGAGATGATGCTCGAAGAGGTGTGCGGAGCCGCGTGCACCATCTTGGCGCCGGCGTCCTGGTGCTGACCCTCGCCGGCCATCGCCACCGAGAGCACCTCGCCCTTGGCGTGCTCGCCGGTCATGTAGACCGCCGGGTACTTCATGGTCACCTTGGAGCCGATGTTGCCGTCGACCCACTCCATGGTCGCGCCCTCGTGGCAGACGGCGCGCTTGGTGACCAGGTTGTAGACGTTGTTCGACCAGTTCTGGATGGTCGTGTAGCGGCAGCGCGCGTTCTTCTTGACGATGATCTCCACTACCGCGCTGTGCAGCGAGTCGGAGGAGTAGAGCGGCGCGGTGCAGCCCTCGACGTAGTGCACGTACGCGCCCTCGTCGACGATGATCAGCGTCCGCTCGAACTGGCCCATGTTCTCCGTGTTGATCCGGAAGTAGGCCTGCAGCGGGATCTCCACGTGCACGCCCTTCGGCACGTAGATGAACGAGCCACCGGACCACACGGAGGTGTTCAGCGCGGCGAACTTGTTGTCGCCGACCGGGATCACCGTGCCGAAGTACTCCTTGAAGACGTCCTCGTGCTCCCGCAGCGCGGTGTCGGTGTCCAGGAAGATGACGCCCTGCTCCTCAAGGTCCTCACGGATCTTGTGGTAGACGACCTCCGACTCGTACTGCGCCGCGACACCCGCGACCAGCCGCTGCTTCTCGGCCTCCGGGATGCCCAGCCGGTCGTACGTGTTCTTGATGTCCTCGGGCAGGTCCTCCCAGCTGGTGGCCTGCTTCTCGGTGGACCGCACGAAGTACTTGATGTTGTCGAAGTCGATGCCGGTGAGGTCCGCGCCCCAGGCCGGCATCGGCTTGCGGCCGAACAGCCGCAGGCCCTTCAGGCGCAGGTCGAGCATCCAGGCCGGCTCGTTCTTCTTGGCCGAGATGTCCCGCACCACCGCCTCGTTGATGCCGCGCTGGGCAACCGCCCCGGCGGCGTCCGGGTCGGACCAGCCGTACTCGTAGCGACCCAGGGCGGCGAGCTGCTCTTCCTGGGTCAGGGGCTGGACGATCTGCTCGGTCATCTATCTGTCCTCACAGTGGTGACGGGATTACCGGATGAAGCACGGCCCGGCTGGGTCGGGATGTGCGTGGTGCACACCCCGTCGCCGTGCGCGATGGTGGCCAGGCGCTGCACGTGGGTGCCGACCAGACGGGAGATAACCGCGGTCTCGGCCTCGCACAGCTGAGGAAACTCGGCGGCCACGTGCGCCACCGGGCAGTGGTGCTGACAGAGCTGGCCGCCGGAGGCGATCGTGGTCGCGTTGGCAGCGTAACCCTCGGCGGTCAGCGCTCCGGCGAGCGCCTCGGCCCGCGCGAGAGGGTCGTCGCCGGCGTCCTCCATGGCGGCGCGACAGCGCGACTCGAGCGCGGAGACCTGCTCGGCCGCGAACGTCTCGACCGCGTCCGCACCACCGTTGCGGGCGATCCAGCGCAGCGCCGCTGTGGCCATGTTGTCGTAGTGGTGTGTGCCACAGCGAACCCGAGCCGCCTCGGTCAGGACGAACACCTTGGCCGGACGACCCCGACCCCGGCTGCCCTGCACCGCCTGCTCGCGGGCGACGACGTCACCGTCGGCGAGCATCGCGTCCAGGTGCCGGCGGATCGCCGCCGGGCTGAGGCCGAGCGCGAGACCGAGCTGCGCGGCGGTCGTCGCGCCCCGCTCCAGGAGCAACTGGGTGACGCGGTCCCGGGTGGAGGTCTCCGTCGCGGAGCCACCCAGTACGGACGGCGAGGCCCCGACGAGGGCGGACGCGGACGCGCCGACGGCCGGGACAGCCGCCGGCTGGTGCCCGGAGAGCGCCGCCGCGTTTTTCACAACGCCAACGTTACGTAATTGCCCGGAGGGTCGCAAACCCGGGCCCCGGTGATCCGAACCACCGAGCCGACGGAGTCGGACGGACCTCGATCACTACAGTGCGTAGGATTTGCGCCGTGAACCGATTCGTCCGTCCGGTATCCAGCGTCCTGCTGCGCCGCCTCGCGCTCGCCTCGATCATCGCGAACGTGGCCATCGTCGTCACCGGCGGGGCGGTCCGGCTGACCGCATCGGGCCTCGGCTGCCCCACCTGGCCCCGGTGCACCGACGACTCGTACGTCACCACACCCGAAATGGGCGTGTACGGCGTGATCGAGTTCAGCAACCGGATGCTGACCTTCGCGGTCGGTCTCATCGCGCTGGCCACCGTGCTGGCAGTGCTGATCCACCGGCCCCGCCGGCCCGGGCTCCTCGCGCTGTCCGTCGCCGTGTTCCTGGGCATCCCCGCCCAGGCGGTGATCGGCGGCATCACGGTGCTCACCAACCTCAACCCGTGGGTGGTGGGGCTGCATTTCCTCTCCTCGATGGCGGTGATCGCCGCCGCGTACGCCCTCTGGCGGCGGATCGGCGACCCGGACGGCCCGACGGTCGCCGCGGTGCCCACTCCCCTGCGCGCGCTCGCCCGGATCACCACCGGCGTCACCGTCGCGGTACTGGTGATCGGCACCTGGGTCACCGGCAGCGGCCCACACGCCGGCGACCACGGCGCGGCCCGCAACGGCCTGGACCCGGAGGCCATCTCCCAGGTCCACGCCGACGGGGTATTCCTGTTGATCGGCCTGTCGGTGGCGCTCATCTTCGCGTTCCGCGCGGCGGAGGCGCGGCGGGCCACCCGGGCCGCCGTCGTCCTGGTCGCGGTGGAGTTGGGTCAGGGACTCATCGGCTTCGTGCAGTACTTCACCCACGTGCCGGCGCTCCTGGTCGGCGCGCACATGCTGGGCTCGTGCCTGGTGCTACTGGCCGCCCTGTCCGTCCAGTGGTCCACCCGCGAACGCCACCCGGTCCCCCCGGCACCCCAGCCCACCCCAGCGCCAGAAGCCCAACCCGTCCCCGCCTGACCCCCGCGCCCCGGCCCACCCCCGCGCCCCGCCCCGCGCGCCTCGCCGGGCCCCGCGCCAAGCACGCCCCGCCCTACACGCGTCGATCTTGCACTTACGAACGCCGAAGTGCCCATATTCGCGCGATAGGTCGGGACAGAAAGTGCAAGATCGGCGCGATGGGCGAGACGTGCGGGGCGCAGCCCTTGCGTCCTGCGCCCGCCGGTGTCCCCTCTCGGGTGCACGCCTGCGCCTCGCGCGCTGTCGTGCGTCCGCGCCTGCGCGCCGCCCCGCCTGCGCTATCGCGTCTGCACGCCTGCCCAAGATTTACGCAAGTTCAGGGTTGTTGCTGCCTCCGGGACGCGGGAGGCAGCAACATCCCCGAAGTTGCGCGGATCTTGACGAGGGGCGAGAGGGGCGAGGACCGAGAGGTGGGAGGGGCGAAGGGCGATAGGTGCGCGGGTGCGCGGGTGCGCGGGTGCGCGGGTGCGCGGGTGCGCGGGTGCGCGGGTGCGCGGGTGCGCGGGTGCGCGGGTGCGCGGGTGCGCGAGGACTGGCGGGCGTCGCGACAGAGCCGGCGCGGCGGCGGGGCACCCCGCAGGGCTCATGGTCACGCTCGAACCAGGATGTAGTGGCATCGACGTGTCCGCGATACCACTACATCCTGGATGCAGCGCGACCTTGCGGGCGCCGCCGCCGTCGAGGCGGTGCTGGGCCAGCCGCCAACGTCGAGGCAGCGCCGCATCGGCGCCCCGCCCGGCATCCGCGCACCTCCAGGGCGGTCACCGCCTCGCCACGCCACGACACGGCACGACACGACACGGCACGGCACCCACGCCACGGCACGGCACCCACGCCAGGGCACGGCACGGCACGCCACGGCACGCCACGACGCGGCACGGCACGCCACGACGCGGCACGCCACGGCACGGCACGGCACGGCACGCCACGGCACGGCACGGCACGCCACGGCAGGGCGCGACACGGCACGGCGCGACACGCCACGCCACGGAGCTCGTAGGGGGCACGCCGGGACACCGCCCTACCTCGACGTGGTCAGGCCGGGTGGGTCAGGTGGGTGGCGATCGCGGTGGCCAGGCGGTCGGGGGCGTTCTCGGCGTACCCGAGGAAGAGCGACGGCTCGGTCAGCTCCAACTCGACCAGGACCGGGTCGCCGGCCGGGCCGGAGATCAGATCCACGCGGGCGTAGAGCAACTGCCGGGTGCCGCCGGGGACCGCCGCTAGGGTCCGGTCCGCGACGGCCAACTGCTCGACCGCGGCGGTGCGGGCGGTGATCTCCTCGGCCTTGTACAGCTCGTCCGGACCGAGGTCGGGGCCGGTCAACATGGCGCCCTTGCGGATGGCGTGGCTGAACGCGAGACCGTCCGGGCCGGCCAGGAAGAGCAGCGCGGTCTCGCCCTCGGTGTCGACGGCGCTCAGGTACGGCTGGACCATCGTCGTCCGGCCGGCGGCCGAGAGGCGACGTACGTGCGCGTCGGCGAGGGCCCGGTGCTCCGGGTCGGCCAGGTCGTAACGGCCGGTGTCCTGGCTACCGGAGCTGACCGCCGGTTTGATCACGTACTCGCCGGTGTCGGCGGGCGGCGACCAGCTCGCGCCCGGCTCGACCCAGGCGGTCGGCACGGTGGGTACGCCGGCGGCGCTCAGCTCGCCGAGGTAGCGCTTGTCGGTGTTCCACCGCACCACGTCGGCGGGGTTGACCAGGGTGGGCACCGTGGCGGCCCAGGCGACGAACTCGTCGCGGCGCAGCGCGTAGTCCCACGGCGAGCGGAGCACGACAAGGTCGTACGCGGACCAGTCGACGTCCGGGTCGTCCCAGACCGCCGCTTCGGCGATGATCCCCCGCGCGGCGAGCGGGTCGAGGACGAGGCGGTCGTCGGGGTCAAGGTCGACCAGGCGGGAGCAGGTAACGAGAGCGACCCGGGGTTCCCCCCGGGTCGACTGGTGGTGGTTGGTCAATCCAGCTAGCTATCTCAGCGGGCCATCGTGCGCCGGGCCATCGACCGCCAGAGGTCGTTGCTCGGTCGCATCTGGTCCATCAGTTCACGCTCCCAGGCGTTCTCGACGGTGACTCCCGCCTTGGCGCACGCCTCCCGGGCCGTGACGGTGTCCTCGGCGAACTGGTCGCCCCACTCACCGTCGGCGCCCACGAGGACGATCCGCGCGCCGCGCTTACCGACGTACTCGATGACGGCCTTCGCGCCGCCGTGCCCGGCGGCGAACGACTTGAGACCCGCGACCAGACCCTGCGGGGCCTGCTCGCCGGAGCTCTGCTCGGCCGTCAGCGTCGTATCGGAACCATCTGCCATGACGCGAAGCCTAAGCAGAGTTCCACTCGCGCGGGCGAGAACCATGAAGCTTTTGTGATGCCAATTACCTAGAGGTTTAAGGAACAGCAGGGACACTTTGTCCGCTTAAATCAGGACTTTCCCGCCTCAACTTCCGGAGCAAACCAGGCTGCAACTCCCGCAGGTTGAGCCGATCCGACTCATGCCGAAAGTTACTCTGATGTGACGTTAAAGCGGGACAACTCATCCATGACGGTGACTGTTCGCAGGATTGGCGGCGAAACGCGGGCCGCGCGCCGGGCGGCGTCAGATCAGCGCGTCGAGCGCGACGGCCACGAACACGATCGTCAGGTACGTCGTGGACCAGTGGAACAGCCGCATCGGCTTGACCGCTTCGCCGCGCGTCGCCCGCCGGCAGAGCTTGTGCGCCTCAAGGATGAAGATGGCGCCCACCACCAGGGTCGGCACGCCGTAGATCGCGCTGAGCCCCAGCGGCCAGACCGCCAGGGAGGTGAGCACCGTGAGCCAGGCGAAGATCAGAATCTCGGCGTTCACCCGACGGGTCGAGGCCACCACGGGCAGCATCGGGATGCCGGCGCGGGCGTAGTCGTCCTTGTACTTCATGGCGAGCGGGTAGAAGTGCGGCATCTGCCAGAAGAAGACCACCGCGAACAGCGCCCAGGCCGCCGGAGCGAGCCCACCGGTGACCGCCGCCCAGCCGATGAGCACCGGCGCCGCGCCGCAGGCCCCACCCCAGAACGTGTTCGTCGGGGTGGAGCGCTTGAGCCACATGGTGTAGACGACGTCGTAGTAGACGATCGCGGCGAGCGTCAGCCCCGCGGCGAGCAGATTGGTGAACGCCGCCATCAGGACGATCGAGACCGCCGCCAGCACCAGACCGAAGACCAGCGCGTTACGGGGCGACACGGTGTGCGCCGGCAGCGGACGCCGCTTGGTGCGCCGCATCAACTGGTCGATGTCGCGGTCGATGTAGCAGTTGAGGACGCTGGCCGCCCCGGCCGCGAGCGAGCCACCGACGAGCACGACAGCCATCAGCCACAGCGACGGCAGGCCGCCCTCGGCGAGCATCATCGCCGGGACGGTGGTGACCAACAGCAGTTCGACGATGCGCGGCTTGGTCAGCGCCACGTACGACGACACGATCGCGCGCACGTCCCGCCGCGCCACCGGACCCTCGGCCGCCCGTGCCGGGGGCTGCCCGGCGGGGTTGCTCGCGGGGCGCTCGGTGATCATGCTCACGGATTGCCACCTTCCGGCATCGGCACGGGGAGATCGGATCGGCGGGGCCCCGCTCGGGCACCGCACACCGACCCACACACTACGCGTCGTCGTTTTGGCTGCCCGGCCGACCCGACAACGGTGCGGGCCGTCACACCACCGGGTTGAACGACCTGGGCCGCCGTCACGTACCGCACACCATGCGAGATCCCCGGGCGGACGTTTAGTCACGCTCGATAGGGTCACCAGTGAGGGTTCCGCCCATCTGCCGAGGAGCACAACCATCGTGGCTGCCAACCGACCCGAGCACTCCGCACTCAACTGGTCCGACCTCGATCGCCGGGCCGTCGACACCGTCCGCGTGCTGGCCATGGATGCCGTGGAGAAATCCGGCAACGGCCACCCGGGCACCGCGATGAGCCTCGCGCCCGCGGCCTATCTTCTCTTCAACCGGGTCATGCGGCACAACCCGGCCGACCCGAACTGGCCCGGCCGGGACCGGTTCGTGCTCTCCGCCGGCCACTCCAGCCTGACGCTCTACATCCAGCTCTTCCTCTCCGGCTACCCGCTGAGCCTGGACGACCTGAAGTCGCTGCGCCAGTGGGGCTCGATGACCCCGGGCCACCCGGAGCACGGCCACACGCCGGGCGTCGAGACCACCACCGGCCCGCTCGGGCAGGGTCTGGGCAACGCCGTCGGCATGGCCATGGCGGCCCGCCGCGAGCGGGGCCTATTCGACCCGGAGGCCGAGCCGGGCACGTCGGTCTTCGACCACAACATCTGGTGCATCGCCTCCGACGGCGACATCGAGGAGGGCATCAGCCACGAGGCCAGCGCCCTCGCCGGGCACCAGCAGCTGGGCAGCCTCACGCTGATCTACGACGACAACGAGATCTCGATCGAGGACGACACCCGGATCGCCAAGAGCGAGGACGTGGCGGCCCGCTACGAGGCGTACGGCTGGCACGTGCAGACCGTCGACTGGCGCAGCGGGGACGCCGACCAGGGCGACTACCACGAGAACGTCGAGGCGCTGTACGACGCGCTGGTGGCCGCCAAGGCGGAGACCACCCGCCCCTCGTTCATCGCGCTGCGCACCATCATCGGTTGGCCCGCGCCCAACAAGCAGAACACCGGCAAGATCCACGGCTCCGCGCTCGGCGCCGACGAGGTCAAGGCCACCAAGCGCATCCTCGGCTTCGACCCGGAGCAGACCTTCCAGGTCGACGAGGAGGTGCTGGGTCACGCCCGCACGGTGATGGGTCGCGGCTCGGACGCCGAGCAGGCGTGGACCGCGTCGTTCGACGCCTGGAAGAAGGCCAACCCCGAGCGCACCGCGCTCTACGAGCGGCTCGCCGGCCGGGTGCTGCCCGACGGCTGGACCGACGCGCTGCCGGTCTTCCCCGCCGACGCCAAGGGTGTGGCCACCCGGGCCGCGTCCGGCAAGGTGCTGGAGGCGCTCGCGCCGGTGCTGCCGGAGCTGTGGGGCGGCTCGGCCGACCTGGCCGAGAGCAACAACACCACCATGAAGGGCGAGCCGTCGTTCATCCCGGCCTCGCACGCCACCAAGGACTTCCCGGGCCACGAGTACGGCCGCACGCTGCACTTCGGCATCCGTGAGCACGCCATGGGCGCGATCCTGAACGGCATCGCCCTGCACGGCGGCACCCGCCCGTACGGCGGCACGTTCCTGGTGTTCAGCGACTACATGCGCCCCTCGGTGCGGCTGGCCGCGCTGATGAAGCTGCCCGTGACGTACGTCTGGACGCACGACTCGATCGGTCTGGGCGAGGACGGCCCGACCCACCAGCCGGTGGAGCACCTGACCGCGCTGCGCGCCATCCCGGGCCTGGACGTGGTCCGCCCGGCGGACGGCAACGAGACGGTGTGGGCCTGGCGGCAGGCGCTGGAGCACACCGACCGACCGACCGCGCTGGCGCTGAGCCGCCAGGCCCTGCCGACCCTGGACCGGGAGGTTCTGGGCGATGCGTCAGGTGTGGCCAAGGGCGGTTACGTGCTGGCCGAGGCGTCCAACGGCAAGCCCCAGGTGATCATCATCGGCACCGGGTCCGAGGTGCAGCTCGCCCTGACCGCCCGGGAGCGGCTGGAGGCCGACGGCACCCCGACCCGGGTGGTCTCGATGCCCTGCCAGGAGTGGTTCTACGAGCAGGATGAGGCGTACCGGGAGTCGGTGCTCCCGCGTGGGGTAAAGGCACGGGTGAGCGTGGAGGCGGGCATCGCGATGTCCTGGCGCGGGATCGTCGGCGACCTGGGCGAGAGCGTCAGCATCGAGCACTACGGCGCGAGCGCCCCGCACACCGTGCTCTTCGAGCAGTTCGGGTTCACCCCCGACCGGATCGTGGCGGCGGCGCACGCCTCGCTGGCCCGGGTGGGCGACATCACCGGTTTCACCACCGGCAACTGAGGGAGCGTAAACGGCATGACCGACAAGCTGAATGAGCTCACCGCCGCGGGTGTGGCGGTCTGGCTCGACGATCTCTCCCGGGTGCGTCTGAGCTCCGGCGGGCTGGACCAGCTCCGCCGCGAGAAGCACGTGGCCGGGGTCACCACCAACCCGACGATCTTCGCAAAGGCGCTCAGCGACGCCGACGAGTACAACTGGCAGCTTCGCGACCTGGCCACCCGTGGCGTGGACGTCGAAGAGGCCGTCCGGATGCTCACCACGTACGACGTACGGTGGGCGTGCGACGTGATGCGCCCGTCCTACGACGGCAGCGCCGGCGTGGACGGCCGGGTCTCCATCGAGGTGGACCCGCGCAGCGCGCACGACGCCGACAAGACGGTCGCCGAGGCCAAGGCGCTGTGGTGGCTGGTCGACCGGCCCAACCTCTTCATCAAGATCCCGGCCACCGAGGAGGGCCTGTCGGCGATCGCCGACACGCTCGCCGAGGGGATCAGCGTCAACGTGACGCTGATCTTCGGCCTGGACCGCTACTCGGCGGTGATGGAGGCGTTCCTGGCCGGCCTGGAGCGGGCCAAGGCCAACGGTCACGACCTGTCCACCATCGGCTCGGTCGCGTCGTTCTTCGTCTCCCGGGTGGATTCCGAGGTCGACAAGAGGCTCGAGAAGATCGGCTCGGACCAGGCCAAGGCGCTGCGCGGCAAGGCC
Organism: Micromonospora sp. NPDC049359; assembly: GCF_044466585.1. Lineage (NCBI taxonomy): Bacteria > Bacillati > Actinomycetota > Actinomycetes > Micromonosporales > Micromonosporaceae > Micromonospora > Micromonospora sp. NPDC049359. The sequence goes on along the minus strand of NZ_JBITMW010000021.1, from coordinate 16,824 downwards.
GCCGTGGCCAACGCGCAGCTCGCGTACGAGCGGTACACCGAGGTCTTCTCCTCGGACCGCTGGAAGGCGCTCGAGGCCGCCGGCGCGCACCCGCAGCGGCCGCTGTGGGCCTCCACCTCGACGAAGAACCCGGACTACCGGGACGTCATCTACGTCGAGGAGCTGATCGCCGCCGGAACGGTCAACACCATGCCGGAGTCGGTCATCCACGCGTACGCCGATCACGGCGAGACCCGCGGCGACACCGTCACCGGGTCCTACGACGCGGCCCGGAAGGTCTTCGCGGACCTGGAGTCGGTCGGGGTGGACATGGCGGACGTGATCGTCACCCTGGAGCGCGAGGGCGTGGAGAAGTTCGAGGCGAGCTGGCAGGAGCTGCTCGACGGCGTCAGCAAGTCGCTGAAGGCCGCGGCGAAGGGCCAGGGTGCGCCGAACAAGGCCGCCGAAGGCAACGCCAAGGCCGCCGAGAAGGCCGGTGGCGCGTGAGCGAGCCGATCAGCACCCAGCGAAGTGGAGTGGCGGCATGAGCGAGCGCAGCGAGCGAATCGGCAAGCCCAGCGTGAAGGCGCCTCATGACGGCACGGAACGAAGTGGAGTGGCGGCATGAGTGATCTTCTTGCCGGGCCGGCGGAGGCCGCCGCCGGGCTCGCCGTCTACGGCGCGGACGCGGTCGACAAGGCCGCGCCCGCCTCGACCCGGGAGGCGCTGGTCAAGGCCGGCGTCCCCGGGCGGCTGGCCGCCAAGGACACGACCCTGTGGGGTTCGGACGCCGAGGCCGAGGCGAAGATCCGGCTCGGTTGGGTGGATACCCACCAGCGCAGCCGGGAGCTGCTGGCGCAGCTCGCCGAGCTGAAGGCGGAGCTGGCCGACCTGGACCACGTCGTGCTCGCCGGCATGGGTGGCTCGTCGCTCGCCCCCGAGGTCATCACGCGGACCCTGGGCCGGCCGTTGACGGTGCTGGACACCACCGACCCGGGCCAGGTCCGGGCGGCCCTCGGTGACCGGCTGGAACGCACCGTGGTGGTGGTCGCCAGCAAGTCCGGCTCGACGGTGGAGACCGACAGCCACCGCCGCGCCTACTGGCAGGCGTTCCTGGACGCCGGGATGACCGAGGCGGAGGCCGGCCGGCACTTCGTCATCGTCACCGACCCGGGCTCGCCGCTGGAGGCGACCGCGACCGAGATGGGCGCGTTCACCGTGCTCGCCGACCCGAACGTGGGCGGCCGGTACTCGGCGCTGACCGCGTTCGGGCTGGTGCCGTCCGCGCTGGCCGGCGTCGACGTGTCGGAGCTGATCGACCAGGCCGACGCGTTGGCCCGGTCGCTCGCCGCCGACAGCGACAACCCGGCGCTGGCGCTGGGCGCCGCGCTGGGCGCCGCCGCCACGCTGGCCCGCGACAAGGTCGCCCTGGTGTCCGACGGCACCGGCATCGACGGTCTGGGCGACTGGGCCGAGCAGCTCATCGCCGAGTCGACCGGCAAGGCCGGCGTGGGCATCCTGCCGGTGGTCGTGGAGTCACCGCAGAGCCCCGGCGCGACCGGCCCCGACGTGCTGACCGTCAGCTACGGCGGCGCGCTGGCCGCCGGTGACGTGCCCGGCGGCGGCGCCGACCCGGACGTGGCCGTCAACGGCCCGCTCGGCGCGCAGTTCCTGGCCTGGGAGTACGCCACCGCGGTGGCCGGCGTGGTGCTCGGCATCGACCCGTTCAACCAGCCGAACGTCACCGAGTCCAAGGAGAACACCAACAAGATCCTGGCCTCGGGGCTGCCGACGGAGGAGCCGTCGTTCACCGAGGGCGCGATCGAGGTGTACGCGCCGCAGGGCGCCCCGGGTGACCTGGCCGGGGTGCTGCGGTGGCTGCTCGACGGGCTGGGCGACGACGGTTACCTCGCGGTGATGGCGTACCTCGACCGGTTCGCCGACGCCGACACGGCCGGGTTGCGGCCGTTGCTGGCCGGCGCGTCCGGCCGGCCGGTCACCTTCGGCTGGGGGCCGCGGTTCCTGCACTCCACCGGCCAATACCACAAGGGCGGCCCGCAGGTGGGCAGCTACCTGCAGGTGACCGGCGCGGTCGCGGAGGACCTGGACGTGCCGGGCAAGCCGTACACCTTCGGCGAGTTGCAGGCGGCGCAGGCCGCCGGCGACCGGCAGGCCCTCGCCGGCCGGGACCGGCCGGTGCTGCGACTGCACCTGACCGACCGGGCCGCCGGGGTCGCCCAACTGCTCGACGCGGCCGGTCAGCTGCGCACGTGAGGATGGACGACGTGACCCAAGGCGTGAACCCGCTACGCGACCCGCAGGACCGCCGGTTGCCCCGGATCCCCGAGCCGTGCGCTCTGGTGATCTTCGGGGTGACCGGCGACCTGGCCCGCAAGAAGTTGCTGCCGGCGGTCTACGACCTGGCGAACCGGGGGCTGCTGCCGCCCGGTTTCGTGGTGCTCGGCTTCGCGCGCCGCGACTGGGGCGACGGTGACTTCGAGACCCTGGCCTGCGAGGCGGCCAAGAAGCACGCCCGTACGCCGTGGCGGGACGAGGTCTGGGCGCGGCTGGCCGGCAACATCAAGTTCGTGGGCGGCTCGTTCGACGACGACGCCGCCTTCGACCAGCTCGCCTCGACCTTGGACGACCTGCGCCAGACCCACGGCATCGCCGGTAACGCGGCGTTCTACTTCTCCATCCCCCCGGCCGCCTTCCCCGTCGTGCTCAAGCAGTTGGCCCGCACCGGGATGGCCGACAACGACAAGTCCGGCGGTTGGCGGCGGGTCGTGGTGGAGAAGCCGTTCGGCAACGACCTGCCGTCGGCGAAGGCGCTCAACGACCTGGTCGACGACGTGTTCACCCGGCAGGACGTCTTCCGGATCGACCACTACCTGGGCAAGGAGACCGTCCAGAACATCCTGGCCCTGCGGTTCGCCAACAACCTGTTCGAGCCGCTGTGGAACTCCAAGTACGTGGACTCGGTGCAGATCACCATGGCCGAGGACGTCGGCATCGGCACCCGGGCCGGCTTCTACGACACCGTCGGCACCGCCCGCGACGTGCTGCAGAACCACTTGCTCCAACTCCTGGCCCTGGTGGCGATGGAGGAGCCGACCAGCTTCGACGCCGACGAGATCCGGGCCGAGAAGCTGAAGGTGCTCAAGGCGATCACCCTGCCGAAGGACGTGGCCCGGGACACCGTCCGGGGCCAGTACCTGCCCGGCTGGGTGGGCGGCGAGCGCGCGGTCGGCTACCGGGAGGAGCGGGACGTGCCCGCCGACTCCACCACGGAGACGTACGTGGCGGTGCGCCTCGGCATCCAGAACCGGCGCTGGGCCGAGGTGCCGTTCTACATCCGGGCCGGCAAGCGACTCCCCCGGCGGGTCACCGAAGTCGCCATCATGTTCAAGAAGGCGCCGCACCTGCCGTTCAACGACGCCGACATGGAGTCGCTGGGCAACAACCAGTTGGTCATCCGGGTGCAGCCGGACGAGGGCGTGGTGCTCAAGTTCGGCTCGAAGGTACCGGGCACCACCATGGAGGTCCGCGACATCGCCATGGACTTCCAGTACGGCGAGGCGTTCACCGAGTCCAGCCCGGAGGCGTACGAGCGGCTCGTCCTGGACGTGCTGATCGGGGACCGCACGCTGTTCCCGGACGCCGCCGAGGTCGAGCAGAGCTGGCAGGTCATCGACCCGCTGGAGCACGCCTGGGTGGGCACCACCCCGGAGCCGTACCGGGCCGGCGAGTGGGGTCCACGGGCGGCTGACGAGATGCTGGCCCGTGAGGGCCGCGCTTGGAGAAGAGCATGATCGGGCTGTGGGACACCACCGGCAACGAGGTGGTCAAGGCGCTGGCCGCCGAGCGGCGTAGCGCCGGTGGTGTGGCCAGCGGCATGGCGCTCACCCTCATCGTGGTGGTGGACGAGAAGCGCGTGCGCGAGGCGGAGGCGGCGGCGACCATCGCCGCCGCCGCCCACCCGTGCCGGCTGGTGGTCGTGGTCCGCTCCGACATCGAGCGGGACCGGAACCGGCTGGACGCGGAGATCGTGGTCGGCGGTCGTCTCGGCCCGTGCGAGGCCGTGGTCACTCGGATGTACGGGCGGCTCGCCCTGCACGCCGAGTCGGTGGTCATGCCGCTGCTGGTGCCGGACGTACCGGTGGTGACCTGGTGGCACGGTGAGCCGCCCGCGGAGATCGCCACCGACTTCCTCGGTGTGGTCGCGGACCGGCGGATCACCGACTCCGCGCAGGCCGCCGACCCGGTGGAGGCGCTGCGCCAGCGGGCCCGGGACTACGCCCCGGGCGACACCGACCTGGCGTGGACCCGGATCACCCCGTGGCGGACCCTGGTCGCCGGGGCGTTCGACACCACCAGCGAGCAGGTCACCGAGGCGACCGTCGTCGCGCCACCCAGCGACCCGACGGCGGCCCTGATGGTCGGTTGGCTGTCCAGCCGGCTCGGCATCACCCCGCGCCGGGTGGACACCGACGAGTTCCCCCGAATGCGCGAGGTGCAGTTGACCTGCGCCAACGGCGACAAGCTGACGCTGACCCGCGAGGACAGCCTGGCGGTGTTCCGGCGGACCGGTCAGGAGGATCGGGCGCTGCCGCTGGTCCGTCGGCCGCTCGGCGACGAGCTGGCCGAGGAGCTGCGCCGCCTCGACGCCGACCAGGTGTACGCGGAGGCGTTGGGCGCGACCGCCGGCCTGCGCGGTCTGGAGCAGCGCCCGCCGCAGCGGGTGCACGTCTGGAAGGATCCGGCCACGGCCCAGCGCGCCGAGGCCGGGGTCACCGCGCACACCGGCACGAGCGGCGAGAGCTGAGCAGTACGACACCGGCAGGGCCGGGACGCACCGTCCCGGCCCCGCACCGCCACCTCCGGACGCTCGGCGTCCGGGCACGACGCGACAGCGACCGCCCAGCGGTCCGGAAACGAAGGCACAACCCATGAGTGAGGCGAGTGTCGCCGTCCACGCCGACGCCGATCTGCTGGCGCAGGCCGTGGCGGCCCGACTGCTGGTGAAGGTGCTCGACGCCCAGGCCGACCGGGGCGAGGCCGCGGTGGTCCTCACCGGTGGTCGGGTCGCCGCCGCCGTCTACCGGGCGGTGGCGCAGCTGCCGGCCCGCGACGCGGTCGACTGGTCCCGGGTCGACGTGTGGTGGGGCGACGAGCGGTTCCTGCCGTCCGGTGACCCGGAGCGCAACGAGACCCAGGCGCGGGCCGCCCTGCTGGACTCGGTGCCGCTGGACCCGGCCCGGGTGCACGCCATGCCGGCCTCCGACGGCCCGGCCGGCAACGACCCCGAGGCGGCCGCCGCCGCGTACGCCGAGGAGCTGGCCCGCGCCGCCCGGCCGGGGCACGCCGCGCTGCCGCACTTCGACGTGCTGATGCTCGGTGTGGGCGAGGACGGGCACGTCGCCTCGGTCTTCCCGGAGCACCCGGTGCACCACGACACGCGGCCGGTCAGCGCGGTGCGGGGCAGCCCGAAGCCGCCGCCGGTGCGGACCACCCTCACCCTGGGGGCGATCAACACCGCCGAGGAGGTCTGGCTGGTGGCCGCCGGCGCCGACAAGGCACGCGCGGTGGGCATGGCTCTGGCCGGCGCGGGGCCGGTGCAGCTCCCGGCCGCCGGGGTGCACGGCGTGGACCGTACCCGCTGGTTGCTGGACCGCGCGGCCGCCGCGGACGTGCCGGCCCGCCTGCGCAGCCTGCGCTGAGTGAAAGGAAGGGCCCCTTATTACCGCCTGGCGTTGAATAAGGGGCCCTTCCTTTCACTCGCCGCGTCGGCGGCGCAGCGCGGCGAGGGCCTCGGCCAGCAACGCCTCCCCCTCCTCGGCGGTACGCCGCTCCTTCACGTACGCCAGGTGGCTCTTGTAGGGCTCGGCGCGGACCCGTCCGGGCGGGTTCTCGGCGTCCAGGCCGGCGGGGAGCCCGCAGCGGGGGCAGTCCCACAGCGGCGGCGCCGTGGCGTCGGCCGCGATCCTGATGTCGGTCTGGTGATCGTTGCGGCACCAGTAGGTGACGGCCTGTCGGGGGGCCGGCTGGTGCCGCTCGTCCGGGCGCATGGGCGCGGACCCGACGCGGGCGCCACGGATGACATTGCCACTGGGCACGGCTGCTCGCTCCTGTCGTCGGAGGGGACCCGCCGCCGTCGGGGATGGGCGGCGGGCGACGCGGTGCAGCGGAGAAAATACTGCGCGCGGCCCGTCGAGTGACGGACCGCGCGCAGATTGTACGACTTGGCGGGCTTGCTCAGGTGCCGCTGTTCATCTGGAGACGGAGCCAGAGACCCAGCCCGACGATTGCCGCGAACCAGACGACACCCACCAGAACGGTGTACCGATCCAGGTTCTTCTCGGCCACCGAGGAGCCGGCGAGGCTGGAGCTGACACCGCCGCCGAACATGCTCGACAACCCGCCGCCCTTACCGCGGTGCAGCAGGATGAGCAGGGTGAGCAGAATGCTCGTGATGACCAGCAACACGATCAACGTGTATGCGAACCAGATCGGCATGGCTGGGGGCAGTCCTCTCGTAGCGATCCTCGCCCGGACAGGTCGGGCACTCCGGCACCGGCCGGTGGACGGGCGGTGTCCAGAATAGCGAGCGATCAGCGAGCGATGTGCTCGGGGAAGCGGCAGATCTGCGCGAATTCCTCCGCGTCCAGGCTCGCGCCGCCCACCAGGCCGCCGTCCACGTCCGGCTGGGCCATGATCGAGGCGACGTTTGACGCCTTGACCGAGCCGCCGTAGAGGACCCGGACGGCGTCAGCGGTCTCGGCGTCGAAGCGCTCTGCCAGCCGCTGGCGGACCGCGCCGCAGACCTCCTGGGCGTCCTCCGGCGTGGCCGTCTTGCCGGTGCCGATCGCCCAGACCGGCTCGTACGCGATGACGACCTGGCGTACCTGCTCGGGCGTGAGCCCGGCGAGGCCCCCGTCGAGCTGGTCGGAGCAGTGCGCCACGTGGGTGCCCTGCTCGCGCACGTCCAGCCCCTCCCCCACGCAGAGGATGGGGGTCAGGCCGTGCGTGAGCGCCGCCTTCACCTTCGCGTTGACGACCGAGTCGTCCTCGTGGTGGTAGGCCCGCCGCTCGGAGTGCCCGACCACCACGTACGTGCAGCCGAGCTTGGCCAGCAGCGGCCCGGAGATGTCACCGGTGTACGCGCCGGAGGCGTGCGGGGACAGGTCCTGCCCGCCGTAGCCGATCAGCAGCTTGTCGCCGTCCACCGCCGTCTGCACGGTACGCAGGTCAGTGAACGGCGGCAGCACCACCGTCTCGACCTCGGTGAGCTGCTTCTCGGTGAGGCTCGCGGCCAGCTTCTGCACGAGCAGGTTGGCTTCGAGGTGGTTGAGGTTCATCTTCCAGTTGCCGGCCATCAACGGCCGGCGGGTCGTGCTCGCCATGCTCAGTTCTCCAGGGCCGCGATGCCGGGGAGGGTCTTGCCCTCCAGGTACTCCAGGGAGGCGCCGCCACCGGTGGAGATGTGACCGAAGCTCGACTCGTCCAGGCCCAACGCCCGCACGGCCGCCGCGCTGTCACCGCCGCCGACGACGCTGAACGCGTCGGCCTTGGTGATCGCCTCGGCGATACCCCGGGTGCCGGCCGCGAAGGCGGCCATCTCGAACACGCCCATCGGCCCGTTCCAGAAGATCGTCTTCGCCTGGGACAGGGCGGCGGCGAAGCCGGCGACCGTCTCCGGGCCGATGTCCAGGCCGAGCCGGTGGCTCGGGATGCCGTCGACGCGGACCGTGTCGTGCGCGGCATCCGGCGCGAACGCGTCCGCGACCACCACGTCGACCGGGAGCAGGATCTTGCCGTCGGCCCGCTCCAGCAGGTTGCGGCAGGTCTCGACCATGTCCTTCTCCAGCAGCGACGTGCCCACCTCCAGGCCCTGGGCCTTGAGGAAGGTGAAGCACATCCCGCCGCCGATGAGCAGCCGGTCGACCGTCGGCAGCAGCGCCTCGATCACGGCCAGCTTGTCGGAGACCTTGGACCCGCCGAGCACCACCACGTACGGCCGCTCGGGCTCGCTGGTCAGCTTGGAGAGCACCTCGACCTCGCGCAGCACCAGCCGGCCGGCCACGTGCGGCAGCCGCGCCGGCACGTCGTACACGCTGGCGTGCTTGCGGTGCACGGCGCCGAACGCGTCGTCGACGTACGCGTCGCCGAACGCGGCGAGCTGGTCGGCGAACGCGCCCCGCTCGGCCTCGTCCTTGCTGGTCTCACCGGCGTTGAAGCGCAGGTTCTCCAGCAGGGCGACCTGGCCGTCGGCCAGGTCGGCGACGGTCGAGCGGGCGGAGTCACCGACGGTGTCGGTGGCGAAGTGCACCGGCGCGCCGAGCAGCTCACCGAGCCGGTCGGCGACCGGGCTCAGGCTGAACTGCGGGTCGGGCGCGCCCTTCGGCCGGCCCAGGTGCGAGCAGACGACCACCTTCGCGCCGGCCTCGACCAGCGCGCCCAGGGTCGGCAGCACCGCGCGGATGCGGCCGTCGTCGGTGATGGCACCGGACTGCTTGTCGAGCGGGACGTTCAGGTCGGCGCGCACCAGCACGCGCCGACCCGACACCCCCTCGGCGAGCAGGTCGTCGAGGGTCCGGATGCTCACAGCGACGAACCGACCAGCTTGACGAGGTCGACGAGGCGGTTCGAGTAGCCCCACTCGTTGTCGTACCAGCCGACGACCTTGACCTGGTTGCCGATGACCTTGGTCAGCGGCGCGTCGAAGATGCACGACGCCGGGTCGGTGACGATGTCGGAGGAGACGATCGGGTCCTCGTTGTAAACCAGGATGCCCTTGAGCGGGCCCTCCGCGGCGGCCTTCAGCGCGGCGTTGACCTCGTCCACGGTGGTCTCCCGGCCGACCTCGACGGTCAGGTCGGTGGCCGAGCCGGTCGGGATCGGCACCCGCAGCGCGTACCCGTCGAGCTTGCCCTTCAGCTCCGGCAGCACCAGGCCGATGGCCTTCGCGGCGCCGGTGGAGGTCGGGACGATGTTCAGCGCGGCGGCGCGCGCCCGGCGCAGGTCCTTGTGCGGCGCGTCCTGCAGGTTCTGGTCCTGGGTGTACGCGTGGATCGTCGTCATCAGACCCTTGGTGATGCCGAACGTGTCCTGCAGGACCTTCGCCATCGGGGCGAGGCAGTTCGTCGTGCACGAGGCGTTGGAGATGATGGTGTGCTTCGCCGGGTCGTAGGTGTCGTGGTTGACACCCATGACCACGGTGACGTCCTCGTTCTTCGCCGGGGCGGAGATGATGACCTTCTTGGCGCCGCCGTCGATGTGCGCCTTGGCCTTGGTGCCGTCGGTGAAGAAGCCCGTCGACTCGATGACGACGTCGGCGCCGACCTCGCCCCACGCCAGCGCCGCCGGGTCCTTCTCGGCGAACGCCTTGATGGTCTTGCCACCGACGGTGATCTCGTCGGCGGTGGCCTTCACCTCGTACGGCAGGCGACCCAGGATGCTGTCGTACTTGAGCAGGTGGGCGAGCGTGCCGTTGTCGGTCAGGTCGTTGACCGCCACGACCTCGATGTCGGCGTCGGACGCCAGCACTGCCCGGAAGAAGTTACGGCCGATTCGGCCAAAGCCGTTGATGCCAACCCGGATGGTCACAGGTCCCATCTCCTCGCGTTCTGGTCCGCCGGCTTGACTCAACGGGCCGGCGGGAATGGTGTGCGCCGACCGTTGGAGCCGGCCGTCGACGGTTCATCTCGGCCACCCCGCCGCGCGGTCTGAGGACCTGACCGCCCGAGGCGGTGGGCACGACGAGAGGTGCCGATGTCGGCCCCCTTGCCGTACTCAGCGACCCTATCCGAGCGTGCGGGAGCACGCCGCGCCGGGGCGTGCTCCCGGCGCACCGTACGGGCCCACCGTCCTATCAGACCACGAGCATGTCGGGTGTGACGGCTGCTTCCGTATCCGGGATGCCGAGGTCCCGGGCCCGCTTGTCGGCCAGCGCCAGCAGGCGGCGGATCCGCCCGGCGATGGCGTCCTTGGTCAGCGGCGGGTCGGCCAGCGCCCCCAGCTCCTCCAGCGACGCCTGCCGGTGCTCCAGGCGCAGCCTCCCCGCGTCGGTGAGGTGGTTGGGGGCCTCGTCGGCCAGGATCTCCAGGGCGCGGGTGACCCGGGCGGCGGCGGCCACCGCGGCGCGCGCCGAGCGGCGCAGGTTCGCGTCGTCGAAGTTGGCCAGCCGGTTGGCGGTGGCCCGCACCTCCCGGCGTACCCGACGTTCCTCCCAGGCCAGCACGCTGGAGTGCGCGCCGATGCGGGTGAGCAGCGCGGCGATCGCGTCGCCGTCCTTGACGACGACCCGGTCCACCCCGCGTACCTCACGGTTCTTGGCCGTGATGCCGATCCGGCGGGCCGCGCCGACCAGCGCGAGCGCCGACTCCGGCCCCGGGCAGGTGATCTCCAACGCGCTGGAGCGGCCGGGCTCGGTGAGCGAGCCGTGCGCCATGAACGCGCCCCGCCACGCCGAGACCGCGCAGCAGACGTTCGCCGCCACCACGTGCGGGGGCAGCCCCCGCACCGGCCGGCCGCGCACGTCCAGCAGGCCGGTCTGCCGCGCGAGCGCCTCGCCGTCCTTGACCACCCGGACGATGAAGTGGCTGCCCTTGCGCAGCCCGCCGGAGGCGAGCACGTGGATCTCGCTCGGGTAGCCGTAGACCTCGGCGATTTCCCGGCGCAGCCGACGCGCCACCGCGCCGGTGTCCAGCTCCGCCTCCACCACCACCCGGCCGGAGACGATGTGCAGCCCTCCGGCGAAGCGCAGCAGCGCGGCCATCTCCGCCCGCCGACAGCAGGGCTTGGGCACGTCGACCCGACTCAGCTCGTCCTTGACCGCAGCCGTCATCGCCATTGTGCGTCCCCTCACGGACCTGTTCCGGCGTGTCGCCGGTGATTACGTACGTGTCTAACGATCGGCGCCCAGGACAGGCACCAGCGCGGCGCCCAGGGCAGCCGGATCATGGCGGGGAGTGCCGTCGGTGACGGCGACGGGGGCTAGGACCAGGCGGGCACCCAGCGATTCTGCCGCACGTTCGACCGGTTCCGGGTCACCCACCGCCTTGGCGTCCGCCAGCACGAGATCAACCTTCAGCTCCGGCAGGTACCAGTGCAGCGCCGCCAGATGATCGGCGACCGAGAGGCCGAGGGTCTCCTTCTCCGCGGCCAGGTTCAGCGTGACCAGGCGTCGGGCCGAGCTGGACACGATCGCGTCGGCCAACTGCGGCACCAGCAGGTGCGGCAGCACGCTCGTGTACCAGCTACCCGGCCCGAAGATCAACCAGTCCGCCGCGCCGATCGCGGCCAGGGCCTCGGCGCAGGCCGCCGGGGCGGCCGGCGTCAGGCGCAGCGACTCGACCCGCCCGGTCGTGACCGCCACCTGGTGCTGACCGCGCACGGTCCGCACCTCGTCCGGGGCGTCCGGGTCGACCCCGCGCACCCGCGCCTCGATGTCGACCGGCTGGCGCGACATCGGCAGCACCCGCCCGACCGCGCCGAGCATCGCCCCGGCGTGCTCCAGCGCCGCCACCGGGTCGCCGAGCAGCTCCATGAGGCCGCTGAGCACCAGGTTGCCCACCGCGTGCCCGGCCAGGCCGTCCGCGCGGGCCCCGTCACCCGCCGCCGGGTCCGCGTCTGTCGGCTTTCGGGCAACCGGGTCCGCGTCCGTCCGCAGCGCGTCGCCGGCTGCCGGGGTCGCGTGCGCTCGGGCAACCGGGTCCGCGCCCACGCCGGGCGCGTCGCGCGCCGCCGGGGCCGCGTCGGTCCCGGCATGCTGGGGTACGCGGACAGCCTGCGCCGCCGCGAAGCGGTGCTGGAAGAGCCCGGCGCTGCGTCGGGTGGCCGGATGGTCGCCGGCCAGCGCGACCAGGGCCTGCCGCAGGTCACCCGGGGGCAGGCCACCCCGTTCGGCGCGCAGCCGGCCACTGGAACCGCCGTCGTCGCCGACCGTCACCACGGCGGTGATGTCCAGGTCGAGTTCGGGGGCGCAGTGCCGCAGCGCGCGCAGCGACGCCGACAGGCCGTGCCCGCCGCCGAACGCCACCACCCGGCGCGTCGTCATTCCCGCCCCAGGTCGCGGTGCTGGGCGTTCGCCGCCAGCCCCGACTGACGCAGCCGGCCGGCCAGCTCCTCGGCGATGGCCACGCTGCGGTGCTTGCCGCCGGTGCAGCCCACGGCCACGGTCAGGTACCGCTTGCCCTCCCGCTCGAACCCCGTGGTGGTGGCGTTGACCAGGTCGGCGTACGAGGCCACGAAGGCGTCCGCGCCCTCCTGCCCCAGCACGTACGCGCTGACCGCCTCCTCCCGGCCGGTGTGCTCGCGCAGCTCCGGCACCCAGTACGGGTTGGGCAGAAACCGGGCGTCCAGCACGAAGTCGGCGTCCGGCGGCAGGCCGTACTTGAAGCCGAACGAGAGCACGGTCACCCGCAGCCGCCGGGCGTCCTCGCCGCCGAACAGCTCCTCGATGCGCCGGCGGAGCTGGTTGACGTTCAGGTGGCTGGTGTCGATGATCACGTCGGCCTGGTCGCGGGCCTCCTCCAGCAGCCCGCGCTCGACGGCGATACCGTCGGCGAGCCGCCCGTCACCCTGCAACGGGTGCGAGCGCCGGACACTCTCGAACCGACGGATCAGCACCTCGTCGTCGGCGTCGACGAACACCACCCGGGGCGAGAAGCCGCGCTCCTTCAGCTCCCGGATCGCCCCCGCCAGGTCGGTGGAGAAGGCGCGCGAGCGCACGTCCAGGACCATCGCCGTACGCCGGGCGGCGCCGCCGGCCTTGAACGCCAGCTCGGCCATGTCGAGCATGAGCGCCTGCGGCAGGTTGTCCACGACGTAGTAGCCGACGTTCTCCAACGCGCGGGCGACGGTGCTGCGACCGCCACCGGACAGCCCGGTGACCACCACCAGGGTGGTCTCCGACTCGGCCGTCGGCTGCCCGTCACCGACAGTGTGCGCCTCGCTCACCCGTACCCCCAAGACGTGGCGCCGCGGCCGCCATCGGCCGCGATTGGTCAATCAGCGACTCTATCCCGCCGGTCGGGGTGGGCACGGGCACGCCCGCCGCCGCGCGCCGCGGGCGGGCCGGGGGCGTGGTAGCGCCGCCCTCCGGCGACGGAACGTTCAGCCGCGCGGATCGCGTCGCAGGCCGGTCACGAACGACGACCAGGCGTCCCGGCCGAAGACGAGCGCCGGGCCGCCCGGGTCCTTGGAGTCCCGCACCGCCAGCCCCTCGGGGAGTACGGCCACCTCGACGCAGTTCGAGCCGCTTGCACTGCTTCGGCTGCTCTTACACCACGTGGCCGTGGGAGTGTCCGGAGCCGTCATCGGTCAAACCCCTTGCGTCCCGGTCAGTAGTCACCCGCCACCCGTGCCAGGAAGCCAGCCGACTCGTCAGGGTCGAGCGCCTTGGCCATGAGGTGATCGAACATGAGTCTATATCGGGCGACGTGCCTCTCCTCTTCGAGCAGGAGCGTGCTGGAGTCGTTGTCGAGATAGACGACGGTGGGGTCCAGGCTCGGATCGGCATAGTCGAGCAGGGTGAACGGGCCGCCCATTCCCGCGTGCGCGCCGGCGGCGAACGGCAAGATCTGGATCTCGACAGTAGGCAGCTCACATGCCTCGATCAGGCGGGCGAGCTGCGCTCGCATCACGTCCCTGCCACCCACGACGCGACGGACAGCCGCCTCATCAAGCACCATCCACAGCTTCGGCGGCACGTCGCGCGAGAGCATGGCCTTGCGGGCGAGTCGGGCTGCCACCCGCCGGTCGGTCTCGTCCTGGTCGGCGGTGCTGCGACCCGCTCTGACGATGGCGCGGACGTACTGCTCCGTCTGCAACAGGCCGGGAACGTACAGACACTCGAACGCGCTGATCGACGTCGCCTCCGCCTCGAAGCCGACGAAGTCGTCCGGCAGCACGTCGCCGTACGCGCTCCACCACCCCTTCTGCCGGGACTGCCGCAGCAGCGCGTTCAGCGACTCCCGCTCGCCCTCGGATGCGTCGTAGAGGTCGAGCAGCGGGGGCAGGTCCTTGGGCATCACCCGCGAGTGTCCGAGTTCGAAGCGGATGACCTTCGTCCGGTGCCAGCCCAGGATCTTGGCGACCTCCTCGGCGGTGTGCCCGGTGCGGTCCCGCAGGCGGCGCAACTCGCGCCGCAGCCGGCGGGCTCTGATCGTCGGACTGGGCACCTGTGCCATCGCCGCCGTCACCTCCACTGTGAGTGATCGATTCTTACCCAAGAGCGACGACACCTCAAGCATCTGTTTCCAAAGAATGGCGACGTTGCATTTTTGCCTCGCCTGGTCCAGGCTCTTGACGAGGATCCGCTACGGAGAGGCAGGGCATCGTGACGGACAATCGATCGTCTCGTTGGGATGGTGAGTCCCGGCGGCCCCGTGACGGCCAGGACGACCTGACCGACCTGCTCGACCGGGCCGACGTGTCCGAGCGGGTCCGGGCCGCCATCGAATTCGCGTTGGCAACGCCGGAGACACTGTCGTCGTACCTCATCGCTCTGGGTCCGACGGAGCGCGAGCGGCCGGCGGCCCGGCGCTGGACGCTGCACCTGTCCTACCTGGCGACGGACCTGACGGAGGCCCGCGACCAGGCCGTCGTCTACACGGAGGGGGTGACCGCCCTGCGCCCCGAGGTGGCCGCCGGGGCCGCGCTGCTGTCCCGGGCCGACGCCTGGCACCACGTCGAGCCGGTGTTCTGCGGCCGGAGCGGCCCCGACAACGAAGTCTGCATGGACGTCAACGGACACCCCGGCTTCCACAGCGCGGCCGGCATCGGTGGGCTCTGCTGGGGCGACGGAGACGGCACGTCGGCGCAGTGACCGTCGCGGCGCGGCGGACGCGCCGGCCGCCGTGCGGGCGATGCTGTCGGGGAGGGCTCGTAGACTCCCCGGATGGCTTCCCCGACCGAGCTGCGGACCGACGACGCGCTGGCGGCGCTGCGCCGGGTGTTCGGCTACGACGCCTTCCGCGGCTTCCAGCAGCAGGTCATCGACCATGTCGTCGCCGGCGGCGACGCGCTGGTGCTGATGCCCACCGGTGGCGGCAAATCGCTGTGCTACCAGATCCCGGCCCTGGTCCGCGACGGCGTCGCGGTCGTCGTGTCGCCGCTGATCGCGCTCATGCAGGACCAGGTGGACGCGCTCACCGCGGTCGGCGTACGCGCCGGCTTCCTCAACTCGACGCAGACCCTCGACGCCCGCCGCCGGGTCGAGGCGGCCTTCGTGGCCGGCGAGCTGGACCTGCTCTACCTGGCGCCGGAGGCGCTCGGCGTCCGGTCCACCCTCGCCCTGCTCGACCGGGGGCGCATCTCCCTGTTCGCGATCGACGAGGCGCACTGCGTGTCGCAGTGGGGGCACGACTTCCGGCCCGACTACCTGGCCCTGTCGATGCTGCACGAGCGGTGGCCGCAGGTCCCCCGCATCGCGTTGACCGCCACCGCGACGAGCGCCACCCGCCGCGAGATCGCCAGCAGGCTGGGCCTCGACGACGCGCGACACTTCGTGGCCAGCTTCGACCGGCCCAACATCCAGTACCGGATCGTGCCCAAGCGGGAGCCCCGCAAGCAACTGCTCGCCCTGCTGCGCGACGAGCATCCCGGTGACGCGGGCATCGTCTACTGCCTGTCCCGCGCCTCGGTCGACAAGACCGCCGAGTTCCTGACCGCCAACGGCATCGCCGCGCTGCCCTACCACGCCGGCCTCGACGCGGCGACCCGCGCCGCCAACCAGCACCGCTTCCTGCGCGAGGACGGCCTGGTCATGGTGGCCACCATCGCCTTCGGCATGGGCATCGACAAGCCCGACGTCCGCTTCGTGGCCCACCTCGACCTGCCCAAGTCGGTCGAGGGCTACTACCAGGAGACCGGCCGCGCCGGCCGCGACGGGCTGCCGTCCACCGCCTGGCTGGCGTACGGCCTGCAGGACGTGGTGCAGCAGCGCAAGCTGATCGAGACGTCCGACGGCGACCTGGCCCATCGCCGCAACCTCGCCGCGCACCTCGACGCGATGCTCGCGCTCTGCGAGACGGTCCGGTGCCGCCGGGTGCAGCTACTCGAATACTTCGGCGAGAGCGAAACCTCGGCCTGCGGCAACTGCGACACCTGCCTCAACCCACCGGAGTCCTGGGACGGCACGGTCGCCGCCCAGAAGCTGCTGTCCACCGTGTTCCGCCTCGACCGCGAACGCAACCAGCGGTTCGGCGCCGGGCACTGCGTCGACATCCTGCTCGGCAAGCAGACCGACAAGATCAGCCAGTACGGTCACGACGCGCTGACCGTCTTCGGTATCGGCACGGAGTTGAGCGAGGCCGAGTGGCGGGGCGTGGTCCGGCAGCTCCTCGCCGAAGGGCTGCTCGCCGTCGAGGGCGACTACGGCACGCTCGCGCTGACCGAGGCGAGCGCCGACGTGCTGGGCCGTCGTCGTACCGTCACCATGCGCCGCGAACCGGAGAAGCCGGCGTCGAGCCGCTCGTCGAAGCCGCGCGGCTCGTCCACCGTCGCGGCCGAGCTGACCCCGGCCGCCGCGTCCGTCTTCGAACGGCTGCGCGCCTGGCGGGCGGCCACCGCCAAGGAGCAGGGCGTGCCGGCGTACGTCATCTTCCACGACGCGACGCTGCGCCAGATCGCGAGCGACGAGCCCACCTCGCTGGCCGAACTGTCCCGCGTCAACGGCGTCGGCGAGAACAAACTCGCCAAGTACGGCGAGCAGATCCTGGCCGTCCTCGCTGGCGAGTGACCTTATGCCGAAAGGGCCGGACCCCGTGGGGTCCGGCCCTTTGCGGTGTGGTTGTCAGCTGGTGGCGTAGCCGCGGGTGGCGATCCAGTCGGCGAGGTGTT
>NZ_JBITMW010000020.1:0-73461 GCF_044466585.1 Micromonospora sp. NPDC049359 | reverse complement strand
GCAGCAGCGTCGGCCCGAACAGCAGCCACGCTCGGGCCCCGCCGGGGCCGGGCGGGGGGGGGGGGGGGGGGGGGGGGGGGCCGGGCCCCCCCCCCCCCCCCCCCCCGGCGCCCCCCCCCCCCCCCCCCCCCCCCCCCCCGCCTCTCGTTGGCCGACACCCGACACCAAAGCGTGCGGTAGCCGACTGTGACCAGGTCATCACGCAAAGCACACTCCTCCCCGACACGTCCCTGTCGAGTGGAGGAACCATGCGTCTCCGAACGTTCGTCACCGCCGCGCTGGCCGCCGTCCTGGCCGCCAGCGCGCTCGCACCACCGGCGCCGGCCGCCGCCGCCACCGCCGACCGCTGGGGCTTCGCGTACGTCAAGGACCCCACCGTGGCGGTCTGGACCGTGCTGGACACCAGCCGGCAGTGGGGTAGCTGGAAGACGGCGTTCCCGGCCGCCTGGGCCGACGGCGTCAAGCTCGCGCCCGGTCGCTTCCAGGTGCGCTTCCCGCAGGTGGGCGCCGGCGCGCGGGGCGTGCCCCACGTGACGCCGGTGAACCGGACCGGGCACTACTGCGAGGTGGTCCGCTGGTTCCAGTCCGGCACCGACGAGATCGTCGACGTGCAGTGCCACCGGCCCGGCGGCACCCGCGAGGACACCCCGTTCACCGTGCTCTGGACGACCAGCTCGGGCGTCGTGGCGGCCGGCACCTCCCACGCGTACGTGCAGTGGACCAGCGGCGTGCTGGCGCAGTCGTACAACTCGACGGGCGCGGTGAACACCGCCGGGCCGGTGGGCGTCGGGCAGTACCTGGTGCGGCTGCCCGCTGTCGGACTGGCCGGCGTGCTCGCCGGTGACGTGCAGGTCACCGCCGTACAGCCGAACGCCGGACCCCGCCGCTGCAAGGTCAACTCCTGGAGCGCGGTCGGGACCGGGGTGCAGGTCTACGTGTTCTGTTACGACCAGGCCGGGGCCGCCGTCAACACCGACTTCGTCCTCTCGTACCACCGTCGCCGGCCGGTGATCGGCTCCCTCGGCCCGCCGTCGTACTTCGGTTACCTGGGTACCGCCGTGGGCGGGCCCACCAACGACAACTCGGTGCTCGGCGTCGGTGCGAACACCGTCGCGGCGATCGCGCCCGCCGGCCGCTACCTCGCGACGTTTCCGCAGATCGGTCTCAAGGAGACGCACGCGCAGGTGGTGGCGCAGGGCACCGGCAACAACTACTGCCACCTGACCCAACCGTGGACGTACACCACCAACGCCGACGTCGACGTGATCTGCTTCGACAACGCCGGCGTCGTCACCCCGCACCGCTTCCTGGCCACCTTCACCTCCCGGCTCTGACCGCACGCGACAAGTCCCGCCCACGGTCTGATCTGGTGATCGGACCGTGGGCGGGACCAGGTGCCGCGGTGGTCAGCCGAAGCAGTTGGGTACGGGTGGTGCGCTGGGCGTGCAGTTGGTGGGTCGGTTGCCGCTGATGGCCGACTTGTCGTCCACGGTGACCTGACCACCGTCGTTGAACACCCCGCCCGGCGCCACGACGGAGACGTTCTCCGTGACCTTGGTCTGGGTGAGGGTGAGGGTGGCGTTGTTGTAGATTCCGCCGCCGCGTGAGTTCGTGCCGAACGCCTTGTTGCGGCTGACGAGGGTGCGCCGCAGCACGACCACACCGCTGCCGTTGTAGACGCCGCCGCCGTTCTCGATGGTGCTTCTCGTGCTGGCGGCGTTCTCACTGATCTGGCTGTCCTCGGCCACGAACTGGCCGATCTGGTTGAACACACCGCCGCCGCGTTGGCCGGCGTCGTTACGAAGGATCTTGCCGTGCTGGAGCTGGAAGGTGCCGTCGGTGAAGATGCCGCCGCCCTCGCTACCGGCCGTGTTCTCGGTGACCTCGATGTTCCTGGCCGTGGTGGTGCCGTTGATCCCGGTGCGGATGCCACCGCCGCGGAAGCCGGCGCTGTTGTGGTGCACGCGGACGTCGTCGAGCACGGCGACGCTGGAGTTCGACAGGCCGCCGCCCGCGCCGCCGATCGGCAGGATGACGACGGTCCCGATCGTGCTGTTGTCGCTGAGCCTGGTGTTCCGCACCGTGAGGTTGCCGTTGTTGTAGACGCCACCGCCGTCGAACAACGCGCCGTTGTCGCTGATCCGGCTCTCGTCGTCGCCGTACCGCTCCCGGTCCTTGCCGTCCTTGCCGTCCTTGTCATTGCCACCGTGGTCGCCGCGGCCGAGGATCCTGGTGTCGCCGAAGTTGGCGATCCCACCGCCGGTGCCGTTGGAGTGGTTGAAGACGACGTCGATGTTCTCCAGGGTGGCCCGACCGCCGACGTCGACGCGGATGCCACCACCGCCACCGCCGATCCCGCTGGTGTCGTCGCCGCCCTTGATGGTGGCGTCGCGCAGTTTCAGGTCACCGCCGGCCCCCACCTCGAGGATCCGGAACGGCGTCGCGGCGGCCGCCCGGACGATCGTGGAACCGTTGCCGTCGATCGTGATCGGCTGGGTGACGATGGGAAGGCCGACGGGGCCGAACGGCACGGGCGGCTGGGGCGCGGACGCGGTGAGCGTGTAGGTGCACCCCTTGGCGAGCCGGAGCTTCGCCCCGTTGCCGGCGTTCGCGCGGACGATCGCCGCGATCAGCTCGTTGGCGCCGCACGGCACGTCCCAGGCGTCCCGGCCGCCACCGCTCCAGTCGTCGTCCCCGCGCTCCTTGTCGCCCCCGTGCTCCTTGTCGCGACCGCCCGGATCGTGCTTGCCGCTGTCGTCGTCCGCCGCCCGGCTGCTGCCGGCGAGGACCTGTTTCCCGAGCAGTCCTCCGCCCGCTCCGAGCGCTCCGGTCAGGCCTCCGGGCACGCCGACGGCCGCCAGACCGGCGACCCCGGTCAGTCCGGCCACCCCGGCGACGAGCCAGCGGGCCCGGCGCCTCTTGGCCGGACGTGGCTGGTCTGCCGCCGCATCGCTGACGTTCGGGTGTCGATGGTTGGACATATCTGGCCCTTCTCCGTACACCGTGTCTCTGCACGCCACAGTCGGCGCAGACAGCGACAAATCGGTTGTCGCTCCCACGGGGAACGTAGCCGAGTCGAACTCACATCAACCGGACTTATACGAAGAAGTCCTACGTTCGACGCAGGAGTGCGCATGACGGCCCCTTGCCTCCGCCACGCCGAAAGGTTATCCTCTAACATGTTAGTCGGTAACTTTAAGGGGTCGTAGCCGATGCCAGCGGGTACGGGTCGCTGGCGATCGGCCTCGCCGGCTGCGGGTTCGGCGTCGGCGCCGTGATGGCCACCTCCCTGGAGGCGGCGGTCGGTTCGGTTGGTGACGACGACGCCGGCAGCGGCTCGGCGGTGGTCAACACGTTGCGGCAGGTCGGTAGCGCCGTGGCGGTGGCCGCGATGGGCAGCGTGCTCTCCGGCGTCTACCAGCGGGACCTTGATCCGGAGCTCGGCGGTCTCCCGTCCACAGCGGCCGACGCGGCCAGGGAGTCGGTGTTCGGCGCGGCCGCCGTCGCCGAGAAGCTCGGACCAACCGGTTCCGCGCTGTTGCGCTCCGCCCAACTGGCGTACGTCGATGGAATGTCGGCGGTCATGTGGTGCTGCTTCGGACTCGCCGTGGTCGGCGCCGCGCTCTGCCTGGCCCTCCTGCCGAAACGCGAATCGTTCGCATCGGTGACACCGCACCGGCCGGGTGCCGGGTGAGTGGCATCGCGCAGAGCGGCGGTTAGGCTGCCACGGTATTCAGACGAATCCGCAGAATGAGGCCCCTGTGAGCAGTGCCGATGCTTCCCGGGCACCGGGATCCGACTGGCGCCGCGAGAAGAGAGAACGCACGCGCCGGCAGCTTCAGCAGAATGCCATGCGGCTGTTCCTGGAGAAGGGTTTCGACGCCACCACTGTCGAGGAGATCGCCGCCGCCAGCGGCGTCTCGCACATGACGTTCTTCCGCTACTTTCCCACCAAGGAGGACGCGGCACTCGAGGACGGCTACGACCCGATGATCGCCGACCTGATCGCCGAGCGTCCGGCCGACGAGCCCGCCATCGACAAGATCCGGCACGCTCTCACGCACGGGCTCAACCAGCTGTACGACAGCGAACGCGAGGTGCTGCTGTCCCGGATGCGACTGGTCTACCAGACGCCGGCGCTGCGGGCCGGCACCGGACAGCGACGCGACGCCGACCAGCAACTGCTCATCAAGGCGCTGGCGCCGACCGCCAGCGGATCCCGGGACAGGCTGCGCCTGCGGGTTCTGGTCGCGGCCGCGCTGGCGGCCACCACGGAGGCCATCCGTTACTGGGCGGAGAGCAACGGCGCCGACGACCTGCGCCACCTCATCAACGAGGCCTTCGACGCGCTGCGCGCGGAGGTGACCCAGGGCGCTTCGGGCGACGAACCCCGCACCGACGCCGCCGCGCCGCGATCGCGGTGAACGGCCGGGACCGGCTGGGACTGGTCGTCACTCGGCGAGCAGGTGCTTCTGCACCTTGCCCATCGCATTTCGGGGCAGCGTGTCGAGAAACCTGATCTGGCGCGGCCGTTTGTGGACGGACAGCGTCCGCGCCACGAAGTCGACGAGCTCGGCCGCGCTCACCTGGTCCGCGACGACGAAGGCGGTGACCTCCTGGCCGAGGTCGTCGTTCGGCGTGCCGACGACCGCGGCCTCGCGAACACCCGGGTGGGCCAACAGCGCATCCTCAACCTCACCAGCGCCGATCCGGTAACCACCGCTCTTGATCAGGTCGGTCGACCGACGACCGACCAGTCGATGCACACCATCGGGCGACACGCTCGCGATGTCCCCGGTGCGGAACCACCCGTCCCCGTCGAGCAGCCGGGCGGTCACGTCGGGCTTGCCCAGGTAACCGTCGAAGAGCATCGGTCCGCGAACCCACAGCTCCCCGATGGCCGTCCCGTCGGCGGGTACCGGCCGCCCGTCCTCGTCGAGCACCCGCGTCTCCGCGCCCGGCACGGGAGTGCCGACCATGCCGGGCCGACGGTGCGGGTCATCGGCGCGATTGCTCAACGTGATCAACGTTTCGGTCATGCCGTAACGCTCGACCGGCTGGTGACCGGTGAGCTGGCGCATCCGCTCGAACGACGGCGCGGGCAGGGCAGCGCTGCCGGAGACCAGCAGCCGCGCCGAACTGAGGCGCGCGGCGGCCGTCGGCTGGGCGCAGATCCGCGACCACACCGTCGGCACTCCGAAGTAGAGGGTGCCGCCCGCCTCGGCGTACGCCTCGGGCGTCGGCCGTCCGGTGTGGTGCAGCCGGCAGCCCACCCGCAGCGCGCCGAGCACGCCGAGGACGAGACCGTGGACGTGGAACAGGGGCAGACCGTGCACCAGGAGGTCGTCAGGGGTCCAGGCCCAGGCGTCGGCGAGCGCGTCGATGCCGGCCTCGACGGCACGGTGCGACAGGACCGCCCCCTTGGGCGCTCCCGTGGTGCCGCTCGTGTACATGATCAGAGCAGTGCGTTCGGGGGCCGGCGTCGGGTGCCGGGTGTCCGAGGTACGGCCCAGGTCGACCCGACGGACACCGATCCGCGCAGGTTCGTCCCCGGTGCCGCCGAGCAGCAGTGTCGCGCCGGAATCGCGCAGGATGTGCGCCCTCTCCCGAGGACCGGAGTCGGGCGGCACCGGGACGACGGCGGCTCCACCGAGCAGCGCGCCCACCATCCCCACCACGGTCTCGGCGGTCGCGCTGGCGTGCACGGCGACGACCGGTTCGCCGCGCAGGTCGTCTGCCACCGCGGCGGCGCATCCCCGCAGGCGCTCGGCGGACATCGTCACCGGCCCGAGGCGGATCAGATCATCGACGGTCGGGCTGGAGCGGTCGAGACCGTCGAGCAGGCGCATGGACCGAGGCTACGCCGAATGTCACGCGTACCTGACCGTCAGTATCTCCGGGGCTCACCCGGCGAGCGCGACGCAGCGGACGGACGTCGGTCGCGGCGGTGCGAGCAGTCCGCCCCCGACCGGCGGCGGGCGGGTCAGAGCCGGCGGAGCCGCTCGCGGAGCCAGCCGCGGTCGGGGTTCACCACGGCCTGAGCGTCGAACACGACCGTGGGCACCGTCTCGTTGCCGCCGGTGATCGCCCGAACGGCCGCGGCACCCGCCGGGTCGTGCCATATGTCGACCCAGTGTGCCTGCCGAGCGAGCCGGCCAAGTGAGAAGCGGAGCTGGAGGCAGTAACGGCAGCCGGGGCGCCAGTACACGATCGGCAGCCCGTCCGCCGCGCTGGCCCGCTGCGCTTCGGCGGCCCCCATCGAGCGGGGGAAGGCCCACGGCGACACCCCGAACGCCACCGCCAGAAAGATCAGAAACTCGACACCGCCGACCACTGGCGACCCGGCGGCCAGTTGCGAAGCCAGGACCAGCACGCCGAAGGTCGCCGTCAACACCGTCAGGGCCCACCGCCGCACCACGCTGGGGACACTACCGTCGACGGACCGGCTGCGCCCGCGCCACCCCGGCGGAGACCGACCCGGCACCCAGCGTCGCCCGGCGTCCATCGCACCCGCCGGGGGCGCGTCCGACATTCATTGACTGATGCGAATACGTAAGCGCATCGCTACTATGGGTCAGTCTCGAGGCAAGGGGGTAGTGCCCGCGTGCGAAGTCCCGTCAACGGAACCGCGCCGACGTCCGCGCCCGGTCGACCCGCGCCCGTCGTGGCCGACCGACCGCGCGGGCTCGTCCGGCGTCTGGCGCTGTTGGCGGTGGCCGTCGGGGGCGGCTTCGTCCTGGCCCTCCTGTTCCAGGGGCCGGCCAGCGCCGACGACACGCGCGGCGGTTCCGGCGGCGCGCTTCATCGGCAGCTCGGCGCTCTGGTGGAGCCGGTCCGGCAGGTCACCATCACCGAACGCTCCGACCCCGACCCCCGCGGCGGCGTACGCGCCGAGGACCCCCGCCGTGGCGGGCGCCACGCTCCGCTGACCGGCGCGATAGCCGGTGTCGTCGGCGCACGCGACGTGCCGTCCCCGACCGCGTCCCGCCGCCCGACGGCGGCCGCGCGGACCTCCGTGCCGCCGTCCCGGACGGCCACCTCCGTCCGGCCCGACGCCACACGGTACGAACGGCTGCGCTCCTCGACCGCGGCCCGCGCGACTCATCGTTCCGCCCACCGCGCCCGCCCACCTCGATCGGCGGCAGATTTCGCACGGCAGCCGGCGACCGCCGCGCCCGATCACCGAGAGCTGCCCGAAGCGCTCGCCTCGCCCGCCGTGGCGGGCCTGCTCACCCCGGTCCTGCGGCCCGCCGTCGACGTCGTGCGCGCCCTGCCGATCGCGCCCGTCGTCCCGGCGCTGCTGCGCGTCGTCGACGCCGTCCTGCCGCCCGCTCTCGGCGCGGTGGTCGTACCCGCGCCGCGTTCACCGGTCGCTCCCCCGGCGCTCGAACCGACCGCCGCGTCGCCCGCCGCCTCGCCCGGCGCGGCGCCCGCACCGGCCCCGCCAACCCCGCCGCCGGTTCCGGCGCTGCCGCCGATACACGCCGCGGCGACGCCAGCACCGGTCACACCGCCGCCGACACCCGTGGCCGCGTACCCACCTGCCATGGCCCCACCGGGCCACCTCGCCGCCCGCCCGGCGCCGCCGGCCGTCGCGGCCTACCCTCCGGGTCAGCCCGTCACCCCGGTCGACCAGGACGCCGCCGGCACCGACGAGGGCTCGGCGCCCGCGCCGGGCCTGATCCGGCCGGCTCACCGGCAGTCACACCCCGGCATCGCCGCGCTCTGCCACCTCGTGCCGCTCTCCGTCGAGAGCCGAACTCCGTCTGGGATCGCCCGCCCGGGCTGAAGCCGGCCGCCGACCGCCGGGCTGCTCGCCCGCGCGGTCGGTCCCACCCCGCTGGCCTGGTCAATGGTGCCCGCGCCCACGCGCCCTGACGGCGTGGTGGGCCCATGGCCGCCCGACTTCTCGCGTACGACGATCGCTGCCAACCCGTGGACACACCGGGTTCGGTGACCGTCGTGACGTGCACCTGAGATCGGAGAAACACGGTGATCCACGTTGTTGTCGCCGAGGACATGGGTTTGCTGCGCGGAGCGCTCTGCGCCGCGCTGTCCCGTGAGGAGGACATGGAGGTGGTCGCCGACGTCGAGGGCGTCGGCGAACTGTTGACGGCGGTCCGCCGGTGCAGGCCGCAGGTGGTGGTGCTGGCGCTGACACCGGAGCTGCCCGACCCGGTGGAGGTGGTCGCCCGGATCAGCGCCGAGGCGCCGCACGCCGCCGTGTTGGCGATGAGCCCCCGGTGGAGCCCGGCCCTCGTGGAGGCGGCGCTGGCGGCCGGCGCACGCGGCCTGGTCGGCAAGGACAGCCCGCTGGTCGAGTTGGTGCGGTCGATCCGCGCGCTCGCGGCCGGGGAGCGGGCGATCGACCCGGCGGCCGCGGTGGCGGTGCTCAGTCCGTCGGAGATGCCGTTGACGCCCCGGGAGTTGGACGTGCTGCGGATGGCCGCCGAGGGTCTGCCACTCAAGGAGATCGCCGGTCGCCTCTTCCTGGCCCACGGGACGGTGCGTAACCACCTGTCGGCGATCCTGCGCAAGATCGGGGCCCGCAACCGGTTGGAAGCGGTGTGGCACGCCCGGCGCAACGGCTGGTTGTAGCCATCGGGGCGGGTCCGTCACGGGCCCGCCCCGTCGCCGTGCGGCCCCGACGAATGCGTGTTTGAATATTGACGTTGAGTGATCGTCATGCAAGCGCGGGAAGGTTCGTCGTGATCCGTACCCTGCTCGCTCTGGACGGGGCCCTGGTGTTGGGGGCGCTGTCGTTCGTCCTCGCCGCCGAGGACGACATCCGTGTCGTGGCGGAGGTGGATCGCGGCGACGCGGTCCGCGCGGCCGTCCATGCCCAGCGCCCGGACGTGGTGGTGGCCGACCTCGATCTGGTCGAGGAGGAGGTGCCCGGTCGCCTGGGCCTGTGCCCCATCCTGATGCTGGTCCACCCGCACCGGGCCCGCCGACTGCGGGGGATGCTCAGCCCGTCCCGGACGGTCGGCATCCTGCGCAACGACGCCGCCCCCCAGCGGGTCGTCGACGGGATCCGCCGGCTCGCCCGCCGGGAGCCCGTCCTCGACGCGGACCTCGTCGTCGCGGCCCTGCACTCGGACGACCCGCTGACCGAGCGGGAGCGGGAGGTGTTGACGCTGACGGCGGCGGGGGCACCGGTCGCCGAGGTCGCGGCGTCGCTCGGGCTCAGCCGTGGGACCGTCCGCAACCACCTCGCTCGGATCGCCCGCAAGGTGGGTGCGCGCACCCGGGTCGAGGCGGTGCGGTTGGCGGGCGAGGCGGGCTGGATCTGACCGGCGGAGGTCAGGCCGGCCGGGTCGCCGGGGACGGCGTCACCGGCTCCTCCCAGCAGCCGACGAGCGCCCGGTAGGTGGCCGAGCGGGTCAGCAACTGCTCGTGCGTCCCCACGGTTGGCGCGTCGCCGTCGAGGACCAGCACCCGATCGGCGCGCAGGGCGGAGCTGATCCGGTGGGCTACCACGACGAGGCTGCCGGGCCGTCGAGCGAAGGCGGCCTCGACGGTCGCCTCCAGCGCCGGGTCGAGATGGCAGGTCGCCTCGTCCAGGACCGCCAGCGGGGCGGGCGCGAGCCAGGCCCGGACCGCCGCGACGAGCTGCCGCTCACCGGCGGAGAGCTGGGCCGGTACGACCGGCGCGTCCAGGCCACCCAGGCGGGTCGCCAGGGGGCGTGCGCCCAGCTCGTCGACGGCGACCGCCAGGGTGTCGTCGTCGGCGTCGGGCCGGAGGTAGCGGAGGTTGTCGGCCAGCGTGCCGGTGAAGACGTACGCCTGCTGGGGCAGCAGCACCCGCATCCGGGCCAGGACGGCCGGCGCGGTGTCGGCGACCGGAGCACCGGCCAGGTGGACCGTGCCCTCCTGCGGTGGCACGAGCCCGGCCAGCAGAGCGGCCAGCGTGGACTTGCCCGCGCCGCTGGGTCCCACCACGGCAAGGTGATCGCCGTTGGCCAGCGTCAGCGAGAAGTTCCGCAGGATCGGCTCGGCGCTCGGGCCGTACCGGAAGGTCAGTCCCCGGACCTCGGCGGCCGGTGACCCCCCGACCGGCCTGGTCGACCGGCGCGGGCCGGGAGTCTCCCCCGTGGGCGCCGGCCGGTGGGGATAGACGCGCAGGATGTTCTCCAGAGTGACCGCGTAGCGCAGCCCGCCGCCGCCGAGGCCCTGCACGAGGGTGTGCACGGCGGGTTGCAGCCCGGTGGACACGTAGATCAGCGCCCCCAGCACCGCGCCCGCCGTCATTCCGCGCTCGACCAGCCACGGAGTGGCCACGAGCAGCACCACCAGCGGTGACCATCCGCCGATGCCGAGGCTGAGGCTACGGATCACCGCCATTCGGGCGAGGGTGCGCTCGGCGGCGGCCTGCGCCGACACGTGCTGCTCCACCTCGGACGCCACGCGCGCCTGGGCGCCACAGGCCAGCACGTCGCGGTGACCGGCCAGCGCCGTCGCGGCCGACTGGCCCAACCGCTCGCCCGCGCGGACGTACGCCCGCTGGTGCGCGACCATGGCCGGCAGAGCGGCGAGAAACACGGCCAGGCCGGCGACCAGCGGCGCGGCGGCCAGCGCCGCCGCCACCGGCGCGAGGGCGAGGAGGCCGAGCAGGGCAGCTCCGGCGGAGAAGAGGAAACCACGCGTGACCATCAGCAGGCCGGCGAAGGTGTCCCGGACGATCTCCATCTGGTGGGTCAGCCGGGTCATCGCCGCGCTGTCCGGGCGACCACCCGCGCGGGTGGCGTCCCGGAGCGCGCCCCGCACCACCTGGGCGGCCACCTCGTCGCGGAACGGCTCGACCACCGCGCCGAGGCTCCGGTACGTCCGGCCGGTCGCCGCCGCGCCGACCAGCACGGCCACGGCGAGGACCCCCAACCACGCCAGCCCGTCGACGAGACGCCCGGCCAGGAAGCCGTGGTCCACGGCACGGGCGACCAGCAGGCCGGCGAGCAGCGCCGGCAACGCCTCGACGAGCGACCACCCGCAGAGACGGGCGAGGTCAGCTCGGCGGGCCCGCAGCGCCCGCCAGGTCACCCGGCGCACGGTCAGCGGGGTCACGATCCACCGCCGGCCGGCTCGAACACGGCCCGGTAGTCCGGCTCGGCCCAGAGTCGCCGGTGCGGCGCCAGCGCGCGCAGCCGACCGCCGTCCAGCCAGGCGACCAGGTCGGCGCGGGCCGCCGCCGCCGCCCGGTGGGTGACCACCAGTCGGGTCCGCTCGCCGGGGCGCCCGACGATCGCTTCGGTGATCCGGTGTTCGGTCGCCGTGTCCAGGCTGGACGTCGCGTCGTCCAGGATGAGCAGCCGCTCGGCGGCGAACGCCCGGGCCAGGCCGAGGCGTTGGGTCTCACCACCGGAGAGCGGCGCGTCCACCAGCGGTGTGCGGTACCCCTCGGGCAGCCGGTCGATGACGTCGGCGACCGCCGCCAGACGGGCCGCCCGCAGAACCGCCGGCGTGGCGGGGCGCGCGTCGGCCGGTGGCACCGCGACGGCGCCCGGCAACGCCAGGCCGACCGCGTCGTGGACCGTCGCGCCGATCAGCACCGGCTGGTCGAAGGCGTAGCCGACGGCTCGGCGCAGCGCCGACGCGTCGAGGTCACGCAGCGGCACGCCGTCGAGGAGCGCCGTACCGTGATCCGGGTCGTGCAGCCGTCCCGCCACGGCCGCGAGGGTCGACTTGCCGGCACCGGACGCGCCGACGACGGCCACGGTCGCGCCGGCCGGCACGTCCAGGTCGATGCCGTCCAGGATGGGCCGGCCGTCATCGCCGTACACGCGCACGCCCCGCAGTCGCAGCGCGCCGCCGCCGGGCGGTAGGGGCCGGTCGCCGCTCGTCATGGCGGGCTGTCGCAGCGGTTCGGCGACCCGGTGCGCCCCGGCGCGGCTGCGCACCAGGTGGTTGAGCGTGGCGAGGACCGCACCGAGGCCGGCGCCCATGGCCGCGTACCGGACGGCGGCGACCAGTTCACCGGGCGTGAGCCAACCGGCCGTCAGGGCGTACCCGCCGACCGCGACGACGCTCAGGTGCAGCAGCGGCGCCACGGCGGCGGTACGCGCGCTCGCCCGCGCCAGCAGGTCCCAGGTACGTCGGCCGTGCCGGCCCAGCTCCGGCAGGGCCGCCAGCACGCGGGCCTCCTCGCGGTGGACGGTGGCGGCGGCGGCGATGGTCCGGGCGCCGGTCAGCGACTCCAGCAGTCGGCCGGCGATTTCGCCGAGCACCCGTTGGTAGCCGGCCGTCGCGGCGGAGGCGTCGGCCACGAAGGCGCGCATGAGGACGGCGAGCAGGCCGAGGCCGGCGAGCAGGGTGATCCCCAGGATCGGTTCCAGGAGGGCGAGCGCGACGACGCTGCCGAGGGGCGGCAGCACCGCCACGGCGGCCAGGACCACGGCGTTGCCGGCCTGCCCCGCGTCGGCGGACTGGCCGACCAGGCGACCGACGAGATCGCCCACCGGGTACCGGCGGGTGGCACGCACGTCCAGCGCGAACAGGTGGCGCAGCAGGTGGCGGCGCAGTCCGGCGGTGGCGCGGGCGGCGCCGAATCCGCTGGCCAGGTCGGTCAGGGCGTCGACGCAGACGAGGGCGACGACCAGGCCGCCGGCGGCCACCGCCCACCAGAGCGGGCCTCCGGTGAGGGCGGCGTCGACGGCGCGGCCCAGGGCCGCGGGAAGCAACAGTTCGGCGGCCGCGCCCAGGAGCGCGACCGCCGCGAGCCCGGCGGTCCAGCCGCCGCCAGCCAGGACCGTTCGCCGCAGCAACCGGTCCCCCGCGTCGAACGTCGACATCGCTCCTCCCGGTGCCACGCGGTCGCCCTGGGTGGGCACGTCTACCCACCCAGGGCGATCACGTTCGTGCGACGGATCAGTTGCAGGTCGTGACGGAGAGCGAGCTGTCGCCGCAGAGCAGCAGGCTCGCCCGGCTACCGCCACCCGTGCGGTCGGCCGGAGCCATCTCCAGGCCCTGGAGGTCCAGAAGCGCCATGTCGTTCACCTCCCTTCCATTCCTTCGTCGATCCGGTCGCCCCCGCTGTCGCGGGGGAGTCTCTGCGCGCCCGGCAGGGGCGCGAGGAAGGGCAGCACCGGCGGGTTGTCGTCCCGCGCGCAGGTCAGCGCGTACAGCACGCCGGCGGTGCCGGTGCCGAAGTCCATCGAGAGCCGGAGCAGCTGCTCACCGGGGAAGGCGGTCCCCTCCCGGTACGGCAGCGCGTGCCAGGCCAGCCGGTCCACCTGCGCGTCGAGCTCCCGGCGGTCGCCGTCGTGAACTGAGGCGGCGAGGTAGGTGATGATGCCGGCCCGGCCGGCGAAGAGCCCGGTCTGCGCGTAGAACGGTGACCGTGCCGCACGGCGGATCCCCGCGCTGGCCTGTGCGAACCCGTCGTCGTCGCGATGGCGCAGGTACTGATCGAGAACCAGTCCGATGCCGACGCTGCCGTGTGCCAGGTACGGCATGGTCCGCCAGCCCTCGTTGACCTCCAGGGCGCCGTCCGGGCGCAGCACGCACCGGCGCAGATCCTGGCGCAACGCCGTGGCGGCGTGCCCCAACAGGTCCTCGTCGCCGCTGAGCTCGTAGAGCCGCAGCAGCGTCAACGCCGGTCCGGTCCGGCCGCGCAGCAGCCCGGCGTACGGGTGGCGTCCGCCGCTGATGTCCGGGCCGGGATCGTCGGGCAGCTGCCCGATCAGCCGCTCGGCGGCCCGCCACGCGGCATCGCGCAACGACACCTCCCCGGTACGGGCGGCCAACTCGGCCAGGTTGAGCGCGATCCCGGACACTCCGCTCGCCAGGCTGTGGTCGAGTCCGTCCAGCGGCTCGCGCAGGCAGATGTCGAGCACGTCCAGCGCATCCTGCCGGCGGCCGAGGCTCTCGAGGGCGTGGGCGACACCGTGCAGGCCGTCATAGAAGCCGCAGCGGGTGCCGGACGGGGGCGCGGTCGCCCGTCGTACCAGCCAGTCCTCGTGTTCGGGCCACCGTCCGACGCCGCTGGTGTGCAGCGCGTACAGCACTCCCGCCGCCCCGTGGGCGAGGTTGAGGCCGCCGCTGCGGAACTGCTCGATGTCGCCGGGGAAGAGCCGGTCGGCGCGTGTCGGGGTGGCGCTGGCCAGGATGGCGCTCGCCAGCCTGTCCCGGGTGACGGGTGCGTCGTGCGCGGCCGTCACCTGCGGGCCGCCGGTTATCTCCTCGACCGCCGGGTCGAGGAAGGACCTCGGCACTGGAAAGTTCGCGGCGATGA
Organism: Micromonospora sp. NPDC049359; assembly: GCF_044466585.1. Classification (NCBI taxonomy): domain Bacteria; kingdom Bacillati; phylum Actinomycetota; class Actinomycetes; order Micromonosporales; family Micromonosporaceae; genus Micromonospora; species Micromonospora sp. NPDC049359. The sequence continues at coordinate 59,234 of NZ_JBITMW010000020.1, read as the reverse complement.
CGTCGGCCAGGTGCGCCGCCTTCGCCGGGGCGAGCCGCACCAGCTGGGTCAGCGGCAGGAACAGCGCCAACCGCAGGCAGGCCAGGGCGTACCTGTCGACCGCCGGTCCGGTCCGGTCGCGGGGAGCCGCGAAGCCCTGGTTGCGCAGCCCCGGTCGGCGGTGCCCGTCGATCGGCGCGGCCACCTCGAAGTCGACGAGGGCGACCCGGTCGTCCGGACGGATCATGATGTTGAACAGGTGCAGGTCGCCGTAGACCAGGCCGCGTTCGTGGATCGCCGCGATGAGGGACTCGACCTGCTCGTGGACGTGCCGGGCCCAGCGGGCGTACGCCGCCCGGTCCTCGTCCGTCGCGTCCGCGTCGATCAGCGGATACCTGTCGACCAGCACCTTGTTCAACGGTCGACCCTCGATGAACTCCAGCGCGAGGAACCGGTGCTCGCCCAGCTCGAACTCGTCGTGCACCCGGGGCACCTGGGGCAGGTCGGCGAGTTGCCGCAGGGCGTCGGCCTCGCGGGCCAGCCGGGCTACGGCGTCGGCGCCGTCGGCGTCGAGGCCGGCGTGCGGCCGGGCCTCCTTCAGCACGACCTCGGTGTCGGTGCGCAGGTCGCGGCCCACGTACAGGCCACCGCCGTTGGAGAAGTGGATCACCCGTTCGATCCGGTACGGCACCTGGTCGGTGCTGGTGCCGCTGCGCGCCGCGAGGTGCGGGCCGAGGAAGTCGGGCAGGGTGACCCAGGACGGCACGTGGAAGACGGGATCGCGCCGGTCCGGCACCAGCGTGCCGGAGTCGTCCTCGATCGCCGGCACCACCTGACCGTCGGGCGAGTGGCAGTAGCGGGCGGCGAAGCCGCCGTAGCGCACGTGGATCGGGCCGGCGCCATAGCGCAGGTCGCTGAGGATGTACGGCCCGGACTCGCCGGTGAGCAGCTCGTCGAGCTCCTTGCAGACCAGCTCCAGCTCCGCCTCGTCGCGCGGGTAGACGGTGACGAACTTGCCGCTGGCGGCCCGGGAGGCGTACTTGGAGTTGCGCAGCAGCAGTGTGCGGGGCCCTCGGAGGAACTTGAAGGACAGGCCCCGGGGTACGCAGTAGTCCCAGACGGCGTCCAACACGCGCTCGGCGTTCGCCAGACCCGCCGACACGTGGATCTTCCAGCCCTGCTGCGGCAGCGAACCGCCGTCCGGGGCGTAGATCAGCCAGTCGTCGAGCGGCTCACGACGCCAGCCGGTCGGGATGTCCCGCTCGGCGGCCGGAAAGACCGGCTGCGCGACGGCGCTGCCGAGCGAGTCGTAGAACAGGCGATCCGCGGCGCAGTAGCTGTCGTAGCGTTCGTCCACTGTCCCGCCGCCTCTCGATTCCGGCCGGCTGCTGTCGTCCGGCGTTGCATCGAGTCTCATCGACGGGGCCCGGTGGGCTCCAGTGCGCTAAGTCACCGACCGTGATGCGAGGTGCACACGAACTCGTGACAATAGTCAGGCACTGCCGAGGTTTGAAAAGACGACAGGTGGGCACCGGGCCGTCGCCCGATCCCCACCTGTCGTCGCGCACGTCGTCAGCCCAGGTACTTCTCCCACGGGCCGGTGATCGCCAGGGTCAGGCCCGGGTCCTGCATGTTGACGAACAGCACCTTCCCGTCGGCGCTGAAGGTCGGGCCACAGAACTCCGAGTCGTTGAGCTGGTTGCGGGCGATCGCGTACGTCGGCCCGCCCGGGATGGTGCTGAGCACGTGCGAGGCGCCCTTGCCGTCCTCGGCGAGCACGAGGCTCCCCCACGGGGTGACCGTCACGTTGTCCGGGCCGTCGAAGGTGATGTCGGTGTACTTGACCGGCGTCCCCTCCTCGGCGGCGGCCTGGTGCGGGAAGTACGTCACGAGCTGGATGGTCTGGTCCTTGAAGCTGTAGAACCAGACCATGCCGTCGTGCGGCGCCGCGTCGGCCGGCAGGTCGCCCTCGTCCCAGGCGTAGGAGTTGACGACGTACACGCCCTCGTCGGTGCTCCAGACGCCCTCGAACTTGCGGCCACGGGTGACCTGACCGTCGGCGAACTGCTCGCGTACGGAGGTGTGCCGCGCGTCGCGGTCCGGCACCTCGATCCACCGGACCGGGAACGGGCGGCCGAGCTGGGCGGAGGTCAGGTAGGCGACGTCCGGCAGCACGGAACCGTCGTCCATGATGATCTGCATGGCGGCGAGGACACCGGCGTCCGGCGCGAGGCGGGTCAGCACACCCGGGCCCAGCTTCACGCCGCGCGGCGCGGACCAGCGGTAGAAGAGGCCGTTGGGCTCGTCGGCGTCCTCGGAGAGGTAGACGTGGGTGCGGTCCCGGTCGATCGCCAGCGCCTCGTGGGAGTAGCGACCCAGACACTTGATCGGCCGCGGGTCAGCGCTGCCGTCGGCCCAGACCTCGAAGACGTACCCGTGGTCCTTGGCGTAGACGCCGGAGCGGTCGCCCTCCTCCCACCTGTCGCCGGCGCGGTCCTCGGTCTCCTCGCAGGTCAGCCAGGTGCCCCACGGGGTCGGGCCGCCGGCGCAGTTGGAGATGGTGCCGGAGAGGGCGACGAACTCGCCCAGGTTGCGGCCCGCGAGATCGGTCGTGATCACCGTGCAGCCACCGGCGTCGACGGCGCCCGGGTCGTAGACGGTGCCCTTGACGTGCGGTACGCCGAACTCGGCGCCCGGGTCGATCTCGTGGTTCTGGATCAGGGTGTAGCGGCCGCGTCCGGCGTCGTAGACGGCCATGCCGTCGTGGTCCGCCGGGGTCACGCCCTGACCACGGTCGAGGCGGGTGACGCCGGTACGGGTGACGATCGTGTAGCGGAAGCCCTTGGGCAGGGCCAGGATCCCCTTGGGGTCGTCCACCAGCGGCGGGAAGGGAACGCGACCAGCCCCGCCCGGCGAGTGCGGTCGGGCGGGGCTGGCCTGCGCCAGGGACGGCAGGCCACCGGCGACGGCGAGGCCCACACCGGCGGCGGCGCCGCCGGCGAGGAAGGTACGACGGGAGGAAGGCACGGGGATCAGCTCCTGATCAAGACAGTGCGACGGCCGAAAGCCAACCCGCACCGATGAACACCGAAGCGTCAGCTGTGGGCTCCACCGGTGACATCGGGGTGAAGAAACGGCGTCACCGGGGTCGTCGCGGTGACGCCCAGCCCTGCTCGTGCAGCCGTTCGATGCCGTCCAGCAGCAGGTCGAGCGCGAACTCGAACTCGAACTGGTCATCGCAGCCCTGCCCCACGACCGACTCGTCGTCGTGGGACGCCGCGGTGGCGATCTCCGCCAGGTGTGGGAACCGGGCGGCGAACTCCGGCGGCATCGCCGCGGCGGGTTCGGGGCTGGCCGCTCCGGACCGACCGGCGCGGCGGGAGTCGTCGAACAGCTCCTGGCTGAAGCCCAGCACCCGGCTGCCCATCGTGTGCATGACGTGGTGTGCGAGGTTCGCGGAGAACCCACCGGCCCGGAGGGTGCCGACCACCGAGTCGAGGTAGGCCAGGACGGCCGGCGTCGCCATGGTCCGCGACTCGATGGCCAGCGGCGCCCAGGGGTGCCGGCGCAGCACCGCCCGCGCCGAGAGGATGCGCCGGCGGATGGCGTCCTTCCAGGTGGTGTCGCGCTCGGGTGGGTCGATCTGGCCGACGACCACGTCGATCATGCCGTCGAGCAGTTCGTCCTTGTTGGCCACGTGCTTGTAGAGAGCCATCGGCACGACGCCCAGGTCCTGGGCGAGGTTGCGCATGCTGAGTGATTCGATGCCGGTCTCGTCGGCGAGCGCGACGGCCGCCCGCAGGATGCGGTCCCTGCTCAACGGCGTACGGCGCAGCGTCTCAGCCTGCTCGACCATCTCGTCCTCGTCCTGTCCGGCGGTTGTTGAACGATAACCACCATTGACAGGTGTACGGCGTACACTTACCGTTGGTGTACGCCGTACACCCCAGGGAGGGGCCATGAAGGCGATCGTGCAGGACCGGTACGGCGGCCCGGAAACACTCGTTCTCGGCGACGTCGACACGCCGACACCCGCCCCGAACGACGTGCTCGTGCGGGTGCGGGCCGCCTCGCTCAACGCGTACGACTGGCACGCCATGCGCGGCGATCCCCGGATGGCGCGGTTGGCGATGGGCCTGTCGCGGCCCCGCGCACGCATCCGCGGCCGGGACATCGCCGGCCGCGTCGAGGCCGTCGGGGCCGACGTACGCGACATCCGGGTGGGCGACGCGGTCTTCGGCGACCTCGGCGACGCCAACGGCGCGTTCGCCGAGTACGCGTGCGTGCCCCAGACGCAGGTCGCACAGCTGCCGACGAACCTGACCCCCCAGCAGGCGGCGGCCCTGCCACTGGCCGGCACCACGGCGCTCCTGGGACTCTGCGACGTCGGGCGGGTCGAGCCCGGTCAGCGCCTGCTCGTCAACGGCGCCTCGGGCGGCGTCGGCACCCTCGCGGTGCAACTGGGCAAGGCGCTCGGCGCGACCGTGACCGGGGTCTGCAGCACCCGCAACGTCGACCTGGTCCGCTCCCTCGGCGCCGACGACGTCGTCGACTACCGCCGGGACGACTTCGCCGACGGCTCACGCCGCCACGACGTCGTGCTCGACCTGGTCGGCAACCGCTCCCTCACCGACCTGCGGCGCGCGCTGACACCGACCGGGACGCTGGTGCTCTCCGGCGGCGGCGTGTACGGCGGCGGCAGCCTCGTCGGGCCGGTGTGGCTGATCGCGCGCGGACGACTACTCGCGCCGCTGGTCCGGCAGCGCATCGTCACGCTCACCACGACGCCGGGCCGGCAGCACCTCGACACGCTCCGCGCCCACGTCGAGGCCGGCCGCCTCACCCCGGTCGTCGACCGGACGTACCCGCTGCACGAGGTGCCCGACGCCATCCGGTACGTCGAGGGCGAACACGCGCGGGCCAAGGTCGTCATCACCATCTGACGTCCGCCGCGCGACCGCATCCGCCGGTACGGACGTCCACCAGCGTCGCGACGCCAGCGCGGCCAGACCCGCACCGGCGGCGTTGAGCAGCACGTCGTCCACCGAGGACACCCGGTCGAGCCGCAGGACGTACTGCGCGGCCTCCACCAGGACCGAGCAGCCCGCCCCGAGCAGCAGAACCCGGCGCACCGACGTCAACGCCGCGAACCGCAGCGGGGCGAAGAACCCCAGCGCCGCGAACACCAGCAGATTGCCGACGATCTGGCCCGTCGCCCTCGACGGGCCACCATCGACGACGATCGTGATCAGATCGCGTAGCGGCACGAGGTTCACCCGACCGGCGACGACGCCGGCCGCCGACCCCGGCAGGAGGATCATCCACACCCACGGCACCGTCCCGTAGGCGATGCCGACCTCCGCCGCCGACTTGCGCCACGCGTGCGGGTCACCGGCGGCCCGCCGACGACGCGCCAGGGCCCACACCGCCAGCGCGGCCAGCGGCAGGACGACCACCGTGACGAGGGCGACGCCGGTGAAGGTGCCGAACCAGCCGTGCCAGCCCCGGAGCATGGCTATCCGACGCCCTTCCACTGCGTCGCCGGGGTGAGCGGCACGGGCACGGGTCGGCGCGGCGTCGTCGTCAGCTCGATCCGGCGGCCCTGCGCCGCCGACTCCAGCAGCGCGGTCATCGTCTCAAGGACGTGCAGGGCGACGTCGCCACCGGCGCGGGGCGCACGCTGGTCATCGGCCAGGACGAAGTCGAGCAGGCCGATCCCCCGGCCGCTCTCGGCGTACCCGGCGCGCGCCTGGAGGGCACGCCACTCGTCGCCACCGAGCGCGAAGTGGCGGACCTCGCCGTCGAAGTAGTTCGGGTCCGGCACGGCGAGCGTGCCGGTCTCCCCGTGGACCTCGATGGGCGCGGCGGTCGTCGCGATGCCGTCGAAGCTCGTGGTGATCGTGGACAGCGCGCCGTCGACGTGTTCGAGGACGCCGGTGACGTGGGTGTCCACCCGAACCGGGATGTGCTCACCGGCGCGTGGGCCCGAACCGATGACGCGCTCGGAGCGCAGGCGGCTGGCGGCCCCGACCACCGCGCGGACCGGCCCGAGCAGGTGCACGAGCGCCGAGATGTAGTACGGCCCCATGTCGAACAGGGGGCCACCGCCGGGGGTGTAGTAGAAGTCCGGGTGCGGGTGCCAGCGCTCGTGACCGGCCGTGACCATGACGGCCGTCGCGGACATCGGGCGGCCGATCAGGCCGTCGTCGATCGCCGCACGCGCCGTCTGCGTGCCCGTGCCCAGGACGGTGTCCGGCGCGCATCCGATGTGGACGCCCGCCGAGGCGGCGCGGTCGACGATCGAGCGGCCGTCCGGGAACGTCACGGCGAGCGGCTTCTCGACGTACACGTTCTTGCCGGCGTCGATCGCGGCGCGTGAGACGTCGGCGTGCGCCGCGGGGATCGTCAGGTTGAGCACCGTGTGCACGTCCGGGTGGGCGAGCAGGCGCTCGACGCTCATCGCCGCACTGCCGGGGACCGTGGCCGCCGCCGCGGCCGACCGGGACTCGTCGAGGTCGGCCAGCGCGGCGATCCGCACCGCGGGGTGGTGCGCGAGGGTGTCCAGGTACGCGCGGGAGATGACCCCGAGACCTACGATGCCGACGCCGTGCGGGTCGCCCACACCATCCCCCTCTCGATGACGGTACGTACCGACGGGTGCTCCAGCACGTCGAGGTTGTGGCCCGGAGTTGTCACGACGACGCGGCCCGCGCCCCAGCGGCGGGTCCAGATCGCCGGCGAGGTGACCGACCGGTGCCACGGATGCCACTCCCGCGTGGGGTGGGTGGTGACGGCCAGGACGTCGATCAGGTCGTCGTGCAGCACCCAGTACTGCTCGCTGACCAGGTCGAAGTCCTCGATGCCGGCGGTGATCGGGTGTTCCCGGCCGAGGTCGGTGACGCGCACGCTGTGCGGCAGGAAGTTGTCCTCCTCCCCACCGTGGCGCTCGCACGGCTCCTTGCCCGGGTGGGTGGCGAACTGGCCGCCCACCAGGTGCAGGTACTCCGCCGAGGCACGGAACGCGTCCACCATGCCGCCGTGCCAGCCGGTGAAGCCCGTGCCGGCGACGACCGCCGCGGCGAGTCCGGCCACCTGGGCCGAGGTGATCTCCGACATCGTCATGCACTGCACGATCAGGTCGGTGCCGGCCAACTCGTCGGCATCGGCGTAGATCTCCGTCGACTCCTCGACCCGTACCGCGTAGCCGTTGCGTTCGAGGAAGGGGATGAACAACTCGGTCGCCTTGACCGGCTGGTGCCCTTCCCATCCGCCTCGGACCACAAGTGCTCTCAGCTGCGTCACCGTCGCTCCTTCCACCGTCCGTCGCCACCGGGCCGACCGCTGCCGCCCCGGCGTTTGTCGGGCATCGAAACCGTACCCGTGCGGCCGTGTCACGGCACGGCGCGGTGCGTGCCGGATCGTACGTCGGATGGCCGATTGTCCACGCTCAGCGCCGTCGATACGGTGATTCCGTGTTCGGGGAGGCCGTGCAGGAGCTTCGGCGCAGCAGCGCGTTGACCCAGGAGGATCTGGCCGCGAAGACCGGGCTGTCGGTCCGTCACCTGCGGGACCTGGAGGCCGGGCGGATCGCCCGACCGCGTCCCGCGACGATGCTGTTGCTCGCCGACGCCTTCGGTCTACAGGGGTCGAGACGGGACCGTTTCCTCGCCGGGGCCCCCACCCCACCCCCGTCCAGTGGCGTTCCGGCGCAGTTGCCGGCGGACGGTTTCGGCTTCGTCGGCCGCGAGGGCGCGCTGGCCCGCCTCGACGAGATCCTGGCCCGGTCGGTGGATCAGCCGACCGCGATGGGGCTCGCGATCGTCTCCGGCACCGCCGGGGTGGGCAAGACCGCGCTCGCGGCGCACTGGGCGCACCGCGTCGCCGCGCACTTCCCCGACGGCCAGCTCTACGTCAACCTGCGCGGCTTCGACCCGGGCGGCGTCCCGCTCAGTCCGAGCACGGCGCTCGCCGGGTTCGTCAACGCTCTCGCGGGACCGGCGGCCCGCCCGTCGACCGGGCTGGACGAGCAGGTCGCCCGGTACCGGAGCCTGCTGGCCGGCCGACGGGTGCTCGTCGTGCTGGACAATGCCGGCGACGCCGACCAGGTACGCCCGCTGCTGCCGGGAGCGCCGGGCTGCTTCGTCCTCGTCACCAGCCGCCACCAGTTCCTGGGCCTGGTCAGCGTGAACGGCGCCCATCCGGTCACCCTGGACGTCATGTCCGGGGCCGAGTCCCGCGCGCTGCTGACCCGACGCCTCGGCGCGGAACGCGTGGCCGCCGAGCCCGAGGCCGTCGACGCCATCGTCGGCGCTTCCGCCGGGCTGCCGCTGGCGCTGTCGGTCGTGGCCGCCCGCGCGGCGATCCACAGTGGGTTCCGGTTGACGGACCTGGCCGCGCACCTGCGCCCGGAGGCCGATCGCCTCGACGCCTTCGACGGCGGTGAACCCGTCACCGACCTGCGGCTGGTCATGTCCTGGTCGTACCGGACGCTCGACCCGGCCACCGCCGGGCTGTTCCGGCTGCTGAGCGTGCATCCGGGCCCGGACTTCGCCGTCGCGGCGGCGGCCAGCCTCGCCGGGATCACGCCCGCGCGGGCCCACCGCCACCTGACCGAGCTGACCCGGGCCCACCTGCTCAACGAGCACCGGCCCGGCCGGTTCACGTACCACGACCTGCTGCGCGCTTACGCCGCCGAGCTGACGGCGGTCGAGGACGGCGAGGCGGACCGTCACGCGGCCCGTACCCGCCTGCTCGACCACTACCTCGGCGTCGCGTACGCCGCCGACGAACTGCTCTATTCGCAGCGGGACCGACTGCCGATCGACCCGCCGGGGCCGGGGGTCGCGCCGGTGCCACTGGCCGACCGGGACGCGGCGCTGGCGTGGTTCACCGACGAGCACCCGGTGCTGCTCTCGGCGCTGCGGCTGGCCGCCGACCACGGTTTCGACCGTCACACGTGCCACCTGGCCTGGGCGATCACCACCTATCTCAACCAGCGCGGCTACTGGGAAGACTGGACCGGCAGCCTGCGGGCGGCGTTGTCGGCGGCCGTCCGGCTGGCCGACGACCGGGCCGAGGCGTACGCCCACGGGGTGCTCGGCTTCGCCGGCATCGCGCTGCACCGGTACGCGGACGCGCAGCGCCACCTGGAGCTGGCGTACGACCGGTACCGGCGGCTGGACGACCTCGCCGGGCAGGCCCGCGCCGAGCTGAACCTCGGCTGGATCCGCGACCAGACGGGCGAGCCCGAGTTGGCCCTCGGCCACGCCCGGGAGGCGCTGCGGCTGCACCGGCAGGCCGGCCACGTCACCGGCCAGGCCTTCGCGCTGAACGCGGTGGGCTGGTCCCAGGGCCAGCTCGGCGACCACCACGCCGCGATCGAGAGCTGCCAGCAGGCGCTGGCCCTGTTCACGTCGGCGGAGAACGTGCTCGGGCAGGCGATCACCTGGGGCAGCCTCGGGCAGTCGCACCTTCAGCTCGACGCGTTCACCGACGCGGTCACCTGCTACGGGCACGCTGTCCGCCTGCGCCGCGAGATCGGTCACCGCCGGTTGGAGGCGGACGCGTTGGTGAGTCTCGGCGACGCTCACCTGGCCGCCGGCGACGCCCCGTCGGCCCACCTGGCGTGGCAGCGGGCGCGGGACATCCTCTCCTCGCTCGGCGAGGCCGACACCGGGGCGCTCGACGCCAAACTCGCGCAGCCGCGCTGAGGGCCCCAGGTGCCCCGCGTACCGGTCAGAACGTGGCGATCGGGTTGACCGGGCTGCCGGACGTGCCGGCGAAGCGGACCGGTGCGACGGCGAGCTGGAAGTCCCACTGGCCGAGTTCGGCGGCGGTCGTCGCGCACGCCTCCAGGTCGCAGTTGTCGAGCAGCCAGAGACCCATCGCGACGAGACCGACGGCGTGCACGGGCATCAACACGTCGTCGTACCCCGAGGGCTGGACGTCCTGCGGGGAGTCGGCGGCGATCAGCGCGACGCCGCGCTCGTGGAGCCACGGCAGGCAGGACGCGTGCCAACCGGTCTGCGCGAAACCGGTGGCCGAGCGCCCCTCGCGCCGGAAGCGCCCGTGGCCGGTACGCAGGAGCACCGCGTCGCCGACACCCACCCGTACGCCCTGGCGGCGCTCGGCCTCTTCGAGGTCGTCGGGGAACACCCCCTGGCCCGGTTCCCACCAGGGGACGTCGCGGGCCCCGGCGACGTCCAGCAGGACACCGCGGGTGATGATGCCGTCCGCCGCCGCCGTGACGGCCGCCCACGCCGAGCCCGCCGCCTCGTCGACCAGCGAGTGGGACCGCCCGTTGTACATCGCGCCGTCCCAGAAGATGTGGCACGGCGAATCGAGGTGGGTGATGGTGTTGCCGTGGTACGTGATGCCGAGTCGCTCGTTCGAGAAGCCCCAGCGCCGGTCGGCGTGGAAGGCGGCCGGCATGTTCTCGGCGCCCGGCATCTCCACGGCGTACGGGCACGTCGTCGTCGACCGTTCCATCTCCCCCGGCACGGTGACCTCCCACGCGCAGGACACACTCCTGCCACGGCGCACGGCCCGCGCCGCCGCCAGTCGGACGTCGTCGGTGATGTGGTTCAGCGTGCCGCGCTCGTCGTCGTCGCCCCACCGGCCCCAGTTCGACAGCTTGTCGAAGTATCCGAGCACGTCCTCCTGCGTCGGCAACGCCCGCTCTGCCGTCATCGCGGCACCTCCTGTCCGGCCTTCCTGCATCCCAGGCAGGGTATCCCCCGGCGCGTCAGGTCTGGATGGTGAACGTGGCGACGACGCCGTTGTGGTCGGACGCGGTGCCGCCGACGATGTCGTATCCGGTCATCCACATGAGCTGGTACTCGGGCAGCCGCTTCCAGAAGTAGATGTAGTCGATGTGCCGGTTGCCGTGCGTACCGGTGCCCTTCTCGCCGTACAGGTTGTAGTTGGAGCGCAGGTTGGGCAGTTCGTTGGCCTCGAAGACCCGCCACGGGAACTTCGCGTACCCGAAGGCGCGGTCGGCGCTGAAGTCGACGTTGAGGTCACCGCTCACGATGACCTGGCCTCCGCCCTGCTTGTCGACCGCCAGGTCCTTGAGTCCCTGGAACTGCGCCTCGGCGCACCGGGTGCGCGGCAGGTCCTCCGGCCGGCCGGCGTCTTCGATGCCGGCCACCGCGTGGGCGTTGATGTGTGTCACGGTCCGACCGCTGGCCTTGTGGCGGTACGTGACCCAGTTGTTGTACCGCGCGGGCGGCACCTCGCCCGGGCCGTTGGTGTCACATACGAAGATCGAGCCCTTGTCCCGTACGTCGAACATGCTCCGGCGGGCGATCAGTGCCTCGCCGGCCTGGTTGGTGCCGCCCGGCGCGTACAACCACCATCCGTTGTCGGCGGCCCAGTTCTCCAGGAAGTCCTTGCGGTTGCCGACCTCGTTGAGACCGACGAGGTCCGCCCGGGACGCGATCAGGTTCAGGTCGTGCGCGAAGTCGGCCTGGCTCAACCCGTTGTAGATGTTCAGCGTCGCCGCCCGGAAGGCCGTGGTCGCGGCGGCCGCCGGTGTGGCCGGCAGCAGGGCCGCCACCAGCGCGATGGCGGCCGCGAGAGCACCAAGGGCGCGGGCTGGGCGGCGTGTTGTCGTCGGCATCGACTCCCCTTCGCACACGTGAGGACCGCCGTCGGTGGCGGTCGGCGCACTCTATCGATCTCAGTCGACCTGATGCCGAACGCGGAAGTACGCGGAGGCGACAGCTTGGGGTCGCGGGCCGGTGGGGGTCCAGCCCTGCGGGTCGGCCAGCACCACCGCCTGTGCGGCGATGACGCGTTCACCGTCAGAGGTGAGCACGGGAGCTCAGATTTCTTGCGTGTCACGCATCTTTGCGTGGCACGCAAGAAGTGCTAGGGTGGTGGCATGACGGGGCTGCGGGAGCGCAAGAAGGCCGAGACGCGGGCGGCGCTCGGCTGGGCCGCGATCCACCTCACCGCCGAGCGCGGCTACGACAACGTCCGCGTCGAGGACATCGCCGAGGCGGCCGGCGTCTCCCCGCGTACCTTCAACAACTACTTCTCCAGCAAGGCCGAGGCCATCGCCTCCCGCCACCTCGACCGCAGCCTGCGCACCGCCGCCGCGCTGCGCGAACGCCCCGCCGACGAGCCGCTGTGGGCCGCGCTCACCCAGGCCGCGCTGGCGCAGTTCACGCGCGGCCCCGAGGTCGAGGCGATGCCCTCCCCCGCGCACGCCCAGTGGGTGGCCGGCGTCCGCACCATGCTCGCCGAGCCCGCCCTCCAGGGCGAGCGCCTGCGCGCCGTCGCGACCGCCGAGGCCGAGTTGGCCAACGCGGTCGCCGAACGCACCGGGACCGACCTCGCCACCGACATGTACCCGAGGCTCGTCGCGGCCGCTGCCAGCGCGGCCGTCGCCGTCGCCATGCAGCACTACCTCGACAGCGCCGACCCGCCCACTCCGATCGAACACCTCATCACCGACGCCTTCGCCCAGGTCGCCGCCGGCCTCCCCGCGCCGCCCCGCTGACGCGCCGGCCCGCACCCGGGCACCCCTCACCCACCATCCTCAGCCGCGTCACACCCCGCGGCGGGCCGGTCGTACGCCGCGCCCGCCGTGGCGACGACGCACGCCCCGAAGGGATCACGACCGTGATCGACGTCCTCATCGTCGGCGCCGGCCCCAACGGCCTGATGCTCGCCTGCGAACTGGCTCTCGCCGGTGTCCACCCCGTCGTCCTCGAACGCCACCCGACGCCCGGCGGCGAGCCCCGCGCCAACGGCCTCGTCGGCCAGGTCGTCCGCCTCCTCGACCGGCGCGGCCTGTACGCGCGCCTCAGCGGCGACAGCAACCCGCCGTCCCCGCAACCCGCCTTCACCTTCGGCGCGTTCCCGCTGGACCTCACGGTGCTCACGGACAACCCGCACTACGTGCTCGGCGTGCCGCAGGCCCAGCTCGAAGCCGCCCTCGCCGCCCGCGCCGCCGAACTCGGCGTCGACCTGCGCCGCGGCCACGAGGTCGTCGACCTGCGCCAACGGCCCGACGCGGTCGAGGTCGACCTCGCCGACGGTACGCGGCTCACCGCCCGCTTCGTCGTCGGCGCGGACGGCGGCCGCAGCCGGGTACGCCGTACCGCCGGCATCGACTTCCCCGGCGTCACCAACGACCGGTCGGTCTCCCGTACCGCGACGGTGACCGTCCCCGCGTCGTTCCTCGACCCCGAGACCGGCGGCCTGCTCGCCCCCGGCTACGGGGTCGTGCCGCCGTTCCTGCACACCCGCACGCCGCGCGGCCTGATCGCCTGGGCCCCGTTCCCCGGCCGGCCGGCGCTGGTCAGCACCACGGAGTGGCCCGACGCGCCGACGAGCGACGAGACCCCGATGAGCCTGGCCGAGCTGCGCGCCAGCGTCACCCGGGTGCTCGGCGTCGACGTGCCTCTCGGTCCACCCGACGGCCCCGGCCTGCTCCGCCGGCTGACCGGTCGCAACACCCGGATCGCCGCCCGCTACCGCGCCGGTCGGGTGCTGCTGGTCGGCGACGCCGCGCACGTGCACCCCGCCATCGGTGGCCCCGGCCTCAACCTCGGCCTGCAGGACGCCGTGAACCTGGGGTGGAAGCTCGCCGCCACCGTGCGCGGCTGGGCGCCGGAGGGTCTGCTCGACACGTACGAGACCGAACGTCGTCCGGTCGCCGAGCGGGTCGTCATGTCCACCGAGGCACAGTCGGCGCTGATCGGTCCCGGCGAGGAGATCACCGGGCTGCGGGAACTCTTCGGCGAACTACTGCGGATACCGGAGGTGACCGGGCACATCGCGGCGCTGATGTCCGGCGCGGACATCCGCTACCCCGCCGATCCCGCCGACCCGATGGCCGGCCGGTCCGCCCCCGACGTGGTCGTGCACGGCGACCGGGGCGTCGTACGACTCGCCGAGCTGACCCGCGGCGCCCGGCCGCTGCTGCTGGACTCCACGGGCGCCTGGGCCGAGGTCGCCGCACCCTGGCGGGACCGGGTGGACGTGGTCACCGGCCACCTGGAGGGCACGACCGCGACCGGGCTGCTGGTCCGCCCCGACTGCTTCGTCGCCTGGTCGGCCGGGGACGCCTGCACGTTGCGCGCCGCGCTCACCCGCCACTTCGGCCGGCCGCTCTGACCATCGGTGGCCGGGAACGCCTCGCGCTCCCGGCCACCGGCTGTCCACAGCGCGGGATCAGTTGGTGATCACCGGCCAGGCGTAGGCGAGCAGCGCGCAGGCGGCGCCGAGCAGCGCGAACGAGATGCCCCGGGTGGGCAGGGGCAGGGCCGCGAGCACGATCAGGATGACGGCGATGATGTAGAGAAATGCCTGGGCGGACATGGAGGTCTCCTCAGTAAGGGGGGTAAGAAAAACGATCAGCCGTCCGGGGTGAACAGCCCCTGGATGCCGACGACAATCGCGATCAGGCCAAAGATCGCGAGCAACAGGCGGACTCCGGTCGCGCCGTCCGACTGCTCCACGCCCGACGCCGGACGACCGGTCAGACGGCCCCACAACAGGGCCAGGCCGACACCGATCCCGACCACCTCGAAGTGGAACACCCGGGGGCCGGACACCAGGTGGACGATCAGGTAGTAGCCGCCGGTCACCAGCGCCACGAGCCCGACCACCCACGCGATCGGCGCCACCCGACCGGCGAGGCGGCCCAGGTCGTCACCGACGCGCGGCAGCAACCGCAGCACGGCGATGGCGAGCAGGAAGCCGCCGACGATGTTGGCGAGGTCGAGCAGCAAAGCCATGATCACGAGGGTCTCCGTCGATCGGACGATCAGCCGGCGGGCAGATACCCATGGACCTGACCGGTTGAAACGACATTCGGCGATCGACCTTGAGCCGGAGCGCTCACTGTGGAGCGATGAGGGGGGCGTAGTCGGCACGGCCGAGCGGCTGTGCCGACAGCAACCCGTCGGCGCGCGGCACTCCCAGCGGCCGTTCGTCGCGCACGAACGTCACGGTGCTGACGTCGGGACGGCTGGTGAGCGTGCAGACGATCTGCCCGAAGGCGAGCACCTCGTCGCTGCGACCGGCGTCGTCACCAGGTTCGTCGACCATGACCCGGGCCTGGCTGGCGCTCAGCGTCACACCGGCCGCGTTGACCGCCCCCGGCAGGGCACTGGTGAGGTCGGTGTCGCGTTCGGCAGTGGTGGGGCCGGCGAACAGGTGCCGCAGGTGCTCCTCGATGGTGGGTGGACGGTCGACGCTCCGCAGCACCGGGACGATCCGGTTGTCGCGTACGAGGCAGAGGGTCTCGGTGGCCGGACCGGCCGGCGCGGTGTCGGCGGATGCGGTGTCGGCGGTGGTCGGGAACGGCCCGCGCGGCGGCGACACCGGGCGGGGCGCGTCGTCGGCGGGGATGCCGCAGCCGACCAGCAGCGCGACGAGACCCAGACCGAGCAGGCGCCGACGACTCATGCCAGGCTCTCCGGCAGGGTCACGCGGAACCGGGCGCCGCCGCCGGGATGGTCGGTGACGGTGACGGTCCCACCGTGCGCGCTCGCGTGCTGGGCGACCAGGGCGAGACCGAGCCCGGTGCCGTCGCCCGCGCCACGCGTGTGGGCGGCACGTCCACGCACGAAGCGGTCGAAGATGGCCTCCCGGTCCTCGACGGGTACGCCCGGGCCGTCGTCCTCGACCTCGATCACGGCGGCGCTGCCGTCGCGGTCGAGCAGGACGGACGTCGGACCGCCCCCGTAGGTCACGGCGTTGTCCAGCAGGTTCGCCAGGATCTGCGCGACGCGCCGACGCTCGACCCGCCACGTCGCGGGCGCCCCGGGCGCGAGCCGCACGATCGACACCGGCAGGTCCAGGGCTTCGCAGGCGGCGCGGGCCAGCGCCACCGGGTCCACCGGCGCGCGGTGCGCGGGCTGGTCGCTACGGGCCAGGTCGATCAGGTCGTTGACGAGCCGCTGAAAGCGGTCGATCTCGTCGGCGACCAACCCCGCCGCGATCGCCGTCCGCTCGTCCTGGTGTTCCCGGCGACGGGCCAGCACGCTCGCCGCGGCGGCGAGGGTCTGCAACGGCGACCGCAGTTCGTGGCTGACGTCGGCGGCGAAGCGGCGGTCGCGCTCGATGCGGTGGGCGAGCCGGTCGACCATCTGGTTGAACGAGGAGGACAACCGGGTCAGGTCGGGGTCGGTGGCCGGGTCCAGGCGGGCCGTGAAGTCACCGGCCGCGATCTTCTCCGCCGCGTCGGCGACCGCCGTCAACGGGCGCAGCCCGTGCCGGGTGGCGTGCCACCCCAGCGCGGCGCCGGACCCGGCGATCATGATGGCCACGGTGGTCAACGCGAGCGCCAGGACCTGAAACGTCTGCTCCAACTCGCGCAGGGAATTGACCTCGAAGTACGTCGCCGTCGCGGACAGGGGCACGCCGACCACGAGAACCGACTGACCGTCCACCCGTACCCGTTGCACCGCCGGCTGCCCGGACGCCACGACGCGGCGCAGGTCCTGGGGGATGGCGGTGGTGGGGCCGGGGTCGGCCGTGCGGGCGTACCACTCGCCGTTGAGGTGCAGCACCGGGCGACGTCCGCCGCCGGTGTCCAGCGACCGCAGCACCTCCACGACATTGGGGGTGTCGGTGTCGATCCCGGCGCGCACGACCGTCGCGTCGAAGTACGCGGCGCGCAGGGCGGTGCGTTCCCGCTCTCCGATCAGGGATCGGCGGGTCAGCTCGTAGGAGACCAGGGCCATCGAGGCGGCGAGCAGGAGCGCGCCGACGGCGAACGCGGCGGTGACCCGGGTACGCAGTCCGAGGCGTCTCATCGCTGCAACTTGTAACCCATACCCCGCAGGGTGACCAGGTGCCGAGGGGTCGCCGGGTCCGGCTCGATCTTCTGCCGCAACCGGCCGACGTGCACGTCGACAAGCCGCTCGTCGCCGATGTCGTAGCCCCAGACCCGCTGCAGCAACTGTTGGCGTGACAGCACCCGGCCCGCGTGCTCGGCCAGCTCGCACAGCAACCGGAACTCGGTACGGGTCACCGCCACCGGCCGGCCGCCACGACGCACCTCGCCCGCGTCGGGACTGATCTCCAACTCGCCGAACGCCAGCACGGGCACCGGCTCCGCCGCCGGCCCCCCGACCACGGCGCGGGCACGGCGACGCAGCGCCCGCAGCCGCGCGGTCAGTTCCTTGATCGCGACCGGCTTGACCAGGTAGTCGTCCGCGCCGGCCTCCAGGGCGGCGACGATGTCATGGGTGTCGTCCCGGGCGCTGACCACCACGATCGGCACGTCGTCGTCGCGGCGGAGCTGCCGGATGCACTCGAAGCCGTCGAGGCCGGGAAGCATCAGGTCGACGAGCACGTAGTCCGCCGGATCACGGCGCTGCGCGCGCAGCCCCTCCTCGGCGGTGGCCGCGCCCACCGCGTCGTACCCCTCGTCCTGGAGGGCGAGCAGCAGCGCCAGTCGGATCCGGTCGTCGTCCTCGATCACCAGTACGGCCGTCATAACCGCATCATCCCCAGGCCACGACGACACGGCCAATCGCGTCCGCCGGCCTGCGGATTTGTCACCCAACTGTCATAGATCCGCGCGACGCCCGCCACGCCGGACCGGCACGGTGGCAGGCGACCAGAGCCACGAGAAAGGGGTACGACAGTGACGGGACCACTCAAACCTCCGTCGTACGCGCTGCCGCTGGTGGAGGTCAGCATCACCCAACTGGACCTGAGCTGCCTGGCCGAGAGCGGCGCCGTGTTCGACCGGCTGCTGGCGCTGCGCCCCGGGCAGGTCGTCGTCGACCTGTCGGAGTGCCGTTACCTCGACGCCGCCGCCATCGGCCTGCTGCTGGACATCCACCGACGGCTGGCCCGCGCCGACGGGACCCTCGTCGTACGCAACCCCAACCGGCGTATCCAGCGCATCCTGCACCACGCCCGGCTGGACCAGGTCCTGCCGATCGTCACCGAACCGCCGTCGGCGTCGCCCGGCGATCCGGCGACGCGGGACGAGTCGCGGCCGGTCGAGCCGGCGCTCGCCGCTCGCGGCGGACAGAAAGGATCAGCGGCATGACCGTCGTCCCGGACGACAACCTGATGACCCTCATCTGTGACATCTGCGGCGACAGTCTCACCGCCACCGCCTGCGTGCTGCCCGACGCCGAGGTCGTCTGGACGCTCGTGTCCGAGCACGGCTGGAGCGGCTCGCCGTTCGCCACCGGACCACACCGCTGCCCCCACTGCAGCCTGCTCCCGCCCGCGAACCCCCGGCAGGCCTCGATCGAGGGCCACGGTCCCGGCGGGATTCTCGGCATCGACCACCTCGACGACGCCACCATCGTCACCGCCAGCGGCGACATCGACGTCGCCACCGGGGACGCGCTGCGTGCCGCGCTGCGGCAGGCGGCCGAGGCGGGCGCACCCGTGCTGGTCGACCTGAGTCGTGTACACGCCATCGACTCCACCGGCCTCGGCCTGCTGGTCCGGGCCCACCTCGACGCCCGCGAGCGGGGCCTCACGCTCTGCCTCGCCGCGCCGTCGCGGTTCATCCGGACCGTCCTGCACACGATGCGCCTGGACGGCGTCTTCCCGATCTTCGACAGTCGCGAGGACGCCCTGGACCGGATGGCCCGGCCGGCGCTGTCCGTGGCCGCGCCCACGGCCGAGACGTAACGCCGACGGCCGTGGCAGCAGCTCAGACGCCCATCGTCACGAGATCCGCGGACGCCAGGTTCACGCCGATGACCAACGGTTTCGCAGGGTGGCCAGGCCGGCCGGGGTTATCTCGCCGAGGACGCGGAGCCGGGCCATTCCACCGTCCGGGTACGCGTCGAGGCGTACCCAGGTCACCGCGTCCGCGTCGGTGACCAGGAATCGGTGCCGGGTGTCGGGTTGCAGGCGGGTCACCGGCAGCAGGTCGAACCAGCCGTCCGGGTCGTCCGGGTCGGTGGCGCACCCGCGGACCGCCGCCGCCCCGGGCGCGTTGCCCTTGAAGTGGCTGGTATCCAACTCGACGAGCCGGACGACGCCGGGTGCGGCGAGGCGCAGCAGGACCCAGTCGTTGCCGTCGTCGCGGCGGCGGGCCGTCTCCCAGCCCTCCCCCATCGTGCGGGCCCGGCCGGGGGCGATCAGGTTGTGGGGCGTGCCGTAGAACATGTCGCTGCATCCCACGACGAGACCCCCGTGTTCCAGGGCCGCCAGGTCGACCAGGCCACCGGCGAGGAACCGGGGGTCGGGGGTGGCCTCGCCGTGCACCCGCAACCGGGCGACACCGCCGTCCGGGAAGATCGACAGGCGTACGTGGGTGACCCGGTGTCCCGGTTCGACGGAGAAGACGTTGCGGGTGTCGCCGGCGAGCGCCACCCGGGGCACCAGGGGCGTCCAGGTCGCCTCGGCGAGGTCCTCGGGTGCCGGATGCCCGTCCAGGCGGCAGGCGTCGACCGCCGCGTACGGCGGGTAGTTGCCGGTGAAGTGGCTGGTGTCCACGACGACGGTGTGCACGATCCCGGGCACGCCGAGCCGCACGATGGCGTGATCGTGCCCGGGGGTACGCCGACGGCGGGTCTCCCACCCCTCGTACACCTGGCCCTTGGCCCCGAAGGTGGCTGGGGCGAACGTCGGCGGCTTCGGGTCGACGAGGTGGTCGGCGGGGGCGAAGAACTCGTCGTTGGCGTGGACGACGCCACCGGACAGCGCCCGGGAGGCGAGGTCGGGAAGTGTGCTCATCGGCTGCTCCCGGAGATGAGGCGTCCCCGTGGCGGTCCGTCCGGCGAGACCGGCTGGCCACGCAGCCACACGTCGCGTACGACGCCGTGCAGCGTCCGCCCGGCGTACGGGGTGACGGGATGGCGGTGCCGCAGCGTCGCCGGGTCGACCACGAACGGCTCGTCCGGTGCGAAGGCGACGAGGTCGGCGTCGGAACCGGGAGCGATGCGCCCCTTGGTGCCCAGTCCGGCGATCTCGGCGGGCCGCTGCGCCATCCACCGGACGACGTCGATCAGCCGGTACCCGCGCCGCCGGGCACTGCTCCAGATGGCCGGCAGGCCGATCTGCAACGACGAGATGCCTCCCCACGCGGCGGCGAAGTCACCGCTCGGCGGTCTCTTCAGAGCCGGTGTGCTGGGTGAGTGGTCGGAGACGACGCAGTCGATGACCCCGGCGACCAGACCCGCCCAGAGCCGGTCCTGGTTGGCGCGGTCCCGGATCGGCGGACAGCACTTGTACTCGGTGGCGCCGTCGGGCACCTCCTCGGCGCTCAGGCAGAGGTAGTGCGGGCAGGTCTCGACGGTGACGCTGACGCCCGCGTCCCGCGCGGCGGCGATCAGCGGCAGGGCGTCGGCCGACGACAGGTGCAGGATGTGGACGCGT
Source organism: Micromonospora sp. NPDC049359 (assembly GCF_044466585.1). Lineage (NCBI taxonomy): Bacteria > Bacillati > Actinomycetota > Actinomycetes > Micromonosporales > Micromonosporaceae > Micromonospora > Micromonospora sp. NPDC049359. The sequence goes on along the minus strand of NZ_JBITMW010000020.1, from coordinate 38,936 downwards.
GCGGCGGCGCGTCGGGCGGCGTCCAGCACCCGGGCGATGGCCGTTGTCTCGGCGTTCGGTGGCCGGGACGCCACGAAGTCGGCGTAGCGGCGCGACGGTGGTGCGGCGCTGATGTCGTCGGGGTTCTCGGCGTGCACGATGAACAGGGCGTCGACCGCGCGGAGCGCGGTGTCGAGCGCCGGTGGGTCCAGCGGCGGGAACTCCGGCACACCGGAGTCGACGAGGAAACATTTGAAGCCGAGGACACCGGCGCGGTGCAGCGCCGCGAGGTCTCCGGCGTTGCCGGGCACAGCTCCGCCCCAGAAACCGACGTCCGTGTGCACCGCGCCGTCGGCGGCGCGGCGCTTCACGTCGAGGGCCGGCACCGACACGGTCGGCGGGAGGGAGTTGAGCGGCATGTCGACGATCGTCGTCACGCCGCCGGCTATCGCGGCGCGGGTGGCCGAGGCGAAGCCCTCCCATTCGGTACGCCCGGGTTCGTTCACGTGCACATGGGTGTCGACGAGGCCGGGCAGCAGGGCCAGGTCGCCGAGGTCGGTGACCGGCCCGTCGGGCGTGGCGTCGTGGTCGGTCACCGCCATGATGCGTCCGTCGGTGACGCAGACCGTCGCCGGCCGTTCGCCCCGCGGGGTGACGACCCGCGTCGAGCGCAGGACGAGGTCGTAGCTCACAGCGCCTCCAGGGTGGCTCGGTCGACGCCGACCTCGTCCGGGTCGAGCGCGCCGCAGTCGAGGCCACGGCGCAGGAACCCGGCGAGCGCGTGTGCGGTCGCCGGTTCGTCCAGCACGCCCCCGGCGCGGCGGTCCAGGTACGCGGTGAGGCGTTCCACGGTGGCCGCACGGCTCTCGCGGAAGAAGGCGTAGGTGGCGGCGTACCGGGTGGGCAACTGCGCGGGATGCAGGTCCCAACCCTGGTAGAAGCCGCGCGCGAGGGACCGCCGGACCAGGCTCGTGTGCAGCCGCCAGGCCCGGTGTACGGCCGTCGCGTCGCCGACCGGGAGCACGTTCGACGAGCCGTCGCTGAGGCGTACGCCGGTGCCGGCCGCCGCCGCCTGCATGACGGCCTTGGCGTGGTCGGCGACGGGATGGTCGAGCGACTGGTGGGCGGCCGCGACGCCGCAGGCGGCGCTGTAGTCGTACGTGCCGTAGTGCAGCCCGACGCAGCGGCCCTGGGCGGCGGTGATCATGCGGGCGACGGTGGCGGTGCCGTCCGCGCCCAGCACCGCCTCCGGGGTCTCGATCTGCAGCTCGAAGCGCAGGCTCGCGGCCGGCAGCGCGTACGCGGCCTCCAACGCCGCGCACAGCAGGGACATCGCCGCGACCTGCTCGACGGCCCGGACCTTCGGCAGGGTGACGACGAAACCGGGTGGGGGTGGACCGAGCGCGTCGAGGAACACGTCGAGGGTACGGATCGCCCGGTCCCGGCTGTCGGCGTCGAGGCTCTTGCAGCGCAGCCCGACGAACGCGGGGCGCGGGCCGTTCCGCAGCGCCGTCGCGGCGACGCGGGCGCTCTCGTCCTCCTCGTCGTCGTCGCGTACGCCGTAGCCGTCCTCGAAGTCGAGACGGAGATCCTCGATGGGCTCGGTGGACAGCTTCGCCAGCACGCGGTCGCGCAGCTCCACCGGGAACGGCAGGGGTGGGCACCCGTTCAGCGTGTCGAGGGCCTGCTCGCCCCAGCGCCGGCACAGGTCCGGGGTGTACCGGTCCGCCGGGACGTACACGGTGTGCACCGGCTGCCGGCCGGCGGCCGCACCCGGGTAGCGCCGCCGCAGCGCCTCGTCGACCGGCGCGAGCCGGCGGTCCAGTTCGAGGCCGGTCCGCTCGTGCAGTCGCCGGCCCATCAGTCGACGACCTCGTACGCGGGCACCGTGAGGAAGTCGACGAACTCGTCGTCCAGCGCGCCCCGCTCGACGAGGGCCCGTGCGTCCGGCCACCGCCCGGCCGCGTAGGCGGTCTCCCCCACGGCGTGCCGAATCCCGGCCAGTTCCTCCCCCACGACGCGTCGGACGAGGTCCGCGGAGACCGTCTCGCCGGTGTCGGCCAGCCGGACAGCCTGGTGCGCCCACTGCCAGATCTGGGCGCGGGAGATCTCGGCGGTGGCCGCGTCCTCCATGAGGTTGTTGATGGCGACGGCCCCGACGCCCCGGAGCCAGGCCTCCAGGTAGCGCAGCGCGACCGAGACGTTGGTCCGCAACCCGGCCGAGGTGACCTCGCCGCCCGCGACCGTGAAGTCGAGCAGCCGGTCGGCGGGCACGCGCACGTCGTCGCGGATGCGGTCCAGTTGGTTGTCCCGCTGCCCGAGGACGCCGTCGAAGACCTCGCGGCAGACCGGCACCAGCGCCGGGTGGGCCACCCAGGAGCCGTCGAAGCCGTCGTTCGCCTCGCGCTCCTTGTCCGCGCGGACCTGCGCGAAGGCCGCCGCGTTCCGCTGCGCGTCACCGCCGGGCACGAAGGCCGACATGCCGCCGATGGCGACCGCGCCACGGCGGTGACAGGTCGCGACGAGCAGATCGGTGTACGCGCGCAGGAACGGCGCGGTCATCGTGATCGCGGCACGGTCGGGCAGCACGGTCCGCTCGCGGAAGTTCTTGATGATGGAGAACAGGTAGTCCCAGCGCCCCGCGTTGAGCCCGGCGGCGTGCGGCCCCAGCGCGTGCAGGATCTCGTCCATCTCGAACGCCGCCGTGATGGTCTCGATGAGCACGGTCGCGCGGATCGCGCCGCGTCCGATGCCGAGCGTGTCCTCGGCGTACGCGAACACGTCGTGCCAGAGCCGCGCCTCCCGGTGGCTCTCCAGCTTCGGCAGGTAGTAGTACGGGCCGACGCCCCGCGCGATCGACTCCCGCGCGTTGTGGAAGGCGTGCAGGCCGAAGTCGACGAGCGCGCCGGCGGCCGGCACGCCGTCGACCAGCACGTGACGCTCGTCGAGATGCCAGCCCCGTGGTCGTACGACGATGGTGGCGAGCGGCCCGTCCGCGCGCAGGGCGTAGTGCCGCCCGTCCGGCGCGTCGTGGGTGATCGTGGCGCGTACGGCGTCGTACAGGTTGATCTGCCCGGCCATGACGTTCGCCCAGTGCGGCGTGTTGGCGTCCTCCAGGTCGGCGAGCCAGACCTGCGCGCCGGAGTTCAGCGCGTTGATGGCCATCTTGCGGTCGGTGGGTCCGGTGATCTCCACGCGCCGGTCGGCGAGACCGGGTGGTGGCGGGGGCACCCGCCACTCGGATTCGCGGATGTCCTTCGTCTCGGTCAGGAAGTCGAGTCGGCCGGTCCGGGCGATCTCCGCGCGTCGCCGAGCGCGACGGGCGAGCAGTTCCGCCCGGCGGGCGTCGAAGCGCCGGTGCAGCTCGCTGACGAACCCCAGCGCCTCGGGGCTGAGGATTTCCCGTTCGGTCATCGTCGGCACGTGCACTCCTGTCCTCGCTGTCGGGTGGGCCGTCACCGGGTTGCGTCGCGCAGCCGACCCGCTGCCCGTCGGGCCCGCAGGAGCAGGTCCCGTTCGTCGACGGTGCTCAGACGGCCGCCCTCAACGACCGGTCGACCGCCGACGAGCAGCAGCTCCACCGGCGCCGGCGCGCCGAGGACGAGGGCGGCGACCGGATCGGCGATGTCGGCGTGGCCGAGCCCGTCGAGACGCCAGAGCGCGACGTCGGCCAGCTTGCCCACCTCCAGCGAGCCGATCTCGTCCGCGCGGCCGAGGCAGCGGGCGCCGCCACGGGTGGCGAGGGTGAGCGCCTCGCGCGCGGTCAGGGCGGTCGGCCCACCCCGCAGACGGGCCACCAGCAGGGCCTGGCGTACCTCCGCGACCAGCTGTCCGGCCTCCTGGGAGGCGGCGCCGTCGACGCCGAGGCCGACGGACGCGCCGGCGTCGAGCAGGTCCCGCACAGGGGCGATACCCGCGCCGAGCCGGGCGTTCGAGCTGGGACAGTGCGCCAACGACGTGCCGCTCGCCGCGATCCGCCCGATGGCGTCGGCGTCCAGGTGCACGCCGTGCGCAAGCCAGACGTCGTCGCCGAGCCAGCCGAGCCGCTCGGCGTACTCGGCGGGCGCGCAGCCGTGCGTGGCCCGGCAGTAGTCCTCCTCGTCCACGGTCTCGGCCAGGTGGGTGTGCAGCCGGACGCCCCGGTCCCGCGCCAACGCGGCAGCGTCCCGCATCAACCGTTCACTCGCGGAGAACGGGGAGCAGGGACCCACCGCGACCCGGACCATCGCGTCCGGTGCGGGATCGGAGAAGCGGTCGATCGCCTCGGCCGTCGCGGCCAGCGCGACGTCGGTGTCCTCCACGAGGTGGTCCGGCGGCAGACCACCGGCGGACGCGCCGAGGTCCATGGAGCCGCGGACGGGGTGAAAGCGCAGCCCCACCCGGCCCGCCTCGGCCACCTCGGCGGCGAACAGGTCGCCGGCCCCCGCCGGGAACACGTAGTGGTGGTCGGTGGTCGTGGTGCAGCCGGACAGCGCGAGCCAGCCCAGCCCCGCGCCGACGGCCGCCGAGACGTCCTCCTCGCCGATGCGCGCCCACACCGGATACAGGTCGGTGAGCCAGCCGAACAGGTCGGCCTGCTGCGCGAGGCCCCGGGTAACCCACTGGTAGAGGTGGTGGTGGGTGTTGACCAGCCCCGGCGTGGCGAGGCAGCCGGTGCCGTCGACGCGCCGGACGGGCCCCGCCTGGTCCGTGGCGGCCGCCGGACCGGGCCCGACGGCGACGATCCGTCCACCCTCGACGACCAGGTGACCGCGCTCGTACTCGCGGCCCGTGCCGTCGACGGTCGCCACCGCGCAGCCCTCGATGACGATGCGCTCCGGCCGGGGCGGGGTCACACGTCCCACCACGACTCGACCCACCGTGGCGCGTCGTCGCGACGCACGGCGCCCTCGATCAGCCCGTACGGGCGGTCGGGGGCGTGGAAGACCTCGTTGGGATTGTCGAGCCCGAAGGGTGCGAGGTCGACGAGGAAGTGGTGCTTGTTGGGCAGCGACATCCGTACCTCGGTGATCTCCGGCCGATTTTCGAGGACCCGCTGACCCATCGCGTGGAGGGTCTGCTGCAGGGAGAGGCTGTGCGTGTCGACGAACGCCTCGACGAGGTGCCGCCGTGCCTCGCCGAACGAGACCGCCCAGTCGTCGCTCCCGCTCGTCGCGTGTCGCCAACGAGCGTCCACCGCCGTGGCCAGGATCCGGTCGTGCGCCTCGGGCAACGTCGTGTACGCGTCCCGCACGAAGCCGAAGAACTCCGAGTCGGTCGTGTTCATCAGCACCATCCCGGTCAGCCCGGAGACGACGACGGCGTCCGACCCGTCGACGGTGACCGTCGCCGTCCGCGTCTCGGCCCCCGAGCGGGCGAACGAGTGCGGGCCCAGGCGTCCCCAGGCGTGCTCGTGGATGTCGACGGTCGCCCGGGTGACGGCGGGCTGCGACTCGACGAAGTGCCGGGCCAGGCGCAGCCCGAAGTCCTCGATCGCGCCGACGCCGTGTTGGCGGGCGAAGGCGTACACCGTGTTCTTCTGGCTGTCGGTCGGCAGGACCTTGCTGTTGTCGCCGGTCAGGTGGGTGTCGGCCAGGTCGCCGGCGAGCGCGACGCCGACGGTCAGATCGGTCAGGTCGTGCCGCGCGCCGTGGCGGACGACGTGGACCAGCCGCACTTCGGCCTTGCCGTACTGGTGGGGGCCGAGAACAACGTCCAACGGGTCAACTCCCTCGATACGTCGAATAGCCGTACGGGCTCAGCAGCAGAGGCACGTGCACGTGCCGCCAGACATCCGTGACCACGAACACCACCGACACCTCCGGGAAGAACGCCCCGAGGCCGAGGTAGCCGGCGGTGTCGAAGCAGAGTCGGTACGTCCCCCGGGCCCAGCGCCGCTTGGGCACCCAGTCGCGCAGCCGCCCGTCGGGGTCCGTACGCCCCGTGGCGACGTCGATCCACCGGTCGCCGGCCCAGCGGTACAGGTGCACGGCCACTCCCTGGGCCGGTTCCCCGCGGGCGGTGTCGAGGACGTGCGTGGAGAGGCTCACTCGGCCATCAGCCTCGTCAGTCGCAGCGCCGTGATCCGGGTCAGCTCGGCCCGGACCACCTCCCGCTCCGCCGCCGCGCCGTTGGCGAGCCGGGCGGTGGCGGCGGCGACGATCTCCGCGGGCGACCGTCCGTTCGCGAAGATCAGGAAGAGGTGGCCGAAGCGGGCCTCGTAGGCGCGGTTGACCTCGCGCAGGGCGAGCCGGGTGCGCTCGTCGCTGTCGGCGACGCCGGCCTGCTCGCGGCGGGACCAGGTCGCGTCACGCCCGTCGCCGTCGGCCCGTTGCCCGATCCGGGGATGCGCCGCCAGCGCCTCGGCGATGTCGGGCCAGGGCAGGGCGGCGAGCGTCGCGGATCCCGTGGTGACGAGCGCCGCCGGGGTGGCGTAGGGACGGGCGGCGGCCACGGCCCGCGCCCACGACGGCGACGCGCAGCACGCCGACAGCTCCCGCTCGGCGTCGGCCGCCGGCAACGCGTTGAACCACGTCAGACGCTCGTGCACCGGACCTCCCCTCCACTTCGCGGTGGCGGTAGTCAAACAGCGACATCGAGCCGGGTGCATTGGGCGAGCGAACCGAACTTGAAACATTGCCGCCCTACGGTCTCTGGAGCTTCCTCCAAGGCAAGGAGTTGTCGATGCGCCTCAACGACCTCCTGGGCCAGGCCGGCCTCAAACTGACGTTGCTCAGCGGCCACAGCCAGGGCGAGCGGGTGATCCAACAGTTCTTCACCACCGACCTGCTCGACCCGAGCCGCTACCTGTCCGGCGGCGAGGTGGTGCTCACCGGTCTCATGTGGAGACGCGGTCCGACGGACTCCGAGGTGTTCGCGGCGGCCGTCGCGCGGGCGGGCGTCAGCGCGGTCGGGGCCGGCGCGGCGGCGTTCGGCACCGTCCCGGCCGATGTCGTCGAGGCGTGCGCACGTCACGACGTCCCCGTGTTCGAGGTACCCGTCGAGGTGTCCTTCACCGTCATCAGCGATGCCATCGGCACTGCCCTGCGGGTCGAGAGAGCCACCGGACTGGCCGCGACCGTGCACCGGCACCAGGGTCTGATCGCGGCGCTCACCGAGGACGCGCACCTCGCCGACCTGCTGCCGTCGGCCGCCGCCGAGACCCCCTGCTGGGTCCTGTCGCCCACCGGCCGGCTCGTCGCGGGCACCGCCCCGATCGACGGCGACCTGTGCGCCCGGCTGGCGCGTACGTTCCTGACCGCCCCTCGGCTGCCCCACGTCCTCGGCGTCGGCCGGGACCGGCGCGTCTCGCTCTTCGGCGCGAGCGCCCACCCGGGCCGGCGGGTCGGCACGTGGTTCCTGGCCTGCGCGGGCGACCTGACCACCTGGGAGCCCGAGCGCCGCCAGGCCGTCGAAGGGCTGGTCACCCTGCTCACCCTCGAACGCGCCCACCTCGACCGGCACCTGCACGTCGAGCGTCGCCTCGCCGCGCTCCTGCTGCGACCGCTGGTCGGCGGCGCCGCGCCCGCCGAGATCGCGGCGCGTCTCGAAGCGTGTCGCCTGGACCCGGACGCCACCTTCCTCGCCCTCACCGCCGGCACCGCAACGGCGGCGCCCGACGACCTGCCGCTCAGCGTCGTCGAGGAGGTCGTGCGGCCGCTGGCGCCCACGTCGGCCATCGCGACCGTCGGCGACGAGGTCCACGCGCTCATCCCCGTCGACTCCCCCGGCGACGTCAGCCCGGCCGACCTCGTGCAGGGGATCCGCCAGGCGACGCGGGCACTGACACCGGCTCTGGGCGCAGCGCGGTTCGCCATCGGGATCAGCGCCGCGGCATCGGGGGCCGACGCGCTGGACACGGCGGTCGAGGAGGCCCGCCACGCCTACCGGTACGCCGTCACCGGGCAGGAGCGGGTGGCGGTGGTGTCCAGCGGAGACCTGTCCTCGCACGCGCTGCTGCTGGCCGGCGTCCCGACCGAGGCCCGGCGGGCGTTCCACCGCCGGCTGTTGCGCCCCCTCGCCGAGTACGACCGCGCGCACGACGCCCGCCTCGTGCACACCCTCGACATGTTCCTGCGCTGCGACGGCTCGTGGACCCGCACGGCGAAGGAGCTGCACGTCCACGTCAACACCCTGCGCTACCGCATCCAGCGCATCGAGCAGCTCACCGGCCGCAAGCTGCACCGCTTCGACGACCGCGTCGACCTGTACCTCGCGCTGCAACTGCAACGCCACTAGGCCGTGTGTCAAAGCCCCTGGCCGGCCTGCGGAGGCCGAGCGGACCGGCCGTTTCGGCCGCTGGTGAACCGCCGCTCGCGGGCCCGTGGTCCGACCGGATCGGAGCCACCCGCTCCATTGAGCGTGATGCCTGTGGGTCATCAAGATGACTCACCGGCATCACGCTCATTCTGGTGTCCGCCGTCCGCCCCTCGGCTCGACCGAGGACCTTGACACCCGGCCTGGACGAGTACGTGTCCAGGTGGCTGCCCGCTGTGCGAAAGCCCAACTCGCGGCGGCGAGCACCCGGCAGCCTTCGTGCCCTGAGCCAATGGGCTGCGACCCTCCGCACTGCTGAGATGGCTGTCAGGTGAGCCGACCGGGTTCGCGGGACGGGGTGTGCGGGGTGGATCTGAACTCGGTACGGACCGTGGTGCCCGCGGCGGCGGCCGGTCGCTGGCAGCCGGGCGACGCCTGGCTCGCCGGTGGCACATACCTGTTCTCCGAACCCCATCGGCACCTCCGCCGGCTCCGCGACCTGACCGGCGAGGACTGGCCGCCGGTGACCGACACACCGCGTGGCCTGGACATCGCCGCGACGTGCACGATCGCGGAGCTGGCCCGGTCCACGACGGTGCGGCCCACGGCACTGCGGGAGCTGGTCCGGCGCTGCTGCGAGGCGTTCCTCGCCTCGTTCAAGATCTGGAACACGGCGACCGTCGGCGGGAACCTGTGCACGGCGCTGCCGGCGGGCCCGATGATCTCGCTGGGCACGGCCCTGGACGGCACCTGCCTGCTGCTGACCGCCGAGGGCGGCCGGCGTGAGCTGGCGGTCGCGGACTTCGTGACAGGCGAGGGCACGACCGCCCTCGTACCCGGGGAGTTTCTGCGGTCGATGACCCTGCCCGCCGCCTCCCTGCGCAGTCCGACCGCGTTGCGCCGGGGATCCCTGTTCGTCGGCGGCCGGTCCGCCGCGCTGCTGGTCGGCCGCACCGACCCGGACGGGTCGTTCGTGCTCACCGTGACCGCGTCCACGGTACGGCCGGTGCAGCTCCGGTTCGACGCCCTGCCCACGGCCGGGACGCTGCGGCAGGCCGTCACCGACGGCATCCCCGCCGAGCGGTACGTCGACGACGTGCACGGTCTGCCGCGGTGGCGACGCCACCTCACCCTGCTGTTCGCCGAGCAGATCCGCGCCGAACTCGCCGGAAGGAGCCCGCGGTGACCGCCGGCGGAATCGTGGTTGACGGGACGGCGTGCAACCAGGCCCCCCGGCCCGGCCAGTGCCTGCGCACCTACCTGCGCGAACGCGGTCGCCTCGGGGTCAAGAAGGGCTGCGACACGGGCGACTGCGGCGCCTGCACGGTGCACGTCGACGGCCAACCCGTGCACAGCTGCGTCTACCCGGCGGTCCGGGCCCGGGGTCGTCAGGTCACCACCATCGGCGGCCTGGCCACGCCCGACGGCCTGCACCCCGTGCAGCAGCGCTTCCTGGACGCGCAGGGCTTCCAGTGCGGTTTCTGCACCGCCGGGTTCATCATGACGGCCGCCGCGCTCGACGAGCGCCAACTCGACGCGCTCCCGCAGGCGTTGAAGGGCAACCTGTGCCGCTGCACCGGCTACCGGGCGATCGAGGACGCCGTTCGCGGTGACCGCCACGTCCACGAGCCGGCCTCGGGCGCGGCGGTCGGGGCCAACGTGGCGGCGCCGGCCGGCCGGGAGGTGGTCACCGGCGCGGCCCGGTACACGTTCGACGTCGACGTGCCCGGTCTGCTGCACCTGAAGGTGCTGCGCTCGCCCCACCCGCACGCGCGGATCCTGGCCGTCGACACCACCGCGGCGCTCGCCCTACCGGGCGTCCACGCGGTGCTCACCCACGCGGACGCCCCCGACCGTCGCTACTCGACCGCGCAGCACGAGCACCCGAGCGACGACCCGGCCGACACCCGGCTCCTGGACGACGTGGTGCGCCACGTGGGCCAGCGGGTCGCCGCCGTCGTCGCGGACACCGAGGCCGCCGCCGAGGAGGGCTGCCGACGCGTCGTCGTGCGCTACGAGGTGCTACCGGCGGTCGTCGACCCGGAGGCGGCGATGGCACCCGGCGCGCCGGTCCTGCACGGCGACCGGGGCGCCGAGGCCGGCATCGCCCGACCGGCCGACAACGTGGTCGGCGAGATCCACGCCGAGGTCGGCGACGTGGACGCCGGGCTCGCGGCCGCCGACCTGGTCCATCGGCAGACGTTCCGCACCCCACGTGTGCAGCACGCCAGCCTGGAGACGCACGGGGCGCTGGCCTGGGTCGACGCCGACGGACGGGTGACCGTACGCTCCAGCACCCAGACGCCGTTCCTCACCCGCCGCGCGCTGTGCCGGCTGTTCGACCTGCCGCTGGACCGGGTGCGGGTGCTCACCGGCCGGGTCGGCGGCGGGTTCGGCGGCAAGCAGGAGATGCTCGTCGAGGACCTCGTCGTCCTCGCCGTGCTGAAGACCGGCCGCCCGGTGAAACTCGAACACACCCGCGCGGAACAGTTCACCGCCACCACCACCCGGCACCCCTTCACCGTCGAGGTGACCGCCGGCGCCCGTCGGGACGGCACCCTGACCGGCATCCGCCTGCGGGTCGTCTCTAACACCGGGGCGTACGGCAACCACGGGCCCGGTGTGCTGTTCCACGGCTGCCACGAATCCCTGTCGGTGTACCGGTGCCCGAACAAGAGAGTCGACGGGTACGCGGTCTACACCAACACCGTCCCCGCCGGCGCGTTCCGCGGCTACGGCCTCGGGCAGGTCAGCTTCGCCGTCGAGTCGGTCCTCGACGAGCTGGCGCGACGCCTCGACCTCGACCCGGTCGACCTGCGCGCCCGCAACGTCGTACGCCCCGGTGAACGACTCGTCCCCCCGGCCGGCCACGACGACGACCTGACCGTCGGCAGCTACGGCCTCGACCAGTGTCTGGACGTCGTCGCCGCCGCCGCGCGGGACGCGGGACCGCCCGCACCGCCCGGCTGGCTCACCGGGCACGGCATGGCCCTGTCGATGATCGCCACCGCGCCACCCGGTGGGCACCACGCGGACGCCCGGGTGACGCTGCTGCCCGACGGGCGTTTCGAGGTCGCCGTCGGCACCGCCGAGTTCGGTAACGGCAGCACCACCGTGCACCAGCAGCTCGCCGCCGAGACGCTGGGCACGACGCCCGACCGGATCGCCATCCGCCAGTCCGACACGGACCTGGTCGGGCACGACACCGGGGCGTTCGGCAGCACCGGCACGATCGTCGCGGGCACCGCCGTCCTGCGCGCCTGTCGGGCGCTGCGTGACCGCCTGCTCGCGTTCGCGTCCGCGCACACCGGCGTACCGGTCGCGCACTGCCGACTCGACGCCGACGCCCTCGACTGCGCCGGCGACCGGCTGTCCCTGCCGGACCTGTGGGAACTCGCCCAGTCGGCCGGCGAGCAGACGGCCGCCGACGGGCACTGCGCGGGCACGCCACGGTCGGTGGCCTTCAACACGCAGTGGTTCCGGGTCGCGGTCGACCCGGACACGGGCGAGATCCGCATCCTGCGCAGCGTCCACGCCGCCGACGCCGGCACGGTCGTGAACCCCATGCAGTGCCGGGGCCAGGTCGAGGGCGGGGTCGCCCAGGCCATCGGGGCCGCCCTGTGCGAGGAGGTACGCGTCGATCCGGGCGGCACCGTCACCACGGCCGCGTTCCGCCAGTACCACCTGCCGACCCTCGCCGATATTCCGCGAACGGAGGTCCACTTCGCCCGGACGCGCGACGCCGTCGGCCCGCTGGGCGCGAAGTCGATGAGTGAGAGCCCGTTCAATCCGGTCGCGGCGGCGCTGGCGAACGCCCTACGCGACGCGACCGGCATCCGCTTCACCGATCTGCCACTCACCGCCGACCGGGTCTGGCTCGCTCTGCACGAGCAACGTTCAGCACCGACAATTACCTGATGGTCACGTGAACGGGTACGTTACTCGCCATTCACACGGATGACTGACCATGAGCGCGAAGATCAAGCAATCTCCTTCGAGGGCGCCCGAATGGCGCTTCCACCGATGGTCCGATGAGGAGTATCCCTTGCGTTCCCTTCCTATGCGCGCGGCTCTGGCCACGGCCGCGGCGACACTCGTCGTGCTGGGCACCGCGCCGGCCCCGGCGCAGGCCGCGCCGACCGAGGTGCAGATCCTCGGCTTCAACGACTTCCACGGCCGCCTGGAGGCGCCCACGGCGGGAGTCGGTGGCGCCGCGCAGATGGCCGGCATGATCGAGCAGTTGCGGGCGGCCAACAACAACACGCTGGTCCTGTCCGCCGGTGACAGCATCGGCGCGTCCCCGTTCATCTCGCTCGTGCAGAAGGACGAGCCGACGATCGACTTCCTCAAGATGATCGGCGTCGACGCGTCGAGCGTCGGCAACCACGAGCTCGACCGCGGGTTCGACGACCTCGACGACCGGGTAATCCCCCGCTCCGGCTTCCCGTACCTGGCCGCGAACGTGTACCGGGGCACCGAGGCCGCTCCCGGCCGCCTGGCGGAGTCCACCGTGCTGACGGTCGGCGGCGTCCGCATCGGCGTCGTCGGCGCGGTCACCCTGGAGACCCCGTCGCTGGTGTCACCGGCCGGCATCCCGGGCCTGACCTTCAAGGACCCGACCGCCGAGGCGAACCGCGTCGCGGCGAAGCTGAAGGCCGACGACGACGTGGACGCCGTCGTGCTCCTCGTGCACGAGGGCTCGGAGGCGAGCGGCACGGACGCCGCCGCCTGCGCCGCCGTGGCGGACCCGAGCACTCCCTTCGGCAAGATCGTGACCGGCGCCAGCGCCGACATCAACGTCATCATCTCGGGTCACACCCACGTCCCGTACAACTGCTCGTACGACGTGCCGAAGCTGGGACACAAGCGGCCGGTCCTGCAGACCGGCCGGTACGGGGACGCCCTGGACCAGGTCAAGCTCACCGTCGCCGACGGTAAGGTGACCGCCGCCGAAGGCGCCGTCCTCCCGATCAAGGGCTACCCGGCGGACCCGGCGGTCGCGCAGTTCGTCGCCGACACCAAGGCCGAGGCCGACGTGCAGGGCAAGGTGAAGATCGGCGAGATCACCGCCGACATCAAGCGCGCCGTCACCGCCGAGGGCGTCGAGGACCGTGGCAGCGAGTCGACCCTCGGCAACTTCATCGCCGACGTCCAGCTGGAGGGCACCCGCGCGGCCAACCGGGGCGGAGCGCAGATCGCCTTCATGAACCCGGGCGGCCTGCGCGCCGACTTCGTCAAGAGCCCCGACGGCACGGTCACCTTCGCCGACGCCGCCACCGTCCAGCCGTTCGCCAACGACGTGATCACCAAGACCTACACCGGTGCGGAGATCAAGGAGACGCTGGAGCAGCAGTGGCAACCGGCGGGCGCGTCGCGGCCCTTCCTGCACCTGGGCGTCTCCAAGGGCTTCAGCTACGTCTACGACCCGAACGGTCCGGCGGGCAACCGGGTCATCGCCGACCGCATCTTCCTCAACGGCACGGTCATCGACCCGAAGGGCACCTACCGGGTGACGGTCAACTCGTTCCTGGCCTCCGGCGGTGACAACTTCAAGGCGCTCGCCGGCGGCGTCGACCCGCTCGCGACCGGCGACAACGACCTCACCGTGCTCGTCGACTACCTCCGGGCGAAGTCCCCGGTCACCGCCGACACGGTGGAGCGCGCGTACACCGTGGACCAGCCGGGCGCCCCGGTCGGCGGCGGCCCCAGCGGTGAGCCCACCGGCAGCCCCACCGCCAGCCCCAGCGGCGGCACCGGCAACGGCGGCGGAGCCGGCGAACCCGGTCTGCCGATCACCGGCGTCAAGGCCCTCACGATCGCCGGCGCCGGCATCCTGCTGTTGCTGGCCGGCGCCGTCGCGCTCGTCGCGGCCCGGCGGCGGCGCATTCGCCTGACCGTCGAGTGACGCGAAGCTGAAACGAACTGTCGTCTCCGGAAGCCCGCGCGGCTTCCGGAGACGACCGTCGGTCTGTCACACCGCCCGGGTCAGCCGCAGCAACCGCCAGACGGTACGCAGTGACACGCTCGGATAGAAGCCGACGTACTCGGGCGTCACCCGCGGCTGCCACTTCTCCTTGAACTCGGCCTGGCTGCGGGCCGGGTAGATCCAGTCCCCGTGCTCGGCGATGAACCCGATCAGCCGGTCCGTGCCCCGATGGCTGCCACCGGCCGGCTGGTGCCGGGGCGACAGCTCCCGGAACGGCGTGAGGCCCAGGTGCAGCCACCGCGCACCCTCGGCCTGGAAACGCTGCGACGCGACCACGAACGCCAGGTCGACCGCGCCGGGTGGCGCGTCGGGCTCACGGCGCGTGATGTCGTACAGCCAGCCGCCCTCGCGGCCGAACGCCGGGGAGTACGACACGTACGCCACCGGCGCACCGTCGGACAACGCGAGGAACAGCCGGCGTACGGGATCGTCCTGGCGGGCACGCTCACCGACCAGGAACTCGATCTGCTTGACGTGCCGGCCCTTGTCCGCGAGCCAACGGGCGTCCAGGGCGTCCAGGCGCGCGGCGAGCGGCGCGTCGTACGGCACGTCCCGGCCGGCCTCCACGACGGTGACCCCGGCCCGCCGGGAGCGCGCCAACTTGTTGCGCACCTTCTCGAACTTGCGGCCACGCAGGCTGAAGCTGTCCAGGTCGATCGAGTACGCCGCGCCGAGCTGACTGAGCTGGTAACCGAACTCGGCGTACAGGTCGAGGTCGTCCGGGGTGAGCTGGACCGCGCACAGCCGCCGGCCCTCCTGCTGCGCCCAGCCGTGGAACGCCCCGAGCAGCCGCTTGCGGTCCTCCGGGTCGGCGTAGACGCTGCCCAGTTGCACGGCGTGCCGCCGCCCGGCCGGCCGGTACGCGATGAACCCGTCGAGACCGGTCACCGTGAAGTGCCGCGTCTCCCTGTTCAGCGCCAGCGCGGCGCTGGAGTGCTGCGCGTGCCGGCGCAGGACGGCCAGGGCGGTCATCGGTTCCATGGCGGTGGCCTCCACCTATCAGGGAGCGGACGGGTCGTGGCGGGTCGCCGCGCGCCGGCGTGCCCGCGCGAGCTGGACAAGGTCCACGGCCTCACGCCCGACGGCCGAGGCGGGTTCGCCGCCGGTGACACGGTGGGCGACGGCACCCACCAGCCGGGGCAGGGTGAGCAGTCGGTCGGCGTCGAGCCGGTCACCCATCACGTCATCGAGCCGGCCCACGGCCCGGGAGTTGCGCTGGAGGCCGGCGAGGAACGCGTGCTCCATCGCGGTGACCGTGCCGCCCCGGCCGATGTCCTGGCCGTACCAGTAGTTCGGCAACTCAGCCCGGTCTCGGTTCCGGGCCCACCGGGCCAGCCCCGACGACAGCGCCGCCGGCTGTTCCCAGTGCGCGGTCAGCACCGCCGCGAGCGCGCGGGCGTTGCGCAGCGCGTCGTTGATCCCGTGTCCCAGGGTGGCGTCCTTGGCGTGCCCGGCGTCGCCCACCAGGGCCCAGCCCGGCCCGAACGGCTGCCGGAAGAAGGACGGGTACCGCACCACGCGGTGCAGGTCCCCCACCGGCTCGCCGGCGGCGGCGAGGTGGCCCACCTGCGGGCTGACCGACTCGACGTGCCGCAGGAACCCGGCCACCTTCTGACCGGCCAGCTCGCCCTGTAGGCGCTCCGGAGGTTGCGCGATGACCACGAAATCCTCGGGACCGGTGGGCAGGATCGAGACGATGTGCACCCCGATGCGGTGCCACAGCAGCGCCGGCGGGATCCGTGCGCCGGTGAAGTACCGCCAGAGCAGGGCCCGTTCGCTGCGCGCCGTCAGGTACTGGCGGGCACCCACCCACCGGGCCACCGACGAGTTACGGCCGTCCGCTCCCACCACCAGCCGCGCCGACACGTCCCGGACCGAACCGTCGGCACGCTGCACGGTCACGCCGCGCACCGCGCCGTCCGCGCCGTGCCGCAGACCGACGACGGCGGTGCCGGTGGAGGTCTTGGCGCCGGCGGCGACCGCCCGGTCCAGCAGAACCTGGTCGAGGACGTCCCGAGGTGGACACAGCCCCGGGTCGTCCGGGTGGCGGAAGTGCAGCTTCACGTCGTCCAGCCGGACCCACACGTCGTGCAGCGGCGGCACGCCCTGTGCGACGACGGTGTCGTACACGCCCTCGATCCGCAGGTCCTCGGTGCCGTGCAGGATGTGCGTGGACAGGGTCGGCGCGGGCAGGTCACCGCGGTCGAACACGGCCACCGACAGACCGGCTGCCGCGAGCCGGGCCGCCAGCGCCGAACCGGCCACCCGCGCCCCCACGATCACGACGTCGACCTGCTGCTCCATCGCCCGGTTGCCGGCCACGACCGCGCCGCCCGTCGCCGCCGCCGGCAATCCGGTGGCCGGGCCCGTTGGTTCCGCGGCCGCACCGACCGGCGGCACCGTCGCGGTGGCCGCTGGCTCTGGGGCCGCGGCGACCGGCAGGTCTGGCGTTGTGGCCGGCCCGGACGCCGCGGAGACTGGCAGCTCCGCCGCCACAGCGACCGGGGGCCGAGTTGGCTCGACGGCCGACGACGGGTCGGTCGGCGCGACAGGGGTCACGAGGGCGGGTGGGATTGGCGAGCGGCGGGCAGGGGCGATCTTGTCGGCCGCGTCCAGCCCGCGCAGGTAGCCGGCCAGCAGCAGGTTGCCGATCCGGCCCGTCGGCATCAGGCACGCGGTGCCGCGCAGCCAGGGCAGCTCCGGCAGCGGCGCGGTCGGGTCGGCCGCCGTCGGATCCGAGCGGTCGACCAGCCGGGGGGCGAGCACCTCGGCCGTCAGCGCCGAGAGGGCCAGGCCGTGCCCACACCACGCGCCCGCGAACCACACCCCCGGCCGGCCCGGAACCGGACCGACGATCGGCAGCCGGTCGAACGTGGACGCCGTGACGCCGGACCAGAAGTCGGTCACCGGCACGTCCGCCAGCGCCGGAAAGGTCGCGGCGAGTTCGCGGACCAGCCGGTCCCGAACGGCGGCGATACCGCGCTCGTCGACGCGCGGCTCCAGCAGGGCGGGACCACCGCCGAACAGCAGCCGGCCGCGAGCGGTCATCCGCAGGTAGTTGAAGAACGACCGGCTGTCGATGGCCGCGCCGCGCCCCTCCCAACCGGTCCGCGCCAGCAGGTCGGCGGGTACGGGGCCGGTGCGCAGGACATGGGTACGGATCACCGCGACGTTCCGGGTGAACAGTCCCAGCCCGGTGGTGAAGCCGTCCGTGGTCAGGGCCACCCGTCTGGCGCGTACCCGATGTCCCCCGGCCGTCACCGTGACCGGGTCGCCGCCGGTGATCGCGGTGACCGGCGTGTTCTCGGCGATGCGCACCCCGGCGGTGAGCAGCGCCGCCCGGAGTGCCTGGACCAGCAGCCACGGGTTGACCAGCGCCACGTCGGGGTAGCACAACGCGCCGTGGTAACGGGTGCTGCCCAGGCGCTCGGTGGCGCCGTCGCGGTCCAGGTAGGAGGCGTCGAAGCCGAGGTCGCGCAGGGTCTGCGCCTGACGTCGGAGCGATCCGGCGTGTGCGGGCGCCGACGCGGCCACGAGCTGGAAGCCGTCGGTCAGCTCGCAGCCGTCGGGCAGACCCCGGGCCAGCCGCCGCAGCGCGGCGATCCCGTCGAGCGTGGCGGCGAACATGGTCCGGGCCCGGTCCCGTCCGTACCGTCTGACCAGTGTCGTGATCGGGCCGCCGACCCCGGGGCCGACGATGCCGGTGCTGTGTCCGCTGGCGCCGGAGCCGACCTCGGTGGCCTCCAGGACCAGGATGTCGCGGGCGGGCAGGTGGTTCGTCAACTGGTACGCCAGCGCGAGCCCGGCCAGCCCTCCTCCGACGATGGCGACGGACGCCTCCTCGTCGCCGGCGAGGGCCGGCAGTCGCGCGGCCCGCGGGTCGTCGCGTTGCCAACCGCTCGCCGCGGAGACCGGCCGGCTCATCAGGCCACCGAGGTGGGTCTCGACGTGGCCGTCGGGACCGGTGAGTCGGCTCGCCCGGCAGGGGCCGGCGACGGACCGCCGGTCACCTCGCGCAGCAGCGCGTCGAAGGCGGGCAGACGCTTCGGCTCGAACGGCACGCCGAAGGGCTTGAGCTGGTTGCCGAAGAGCGAGCGGTCACCGAAGAGGTGGATCGGCACCGCCAGCAGCGCCCATTCCGGCCCGATCAGCCAGGCCCAGAGCGCCACCACCAGTCCAGCGCTGAGCAGGCTGTGCATGCTGTTGTAGAGGACGTAGTACGCCTTCGGAATCCGCCCGTCCGGGCTGCGATGGTAGGCGATCGCCCCGGGGATGTAGCCGATCAGGTCGATGTAGAGGAACAGCCCGATCGCCGGCAGCCACCGGATCTCGTCCCAGTGCGCGATGAACAGGCCACTCGCCAGCGCGAGCCCGGCGAACCACTCCGCGCGGTGCAGCCGGGCGGTGGTCGGCGTGTCGAACGTGTTCAGCTGGTCCATCGTCAGGCCTTCCCGCTGACGCCGACCGACGCGGTCGCCAGGACGCCGTCCGGGATGGTCACCGCCGGGAACAGTCCCCGGAGAACGTGGTGGATCGTCTCGGTGAGGACCCGCTCCGCGACCGGATCGATGATGCTGGCGAGACTGGGCACGCCGAAGTCGAAGCTCGCCACGAACGTCATCGCCACCCCGTCCGGGTCCTGGCGCAGCGTCCACGCGCCGGAGAACTCGTCGAAGTCACCGTCGATCTGGTCGAACTCGATGGTGAGACGATCGCGGTCCAGGTCGTCGGCCTCCGTCCAGGCCAGGATCCCGTTGCGGAACAGGACCTCCCACGAGCTGACGACCCGTCGCGCGTCGGCCGGCGACTGCACGGTCACCCTCTGGACCACGTCGACCAGGTGCGGGTAGCGCTCGAAGTCGACCAGCTGGTCGAACACCGCGCCGCCGTCCCCACCGGAAAGGAATGCCTGGATCTCGACCCGTCGCATGTCAGTGGACCCCCAGCCGGTCTGCTGTCGGATAGCGGTGGCCGAGCGTGCGCAGCGCGCCGTCGAACGCGTCGACCAGGAGGGCGACCTCGTCGCCGGAGAGCACCGCGGGTGGAGTGAGGCGCAGCACGGCGCTGGCGTTCAGCGAGTGGTTCACGATCACCCGGGCGTTGAGGAGTTCGAGGATGGCCTCGCCGGCCAGCCCCGGACCGGCGAACTCCACGCCGATCAGCAGCCCGACGCCGCGTACCTCACGAACCAGGTGCGGATACCCGGCCGCCGCCGCCCGCAGGCGGGCCAGCAACTCGTCACCGAGCGTCGCCGAGCGCTCGACCAACCGTTCCTCGGTGGCGACCGTGATCGCGGCACGGGTGGCGGCCATCGCGATCGGCGCGCCGGAGAACGTAGACGTGTGCAGGAACGGGTCCTTGTCGAAGGCCTGGAACGCCTCGGCGGTGGCGACCACGGCGGAGACCGGCACGATGCCGCCGGACAGGCTCTTGCCGGCCAGCAGCACGTCCGGTGTCACGCCCTCGCGAAGGGCGCCCCACCAGTGACCGAGGCGGCCGACGCCGGTGAGGATCTCGTCGAGCACCAGGAACGCGCCGTGCTCCCGGCACAGTCGGGACACCTCGCGCAGGTAGCCGGGCGGCGGGATGACCACCCCGCCCTCGCCCTGCACCGGTTCCATGATCACGCAGGCCGGCGGCCCGGCCGCCAGCACGGCGGCCAGCGCCTCGGCGTCTCCGTACGGAACGTGCGAGGCGTCCGGCAACAGCGGGCGGAACGGACGCTGGTAGAGGTCCTGCCCGGTGACGGAGAGCGCCCCCATGGTCTTGCCGTGGTATCCGTTGACGGTCGAGACGAGCCTGCGCCGGCCCTGGACACGGGCCATCTTGATGGCCGCCTCCACAGCCTCCGCGCCGGAGCCCGCGAAGTGCACCCGGGTCAACCCGGGCGGCGCCACCGCGACGAGCGCCGCCGCGGCCTCGGCCACCGACGGCTCCAGCATCAGTCGGGTGGCAATCGGATGGCTCTGGATCTGCGCGATGACCGCGGCGACCACGGCCGGGTGCCGGGCGCCATGCAGGAACACGCCGTAGCCGCCCACGTTGAGGAAACGGTTGCCGTCCGAGGTGTACACCCAGGCGCCCTCGGAACCGACCTCGACGTGCCCGCCGAACATGTCGCCGAGCTTGGCGCGGCCCCGGGACAGGAACCGACGGTAGTTGTTCCGGACCTGCTCCCGTACCTGCTGATCGGTCTCTACGCTGCTGGCTGTCACCACTCCTCCTAGCTCACCACGAGCGGCTGGCCGCCGAACCAGGCCGTCAGTTCCGCGGCGGTGCTCACCCGCGACGGTGGATGGAAGGCGACCGCGTGCGACGTGGCGGCGAGATAGGCCACCTCGGGCGAGGAGATGAACGCCATCCCACCGAGCAGATCCACCGACCCGCGCACCGCCGTGGCGATCGCGTTCGCGGCGGCGAAGCGCACCACGAGCGCCCGGCCGAGGGCGTCGTTGCCGCCGTCGCCGTCGTCGAGACTCCGTGCCGCGCCGTCCAACATGATCGCCGCGCCCTGCACGGCGGTCGCCACGTCCGCCCGCTCGGTGACCGGTCCCCGGCCGCTGGTGATCGCGCGCTCGACCAGCGCGGACGCCACCCCCAGGTAACACGCGGTCACCAGGAGCTGGAACCAGACGAACCCGATGGTCTGCAGGTCGTCGAGCTGGCCGTCGAGCGCGACCTCCGGGTAGACGAACAGGTCCGGGTGCACCTCGACGTCGTTGAGCAGCACGGCGTCGGACTCGGCGCCGGTGAGCACCGGCGACGCCCAGAAGGGCTCGATCGTGATGCCCGGCGACTCCGCCGGGATGAGCGCCACACCCAGGCGGGTGCCGCCGTCGTCGGTGGGCACCGCCACGCTGGCGGTCAGCAGGTCCATCGAGGCGGAGAGGCTGCACGGGCGCTTCGCACCGGTGACCCGCCAGTTCTTGCCGTCCCGCCGGGCCGTCATGGTGGGCGTCAGGATGCCGCGACCGGCATGCCCCTCGGCGAAGCCGGAGGCCACCAGCCGGCGATCGGTGGCCACCGCCTCCAGCAGCATCCACTCGAACCCGACGTTCGCCCGGGCCAGGGCCACCAGGCCGGCGACCGAGAACTGGTGCATCGTGGTGGCGACCGCCAGCGACGGCGCCTGCGCGGCCAGGGCGCGGGTGACCCGCACGGCCTGGAGGGCGGACGCGCCGAGCCCCTGGTAGGTCTTGGGCACCACCAGACCCGCGCCCCCCGCCTCCCGGAAGAGGGCGACGCCCGGCCCACCCGGGCGCTCCAACTCCATCAGGGGAACCTCGCCGAGCCTCTTGAGCAGGCCGGGAAGCAGCATGTCGCAGGTGTCCCGCTCGGTGTCGAGAAAGCTCATGCCGCCAGACCCTCCCGCTCGGCACGCAGCGGGGAGGCAAGTGCCGCCCGCCGGGGCTGGACGTCGCGACCGATGCTGATGCCCTGCAGGTGCGACGTACGCAGCATTGGATAGTTGCTCTCGCCCCCCGGGCCGCCGGTCAGGCCGGCGCCACCGTGGGTGGACAGGTACGGGACGAACCCGATGTGCGAGTCGTTGATCTTGAGTAGGCCCCCGTTGTGCACCCGGGCCACGAACTGCTCGACCATGGACTCGTCACCGGTCCAGACCGAGTTGCGCAGGGCGTACTCGTTGGCGTTCAGGAAGTCGATGACGTCGTCGAGCAGGCCGTCGCCGTGGTCCGGGTCGGGCACCACCACCGGCAGCAGCGGGAAGAAGGTCTCCCGGGCCACCGCCCACACCGCCCGGGCGTCGGTCAGGCCGTTGACCCGCAGAACGGTCGGCTCGACGAACACCCCGGTGGACGAGATCGAGCCGTCCAGCTCCATCCGGTTCCCACCGGCGAGCACCTCGGCGCCGCACTCCGTGGCCTGCTCGACGTACCGGGCGAACTGGTCGCTCTTGAGCACCGGCGACAGCAGCACGTCCGGATCCTCGGGATGACCGGGCCGGATCTTGCGGGCGTGGCTGATCAGGCGGGCCAGCAGACGGTCCGCGATCGCCGGGTGGGCCACCACGTAGTTGGGAACCATGCAGATCTGCCCGGACCCGAAGAAGCTCTCGGTGAGCGCCTCGGCGGCACGGTCGAGATCGGCGTCGTGCCACACCACGCAACCGTCGTTGCCGGCCAACTCCAGGATCGGCTTCTTGCCCCGGCGTACCGCCTCCACTCCGAGCGGGATGCCGAGTTCGCTGCTGCCGAAGTAGAAGATGTCGTCGACGAGCGGGCTGGCCAGGAACTGGTCGAGGATCCGCTTGGGCGGGCCGCAGACCACGTTCAGGGTGCCGGGTGGGGCACCGACCTCGTCGAGGATCGGCGCCACGATCTCGCGCAGCACGAACATCACGCCGTAGGGGCTCCCCCGCGGCGCCTTCACGACGAGCGCGTTGCCGGCGGCGAGCGCGGGAACGCCGAGCAGCGAGTTGACCGCCGCCGCGTTCTGCGGTGGGCTCAGCGCGACCACGCCGTCGGGCTTGCGTACCACCAGTAGACGCCGGTTCGCGTCGTCGTACTCCCGGTGCATCTGCTCCGCGCACAGCCCGATCGTCTCGGGGCTCGTCCCGTGCAGGCACCCGGCCAGCTCCCACTCGGCGAGCGCGCGGGGGTGCCCCTCCTGGACGAGGACCTCCACCACCTCGTCGTGCCGCCGGCGCAGCTCCTCGTGGAGTCGGTGCGCCACCTGGAGCCGTACCCGAAGAGGCATCGCGCCCCAGACGGGCGCCGCCGCCGCGGCGGCCTGGATGGCCTGCTCGACGACGGCGTCGTCGGCCACCGCGCAGCGGGCCAGGACGCTCGCGTGGTCGTCGCCGTCGTGGCGACGGCCGCGGTCCAGGTCACGCTTGAGGGAAAGCTGGGGCAGCATGTCGTCGAGCACCGCCGAGGCGCGCAGGCAATGTACCCACTTGTCCGCTGGAACGTCCTGACCTGCGATGTAGGACCCGTACGATCGCAACGTCGCAGCCCCCTCCCATAAGCGAGTCTGTGCTACTAATTCATTAGTCGAGGAACGGTCGAACCATAGATGCCCTCGTTGAAGGGTGTCAACGAACCTTTGAGCAGAGGCAAGATGCCGACACACGACGCGCAAGCGCCCAGGAAAAGCCCCATGCGGTGGATTCGGATCGGATCGGCATTACTGGCCGCGCAGATGCTCGCCCTCGGCGTGCCGGCGTCCGTCGCGCCACGGTGGTTCTTCGACTGGTTCCCGTTCGGCGCGGGCTGGGTCGCCGCCGGTGGCCCGTACAACGAGCACCTGCTGTCCGACCTGGGCTACGCCTACCTGGCGTTGGCGGTCGTCCTCGGGTGGGCGGCCGCGCGGCCGGTGCGGGAGTTGTGTCTCGCCGCAGCGGCCGCGTCGGTCGTCGCGAACACGCCACACCTGCTGTTCCATCTGGCCCACGCGGGGGCGCTGCCAACCGCCGACAGCGTCGCGGAGAACGCCCTGCTGGTGCTCACCGTCGTGGTGGGACTGGCGGTCTTCTTCGCCGGCTACCGTCTCCCGGCCGGCAACGCCGCCGGGCAGCCAACCGCCGATCTCCCGCGCGAGCGGCCGTAGCCCGCACGCCGACCGCCCGAACGGGAGTCGTCCGACGGTCAGGAACGGCTGGTCGGCCAGATACGGCGGGCCGGGCGGCCGTCGGCCGCGGGAAGCGGACGCGTCGACTCCCACAACCGCCGCCACTCGGCGGCCTGCGGCCCGGTGGTGGACGCGACGGCGGCGGCCGGCGCGGTCCGCAGTGAGCGGTACCAGCCGACCTCCTCCTCCACCCACAACCGGCCGATCGCGGCGGACATCCGCTCGTGGAACGCCCGCGCCCCCTCGCCCTCGCGGGGCCACAGTGGCCGGCCGTAGCGCACCACGACCGTGCGCCGGCCGGGCACCGGCCAGTTCCGGCCGCGCGGCATGGCGCCGAACGTGCCCCGCAGCGCGACCGGCACCGCCGGAACGTTGTGCGTGCAGCACAGGTGCGCGGCGCCCAACCGCATGCCGCTCATCCAGCCGTCGGTGGACCTGCTGCTCTCCGGAAAGAGCAGCAGGCTCCAACCGTCGCCGAGCAGCTTGGTGGCGAGGCTGCGTAGCCGCCGGTCACCCTGCCGCTCGATCGGGAAGGCGTTGAACACCAGCGACGTCACGACGGCCCGCCAGCGCGCGTCGAAGAAGTAGTCGGCGGCGGCCCCGACGGCCAGCCGCCGCGCGAACCGACGGGGCACCGAGCCGAGAATCAACGGCGTGTCCAGGTGACTCGCGTGATTGGAGACGAAGACGGCGGGCCCCTGCAAGCCGTCGAGGTACTCCGTGCCGCGAACGACCGGATGGGTCTGGGTCCAGGCCACCGACTTGAGCACGCCCCGCTGCAGGCCGAAGCGGACCGCCCCCGCCGCCCGGGTGCGGGCCCAGGCGGTGGGGAACTCGGAGCGCTCGCGGCGGATCTCGTACGGCTCGGCGGAGCGAGGAGTCGTCGCCCGGCCACGCCAGTCGCGGCGGCCGCGCAGCAGCCTCACCTCGTCGATCAGGCGCACGTCGCCTCCCGGGTCATCGGACGTCCGCCAGGGTCACGGGCGGGGCGTGCAGGTAGGTGATGCTCGGGCTCGACCCGACCGTGTCACGCGCCATCTCCAGCGCGTCGGCGAGCGAAGAGGCCGCCCGGAAGCCCATCACCGCCGCCGTCTTCCGGTCGGCGCCGACGAAGATCACGTCGCCCAGGTGCTCCATCGCGTGCGCCCCCCAGTACCACATGTAGAACGGGTGCACGCCGTGGTACGCGTAGCTGGTCCGGTACAGGTGCCGGTACCAGGGGTCCTGCGCGTACTGCTGCTCGTACTTCGCCTCGATCGCCGCCGGGTCGGTGGTCTGCGGCAGGACCTCCTCGAAGAAGTCGATGTAGCTGGGGTGGTGCACCGGGTGGAACTCCTTGGGCATCGGGTGGTAGAAGATGCCGACCCCGCCGCGCCGCACGATGGGCTGGTTGCGGTAGAGGTTGAAGAAGTACCCCAGGCCCAGCGACATCACCAGGATCGGGTTCATGATCGAGTTGACGTTGTACGGGCAGATGAAGGGCAGGCCCCACACGCCGATGTCACTCTGACCCTGCACCTCGGTGAGCTGCTGACGGTGCACGTTGGCGAGCGTGAGCGGGTGGACCGAGTCGGGCCGGCCCGCGTTGACCCCGGTCACCCCGTACGGCGCGTCGTTGTTCTGCCAGACGCGTCGGCGCAGCTTGGGCGGCGTCAGGTCGTTGGCCCGCTTGGCGGCCAGGTAGGAGAGCTGGTCGCCGATCCCCCACTCCCATTCGCGCTTGTTGAGGAAGCCGACCTGGCTGGGGAACGAGTCGAGGTTGAGGGTGGTCTCGACCGTGAAGACCTTGACCGCCTCGCCCAGCACGTCGGCCATCCGGTCGTACGAGTGGTGCATGGCCGAGTTCGGCGGGTCGTTGAAGGAGCGCGAGTGGCGCAGCGTGTGGACGTTGTGGTGGTGGCGAAGACTCCGGTAGGAGCCGAGACCCACGGTCACCGACTTGCTGCCGCCGCTCATCGCGGTGAGGTTGATGTTGGCGTACACGATGAGATCGCTCTCGGCCGCCCGCCGGTTGATCTCCACGTCCTCGCCGTGCGGCGTGGTGCCGAGGTGGACCAGACCGTCCGGGTCCTCGGCGTCATGATTCTTCAGGTGCTTGGGGAAGAACGCCCGGAAGACCCGCTCGCCGACGATCCGCTTCAGCTCGGCCGGCGTCATCCGCCGGTGCAGCGAGTTCGCCGCGATCAGCTCGACGTCGTCCACACCCGCCTCGGCGGCGAGCTCCAGCACGTTCTCGATCACCCGCTGCCGGACGTCCGGTGGGCGCATCTGCGGCAACGGGAGGGACAGGTCGTCGAAGACGATCGTCAGTCGCATCCCGGGGCGGAGCAGGTCGGGCAGCGGCGGCGAGTCCACCGGGTGCAGCAGCGCGCGCTGGATGGCGGCGTCGACGTTGGCGATCGGCGGAAGCGAATCCGGCGGGTACACCACCCGTGTGCCGAGCGGGAACCGCTCGAGGAGGAAACCCTCCCCCTGGTGGACGAGCAGCGGCGGCGTACGCTCGTCGACCTCGAGCACGAAGCCAGGTCTGCTCATGAATTGTCCTTTCGTCGTTCCGGCTCGTGCGGGTGCGTCGGGCTGCTTGGTCAGTTGCGGCTGGGGTCGAAGGCGACCTTGACGGCGCCCAACTGCCCGGCCTTGGCGGCGTGGCCGAGCGCCTCGCGCCACCGCGACAGCGGGTAGATCGCGTCGACGTAACCGTCCAGGGGCGCTTCGGCGGCCAGCGCCATCGCCTCGGCGAACGTGCCCCCGACGGGCTCGTCGGCCTCCGGCGCGTCGGCCTCGGTCCCGGCGGTCGGGCTCGCCGCCGCGCTGCCGCTGGAGGCGTACGACCCGACGAGGTTCAGCTCCCGGAACCAGACGGGTGTCAGGTCCACCCCGCCGGAAGGCATCCCGGACAGCAGCACCGTGCCACCGGCCCGGACCAGCCGCAGCGCCATATCCAGGCCGGCCCCGGCACCGGTGCACTCGAAGGCCACGTCCGCCCCGCCGAGGAGGAAGTCGCCGCCGATCATGGGTTGCTCCAGCGTGCCGCCACAGGCCCGGCGTACCGCGCGAGCCGCACGGGACGGCTGGAAAACCTCGGTGGCCCCGAGCTCGCGGGCCCGGGCGTGCTGGTGCGCGTGCTTGGCCACCACGTAGATGGGGCCGGCCTTGGTCAGGGCACGCAGCGCCAGCAGGGTCAGCAGGCCGACCGTGCCGGCGCCGACGATCAACACGGCCGCCCCGGCCGGCACCTGCGCCCGATGGACCGAGTGCACCGCGCAGGCCAGCGGCTCGACGAGCACCGCCCGGCGGTCGTCCATCGTGTCGGGTACGGGATGCAGCTGGGCCGCGTGCGCGACCATCTGCCGACCCCAGCCGCCGCCGGTGTCGGTGCAGTAGCCGGTCTGCAGGCCGGCGGAGACACGACCGGCGGTGACCCGGTCGCACCGGCTGTGCTGCCCCGCGACACACCATCGGCAGGGCTCCCCGCCGCGTACGGCGCAGGACAGCACCGGGTCGACCACGACGCGGCTGCCCTTGGGCAGGTTGGGTAGGTCGTCCAGGGTCTCCGCGACCACCTCGTGCCCGGGCACGAAGGGCATCGACACGACCGCTCCGAAGTACGGCGACGAGCGACCCGTCAGCAGGCTGACGTCCGAGCCGCAGATGCCGGAGAGCAGCGGTCGCAGCCGGACCCAGTCGCCCGACGGCAGGCTGGGCTCGGCCCGGTGCACCAGGCGCAGGGGCGCCACGTTGCTGGCGAGCACGCCGGACATCCGGCCGCCGAGTTTGGTGGAGCTGGCGCCCCGGGCGGCGAGGAAGCGGGGAGTCGACTGGCGGTATTCCAGGGCCGGCATCATCGGGCCGCTCCCCGCGCGCCGGGGCCGGCGGCCGAGGTGGTCAGCTCGACCATGTTCTCGACCGCGCCGACCGTGTGCCCGCCCCACTCCTCGATGCGCCAGTTCTGGCGCTTCGCGTGGCGGTACAGCTTGGGATCGGGGTTGACGGCCACCGGGTTGCCCACCCCCTCGAGAAGTGATCGGTCGGAGAAGCTGTCGCCGTACGCGTACGAGCTGCGCAGGTCTGCGCCGATGTCGTCGGCGTGGTGGCGGAGCCAGGCCAGGCGGGCCTCGCCCACCAACGGCGGTGAGGCCAAAAAGCCGGTCAGGACGCCGTCGCGCACGTGCAACCGGCTCGCGACCACGTCGTCGAAGAGCGGGCGCAGCGATTCGATGAGGATGTCCGCGGTGCCGGTGATCAGGATGGTGCGGTGGCCGGCCGCACGGTGGGCGCGGATCTGCCGGATCGCCTCCGGCAGCGCCCGCCGCAGCAGCGCGTCACCCATCCGGTCACGGATCAGGTCGCGCAGCGCCTCCTCGGAGGCGCCGGCGTACCGCCGCATGAAGGTCCGGATGAACTCACCCCGGCTGCGCTGCTCGGCGCGCAGGTAGCGCGGCGCGGCTCCGGCGAGCGCGGCGAACTCCTTGGCCCAGCCGCCCTTCGGCCGGTCGGACAGGCGGGCCCACAGGAAGGTCTCGATGAGGTTGGACGCCACCACCGTGCCCTCCAGGTCGAAGACCGCCACCGTGTCGCGGCCCTCGGGCAGCGGCCCGCGCCCGCTGGAACGGGGACGCCGGGTCACCGACTGCCGCAGCAGCGCGGTGATGGCCGGGCAGTGCACCTCCTGGAGGTAGTGCGGCCAGTCCACCTCGGCGACGTCGAAGCTGCCCCGGCTGACCATCTCCTCGGGCACCTGGCGGTGCAGCGCCAGCACGTTGCCGTCGGTGTAGATGGCCTCGACCTCGGTGTAGACGCCGTACAGGTCGGACAGTCGACGCAGCGACTCGATCCGCTTGGTCTCCTTGTGCACCTTCGTCATCCAGTCGCGGGTGCGCGGCGAGGCCGGCAGCCGCAGCAGCGCCCGTTCGGCGAGCGACACGGCGCGCTCACCGGTGCGCAGCTTGCGCTCGATCTGGCTCGCGCCCGGAAAGCGCCAGGTCGGCACCGCGATGTGACCGCGACCGGCCTCGGGCAGCGGGTGACGGCGGAAGTAGTTGCGGATGTTCTCGTCGAGCTGGCGTTGGGTCAGCGGGTTCCGCGCGCCGGTGCCGACGTGGTAGTAGACCGGCGCGGCGGGCTCCGGCTCGACGGCCGCGACCGCCAGCAGGGCGTTGGTGACCAGGTCGATGGGGACGATGTCCACCACCGCGTCGGGCAGGCCGGGAAAGTCCGGAAGCGTGCCGCGCCCGTACGACAGGATGATCGGGTCCACCATCTTGAAGGAGTCGAACCACCCGGGGAACGGATGACGCAGCGCGCTCTGCACGATCGCCGGGCGCACCACGGAGAGGCGCAGCCCCTCGTCGCGGGCGTACTGCTCGGCGACCCGCTCCCCCAGCGCCTTGGTGAACGTGTAGACGTCCGGCCAGCCGACGCTGTGCGCGCGCAGCCGGCCGTAGTCGATGAGTCGCTCGGTCACCTTGCGACGCCGCGCCTCCTCGGCGGCCCGCGCCGTCGCCTGCGGGCCGGCCTTGCCGTGCTCGGCGCGGGCCTCGGCCAACAGCGCGCGCAGCGCCTCGGGGCGGCGGGAAGCGCGCTCCACCTCGGCGCGGGCGGCCCGCGCGGCGGTCAGCTCGGCCTGCCAGTCGACGTCGTGGTCCAGCGGGGCCTCGGGCACCACGCCCTTGCGGGCGCCGGCCACGTACGCCGTCGAGACGTGGACCACGTGCGGACGTCGCGGCAGCGCGACGACCGCATCGTAGAGGTTGACCAGACCGCCGACGTTGACCTCGAACGCCTCGTCGATCGGCGGGTCGAAGGACACGGTGGACGCGCAGTGCAGGACGGCGGTCAGGTCGTCCGGAAGCGCCGGGACCGAGCCGGTGAGGTCGCCCTCGAGGACGCTGACCCGCTCGGCCAGCAACTGCGTGAGGGCCGGCCCGCCGATCCTGCGGCGCAGCGTGCGGAACACCGGCTTGCGCCCCAGTCCGGCGACGCGGTCGGCGCCCGACGTCGCGCCGCGCCCGCGCACCAGCACCGTCACCCGGGTGTTGGGGTAGTCGGCGAGCAGCCGCTCCAGCGCTGCCTGCCCGAGGAACCCGGTCACCCCGGTGAGCAG
Organism: Micromonospora sp. NPDC049359; assembly: GCF_044466585.1. Taxonomy (NCBI): domain Bacteria; kingdom Bacillati; phylum Actinomycetota; class Actinomycetes; order Micromonosporales; family Micromonosporaceae; genus Micromonospora; species Micromonospora sp. NPDC049359. The sequence continues at coordinate 9,042 of NZ_JBITMW010000020.1, read as the reverse complement.
GACGTGGGCACCATCGAGAGACCAGTTCGGCGTGGCGGGTCGGTCACCCGGGTTGTAATTCACCAGATGAGGATAGCGTCAAACGGGCCGCGCGTCAGCCACCGATTCGCGGAAAAAACGACGCCGACGGTCAGCGCCAGCGGTCCGGATCGTCGAGCAGTTCGTTCATCGATCCGGACCGGAACGCCTCCACGGTGAGCGGCAGGTCGGGGAATCCGGCCGCGCGGATGGCCGCGGCGACCCGCTGGTCGGCACGGGCCCGCTCCACGATGGGCGCGTCGACCTCGAGGCGGACGCCGTCGCCCAGGTCACGGACCCGCAGGTCGACCACCCCGTGCGGGGCCAGCAGGCGGCGGGCGGCCAGCTCGGCCAGCTCCACCCGGGCCAGCCGGGCCGGCGAGATGGGCACCCCGAACGCGATCCGGCTGGCCAGACAGGCGGCGGCCGGTTTGGCGGCCGTGTCGAGGCCCCAGAGCTCCGCTATCGCGCGTACCGCCGGCTTGTCGAGCCCGAGGTCCGCGAGCGGCGTGCGGGCCTCGCGCTCGGCCGCGGCGGCGATCCCCGGTCGGAAGCCGGCGGCCAGGTCCGAGGCGTTGGTGCCCGTCACCACTGTCGTGAAGCCGAGCCGGTCGGCCAGCTCACGCACGGTGTCGATGAGCGTGCTCTTGCAGAAGTAGCACCGGCGCGGGCCGTTCTCGCGGTAGCCCTCGACCTCCAGCTCGCGGGTGCCGAGCACGTGGTGCGCCACGCCGAGCCGGGCGCAGAAGTCGCGGGCGGCGGCGACCTCGGCGGCGGGGACAGCGGCCGAAACCGCCGTCACCGCGGCGACATCGGCCGGATCCAGAGCCCGCACCGCCGCCGCTACGGCGACGCTGGAGTCCACGCCACCGGAGAATGCGACGAGCGTTTTGCCGTATCGTGTGAATTCCGCGACGAGCTGATCCGCGGCCCCCCAGGCCCATCCATCAGGTCTCACAGCTCGACAGTACTGGAAGGAGCGTGAGGTGTCCGCACCGGAATTCATCGACCTAGGATTCGCACGGATGGACGTGGACCGTCTGTCGCGCACCGGCGACCCCGAAGTGGTGTACGGCGCGGGCAAAACTCCTGAACAGGTGACGGGAGCGATGCACGCGCTACGCGTCGCCCATCCGGACACTCCGATCCTCGCCACCCGGCTCACCGACGCCGCCATGGCCCGGTGCGCCGACGAGTTCGGCGCCGACGTGGTGGATCCGGTGTCCCGGACCGCGGTGGTGGGCCCCGAGCGCACGCCGGTGGGCACGGTCGCCATCGCCTGCGGCGGCACGAGCGACCTGCCGGTCGCCCGTGAGTGCGCGGCCACCGTGGCCGTCTTCGGGTCCCGGGCGGATCTCGTGGTGGACGTCGGGGTGGCCGGCCTGCACCGGTTGCTGGCCGAGCGGGACCGGATCGCCCGCGCCGACGTGGTGGTGGCCATCGCCGGGATGGAGGCCGCGCTGCCGTCGGTCCTCGGTGGACTGGTCGGCAGCCCGCTGATCGCGGTGCCCACCAGCGTCGGGTACGGCTGGCACCTGGACGGCCTGACGGCCTGGCTCGGCATGCTCAACTCGTGCGCCCCGGGCGTGCTCACCGTCAACGTGGACAACGGCTTCGGCGCGGGCGTCGCCGCCGCCAGGATCGCCCGCCGCACGCCGAGCTGCGCAGACGCGAATGGCTGAGCCGCGGACGATGACCGAGGACAGCGCGGCGGTCCCGTCGAGCACCGCCCTGTGGGTCGACCCCAGCAACGGCGCGGCCGGCGACATGCTGCTGGCGGCGTTGCTCGACGCGGGCGCGAGCCTGTCCGCCGTCGAGCAGGGCGTGGCGCGACTCGCGGTGGAGCCGGTGACGCTGAAGCTGGAGAGCGTACGCCGACACGGCCTGCGCGCCGCCCATCTCGTCGTCACGGCACCCGACAGCGGCACCCACCGCGACCTGGCCGCGGTGACCGCGATCATCGCGCGGGCGGCGCTCCCGTCGGCGGTGCACGACTTCGCGGTCGCCGCCTTCACCACCCTCGCGCGGGCCGAGGCGCGGGTGCACGGCGTACCCCTGGCGGACATCCACTTCCACGAGGTCGGCGCCCTCGACGCGGTGGTCGACCTGGTCGGATGTGCGCTCGCGCTCGCCGACCTGGGGCTGCTCGACGCGCCGATCCGGGTGGTCGGCCCGGTCGCGGTCGGCTCCGGCGTGGTCCGCACCGAGCACGGCCCGATGCCGGTACCCGTGCCCGCCGTTCTGGAGATCCTCTCCGGCGCGGGCGCACCGATCGCCGCCCATCCGGCCGCGATGGAGTTGTGCACGCCGTCGGGCGCCGCCCTGCTCGCCACCCTGGCCACCGGCTGGGGGCCGCCACCGGCGTTGGTGCCGCACGCGGTCGGGGTCGGCGCCGGCACCCGCGACCCGGCCGGCCACCCGAACATCCTGCGGGTGCTGGTGGGCGCCTCGGCGGCCCCGGACTCCGACGCCACACCCTGGCAGGGCGAACCGCTGCACCGGGTCGACACCACCATCGACGACCTGGACCCGCGAATCTGGCCGGATCTGCTGGAGCGGTTGCGGGCCGTGGGCGCGGCGGACGCCTGGTGCACGCCGGTGCTGATGCGCAAGGGCCGACCGGGGCAACTGCTCAGCGTGCTGGCCGCACCGGCGCAGCTCGACCTGGTCTGCCGGCTGGTCTTCACCTACACCGGCACGCTCGGCGTACGGGTGTCCACCGTGCAGCGCCGCCGGCTGCGCCGCGACCAGATCGCCATGCCGTACGGCGACACCGCCGTACGGGTCAAGCGCGGCTACCTGGGTGACCGTCTGGTCAGCGTGCAACCGGAGTACGACGACGCCCTGGCGGTCGCCCAGCGCGCCGACGTGCCGGTCGCCCGGGTGCTGGACGAGGTACGCGCGGTGGCCCGCGGCGTCGGCCCGTCACCGCAGGCCGAACCGCTCCCGGAGGCCGACTCGGTCCCGGAGGCCGACTCGGTCCCGGAGGCCGGTCCGCTCCCGGAGGCCGGTCCGCTCCCGGAGGCGACGACCGCGTGATCTGTCTGATGCCGCACTGCGGCTTCCTCTCCGCCACCTCGCGCATGTTGGAGATCTACCGCGCGCTGCGACAGCGCGGGGTGACCGCCCGCATCGCCACGCACGGCGGCACCTACGAGCACGTGCTCCGCGACGTCGGCGTCCCGTACGACATCGTCGGTGAACGGATGACGCCGCAGCGGTGCGAACGGTTCATCCGCGACGAGATCGGCATGGGCTACGTCGGTCAGAGCATGTACACCGACCGGGAGATGCGCGACTACGTCACCGCCGAGACCGAGTACTTCCGCCAGCACGACATCCGTACGGTGGTCACCGGCTTCACGCTGACCACCCTGCTGTCGACCCGGCTGGCCGGTGCCCGGCTGGTCACCGAGCACGCCGGCAGTTGGGTACCGCCGCTGTTCGAGCGCGGGATGCTGCCGGCGCCGAGTCAGGCGCACTTCGGCCTGCTGCCGTCGCCGCTGCTGCGGTGGTTGTCCAACTCCCTGCCGTCCCGGGTCGGCTTCTACTGCGGCGGGTTCAACCGGCTGGCGGCCGACCTGGGCGTACCGCGCGTACCCAGCCTCGCCGCGCTCGTCCTCGGCGACCTGGCGCTCATCCCGGAGGTGCCGGAGGTGCTGGGCGTGTCCGCCACGGAGGTGGCCGACTGGCGGCCGGACGGCCGGTCCGGCTATCGGGCGGGCACCCGGCTGCGCTGCGTCGGGCCGCTCTACGCCCGGCTCGACCTGCCGTTGCCCGAGCGGGTCGCCCGTTTCCTCGCCGAGCCGGGGCCGGTCGTCTACGTGGCGGTCAACTCGGCCGAGGTCGGCTTCGTGCGGCGCGTGGTGACGACCATCGCCACCCTCCCGGTGCGCGTACTGGTCGCCGGCACCCACCACGACCTGCACGACATGGCCGGCGACCGGGTCATGGTCGGCGGCGTGCTGCCGAGCCACCTGATCATGCCGGAGGTGGACCTGGCGATCACCGCGGGCGGACAGGGCAGCGTGCAGACGGCGATGGCCGGCGGCACGCCGGTGCTCGGTTTTCCGCTCCAACCGGAGCAGGACCTGAACCTCGCGCTGCTGGAACGGATCGGCGCGGCACGCCTGCTGGCGCCGAGACACGTGGGCGCGAGACTGGCCGCGCTCGCCGCGGAGATGCTGGCCGACCGGTCCTACCGCGAGGCGGCCGAGCGGGTCCAGCGCTGGTACGCGGCCACTGACGGACCCGCGAACGCGGCCGAGGCCATCCTCGCCCTGCACGATTCCGGGGAGGCCGACCCCATCGGCCCCGCCGGCGTCCTGGGTTGATCCGCTGGGTCGGCCCGCTACGCGGCCGGCGGGGCGCCCGTGCCCGCCGGTCGGACGACCGGTCCGGTCGCCCACTGCTCCTCGTGGTCGGCCTTGCGCAGGAGTTCGTCGGCGCTGTGCGCGACCCGGGACATCGCCAGGCGTAGCAGCGGGGGCGCCATCATCGACGTGACGATGGCGACGAGGGCGATGATCGTGAAGGTGGCGATGTCCAGGACGCCGAGCCGCAACCCCACCATGGCGACGACGATCTCGACGACGCCCCGGGCGTTCATGCCGGCGCCGACGGCCAGGGACTCCCAGTGGCCGAGCCGGCTGGATCGCGCACCGAGGTACGCGCCCGTGAACTTGCCGAGGATCGCCGCCGCGAGGACCACGAAGGCGGCGATCGCCACGTCGCGGTCGAGCAGCACGCCGAGGTCCATCCGTAGGCCGGCGGAGGCCAGGAAGATCGGTGCCAGCACGGTGAGCACGACGGTCCGCAGGGGGGCCAGCACCGCCCGCCGATCCCGGATCGCCTGGCCGACGAGAATGCCGGCGACGAACGCGCCGAACACCGCCTCCATGTGCAGCGACTGGGTGATCGCCGCGCCGACGAGGACGATGATCACGGCCGTGACGATGGTCGGCCCGCTCTCGGTGGACCGGCCGGCGAGCCGCAACGCTCCACTCACCAGCGGCCGGCCGACGACGATCGCGGCGACCACGAACGCCACCAGCAGCAGCAGGGACAGCGCGACCTGACCCGCGCGTACGCCGACGGTCGCCATGGCCGACACGACCGACAACAGGAACCAGCCCACGGCGTCGTCGACCATGCCGGAAGTCATGATCAACTGCCCGACGTCGCGGTGGATGAGCTTCATGTCCGCCAGCGTCTTGGCGATCACGGGGATCGCCGTCACGCACATGGCGACGGCGAGGAACAGCGCGAACACCGGGCGTTCCGTGGTGTCCGGCACGAGGACGGCCGGGGCCAGGTAACCGATCAGGATGCCGAAGCCGATCGGGATGAGCAGACCGCCCAGACTGATCCGGAGCGCCGAGGTGCCACGGCGGCGGACGATCCGGGTGTCCAACTCGATGCCGGCCACCCCCACCAGCAGCAGGACGCCGATCTGGGCGACCGCGTCCAGCAGGTGCATCTGCGCCGGGTCGGCGGGGAACAGCCAGTCGTGGACCGCCGGAGCGGCGTGGCCGAGCAGCGACGGCCCGAGCACCACGCCGGCCATCAGCTCGCCGACGATCTGGGGCAGGCCGAACCGCGCCGCCAACCGGCCCAGGCCGAGGCCGAGCAGGAGCAGGGACGCGATCTGGACGAGCAGGATCACGACCTGTCCGCCGGCCAGCGGCATGATGGGTGCGTTCATACCGGCCTCATCTCCCTGATCAGGGCCGCCAGTCGGTCGAGCCCCTGCTCGATCTGCGGTGGCTGCAGCAGGCTGACCGACAGACGGAGCTGGTGGCGTCCACCTCCGTCGGCGTAGAAGTGGTGCATCGGCGTCCACAACACACCGAAGTCGCGGGCGGAGCGCTCCAGCAGCGCGTCGTCCACCACGAACGGCACCGTCACCACGAGGAAGAAGCCCCCACCGGGGGTGTTCCAGGAAACGCCGGCACCCGGCCCGAAGCGCGCAGCCAGGCCGTCCAGCACGTGCCGCAGATTGCGCCGGTACGCGCCGGCCTCGCGCTCGTTGGCGCGGACGAGACTGCAGTCGTGCTCCAGCAACTTGCCGGCGATGATCGCCTGCGCCAGCGGTGAGGTGTTGACGGTCACCATGCTCTTGATCTTGGAAAGCTCGTCGGCCAGCAGGCCCGTTCCCCCGGGGCCGGCCACCGGCTGGTCAGCGACCACGTAACCCACCCGGGCGCCGGGCATCCCGGTCTTGGCGAACGAGCCGAGATAGACGACCCGACGGTCGTCGTCCATGGCCTTGAGCGTGGCCGGGCGGTCGCCACCGGCGTGGAACAGCCCGTACGGGTTGTCCTCGATGATCAGCAGATCGTGTTCGGTGGCCGCGCGCAGCACCGCCACCCGGGTCTCGGTGTCCAGGCTCGCCCCGGCCGGGTTGGCGAAGTCGGGCACGAGGTACAGCGCGCGGGGGCGCTGCCCCGCCGCCCGGGCGTCGCGCACCACCCGGGCGAGGTCGGCCAGGTCGATGCCGCGCGAGCCGTCCCGCACCGGCAGCGTGGTCATGTCCACGAGCGACGCGGCCCCGCGAATGCCCACGTAGTTCGGCGAGACGGCCAGCAGCACGTCGCGGGGGTCGGTCCGCAACGCCCGCAACACGAGGAACATGCCCTCCTGCGCGCCCACCGTCACCACGACCGACTCCGGGTCGACGTCCATCCCCTCGTCGACGGACAGGTTGCGGGCCACCAGGTCGTGCACGATGCCCTTGGTCCGCCCGTACTGCAACAGCGTGCGGTTGACCTGACGTTCGCTCAACCCGTGCTCGTCACGCAGATGGTCGCAGTAGCGGCGCAGGTAGCGATGCACCGCCTCGACCTCGAAGAACTCCTCGTAGGGCCGGCCGGCGGCGAACGACACCGCGTCCGGGAAGCGACCGGCGATCTCGTTGAGGAAGGTCATCGAGTCGAGCACCGGGTCGGCCAGCGAACCGTGCAGGTCGGCCAGGGCGATCGGCGCGCGGGCGCCCACCGTGGTCGTCCCCGACCGGCCGGTCACGGGGACCATCCCGCGAGGGCATCACCCGACGCCCGGCCCCGCCCCGTCGACACCGGCCCGCCACCGGCCACGGTGGTGCCGTGGCCCAGCGCCCGCAGGTCGGCGCAGCCCATCATCGCCATCGCATCCTCCAACTCGGCCCGCAGCAACGAGAGCACCCGGCGGGCCCCGGCCCGGCCACCCACCGCCAACCCCCAGAGAGCGGGCCGACCCACCAGCACCGCGGACGCGCCGAGGGCCAGCGCCCGCGCCACGTCCACGCCGCTACGGACGCCGCTGTCCAGGAGCACCGCGCACCGGTCGGCCACGGCCGCGACCACCGGCTCCAGCGCCGCGATGCTGGGCACCGCGCCGTCGAGCTGGCGGCCGCCGTGGTTGGACACCACGACCGCGTCCGCTCCGAGGTCCGTCGCGCGCACCGCGTCGTCCGCGTGCAGGACGCCCTTCACGACGATCGGCAGCCGCGTCCGTCGCCGCAGCCAGTCCAGATCCCGCCAGGACAGCCTCGGGTCGAAAGCGAGACCGGTGTGCACCATCAGCGCCGAACTGTGCAGGCCGCCGGAGTGCGCTGCCGCGCCGACCTCCGGTGGCAGGTTGGCGGCCACCACGTCGTCGGGCAGCGTGAACCCGGACCGCATGTCCCGCAGGCGGCGACCCATTCGGGGCACGTCGACCGTCAGCATGAGAGCCCGGCAGCCAGCGGCCTCGGCGCGTGCCACCAGATCGGCGACCAGCCCGCGGTCGCGCAGCCAGTAGAGCTGCATCCAGACCTCCGCCTGGGTGGCGGCGATCCGCTCGACCGGCTCGCTGCTGAGCATGCTGGCGACGAAGACCGCGCCCTCGTCCCGGGCCGCCTCGGCGAGCGCCACCTCGCCGTCCGGGTGCAGGAGCCGCTGGTAGGCCATCGGCGCCACCCCGACGGGCAGACCCATCGGCGTGCCCAGCAACTCCGTGCCGAGGTCGCAGGTGTCCGTACCCACCAGCACACGGGGGACCAGGTGCACCCGGTCGAACGCGTCCCGGTTGTCGCGCAGCGTCGACTCGGTGCCGCTGCCCCCGGCCACGTAGTCCCAGACGGGCTCGGTCAGCACCCGCCGCGCCGCCAACGCCACGTCGTCGAGGCAGAGCAGGCCGGCGAGGTCGGTTCCCTGGGCCGCGATGGTGGTCACAGGACGTCGTGGGTCTTGGTCCGCTCCGCCTCGACCGCCTCGTACAGCGCCCGGATGTTCCCGCTGCCGAAGGTGCGCGCACCCAGCCGCTCGATGACCTCGAAGAAGAACGTCCGGCGCGGATGGGTGGACCTGGCGAAGATCTGGAAGAGCTGGCCGTCGTGGTCCTCGTCGACGAGGATGTTGCGGGACCGCAGCTGGTTCACGTCGTACCGGGCGAGGTCGAGTCGCTGGCCGAGCAGGTCGTAGTAGGTCTCCGGCGTGCGCAGGAACTCCACGCCCCGATCGGTCAACGCCGAGATCGCCGACACGATGTCCGGTGAGCACAGCGCCACGTGCTGCACACCGGGGCCACCGTGCCCCTTGAGGAAGTCGTCGATCTGCCCGGCGGCGGCCGAGGCGTCCGGCTCGATGAGCGTGAGCGTGACCAACCGCGACGGGCTCTGCACCACCTTGGAGAACATCGCCTGGCTGCCGACGAGGATGTGCTCCTCGAACGTCATGTCGAAATCCAGCACCGTGCGGTAGAAGTCGACGGTCGGGTCGAGCGTGCCCGCCTCGAGGCAGACGGCGAGGTGGTCGACCACCCCCAGCCCCAGAGCCGGCCCCGCCTCCGGCAGGTGCCCGTCCGGAAGACCGGGCGTCAGGCCGGGCAGCACCGGGCCGGCCGACCCCTCGGGTGGCTGGACGAAGGTGTGCGTCACGTCGCCGAAGCCGCCGACCGTGGCCGTGACGAACCCGTCGCGGGCGGGGGGGTGCACCCCCCCCCCCGCCCCCCCGGGCCCCCCCCCCCCCCACCCCGCCCCCCCCGGCCCCCCCCCCCCCCCCCCGG
>NZ_JBITMW010000019.1:0-96832 GCF_044466585.1 Micromonospora sp. NPDC049359 | reverse complement strand
TAATTCATCCGCCCACCACCTATAACAACACCTCAAAAAAACGTGTGCCCCAACCCCCCGCTCTCCCGACCGCGCTGTGGCTGAAACCCAACACCCCCCGGGGGGGGGCCCCCGGGGGGGCCCCCCCGCCCTCGGGCTTCAGCTCAGGTCAGGTCAGGCGGTGAAGGTCACCCGACGCCGACGGGCGATGACGAAGAGCACCGCGCCCGCGATCAGCAGGGCGACCGCGCCGGCGGCGATGCCGCCCGCCGCCGCACCGGTGACCGGGAGACCCGGCTCGTCGTCGCCGCCACCGCCGCCGCTACCGCCGCAGTTGCCCTCCGGCGTGTAGACAGCTTCCAGCTCCAGGTCCAGGTCCGGCAGGGCGACGAGCGCCGACTCGGCCTTGCCGGCCTTGAAGGTAACCGTCTCCGAAGCGCCGGCCGCGACCGTACGGGTCTCGGTCTTGTCGCCGTAGGTGAAGGTGGTCTTCACCGGCATGCCGCCCTCGGGGTTGGTGACGGTGAGGGCGAACTCCTTGCAGTCGGCCTTGGTGGTGACGGCCGGCAGCGGGCAGTCCTCGGGGCGCGCCCACGAGTAGGTGCCGTTCTCGATAACCTTGCCGTCGACCAGGACCTCGATCTTGCCGGCGTCGGCGGCGGGCACCACGATGCTGGTGTCGGCCTTGCCGGGCGCGACGGAGACCTTCTTGGTGAAGCCGTTCTCGCCCTTGACCTCGAACTCGACGGCGTACTTGCTGATCTTGCCGTCGTTGCTCAGCGACACGGCGACCGAACCGTCGCAGTTGGACGCGAAGGTCGAGGCCGGGGTGACGCAGCTCTTGCTACCGCCGTTGTACCAGCCCTGCGGGCCCTTGGAGCGGTTGCCCGGGGTGCCCGGCGAGCCGAGCTTCTTGTTGTCGTAGCGCTTGCCGCCGTCGACGATCTCGTCGATGACCTGGTCCTTGTCGCCCCAGATGAGGTCGACCTGGGTGTGGCAGTCCGGGATCTCGACGTTCAGCGTGATCTCGGTCTGGGTGGCGCTGACGAAGTCGCTGTCCGGCGTGCCGTACACGTACTGCGGGGTGGCGAACTGCGGCCGCGGCGCGAAGTACGACACCAGCGTGAAGTACTGCTTGCCCTCGCCGCAGAGCGGCAGGTCACCGTCGAGCTTGACGGTGGCGGTGCCCTTCGGGCCGTCGAAGGTGTGGCTGTACTTGGCCTTGTCGAGCTCGACGCACTTCGGGGCCGGAGCGCAGGACTGGTCGGCGGGGATGGTGATGCTGCCGTCGTTGGTGGCTTCCTGGCCGTTCTTCTTCCACTTGCCGAACACCACGAGCTTGGCGCTGGCGGTGTTGCCCGGCACCCGCTGGACGGCCTGCACGGAGCCGGCCTTCTTGATGACGTAGCCCTGCAGCGGCACCGCCTTGGCGCCCTCGACGGGCACGGTCACCGGCGTCGCCGGCTCCGCGGTCACCCGCTGGAGCGTCACGGCCTTGTCGCGCTCGCTGTTCTCCACGTTCCACGTGATCACGCGCTCGCCGGTCTGCTGGTCGCAGTCGACGGTGGCCTTGATCGTGGTGTGGTGCGCGCTGGCTGGGGCGGCCACCGCGACGACCCCGGTGAGGCCGACGATGGCGGCTCCCAGGATGGCCAGCGGTCGCCGGAGCGACAGCTTGGGACGGATCACGGGTACTCCTGGAGTGCTGAAGCGTCAGGGGTGTGGCACGGGAGAGACGGTGGACGGTCACCGCACGTCCGATTCGGAGAGGCGCCCTCCCGAGCCGTGGGCCGGCGGGTTGTCGCCGGCACCCGGCAGACCCTAGCGATATCGCCTCGCGTGAGACAGTGCTCAGGATTTGCTAAGACTGATGTTATGAACTTGAGATCATTGATATACGAGAAGTGATCACATGGTCCGCTTGGTGGTACCGACCGTGTCGGCCGTCGGGTCCGGCTGATCGCGTAGCGTCCTGGTCATGAGCAGGAGGAGACGGTGACCCGGATCGTGGCCGGGACGCTCGGGGGCCGGCGGATCGCCGCACCGCCCGGCGCCGGCACCCGGCCCACGTCCGACCGGGTTCGGGAGGCGCTGTTCAGCGCCGTCGAGTCCGAGGTCGACCTCGACGGCGCGCGCTTCGCCGACCTGTACGCCGGCTCCGGCGCGGTCGGGCTGGAGGCCCTGTCCCGGGGCGCCGGGCACGTCCTGCTGGTGGAGTCCGACCCGCGCGCCGCCCGGGTGATCCGGGAGAACGTGGCGACCCTGCGGGCCGGCTCGGCCGTACGCCTGGTGGCCGGCAAGGTGGCGACGGTGCTGGCCGCCGGTCCGGACGGCGGCGGGTACGACGTGGTGTTCGCCGACCCGCCCTACGCCGTGCCGGACGCGGAGATCACCGCGCTGTTGACGACGCTTGTCGACGGCGGCTGGCTGACGCCCGACGCCCTGGTGGTGGTGGAGCGGTCGCGCCGGACCAGGGACTTCGAGTGGGTGCAGGGGATCACCCCGCAGCGCAGTCGCCGGTACGGCGAGACCACCCTTTGGTACGGTCGCCGATCATGAGACGTGCGGTCTGTCCCGGCTCGTTCGACCCGGTCACCAACGGACACCTCGACATCATCGGCCGCGCCAGTCGGCTGTTCGATGAGGTGATCGTCGGCGTACTGGTGAACCAGTCCAAGAGCGGCCTGTTCACCGTCGACGAGCGGATCGACATGCTCCGCGAGGTGACCGCGTCGTACGAGAACGTGCGGGTCGAGTCGTTCCGCGGACTGCTCGTCGACTTCTGCCGGGCGCAGCAGGCGAGCGTCCTGATCAAAGGGCTGCGGGCGGTCAGCGACTTCGACTACGAGCTGCAGATGGCGCAGATGAACATCGGGCTGGCCGGCGTCGAGACGCTCTTCATGCCGACCAACCCGCTCTACTCGTTCCTCTCGTCCAGCCTCGTCAAGGACGTGGCCAAGTGGGGCGGCGACATCTCCGCGCACGTCCCCGACCCGGTCCGCGAGGCCCTCCAGTCCCGCCTGGGCCCCCCACCCCGGACCTGACCCCGGCCCTTCTCCCTCGCGCCGATCTTGCACTTACTGTTCCCGGATCGCCCCGTTTCGGGACGCTTTGCCGCGACCGAAAGTGCAAGATCGCCGCAGCAGGGGCGGGGAGTGACCATGTCGCGACGCGCCGGGTTGGGGTGGTGGGGGCTCGGGTGGGGCGGGCAGGCCATGATGGGCGCAGCGGGAAACCGGCCGTAGCCCGCATCATGGAGGTCGGCCGACGAACGACAGGGGTGAGGTACCGGTGGACCCGCTCGATCGCATCGACGAACTGATCGCCATGGTGGAGCAGGCGCGCTCCGTCCCGATGTCGCGGAACAACTGCATGGTCGACCGGGGCGAAATGATCGCCGCTCTGGACGAGATGCGCGCTGACCTCCCCGCCGACCTGCGTCGCGCCGCCGCGCTCCTGGAGGAACGCGACAAGATCATGGACGCGGGCAAGCGCGAGGCGGACCGGATCATCAGCGAGGGTGAGGCAGAACACGCCCGCCTCGTGTCGGTGAACGAGATCACCGTGTCGGCCGAGCACGAGGGCGCCCGGATCATCGCCGAGGCCCGTGCCGAGGCGCAGCGCCTGCGTGAGGAGGTCGACGACTACGTCGACACGGCGCTGGCCAACTTCGAGCAGTTCCTCACCCGGGCCCTCGCCTCGATAGAGCGTGGCCGCGACAAGATGCACGCGCTGCGGGAGATCGGCACCTTCGGTGGGGATGAGGCGGAACGCCCGCTACCCTTCTGAGCGGCACCTCACCAGCCGACATTCGCGCCTCAGGCGTCGCCCCCGGTTCGACGGCCGGGCGGTCGCCCAGGTAACCTTTTTTGTCGGCCTCTCACCGGCCGGAGTCTTACTATGCCCAAGCACTCGCCATCGACACTCGACCCCAGGTCGCCGCTGGTCCTCGACACGAGGGACCTGCCGCGCCGCCCTGGTGCGTTGCGTGAGGTCCAGCGGGTCGTGCCGGCACCGGTGGACCTCGGTGTGGAGTTGATCGCCGTACCGGAGGGCGCGGACCTCGACCTCGATCTGAGGTTGCAGTCGGTGTCCGAGGGTGTGCTCGTCTCGGGGACCATCACCGGTCCCGTCCGGGGCGAGTGCGGGCGCTGCCTGCGTGAGATCAACGAATCGATGGCCGTGACGATCCAGGAGCTGTACGCGTACGAGAACAGCACCACGGACGCCACGACCGACGAGGACGAGGTGGGCCGGATGCAGGGCGATCTGATCGACCTGGAGCCGGCGCTGCGGGACGCGTTGGTGCTCACGCTGCCGACCAACCCGCTCTGCCGGGAGGACTGCCCAGGACTGTGCCCCGACTGTGGGGCGCACTGGGACGATCTGCCGGCCGACCACAGTCACCAGCAGATCGACCCGCGTTGGGCGGGCCTGTCGCAAATGACCGTTACAGAGGAGTAAGAACCGTGGCCGTCCCGAAGCGCAAGATGTCGCGCAGCAACACCCGGTCCCGCCGGGCGAACTGGAAGGCGACCGTGGTCGCGACCGTCGCGTGCCCGCAGTGCAAGTCCCCGAAGCTGCCGCACGCCGCCTGCTCCGTCTGCGGCACCTACAACGGCCGCCAGGTTCTCGAGGTCTGACCTGGACGCCGAGTGACGCCCCCGACCCCAGGTCGGGCGGCGCGCGCATCCTGGCATTCGCCCGGTGCCCCGGCTCCCTCCGACGCCCGGCCCACTCCGGCCGGCGTACCGGTGGAGCCGGGCACCGCGCGGATCGCCGTTGACCTCCTCGGCGGGGACGACGCTCCCGCCGTCGTGGTTGACGGCGCTCTGCGGGCCATGCGCGCCGACCCTGACCTGCACCTGCTGCTCGTCGGTCCGACCGAGGTCGCCGACGGGCTGATCGCTGCCCTCGCCCCGGCCGAACGGGCCCGGATCACGGTCCGGCCGGTCCGCGCCGCCGTCGGTATGGCCGACCATCCCAGCGCCGCCCGCTCGGAGAGCACCGTCCGGGCCGCCGTCACGGCCGTCCGCGACGGCACCGCCGACGCCCTCGTCTCCGCCGGCGCCACCGGCGCCACGGTCACGGCTGCCGTGCTCGGCCTCGGGCGCTGGTCGGAGATCCGCCAACCCGCCCTGGTCGCCACCCTGCCCGCGGTCGCCGGGCCGGTGGTCCTGCTCGACGTGGGCGGCTCACTGGAGCCCCGCCCCGCCACCCTCGCCCGGCACGCCGTGCTCGGCGCCGCGTACGCCGCGGTGGCCCACTCGATCGCCGCGCCGCGGGTCGGCCTGCTCTCGGTGGGCACCGAGGCCGGCAAGGGCGATCGGGTACGCCGGGCCACCGACCCCCTGCTCGCCGTCGAACCGCTGCCCGGCGGGGCGCGCTACGTCGGGCTCGTCGAGGGGTACGACGTGGCCGTCGGCGCGCGCGCCGATGTGGTGGTCACCGACGGCTTCACCGGTAACGTGCTGCTCAAGGCGATCGAGGGCGCGTACGCGATGGCCGGCGGCCCACCCGCCGAGGGTGGCGCTCCCCGCGCGGCGGCCCTGCTGGGCGTCGCGGGGACCGTCGTCGTCTGTCACGGCTCCGCCCGGGCCGCTGACGTCGCCTCCGGCATCGCCCTCGCCGCTCACCTGTGGCGGCGGCGTGCCACCGATCTGGTCTCCGCGTTGCTCGACGGCGACGCCGCGACGGACCGCACCGACCGCCCCACCGACACCGAGGTACGCACATCATGAGCAACGACAAGCGGCGGCGGGCGTCCGTCGGTCACCTGGAAGCCGCGTTCGGCGTCAGCCTGGAGCCGGACCTGCTGCAACGCGCGCTGACCCACCGCTCGTACGCGTACGAGAACGGCGGCCTGCCGACGAACGAGCGACTGGAGTTCCTCGGCGACTCGGTGCTCGGCGTCGTGATCACCACCGCCCTGTTCCACAACCATCCGGACCTGCCCGAGGGGCAGTTGGCGAAGCTCCGGGCGAGCGTGGTCAACATGCGGGCGCTCGCCGACGTGGCCCGTGGCCTCGGCCCGGACGGTCTCGGCGCGTACCTGCTGCTGGGCAAGGGCGAGGAGACCACCGGTGGCCGGGACAAGGCGAGCATCCTCGCCGACACCCTGGAGGCGCTGCTCGGCGCGATCTACCTGCAGTACGGGCTGGACACCGCCGGGATCGTGATCCACCGCCTCTTCGACCCGCTGATGGCCGAGTCGGCCGGCCGGGGCGCCGCCCTGGACTGGAAGACCAGCCTGCAGGAGTTGACCGCCGCGCTCGGCCTGGGCGTGCCCGAGTACCGGATCGAGGGCACCGGACCGGATCACCTCAAGACGTTCACGGCCTGGGTCGTGGTGGCCGGCAACCGGTACGGCGGCGCGGAGGGGCGCAGCAAGAAGGAGGCCGAGCAGCGCGCCGCCGAGGCGGCCTGGCGGATGCTCTCGAACGAGCACGAGCAGGCCGACCAGGACAACGCGGCCGACCGGGACGCCTCGGCCCAGCACGAGCAGGCCGACCACGGCACGGCCGACCAGGGCGACGCGGCCGGGCCGTTGGAGCGCGCCGATCAGGCGACCCTGGCCGAGGAGGCCGACCACCTGGCGCAGGTCATGCCGGCCGACGTGGCGCAGGAACAGGGGTCCGGTCGTGCCTGAGTTGCCCGAGGTGGAGACCGTCCGGCAGGGGCTGGCCCAGTGGGTCACCGGCCGACGGATCGCCTCGGTCGAGGTCCGGCACCCGCGTGCCGTCCGGCGGCACGTACCCGGCGGCGCGCACTTCGCCGACGTGCTCGCCGGCCGGGCGATCCTGGACGTCCGGCGGCGCGGCAAGTACCTGTGGCTTCCGCTGGACAGCGGTGACGCGGTGGTGGGGCACCTCGGCATGTCGGGTCAGTTGCTGCTCCAGCCGCCCGGCACCCCCGACGAGACCCACCTGCGGGTCCGGTTCCGGTTCGCCGACGACGGACCCGAGCTGCGCTTCGTCGACCAGCGCACGTTCGGCGGGCTCGCGGTGAGCGAGGGCGGCGCCGACCTGCCGGCCGAGATCGCGCACATCGCGCGTGACCCGATGGACCCGGAGTTCTCCGACGCGGCGTTCGTGGCCGCGCTGCGACGCCGGCGGACCGAGGTGAAGCGGGCCCTGCTCGACCAGACGCTGATCTCCGGGGTGGGCAACATCTACGCCGACGAGGCGCTCTGGCGTGCGCGGTTGCACGGCGCCCGACCGACCGACGCGCTCACCGGTCCGGCCGCCCAGCGCCTGCTCGGCCACGTCCGTGACGTGCTCGCCGAGGCCATCAAGGAGGGCGGCACCAGCTTCGACGCCCTCTACGTCAACGTCAACGGCGAGAGCGGCTACTTCGACCGCGCGCTGAACGCGTACGGCCGCGAGGGCGAGCCGTGCCGGCGCTGCGGCACGCCGATCCGGCGGGAGTCGTTCATGAACCGCTCCTCGTACAGCTGCCCGCGTTGCCAGCCCCGGCCTCGGGGTGCCCTTCGGGGATGACCCGGAGCCGGCTCCGGGTCGGTGCCGGCGGGTCGCGGCCGGACGCTCCGGGTAGTTCCCCGGCGTACGTCCGAATCGCGGGTTGATGCCCGCCCGGCGGACCCGCCGCCCCCGGTCGGACGATTCCGGGGCGGGCCGGGGCCGTTCCCCGATGTGACCGCCTCGTCACCCCCCTAACGTCAGCACGGTCGGCAGGGGGTCGACGTGACAGGGGGGCACTGATGGGCAGCAGACCGGTGACGGTGCGGATGGCGCGGTGGAGCGCCGAGCATCCGTGGCGGGCGATCGCGATGTGGATCGTGTTCGTGGCGGTGTGCTTCGTTGGGGGCAACGCCGCCGGCCTCAGCGAGGCCACCAGCGGTGACCAGGCGATCGGCGAGGCCGGGCGGGCGAGCCTCATCATCGACGGCGGGGCCTTCGACGACCCGGCCGTGGAGAACGTCCTCATCACCTCCCGGGGCGGCGCCCTGGACCCGGCCGTGGCGAAGGCGGCCGCCGACGATGCCGCCGCCCGGCTGCGTACGGTCACCGGGGTTGCCGAGATCGGCGCACCCGTCACCGCGCGGGACGGGTCGGCGCTGCTGCTGCCGATCACGATGTCCGGTGACCCGGAGACGGCGTCCGACCGGGTGCAGCCGTTGCGGGACGCCACCGCCGGGGTGCAGAGCGCGCACCCCCAGGTACGCGTCGAACAGGTCGGCGGGCCGTCGATCGGTCAGGCGCTCGACGACACCCTCGGCAAGGACTTCGAGCGGGCCGAACTGCTGAGCCTGCCGGTGACCCTGGCCATTCTGATCATCGCGTTCGGCGCGTTGATCGCGGCCAGCGTGCCGGTGCTGCTGGCGCTCTCGTCGGTCGCCGCGGCGATGGGTCTGTCCACGCTGGCCTCGCACCTGGTGCCGGCCACCGACACCACGTCACCGGTGATCCTGCTGATCGGCATGGCGGTGGGGGTCGACTACTCGCTGTTCTACATTCGCCGGGAGCGGGAGGAACGCGCCAAGGGCCGCTCCGGCCTGGACGCCGTGGAGATCGCCGCGGAGACCTCCGGGCATGCCGTGGTGGTCTCCGGGGTTGCGGTGATCATCGCGATGGCCGGGCTGTTCCTCGCCGGCGACGTCGTCTTCTCGTCGCTGGCCGTGGGTTCGATCCTGGTGGTGGCCGTCGCGGTGACCGGTTCGCTGACCGTGCTGCCCGCCCTGCTGGCCCGGCTGGGCCGCTGGGTCGACCGTCCCCGGGTGCCGCTGCTGTGGCGCCTCACCGCGCCGCGCACGGGACGGCACGGCGAGGCGCGTACGCCCCGGCTCTGGCCGACGGTGCTGCGTCCCGCGCTGCGGGCGCCGGTGGCGACGCTCGTCATCTCGGTCGGTCTGCTGCTCGCGTTGGCCGCGCCGGCGCTCGGCATGAAGCTGAAGTTCCCCGGCATGGAGGACCTGCCGCGCACCACACCGGCCATGCAGGCGTACGACCGGCTCACCGCAGCCTTCCCGAGCACCGGCACCAATCACGTGGTGGCCGTGCGCGCGCCGGCCGACCAGGCCGACCGGGTGGGCGCGGCCCTCACCGACCTGGCCGCCCGCGCCTCCGCCGATCCGCTGTTCGCCCCCACGGAGGCGGACGGCCCGAAGATCAAGGTGTCGGCCGACCGGCGGGTGTCGGTGCTGGACGTCGCCACCCCGTACGCCAGCCGCGACGACCGGTCGGTGCAGTCGCTGGAGAAGCTGCGCGCCGACCTGGTCCCGGCCGAGCTGCGAGGCATCCCCGGCATCGAGTACGCGGTGGGCGGCAGCGTGGCCGACAGCGAGGACTACGCGGCGCACGTCCGCGACAAGCTGCCGCTGGTGATGGGCTTCGTGCTGGCGCTCACGTTCCTCGTCATGACGCTCACCTTCCGCTCGGTTGTGGTGGCGGCCAGCTCGATCGTGCTGAACCTGCTCTCGGCGGGCGCCGCGTACGGGCTGCTGGTGCTTGTCTTCCAGGGTGACTGGGCCGAGGGACTGCTCGGCTTCACGTCGATGGGGGCGATCGTCTCCTGGCTGCCGCTGTTCCTGTTCGTGGTGCTGTTCGGCCTCTCGATGGACTACCACGTGTTCGTGGTGAGCCGGATCCGCGAGGGGGTACGGGCCGGTATGTCCAACCGGGACGCGGTCTCGTACGGCATCACGTCGTCGGCCGGGGTGGTGACCAGCGCGGCGATCGTGATGGTCGGGGTGTTCTCGATCTTCGCCACGTTGAGCACGATCGACATGAAGCAGCTCGGCATCGGTCTGGCGGCGGCGATCCTGCTGGATGCCACGATCATCCGGGGTGTGGTGCTGCCGGCTCTGATGACCATGCTCGGGGACGCGAACTGGTGGGCGCCGCGGTTCCTGCGCCGGCGTCCGGAGCCTGCTCCCACCGACCCGCCGACCTCCGCCCCGGAGCTGGTGCCCGTCTCCTGAGCAGCAGATCGTTCCCCGTGCCGGGCCGCGACTCGCGGCCCGGCACGTGCCTTACCGGCGTGCACGGGGGCGCCGGGCGGTCACGGCAGCGGGCAGGGCTCCCGCCAGGCGTCCAACTCCCGGTCCTTGCGGATCGACGCGAAGCCGTAGCCGACCGTGGTGACGCAGAAGTCGTCGGTCGTGCCGACGTACTCGACGTGGAAGACCGGTTTGCCGGCGTCCGCGAACGGCAGCAGCTTGGCGCACTGGTCGAGCCGGACGCACTCCTCGTTGACCACGAAGTCGAAGTCGGGTGCCAGGGCCGCGAGCTGCGGCACGTCGTTGACCAGCCCGGGGGAGAGGTCCAGCGACCGGGCCAGGCGGGCCAGCCGGCGGTTGAACAGCAGTTGGTCGTCGAAGGCCAGGGGGAAACCGCTGCGGTGCGCGTACCCGTCGGCGTCGGCCAGCGCCACCGCGCCGAAGCCCTTGCCCCGGCACAGCCGGAACCGGTCGGTCAGCACCGGCTCCAGCGCGTCCCAGGCCCGTACGTCCAGCCACCGACTGCCGGACTGTCGACCGGGAGCGCCGAGCGCGACGGCGGGCAGTCGGCTGGCGTCCGGGTCGGTCGGGCGCACCGTGCCGACCGCCACCTGGCAGATCAGCCGTCGGTCCCGGGCGCGCAGCTCGGCCGTCTGCGCCGCCGTGGTCGCCACCGGGTCGAGCAGGAAGACGTCCGCGTCCACCGTCTCGTCGAGCGGGCCGTCGAGTTGCCACTGCCACTGCCAGTGGCGGGACTGGGCGGCCGGCCAGGGGGTGGGCGCGCCGGGCGGGGTCAGCTCGCGCCGGCAGCCGTACGCCGGCAGCACCAGGACGAGCGCGACGGCGGCCGACGCGATCCGGCGTAGCGGGCGTGCGGCGCGACGTCGCCGCGGCCGGATCCGCATCGGCAGCTCCCGGGTCCCGGGCGGCCGGTCGCCGCCCCCACCGGCACGCCGCCGTGTACCCCGGCGTACCCAACTGGGTCAACGAGCGCGGGGGCGTGGACGACGCGCGGTCAGCGCGGCGCCGCGAAGACCTGCGTCCAGTACGGCCCGTTACTGCTGGCGATGCCGACGCCGATCTCGGTGAACGCGCAGTTCAGGATGTTGGCGCGGTGCCCGGAGCTGTTCATCCAGGCATCCATCACGGCGGCCGGCGTCTTCTGGTTCCACGCCACGTTCTCGCCGTAGGTGCGCCACGCGTAGCCGACGCGGTCCAGCCGGACGCCCGTGTCGCTGCCGTCGCTGCCGGTGTGCGTCATCTTGCTGTGGTCGGCCTGGTCCTGGCTGTGCCGCTGCGCGGCGGTCATCAACTTGTCGTCGATGCTGAGCGCCTTGCAGCCGGCCTTGGCCCGCTCGGCGTTGACCAGGTCCACCACCTCGCGGGCCTGGTCGCTGACGGTGCCGCTGGCGGTGCTCGGCGCGGTGCTGCGATCGACGCTGCGGCGGGACGTGGCGGTGGTCCGCGACGAGGCGGGGGTGGGCTTGACGACCTTGCTCGGCGACGGGCTCGGCCGTGCCGGGCTGGGCGAGCTGGTCGCCGACGGTGGGGCCGGGGTGTCGCTGGTCGCCTGCTCGGTGGGGACCGCGGGCGCGGCGGCGACGGTGTCGTCGACGGCGGTCGGCTCGTCGGCCGTGCCGTTGCCGCCGGGCATCGCGAGCGCGCCGACGCCGATGCTCACCACGAGGGTGGCCGTCGCGGCCGCGCCGCCGATCATGAGCGGGCGACGCCAGTTCCGCGGCGAGCGGTGCCGTCCGGTGCCGGTCCGCCCGTCGCCGGCGGCCGCCGTGTTCCGGCCTCCGGTGGGGTACGCGTCGGTCCCGGCGCGCCACCCGTCCGTGACCTCAGTCGCCCGGGTGTCACCGGTCGGTTCGTCGCCTCGGGCGTGTCCCGGCCAGCTCGTGGTCGGCGCGTCCACGGGGGCGGCTTCCCAGCGGGGGGAGGGCTCGGCGGCGTGCCACTCGTCAGCGGGCTGGTCGGGGTCGTCCCCGAACAGGTACGCCGAGCGGGGCTCCGGGCGGTCTGTCAGCCAGTCCGGCTCGTCGGTCGGCCGCTCGGCGCGCCGGGCGGCGCCGTTCGGGTCCATCGGGTCGGTCCAGCCGTACACGCCTCTGCCTCCACGGGGTCGGTTGTGGGCCCGGGTGACGCTACGACTCGCCCGCGACCTGCGGCAACGTGGCTAAGGAAGAGTTAAGAGGAAGTCGGACGCCAAGGCGGTGACTTCCGGGAATACGGGCGTACAGTAAAGGCGTCCGGACAGAGCGTGTCCGTGCCTTGCGGCAGCCCCCCCGACAAGTGGACAGGTCGACGTGGAGATGATCTACGGCCTGCGAGAACTTGACGAAGGAGGGGTTTGCGGCTCAATATATAGGTGTCGCCAGTCGCGCCCGGTCATGCCCAGATACACCTGGAATGACAGCCGCGTACTTAATGGGCGCGCGCTTGGCCGGCCTTTCCGGCAGCGCATATCAAGGAGTCAGCATGGCGAAGGCCCTCTACGGCCACGTAGGTGCAGCGCCCGACCGGCGTCTGCTCGACGAGGTCACCCGACTGCGTGCCAGGGTTCAGGCACTGGAGTTCGAGATCACGCGTCTGCGTGCCGACAATGATCGGCTCGCGGCGGCTGCGGCGGAAGCGGACGACCTGCTCCGTCTCGCCGAGCCGGCGCTGACCTGATCTTCGGGGTTGGAAAACTGAATCGCAGCACCACCGCAAAAATGCGCGCCGACACTCGTGTGCCGGCGCGCAACGCTGTCCGGCCCCTTTCACGGCCGACGATTTATGATCTTGTAACTGGCTCGCTCTCAAGCGCTCCCGCAGTTTCGACAGAACGCCGGCAGGCACCTTTCGATCATGAGCGGTGTTTGTCTTTCCGTCACCGCCGCGACGAGAGCAGGGCCACCTCCCGCCTGACGGGGAGCGCGGGTCGTCGCCCCGGCCGGGGCGGGTCGCGTGCCGGGCGGGTGCCGTCACCGGGTTAGTCTGCGGGTTCACCCAGGTCCCCGCAGCCGGCGACGGTACGGCGGCCACCGGACGAGGATCGAGAAGGTGTATCTCAAGAGCCTGACGGTGAAGGGCTTCAAGTCCTTCGCCTCCGCCACGACGTTGAAGCTGGAGCCCGGGATCACCTGCGTGGTGGGCCCGAACGGCTCCGGCAAGTCGAACGTCGTCGACGCCATCGCCTGGGTGCTCGGCGAACAGGGCGCCAAGGCGCTGCGCGGCGGCAAGATGGAGGACGTCATCTTCGCCGGCACCGCCGGCCGTGCCCCGCTGGGCCGCGCCGAGGTCACCCTCACCATCGACAACACCGACGGCGCGCTGCCGATCGAGTACACCGAGGTCTCCATCACCCGCCGGATGTTCCGCTCGGGCGAGAGCGAGTACGAGATCAACGGCAACACCTGCCGACTTCTCGACATCCAGGAGCTGCTGTCCGACTCCGGCATCGGCCGGGAGATGCACATCATCGTCGGGCAGGGCCGCCTGGACGGCATGCTGCACGCCAAGCCGGAAGACCGCCGCTCGTTCATCGAGGAGGCGGCTGGCGTCCTCAAGCACCGCAAGCGCAAGGAAAAGGCGCTGCGCAAGCTCGACGCGATGCAAACCAACCTGAACCGGCTCACCGACCTCACCGCCGAGCTGCGCCGTCAGCTCAAGCCGCTCGGCCGGCAGGCCGAGGTCGCCCGCCGGGCGGCCGCCATCCAGGCCAACCTGCGCGACGCCCGGCTGCGGCTGCTCGCCGACGACCTGGCCACCCTGCGGACCACGCTCGACCGGGAGATCGCCGACGAGACCGCGCTGCGGGAGCGTCGCGAGCAGATCGAGGGCGAACACGCCGAGGTGCAGGGCCGGCTCGGCGAGTTGGAGGCCGCCCTCGCCGAGGACGCGCCGCTGCTCGCCGCGGCGCAGGACACCTGGTACAAGCTGTCCGCGCTGCAGGAGCGGTTCCGCTCGATCGAACAGCTCGCCCGGGAGCGGCTGCGGCACCTCAGCGCCAGCGGCGACGACGAACGGCCCGGCCGCGACCCCGACCAGTTGGAGGCCGAGGCCGAGCGCGTCCGCGAGCAGGAGGATGAGCTGCGCGCGGCGCTCACCGACGACCAGATCCGGCTGGCCGAGGCGGTCGAGCACCGCCAGGAGCTGGAACGGCAGCTCGCCGCCGCCGAGCGCGAGCTGGTCGCCGCCGCCAAGGCCATCGCCGACCGACGCGAGGGCCTGGCCCGCCTCACCGGCCAGGTCAACTCGGCCCGCGCCCGGACCACCAGCGCCGGTGAGGAGATCGAACGCCTCGCCGTCGCGCACGCCGACGCGCTGGGTCGCGCCGAACAGGCGCAGGCCGACCTGGACGAGGTCGCCGCCCAGTCCACCGAGGCGGACCGGGACAACGCGGACCTGGACGCCCGGCACGCCGAGGCGCTCGCCGTCCAGGAGCGCGCCCAGGCGGCCGTCCGGTCGCTTGCCGACGCCGAGCGGGCCGCGGAGAAGGACGCCGCCACCTGGAAAGCCCGCGAGGAGGCCCTGGCGCTGGGCCTGCGGCGCAAGGACGGCGCCGGGGCGCTGCTGGCCCGCGCCGGGGACGTACCCGGCCTGCTCGGCAGCCTGGCCGGGCTGCTCACCGTCGCGCCCGGACACGAGGCCGCGTTGGCCGCCGCGCTCGGCGGTCTCGCCGACGCGGTCGCCGTCAGCGGGGTGGACGAGGCCGTCGAGGCGATGCGGCTGCTCAAGATCTCCGACGCCGGGCGGGCCGGTCTGCTGGTCGGCAGCCCCGCCGGGCCCGGCATGACCGGATCGGCCGACGCGCTGCGCCCGAAGCTCCCCGACGGCGCCCGCTGGGCTCCCGACCTGGTGGAGTGCGCGCCCGACATCCGGCCGGCGGTGCACCGGGCGCTGCGGGACGTGGCGCTCGTCGACGATCTCGCGGCGGCGGCCGAGCTGGTCGCCGGCAACCCCGAGCTGCGGGCCGTCACGCCGGACGGTGACGTGGTCGGGGCGTACGCGGCGGCCGGCGGGTCGGCCAAGGCGCCCAGCTACATCGAGGTGCAGGCGGCCGTCGAGGAGGCCCGCGCCAACCGGCTCACCGCCGAGCGGACCGGCGCGGAGCTGCGCGACCAGCTCGTCGAGGCGCGCGCCGAGGTGACGACCGCGAAGGAGGCCGTGCAGCACGCCGCCGCCGAGAAGCGGGAGGCGGAGAGCCACCGCAACGCCGCCGCCCGCCGGCTCGCCGAGCTGGGCGCGGCCGCCCGTTCCGCCAAGGCGGAGACCGACCGGCTCGGGGAGTCCCACGCGCGCGCCGAGGCCGCCCGGCAGCGGGATCTCGCCACGCTCGACGAGCTCCAGGAGCGGCTGCGGCTGGCCGAGGAGACCCCGGTCGATGCCGAGCCCTCCACCGAGGAGCGGGACCAGCTCGCCGCCATGGTGCCGCAGGCCCGGCAGAACGAGATGGAGGTCCGGCTCGCGGTGCGTACCGCCGAGGAGCGCGTCTCCTCGATCGCCGGCCGGGCCGACTCGCTCGCCCGGCAGGCCACCGCGGAACGTGCCGCGCGCGAACGCGCCGCCGCCCGGCGGGCCGCGCGCGCCCGGGGCGCGGGCATCGCCCGGGCCGTGGCGGGCGGAGCGCGCGCGGCGCTCACCCGGCTCACCACGTCGATCGCGACGGCCGAGCAGCACCGCGACGCCGTCGCGCGCGAACGCGCCGCCCGCGAGGCGGAGCTTCAGGAGGTACGCGGAGCGGCCAAGCGCCTCGGCGCCGAGCTGGAGCGGCTGACCAGCCAGGTGCACCGCGACGAGGTGGCCCGCGCGGAGCAGCGGCTGCGGATCGAGCAACTGGAGGCGAAGGCCGCCGAGGACTTCGGGCTGGACGTGGAGACCCTCGTCGCCGAGTACGGCCCGAGCCAGCTCGTCCCACCGACCCAGGTCGACGTGGCCGCCGCCGAACGCGACGGTCTGCCGGTGCCCGAGCCGGTGCGCTACGAGCGGCCGGTGCAGGAGAAACGGGCCGCCAAGGCGGAACGCGAACTCGCCCTGCTCGGCAAGGTCAACCCCCTCGCGTTGGAGGAGTTCGCGGCGCTGGAGGAGCGCTTCAAGTTCCTCTCCGAGCAGTTGGAGGACCTCAAGGCCACCCGACGGGACCTGCTCACCGTCGTCAAGGACGTGGACGAGCGGATCCTGGAGGTCTTCGCCAGCGCCTTCGAGGACACCGCGCGCGAGTTCCAGCAGGTGTTCACGGTGCTCTTCCCCGGCGGCGAGGGCCGGCTCATCCTCACCGACCCCGAGGACCTGCTCACCACCGGCGTCGAGGTCGAGGCCCGCCCGCCGGGCAAGAAGATCAAGCGCCTGTCGCTGCTCTCCGGTGGCGAGCGGTCGCTGACCGCCGTGGCCATGCTCGTGGCGATCTTCCGCGCCCGGCCCAGCCCGTTCTACATCATGGACGAGGTGGAGGCGGCCCTGGACGACGTGAACCTGGGCCGGCTCATCACGCTGCTGGCACAGTTGCGGGAGAAGAGTCAGCTGATCGTCATCACGCACCAGAAGCGGACGATGGAGATCGCCGACGCGCTCTACGGGGTGACCATGCGCAGCGGGGTCACCCAGGTGATCAGTCAACGGCTCAACCGAACCGACGAGGACGACCAGCGGCCCGGCCGCGGCGAGGAGAACGGGTAGTGGCTCGGGAACGCGCGAAGGCGCTCCTGCTGGACTTCGACGGCGTACTGCGCCGGTGGGACCCGGCGGTGGCCGCCGACGTCGAGCGGGAGTACGGCCTCTCCGAAGGGGTGCTCACCGAGATCGCCATGCAGTGGGGGAGGCTCCAGCCGGTGCTCACCGGCCAGGTCAGCCACGCCGACTGGGTGAGCAGCGTGGCCGACGCGCTCGCCGAGCCGGCCGGCGGGCCGGACCGGGCCCGCGCGGCCGTCGAGCAGTGGCAGCGCTACCGGGGTGAGGTTGACGAAAAGGTGCTCGACTTCGTCCGGGAGGTGCGCGCCGCCGGCATTCCCGTCGGCCTGGGCACCAACGCCACCGACCTGCTCGACGCCGACCTCGCCGTGCTCGGCCTGGTCGGCGAGTTCGACGTGGTGGTCAACTCGTCCACCCTCGGCGTGCACAAGCCCGCTCCGGAGTACTTCCAGGCCGCCTGCCAGGCGCTGGCCACCCCACCGGCCCGGGTGCTCTTCGTCGACGACGAGGACTGGGCGGTACGGGGCGCCCGCGCCGCCGGGCTGTCGGCGCACCGCTGGGGCGGCCACGCCGACCTGCGCTACCTGCGGGCCGCGCTGGCGGCGTGAGGAACGATCAGCGCAGACCGGGGACCTGGGTGACCGTGAACGGCCAGGCTGGACTGGGCGCGTTGAGCTGACTGTTCCCAGTGCAGACGGCCGACGGTGGTCGGTGACTGCGACCGGCCCCCTCCAGCGGTCAGCCCGGGTACGTGTCCGGGCACGCCGGCAGGAACGGCTGTAGCTCCCGGCCCCGCATTGATTCGACTTGACCCGGTGACGCGGTGAACCTTCGTGATGGGCGCACCGTAGGGGAGTTGGACCCGGCCACCCGTACGAGAGGAGCAGAAACATGCCCCGACGCCCCAGAGCTTATGATCCGATGGCCTACGACGAGGTCATCGCCGACCCTGGCGTCGCCGATGCCCGCCTCGTGATGGCCTGGGCACACGCGTCCGGCAGATTGAATCCCAAAACCAGGAAATACACTGACCTGAACCAGAAAGTGTTGGACGACTTTGCCGATTCTCACGGGCTCCCCTCCGGCTACTACACACTGAAGCGGAAGGGTTCCGAACACCTCCTGCAGGACCATCCTGAGCGTGCCCCTGGCGGCGTCAACCCGGGAGCTGTGGCAGCTCAGCGAATTCGACCGCCCGCCGGATGGGGGCGTGTTTTCACAGCGGCGGCGTATCAGGAGGTCATTGATTTACCTGGGCTCGCCGATCCCCTGCTAGTAGCGGCCTGGGCGCATGAAACGGGTCGTCTGTCCCGCTTGGACATAGCCAGGGTGACTCCGGGGGTGGTGAACGATTTTGCCACCGCACACGGGCTACCTGCAGGCTCGTACACCCTCATCTACAGCGGCGAAGGCTCGGTCTACTCGCCGAAGTCTTACCGGCTGCAATCGAACCCGGATCTTTTTCCCGGCGGCGCGGACCCAAATTCTGCGGCACCCATCAGGATTCGCCCACCCGACGGCTGGGGGCGGAATTATGAAAGGCTGGCTTACGATGAGGTCATCGACAACCCAGAAGTCGCCGATGTCAAACTCCTCGTAAGATGGGCGCGGGCGACCGGCCGACTCCCCGCTTCGGGAACAATCGACAAAGTCGGCCGGGACATGTTGGTGGACTTCGCCGCCGACCACGGGCTCCCCCCGGCCTCATACACCCTCACCTACGACGGTCGCGGCAGCGCCGTATCGACGAAGTCATATCGGCTGCGGGCACACCGCGAGAATTTCCCCAACGGTGCCGATCGAGCGTGGGCAGCGGCGAAGAGGATGCAGTTTTCCCTCGCGGGGGAAAAACCCTATGCGCCGGCCGCCTACCTGGACGTCATATTCAGCCCCGGCATCGTCGACGGCCGGCTCGCCTTGGCCTGGGCGCGGGAGACCGGCCGACTCGCTGACCCGAAATCTGGACTGGCGAACTTGAGACAGGGGGTGTTGAACGACTTCGCCACTGCCCACGGATTGCCCAACGGGTATTACACTCTCGCCAAAGTGGGTCGTGAATATTTCGTGGAGTCACACCCGGACCGCGCGCCCTATGGTGCCGACATGACCCAGGCGGCAGCTCAAAAAATTCCCCTGCCCGCCGGCTGGGTGAGAACCTTTACGCCCGCCGCCTACCAGGAAGTCATCGACAATCCATGCATCGTCGATGACCGACTCCTGCAAGCCTGGGCTCGCGACACCGGCCGGCTCGCCCACGCCACCAGTTCAAACATGACCGTGGCTGTGTTGAACGATTTCACCGATGCCCATGGACTCCCCAGAGGTTCGTACACCCTGCCCAGAGAGGGCGGGAACTGCTTCCTACAGTCACACCCCGACCGCTTCCCCTATGGTGCCAACCCGGAACAGGCGGCGGCGGCCAGGATCAGTCTGCCGGCGGGCTGGCGACCGGGCGTTCCCGCCGAGGCCCGCCAGCACGACCAGGTTCTCGACCCGCTTGGCAACCGGCTGCCCGCACCAGGAGCACCCGCCCTTGCCTATTCGGCGCCCTCCGGGCAGTACGCCGCCGACCCTGCGCCGCAGGGCGACTATGCGCAAAATCCGTACGAGTTTGCGTCCTCGGCGCAATTCCAGTATGCCGGTCCAGGACCGGCAGGACCGGATCTGAGGTACCCGAGCGTAAATCCCTATGCGGTCGAGGCCCAGCCGCCGCTTGCGCTCCAACGATCCCATCCCTCCCACGACGTCAGTAGGTACACATCTGACTACGGGACGAGCGCGTCCTACGGCTTCAACCAGCCCACCACCGATGCCTCCCGATACACCGGATACTCCGACAGCGGAGGTCCCAACCCTTCCTCCGCCGGCCCGAGCCTGTCCAATTACCACGACTACGCCCGAGTCGTCAGCGCGCCGAACTATCAGTACGGCAGCAGCAGCGTCAACCAGGAAGCCATCAGCTACACGACACAACAGATGGACTCCATGAGCATCACGACCAACAGTTGGCAGCATGACGTGGCAGGCGTCCAGTCATCAGCGCGCCCGGCGAACCAACAGGCCGACTACAGCTTCGACGAAGTGCGGCCACCGACTCCCGAACAGGGGCGCAGAAAACACCGCCGACGCCGTTAGCTGTCGAAGACCGTCGCAGGCGCACCCTGGCGCGGTCAGACGCGCGGCGGCGAGGTCGGGGCTACCCGGCCCCGACCTGGGCTGTCCCGCCGCCCGGACTCCGCCTCGGCTCGACCGCCCTTATGAAACAGGCCCTGGAAGCGGGTGGCCGGGCCCGCCTGGTGCCGACCTACCCGACCCCGCCGGTTCGTCGGTGCTGCCTACGCCGCTGGGCGCGCACACGCTGGCGGCCGGGCGGATGGGGTCACTCGCCGGTGACGCCGTCGATGCGTTCCCGGATCAGGTCGGCGTGGCCGTTGTGCCGGGCGTACTCCTCGATCATGTGCACGTACACCCAGCGCAGGTTGAAGGTGCGCTTCTTGCTGCCGACCTCGATGAACGTCTCGTCGAGGGAGTGCCCGGCGGCGGCCGCGCGGGCCAGTGCCACCTCCCGGTGGAAGGTGGCGAAGTCCGCCTCGGCGTCGGCGGCGCTCACGTCGTGGTCGGCGTCCGGGTTCTCGGGCGTGAAGTACGGGTAGTCGACCCGCTCGCCGGCGAAGCACTCCCGGAACCACCACGCCTCCACCTCGGCGAGGTGCCGGACGAGGCCGAGCAGGGTCAGCCCGGACGGCTCGACGCTCGGCGTGCGCAACTGCTCCTCGGTGAGACCCGCGCACTTGAGCAGTAGTGTCTGCCGGTGGTAGTCGAGCCAGCCGTCGAGCATCGTGCGCTCGTCGCCGACGTACGGTTCGGGGGTCCGGGTGAGCTCCGGTGCGGTCCACGTCATGGCGCGCATCCTGCCCGGGACGTGGGACAACACGCGACGGGTTATTCAGGGCACCACGACGACGGGCCAGTGCCCCTTGCGAACCAGCCGGGTGGCGACCGAGCCGACCAGCCGGTGCCCGGCCTGTTCGGACGCGCCCACCACGACCATGTCGGCCCGGAACTCGTCGGCCGCCGCACACAGCTCGGCGTACGCGTCGCCGCGTCGGCACAGCAGCGTCACCGGAATGCCCAGCTGCTCGGCCCCGCGTCGGCACTCCCGGCGCAGCTCGTCGGCCAGCTCGTCGTGGGTGCGCTGGACCGCGCCGGCGTCCATCCCGGGCACCAGGGAGGTGAGGCCGCTCGCCGAGCTGACGAAGACCACCACGAGCGCGGCGCCCTGGCGGCGGGCCAGCCCTGCGGCGTAGGAGCCGGCCCGCCCGGAGGTGCGGGTGCCGTCGACGCCCACCATGATCACCCTCGGGCCGTCGGTGCCGCGCTCGAAGGGAAGCGAGCTGACCCGGGGGCCGTACTCCTCGCGGTCCGGTGCTCCCACGCCCATGGCTCTACCTCACCTCTGCTCACCGGCGGGCACCGCGCCAGCGCCTACGACAGGATTCGATTCCCGCTCGCCCCCGCCGGAAACCGGGCTGCCGTTGTGCTGCCGCAGCGGCACTTCCTTGATGAAGAGCACGGCGATCAACGCGATCAGCGCGAACGGGGCGGCGGCCAGGAAGATGTCACCGGCGCCGTGGCCGTACGCGGCCTCCACCACCACCCGCAGCGGGCCGGGCAGGGCGTGCACGTCGGGCAGGGTGCCGCCGCTGCCGGAGCTGGACGCGGGGATGCCGAGCTGGGACAGTCCGTCGGCGGTGTAGTCCTTGACCTTGTGGGCGAGGACCGCGCCGAGGGCGGAGACGCCGATCGCGCCGCCCAGGCTGCGGAAGAACGCCACCACCGAGCTGGCCGCGCCGAGCTCGTGCGTGCCGACGGTGTTCTGCACGGCGAGGACGAGGTTCTGCATGGTGAGGCCCAGGCCGACGCCGACCAGCAGCATGTAGACGCTGAGCAGGGCGTAGCTGGTGTCCGCGCGCAGCGTGCCCATGAGCGCGAAGCCGACGGTGAGCAGCGCCGAACCGGCTACCAGGAACCGCTTCCAGCGGCCGGTCTTCGTGATGATCCGTCCGCCCACGGTCGAGGCGACCAGCAGGCCGAGGATCATCGGCAGGGTCATCAGGCCGGCCATCGTCGGGGACTCGCCCCGGCTGATCTGGAAGTACTGGCCCAGGAAGATCGACGCGCCGAACAGGCCCACGCCCACCGCGACGCTGGCGACGACGGCGAGGGTGATCGTCCGGTTGCGGAACAGCCGCGGCGGGATCATCGGCTCGGCGGCGCGGGTCTCCACCCGGATGGCGAGCGCGCCGAGGAGCAGGGCGCCGAGCACCATGGCGACGGTCTGCCAGGACGCCCAGGCGAACTGGTCGCCGGCCAGGGAGACCCAGATCAGCAGCACCGAGACCGCCGCCGTGATCAGGGTGGCGCCCCACCAGTCGATCTGTGCCCGGCGCTTGACCACCGGCAGGTGCAGGGTCTTCTGGAGCACGACGAGCGCGGCGATGGCGAACGGCACGCCGACGTAGAAGCACCAGCGCCAGCCGAGCCACGAGGTGTCGACGATCACGCCGCCGATCAGCGGGCCGCCGATGGTGCCGACGGCCATCACGGCGCCCAGGTAGCCGCTGTAGCGGCCCCGCTCGCGCGGCGCGATGATCGTCGCCAGGATCACCTGGGCCAGCGCGGTGAGGCCACCGGCGCCGACGCCCTGGAGCACCCGGCAGGCGATCAGCTCGCTGGTGCCCTGCGCCAGGCCGGCCAGCACCGAGCCCAAGACGTAGATGCCCAGGGCGAGCTGGACCAGTGTCTTCTTACTGGTCAAATCGGCTAGTTTGCCCCAAATTGGGGTGGTCGCGGTGGTCGCGAGCAGCGCCGAGGTGACCACCCAGGTGTAGGCGGACTGACCGCCGTGCAGCTCCGTGATGATCCGCGGCAGCGCGTTCGAGACGACCGTGGAGGAGAGGATCGCGACGAACATGCCAAGCAGCAGCCCGGAGAGGGCCTCCAGGATCTGCCGGTGGGTCATGTCGACGGCGGGCGCTCGGGACGCTGTCGCCTGGGTCATCGTGTGGTGCCTCCAGCCTTGACGCTTTGGTTGCCTCAAGCAACAACTGGGGAGAAGGTGACAACATTCCCCACGTCACGGGTCATCTCCAGGAATCGTTGAACCGGCCGAGGAGCCGAGCGAACTCCTCCACGTCCCGGGCCGGCCAGTCGTCCAGCGCCCGCAGGAACTCGCCCAACCGGGCGGACCGGGCCACGTCGAACCGTCGCTGGCCCTCCTCGGTGAGGCTGATCTGCGCCGCCCGCCGGTCACTCGGGTCGGGCTCGCGGTGCACCAGGCCGAGTGCCTCCAACCCGTTGATCTGCCGGCTGAGCGTTCCCTTGCCCACGCCGAGCCGCGCCGCCAGCTCGGTCAGCCGGATCGACCCGCTGCGCCGCAACCAGAGCAGCAGCCCGTAGGTGTTCGGTTCGAGGGTCGGGTGCACCTCGCGGGCGATCTCCCAGGAGACCGCCCGCCCGCGACGCAGCAGCGCGGTCAGCTCGTGCTCGACGGCCCGGATCGGTTCCGGCTGATGCTCGCTCACGGCCTAGAGAGTACGGCGAGGCCCGGTCACCCGTCGCCGGAGAGGCGGCGGCTCATCACCGGGCGTAGGTGCCCGTCGCTGGTCGTACCCTCGATGATCACCTCAGCCTGCCGGCCCCGGTGGGTCAGAGTGGCGACCGCATTGCCGAAGTAGGGCCCGGCCAGCTTGCGCCAGCGCACCCCCGGCCGCCGGACACCCGCCGAGCGGGCCAGCGCCCGGGTGGCCCCCGCCGGGCCCGACGACCAGCCCATCTTCATCAGCGGTCGGATGCCGGCCGGCACCTGGTTGTGGATCGGCGAGCAGGTGAGCTGGTGCACCGGCGTGACCACCGCGGGGTCGGCGAACCGGGCCCGGGCCACGTACGAGTGGTGCACGTCCCCGGAGAGCACGCTGATCGACGCCGGTGGGGCGTACGCCGGGCCGGCGCCGACCCGTGCGCCGGGCGCTCTCGGCGTGCCGGTGCCGATCCGGGCGAACGTCTCACCGAGCGCCTCGAAGGACCGTCGGAACGCCGCCCAGTGCTCCAGATCGAGAGCCCGGCGCAGCTTCTCGGCCGTCCGGGCCACCCACGGCCGGCGCGAGTCGGCCAGCTTCTCGTTCCACGCCTCGATGTGGTGGATGCCCTGGGGCAGCAGCCAGGGCAGCGAGGCGCCCACCACGAGGTGGTCGTAGACGCCGTGGGCCTGGTCCAGGAACCACGACCACTCACCCGGCGGCAGCATCGCCCGGCTGCCCGGCTCGAGCACCCGGCTGCACCTGTTGTCGAGCATGACCAGTCGGGTACGCCCCAGGTCGAGCGCGTAGCTCCACTGGTACTGCACGGCCCGCCAGCGCTCGGTGTCGTGTGCCAGGTCGGCCTCCTGGTCGACCCGGTGCCCGAACTCGCGCAGCACGCCGGTGGCGTCCTCGGCGGCGACGACCTTGGCGAAGACCGGGTCGGCGGCGATCTCGTCCGGCGCGAGGTTGCCCAGGTGCTGGTAGACCCAGTACGAGGCCAGCCCGCTGCCGATCCGTTCGGCCCACCACGGCTGCTCGCGCATCTCGGCACGCCACGACGCCGAGGTGTTCCAGTCGTCGATGATCTCGTGATCGTCGAAGATCATCACGCTGGGCACGGTGGAGAGCAGCCAGCGGATCTCCGGATCACGCCACGACTCCAGGTAGAGCTTCGTGTACTCGTCGAAGCTCACCACCTGGTCGGCCGGAGCGCCCTTCGGCCGCCGACGGCGTCGGCGCAGCAGCCGACGCACGGTCGGTGAGGTGACATCGGCGTACACCTGGTCACCGAGGAGCACCAGCAGGTCCGGCAGCGGGTTCGACTCCGGGTCCGCCATCGACCGCCGGGCGTACGCGTCCAGGGCGTCCGGCGGGAGCTTGCGGGTGGTGGCGTGCTGGGTGGTCTCGCGACACGAACCGAAGATCAGGTTGACCGGCTGGTCCAGGTCGTCGACCGCCCGGGTACGGATGACGCTGGGCGGGAAGCCGCTGCTCTCCACGGGCCACACCAACTCGTCGTCGACCAGCACCTCGTACGTGGTGGTGCTGTCCGGGGTGAGGCCCTCCACCACGACGAGGGCGTAGTGGTGGTCGTACGCCGAGAAGGTGGGCGCGGTGCCGGTGGCGCCGTCGGCGGTGCGGACGGTGACCACGGCGGGCGCGGCGGTCTCCACCCAGATCGTCGCCCGAGTGTCGACCACTCGCCGCAGAAGTGGGCCGATCAGGAGGTGTGCGGCGGGCATGACGCGAGCCTACCGCCGGTTTCCGGACACCGGCCGGGTGCGGTGGCTGGGACGGCGTCGCCGGCATCTGACAGGATTCCGGCATGGCCGAATATCTCGTCCTCGCTCTGGTCCTGCTCGGTGTGCTGATCGTCGGCACAGTCGGGCTGGTCGTGCCCCGTCTGCGGCGGCGGCCCGAGCCTCCGCTGCCGCGCACCGAGGTCGACACCCGGGCCGAAGAGGATCTCGCCGGTCCGCCGGTCGAGGCACCAGAGTCCGATCTGTCCACCGGTGTCCTGGTCGAGCCGCCGCCGGTGCTCGAACCGCAGGTCGAGGTCCCCGAGCCGACCGCCGGGCGGCTGGTCCGGCTCCGCTCCCGCCTGTCGCGCTCGCAGAACGTGTTCGGCAAGGGCCTGCTCGGCCTGCTCGCCCGCGACCACCTCGACGAGGACGTCTGGGAGGAGATCGAGGACAGCCTGATCACCGCCGACGTCGGCGTCGACGCGACCCGCGACATCGTCGACCGGCTGCGCGAGCAGACCCGCGTGCTGGGCACCCGCTCGGCCGGTGAGCTGCGCGCGCTGCTCGCCGCCGAGCTGGTCAACGCCCTCGACCCGAGCATGGACCGTTCGCTGCGCACCGCCCCCAAGGACGGCGTGCCGGCGGTCGTGCTGGTCGTCGGCGTCAACGGCGCCGGCAAGACCACCACGTGCGGCAAGGTCGCCCGGGTGCTGGTCGCCGACGGCCGTACCGTGCTGCTCGGCGCCGCCGACACCTTCCGGGCCGCCGCCGCCGACCAGTTGCAGACCTGGGGCGAACGGGTCGGCGCGGAGACCGTGCGGGGCCCCGAGGCGGCCGACCCGGCCAGCGTGGCCTTCGACGCCGTCAAGCGGGGCATCGACACCGGCGTGGACACGGTGCTCATCGACACCGCCGGTCGCCTGCAGAACAAGGTCGGCCTGATGGACGAGCTGGGCAAGGTCAAACGCGTCGTGGAGAAGCAGGGACCGATCGACGAGACGCTGCTCATCCTCGACGCCACGACCGGCCAGAACGGTCTGGAGCAGGCCCGGGTCTTCACCGAGGTGGTCAACGTGACCGGCGTGGTGCTGACCAAGCTCGACGGCACCGCCAAGGGCGGCATCGTGATCGCCGTACAGCGCAAGCTCGGCATCCCGGTCAAGCTCGTCGGTCTCGGCGAGGGCAAGGACGACCTCGCGCCGTTCGACCCGGCGCAGTTCGTCGACGCGCTGCTGGGCACCGAGCCCGCTGGACGGGACGCGTAGTCTCGGGTGACCAGTGACGATCGCGCGTACGCGGGCTGGCGTGATCCCGGCCATTCCTCGCAGCGCCTCGGGAGACCGTACGTGACTTCGCAGGAGATCCCGCTGCACGGCGGGAACGTGAGCACCGTGGTCCGGGTCGGCGACACGGTCCGTCGCAACGCCGGGCCGTGGACCCCGTCCGTGCACGCCCTGCTCCGGCACCTGGAGTACGTCGGCTTCACCGGCGCTCCGCGGGCGCTCGGGATGGACGAGCGCAACCGTGAGGTGCTGTCGTACCTGGAGGGGGAGTGCGGGGAGTACCCGCTCGCCCCGCACTGGGTGACCGACGAGGCGCTGGTCACCGTCGCCACCATGCTGCGGATGTTCCACGACGCGCAGTACGGCTTCGCCCCGCCGACGGGGGCCGTCTGGCGCTCGTTCGGCCCTCCGCCGCCGGACACCGAGGTGATCTGCCACCACGACGCCGCCCCGCACAACGTGATCTGGCGTCCGGACGGCACCCTCGGGCTGATCGACTTCGACCTCGCCTCGCCCGGCGCGCGGATCTACGACGTGGCGTACGCGGCGTGGACGTGGGTGCCGATCTTCGCCGACCGGGACTCGATCACCCTGGGCTGGAAGCACCCGGACCGCCCGCGCCGGCTGCGTCTGTTCGCCGACGCGTACGGGTTGATCCCGCGGGACCGGCACCGACTGATCCGCACCATCCGCAAGCGGATCGTGGATCACGTCGAGGGCATCCGCCGGATGGCCGCCGCCGGTGAGCCGGCGTTCGTCCGGATCGTGCACAAGGGGCACCTGCGGCGTCCGATGCGCGACCTGCGGCTGCTCGACTACGAGCGGCACGCTCTGGAGAACGCCCTCCGCTGAGCGCGGACCGGTCGATGCTCGGCCGGGCCCGTCAAGCGGACCGGTCGATGGGCCTGGCCGGTCAGCCATCGACGTGCGCCGTCCGAACGATCCACCATTGTCCATGCCGCCGACTGTGCGGACTCCGTGACACGTACGAAACAAGCCGTCACGAATTGGAAACCCGCACGGGACCCTGGGTGAAACAGCCGGCAACAAAGCTTCCGCGCAACCGGCCTACGGGCGACGCTGCCCCGGAAAGCCGCGAAGGAGGACTTCACCTTTAGGAGGCCAGCGTGCCTGAAGCACCGACGATCGACGGCGCCAATACTACGTGGCTGCTGGTTTCGACCGCGCTCGTGCTGCTCATGACCCCGGGACTGGCGCTGTTCTACGGCGGCCTCAACCGGGCCAAGGGCGTACTCAACATGATGATGATGAGCTTCTCCGCCATCGGGCTCATCTCTATTCTGTGGTGGTTTTACGGCTTCAGCGTCGCCTTCGGGACCGACGTGAACGGCTTCTGGGGCGACCCGGGCGCGTACCTCGGCACCAAGACCTTCCTCGCCGAGACCGACCTGTGGGGCGCGACGACGGAGAACCCCAGCGGCATCGGCATTCCGCTCTACGTGTTCATGGCCTTCCAGATGGTCTTCGCCGTGATCACCGTCGCGCTGATCAGCGGTGCCATCGCCGACCGGGCCAAGTTCGCCGGCTGGCTGCTGTTCGCGTTCGGCTGGGCCACCCTGGTCTACTTCCCGGTCGCCCACTGGGTGTGGGGCGGCGGCATCATCGGCGGTGACATCCACGCGCTGGACTTCGCCGGCGGTACCGCGGTGCACATCAACGCCGGTGCGGCGGCCCTGGCCGTGGCACTGGTGCTCGGCAAGCGTCTCGGCTGGCCCCGCGAGGGCATGAAGCCGCACAACATCCCGCTCGTCGC
The DNA here is from genome assembly GCF_044466585.1 of Micromonospora sp. NPDC049359. Taxonomy (NCBI): domain Bacteria; kingdom Bacillati; phylum Actinomycetota; class Actinomycetes; order Micromonosporales; family Micromonosporaceae; genus Micromonospora; species Micromonospora sp. NPDC049359. The sequence continues at coordinate 68,840 of NZ_JBITMW010000019.1, read as the reverse complement.
GCTCGGCGCCGGTCTGCTGTGGTTCGGCTGGTTCGGCTTCAACGCCGGCTCGGAGCTGACCGTCGACGGGGTCGCCGGTCTCGCCTTCATCAACACCCAGCTCGCCACCGCCGCCGCGGTGCTCGGCTGGATCGCGGTCGAGTGGGTCAAGGACCGCAAGCCGACCATGGTCGGTGCCTCGTCCGGCGCGGTCGCCGGCCTGGTCGCCATCACCCCGGCCTGTGGCTTCATCGCCCCGTGGGCGTCCGTCCTGCTCGGCATCGTCGCCGGCATCGTGTGCGCGCTCGCCGTCAGCCTGAAGTACAAGCTGGGCTACGACGACTCCCTCGACGTGGTCGGCGTGCACTTCGTCGGTGGCTGGATCGGCTCGCTCTGGCTCGGCCTGTTCGCCACCAACTCGGTCAACGCCGCGATCAGCGACGTGGTCGGCGCCTCCGACGGCCTGTTCTACGGTGGCGGCGTGACCCAGCTCGGTCGGCAGGCCCTGGCCGGCCTGATCGTCACCGCCTGGTCGTTCGGCATCGCCTGGGTGCTCGCCTTCGTCATCGAGAAGACGATCGGCTTCCGCGTCAAGAACGAGGCCGAGGTCGAGGGCATCGACATCGCCGAGCACGCTGAGAGCAGCTACGACCTGTCCCCGTCCGGCGGCGGCACGGGTGGCGCGTTCGCGATGGCCGGCATCGGCACCCCCGGTGGCGCGCCGAGCACCGCCGCTCCCGAGACCGACTCCACCGAGCCGGTCAGCGCCAAGGTCGCCGGTTAACGTTCCTTAGATGGAGGGGTTGGACATGAAGCTGGTGACCGCGGTCATCAAGCCGTACCAGCTGGACGCGGTGAAGGAGGCTCTGCACGCCCTGGGCGTGGCCGGGCTGACCGTCAGCGAGGTCCAGGGGTACGGACGGCAGAAGGGGCACACCGAGGTCTACCGGGGTGCCGAGTACACGGTCGAGTTCCTGCCCAAGATCCGGGTCGAGGTGCTCACCGACGAGATCGACGTGGAAAAGATCGTGGACGCCATTGTCGGCGCCGCCCGTACGGGCAAGATCGGCGACGGCAAGGTCTGGGTCACCGGTGTCGAAGAGGTCGTCCGGGTACGTACCGGCGAACGCGGCCTCGACGCCCTCTGATCCGGACCACGACTGACATGACCTCGTTGATCAAGAAGAACGCGTCAGGAAACGCCGAGAACGGTGACGCGAACCTCTTGATCAACGAGGTCGTCGGCGTACCCGGGGGGATCGGGGAGGCCGCCCGAGTGGGGCGGGCGGCCGCGTACGACGAGTTCCTGCGTGGGCTGCTGCCCGCGCGCGACGGTGTCGCGCTGATGGCCGTCGGGGGCCTGGGGCGGCGGCAGTGCGCCCCCTACGGCGACCTCGACCTGGTGCTGCTGCACGCCGGAGTGCCCGGCACGGACGAGTTGGCCGCCTCGGTCTGGTATCCGATCTGGGACGCCGGACTGCGCCTCGACCACTCCGTGCGGACCGTCTCCGAGGCCCTGTCGGTGGCCCAGGACGACGTCAAGGTCGCCCTCGGGCTGCTCGACGCCCGCCTGGTGGCCGGCGACCAGGCCCTGGCCGACGCCCTGACCCGCACCGCCGCCGACCACTGGCGACGGACCGCCGTGCGGCAGCTCCCGGGGCTGCGTGAGATCACCGTCGCCCGCTGGCAGGCGCACGGCGAGCTGGCCTTCCTCCTCGAAGGCGACCTCAAGGAGGCCGCCGGCGGGCTGCGCGACGTGGGGTTGCTGCGCGCGATCTCCGCCGCCGGGATCACCGACGCGCTGCGTCCCGCCGTCCGCGCCGCCCACCTGCGGCTGCTGGACACCCGTGACGCCCTGCACCAGCAGGTCGGCCGCCGGGTCGACCGACTGGTCGCCCAGGAACGCGACGGCGTCGCCGCGCTGCTCGGCCTGGAGGACGGCGACGCCCTCCTGCGGCGGGTGGCCGGGGACGCCCGCACGGTCAGCCACGCCCTCGACGACGCCTTCCGCGCCGCCGACCGGCTGCGCTCGGGCCGCTCCCGGGGTGGGAACGGCAGCCCGGTACGTCGGCCCGTGGCCCGGGACGTGGTCGAGCACGACGGCGAGCTGGTGCTGGCCCGGACGGCGATCGGCGCGCGCCCCGACCCGAGCCTGTCCCTGCGGGTGGCCGCCGCAGCGGCCACCACCCGACTGCCGATCGCGCGGGCCACCTGCGAGTGGCTGGCGGCGTACTGCCCTCCGCTGCCCGCGCCCTGGCCGGCCGAGGCCCGGGCCGCGCTCACCACGCTGCTGGGCGCCGGTCCCGGCCTGGTGCCGGCCTGGGAAACCTGCGACAGGTACGGGCTGGTGGACGGCTGGCTGCCCGAGTGGACCCGGCTGCGCAGCCTGCCCCAGCACAACCCGGTGCACCGATACACCCTCGACCGGCACCTCGTGCAGGCCGCCCACGAGGCCAGCCGGCACGCCCGCGAGGTGGACCGTCCCGACCTGCTGCTGCTCGGCGCCCTGCTGCACGACATCGGCAAGGGCCTGCCCGGCGACCACAGCACCGTCGGGGTGCCGCTCGCCGAGACGGTGGCGACCCGCGTCGGGCTGCCCGCCCCGGAGGTGGCGCTGATCGGCACGCTCGTCCGGCTGCACCTGCTCCTGCCGGACGTGGCCACCCGGCGGGACCTCGCCGATCCGGTGACCATCGCGTCGGTCGCCGAGGCGGTGGGCGACACCGGCACGCTCGACCTGCTGCACGCCCTCGTCCGCGCCGACGCCGCCGCCACCGGCCCGGCCGCCTGGTCGGACTGGAAGGGCCGACTCGTCGCCGAACTGGTCGCCCGCGTCCGTACCGCCCTGGACACCGGTGTGCTGCCCGAGCCCCCGGCCCCGGACCCGGCGCTGCTGGCTGGGCCGCTGCCGGTCGTCCACCTCACCGGAGACCGGGTGGCGGTGGCCGCCGCCGACCGGCGGGGACTACTCGCCACGGTGGCCGGCTGCCTCGCCCTGCACCGACTGGAGGTGCTCTCCGCCGACGCCTCCGTGGTCGACGGCCGAGCGCTCGTCGAGTGCCGGGTGCAACCCCGCTACGGCCTACCGGCCGACCCGGTCCCGCTCCGTGCCGACCTGCGCCGCGCGGTCGCCGGCGACGTGTCCGTCACCCAACGGCTGCGGGGTCGTGCGCTCGCCGCCCGGGGCAGCGGCGCCGCACCCCGGGTCGTCTGGCACCGCGAGGCGGCCACCGACGCCGTCCTGCTCGAACTTCGCGCGGCCGACGCCGCCGGGCTGCTCTACCGGGTGGCCGGCGCGCTCGACGAGGCGGGTGCCCTGGTCCGGGCCGCACGGATCTCGACCCTCGGCGCGGACGTCGTCGACGCCTTCTACCTCGTGGGCGGCTGGCCGGACGACGCCACCCGGGCCCGCCTGGAGGCCGCGGTCCTGGCCGCCGTCTGACCAGCGATGCGCGCCGTGCGACGGCCAGCGTTGGCAGCGGTCGCCCGCGCTGGCCGTGTTGGGCCCGCGCTGGCCGTGTTGGGCCCGCGCTGGCCGTGTTGGGCCCGCGCTGGGCGTGTTGGGCCCGCGCTGGCCGTCGTGGGTCGGCGCTCGTCGTGGGCCCTGCGAAGCCTTGGGATGCCCGCGGCCCGCATGCGCCACTTCGCGGCTGATGACTCAGTGGCATCAAGATGCCACTGAGTCATCACGCTTGTTGTAGTGCCCGCTCCCCACACTCCGGCCGCCATACGCCGCGCCCGCTCAGACGCTGCCGGCCCCTCGGGCGCCTGCGGCGTCGCCGCGCTACCGCCACCGGCGGCATCCGTGCGTCGTCGGCTGTCGGCATCTGTGCGTCGCCGGCTCGCGGCCCCACTCGGCGGCTGGGGCCGGGATGACATGGGCGGGGTGAGGTCGTGGCTACGTTCGGGGACGTAGCGGCGGTGCCGCTCGTGGACGCACGTCAGGAGACGTCTGCGCGGGCAGAATGACGGCCATGCGAGGGAACGGGTGGCGTGGGCGGGACGCGGTGTCGGACGCCGTGCTTGCCCTCGTGCTGCTCGGCTTCGGACAACTCGCCACCGGGCTGGCCGGGGACAACCAGCCGGGATCGATGCCGGTTGACGCCCTCTGCCGGGCGCTGATCGCACTCGCCGCGCTCGCCCTGCTGCTCCGACGGCGTGCTCCCGTGGCGACTCTCGTCGTGGTTACGCTTGCCACCTCGACGTACCTGGTGCTCGGCTACCCGTACGGGCCGATTCTGCTCGCGTTCCTGCTCGCGGTGTACACCGTGGCGGTGCGACTGCCGGTGCGTCCGGCGGCGCTCGCCGGCAGCGGCGCGTTCGTGGTGCTGCTGGCGCATGTCTTCGCCTCGCGCGGCCCCGCGCCGGGCTGGACCGGAGTGCTGCCCGCGTCGGCCTGGGTGGTCGTACCGTTCGCGGTGGGTGTGGTGGTGCGGGTCAGCCGGGAGGCGGCCGCCCGTACCCGAGCCGAGGAGGCCCGTGAGCGTGCCGAGCAGGGTCGGCGGCAGGCCGACGAGGAGCGGCTGCGCATCGCCCAGGAGGTGCACGACGTGGTGGGGCACGGGTTGGCCGCGATCAGCATGCAGGCGGACATCGCCCTGCACCTGCTGCCGAAACGGCCGGAGCAGGCGGAGATCGCGCTGACCGCCATCAGCCGCACCAGCCGGGAGGCGCTGGACGAGCTGCGGGTCACGTTGGGCGCGGTGCGGCGGGGCGCGGAGCGTGAGCCCGTGCCCGGTCTGGCGCGGCTCCCCGCACTGCGCGACCGCCTGGCGGGCGCCGGTCTCGCCGTCGACCTGCGCCTGGCCGGTGACCCACGGGAGTTGCCGGCGGCGGTCGACCTGGCCGCGTACCGGGTGGTGCAGGAGGCGTTGACGAACGTGCTGCGGCACGCCGAGGTGGCGCGTGCCGAGGTGACCGTGACCTACCGGGCCGACGAGGTGACGGTCGAGGTCACCGATCGGGGCGTCGGCGTCCCGGGCCGGCTCGACGCGGCCGGCGACCTCGAACCGGCCGACGGCCGGTCCGGCGGGCACGGGCTGGCCGGCATGCGGGAGCGGGTGACGGCGTTGGGCGGGCGGCTGAGCGTCGGACCGCGCTCGGCCGGCGGGTTCCGCGTGTGGGCCCGGCTGCCGGTGGAGCCGTCCCCGTGATCCGGGTACTGATCGCCGACGACCAGGACCTGGTCCGCCTCGGGCTGCGGGCGCTGGTGGAGAGCGAGGACGACCTGGCGCTCGCCGGTGAGGCCGCCGACGGGTTGCGGGCGGTCGAGCTGGCCCGGCGGGAGCGGCCGGACGTCGTCCTGATGGACATCCGGATGCCGGGCATCGACGGGATCGAGGCGACCCGGCGGATCGTCGCCGATCCCGACCTGACCGGTACGCGGGTGGTGGTGCTCACGACCTTCGAGCTGGACGAGTACGTCTTCGACGCGCTGCGCCACGGCGCGAGTGGGTTCCTCACCAAGGACACCCGGCCGCCGGAGCTGCTGCGGGCGATCCGGCTGGTCGCCGAGGGGGAGGCGCTGCTGTCGCCGTCGGTGACCCGCCGGGTGGTGCGGGAGTTCGCCACCCGGCCGTCGCGGGCACCCCGTCCGCACCCCCGACTGGACACGCTCACCGACCGGGAACGCCAGGTGGTGGGCCTGGTCGGTGAGGGACTGAACAACGAGGAGATAGCCGCCCGGTTGGTGGTCAGCCCGGCGACCGCCCGGACACACGTCAGCCGGGCGATGGGCAAGCTGGCAGCCCGGGACCGGGCCCAGCTCGTCGTCTTCGCGTACCAATCGGGCTTGGTTCCGGGGTGAGGCCGGGCCGCCAGCGGCCGTGCGGCCGGGCGGCTACCCTAGCGGTGGCCGGACTCCGCAGTGCCGGCCGCGTTGTGCCCGCCGGAACACTGACAAACGGGATGTTCGCGTGTTTGACACCTTGAGTGACCGCCTGTCCGGGATCTTCACCAAGCTCCGCGGCAAGGGACGGCTCACCGACGCCGACATCGACGCCACCGCGCGTGAGATCCGCCTCGCGCTGCTGGAGGCGGACGTCGCGCTGCCGGTGGTCAAGGGCTTCATCGCGGCCGTCAAGGAGCGCGCCCGCAGCGCCGAGGTCTCCCAGGCGCTCAACCCGGCCCAGCAGATCATCAAGATCGTCAACGAAGAGCTGATCAACGTGCTCGGCGGCGAGGGGCGGCGACTCCAGTTCGCCAAGCAGCCGCCGACCGTGATCATGCTGGCCGGCCTCCAGGGCTCGGGTAAGACCACCCTCGCCGGCAAGCTGGCCCGCTGGCTCAAGGGTCAGGGCCATCAGCCGCTGCTGGTCGCCGCCGACCTCCAGCGCCCCAACGCCGTCGGGCAGCTCCAGGTGCTCGGTGGTCGCGCCGGGGTCGAGGTGTACGCGCCGGAGCCCGGCAACGGCACCGGTGACCCGGCGCAGGTGGCCCGCGCGTCGATCGAGCACGCGAAGCGCGCCGCCCGCGACATCGTCATCGTCGACACCGCCGGCCGCCTCGGCATCGACGCCGAGATGATGCAGCAGGCCGCCGACATCCGCGACGCCGTCTCCCCGGACGAGGTCATCTTCGTCATCGACGCGATGGTCGGTCAGGACGCCGTCCGCACCGCCGAGGCGTTCCGCGACGGCGTCGGCATCACCGGCGTGGTGCTCTCCAAGCTCGACGGTGACGCCCGTGGTGGTGCCGCGCTGTCGGTTCGCGAGGTCACCGGGCAGCCGATCCTGTTCGCGTCCACCGGTGAGAAGCTGGAGGACTTCGACGTCTTCCACCCCGACCGGATGGCCAGCCGGATCCTCGGCATGGGCGACGTCCTCACTCTGATCGAGCAGGCCGAGCAGGCCTTCGACTCCGATCAGAAGGAGAAGATGACCGCCAAGCTGATGGGCGGCGAGCAGTTCACGCTTGACGACTTCCTCGACCAGCTCATCGCGGTACGGCGGATGGGTCCGATCGCCAACGTGCTGGCCATGATGCCGGGCATGGGTCAGATGAAGGACCAGCTCGCCGAGTTGGACGACAGCCACTTCGACCGGGTCACCGCGATCATCCGGTCGATGACCCCGGGCGAGCGCAACAACCCGAAGATCATCAACGGCTCCCGCCGGGCGCGTATCGCCAACGGTTCCGGAGTCACCGTCATGGACGTCAACCAGCTGCTCAACCGCTTCGCCGACGCGCAGAAGATGATGAAGCAGATGGGCGGCATGATGGGCCTGCCCGGTGCTGGCCGCCGCAAGGCGACCAAGTCGCCGAAGAACAAGCGCAAGGGCACCAAGGGCGGCGGTCGTCCGCGTACCGGCGCCGGGATGCCGGCCGGCTTCCCGGGTGGCATGCCGCAGCTCCCGCCGGGGATGGACCCGAACGACCTGGCGGCTGGCCAGGGCCTCCCGCCCGGCTTCAAGCTCCCGAAGATCGACTTCAACAAGCTCGGCAAGGGCGGCGACAAGGGCCCGCGCTGACGCGGACCTGCCCGCGCTGACCTCCCGGAAGAACGACCTGCTCGCCCCCGAGGGGGAGTGATCGGGTAGGACTGTGCGCATGGCCCTTCATGTGCGCGGCGTGCTGCTCCCCGACGACGAGGTCCGGGACCTCTGGCTGGTCGGCGACCGGGTGACCTTCACCCCGGTCCCCGACGCGGAGACCGTCGTCGACGGCGGGTTCGTGCTGCCGGGGCTGGTCGACGCGCACTGCCACCTCGGCATCGCCCGAGGTGGGGCCCCGATCACCTCGCTCGACCAGGCCCGCGAACTGGCCCACGTCGACCGGGACGCCGGGGTGCTGGCGATCCGGGACGCCGGCTCGCCGTACCCGTACCCCGAGTTGGACGACGAACCCGACCTGCCGCGACTGGCCCGCGCGGGCCGGCATGTCGCCCCGCCGAAGCGCTACCTGCGGGACATCGGCGTCGAGGTCGACGCCGCCGATGTGGCCGCGACGGTGGCCGCCCAGGCCAAGGCCGGCAACGGCTGGGTCAAGCTGGTCGGCGACTGGATCGACCGTGGCGTGGGCGACCTCGCGCCGGCCTGGGACGCCGACACCCTGACCGCCGCCGTGCGGGCCGCGCACGACGCCGGGGTACGCGCCGCCGTGCACACCTTCTCCGAGGCCGCCGTCGAGATCATGGTGCGCGCCGGGGTGGACTCGGTCGAGCACGGCACCGGCCTGAGCCTCGACCTGATCGACGAGATGGCCCGCCGGGGCACCGCGCTCGTCCCCACAATGATCAACATCGCGACCTTCGGCGGGATCGCCGAACAGGCGCAAGCCAAGTTCCCCGGGTACGCCGAACACATGCTCGCGCTGCGCGACCGCTTCCCCGAGGTGGTGCGGGCCGCCCACGAGGCGGGTGTGCCGATCTACGTGGGCACCGACGCCGGCGGCGGCATCGACCACGGGCTGGCCGCCGAAGAAATGCTGCTGCTGCACGAGCGGGCCGGCATGCCCGCCGAGGACGTACTCGCCGCCGCCTCCTGGGGCGCCCGGGAGTGGCTCGGCTTTCCCGGGCTGGTCGAGGGCGGTCTCGCCGACCTGACGGTCTACCCCGAGGATCCCCGCCGCGACCTGCGGGTCGTCCGTGCCCCGTCCCGCACGATCCTGCGCGGCCGAGTGGTGCGCTGACCCGTCTGCGCTGGGCCGCGCTGGGCCGCGCTGGGCCGTGCTGGGCCGGGCTGGGCCGTGCTGGGCCGGGCTGGGCCGTGCTGGGCCGGGCTGGGCCGTGCTGGGCCGGGCTGGGCCGGGCTGGGCCGGGCTGGGCCGTGCTGGGCCGGGCTGGGCCGGGCTGGGCCGTGCTGGGCCGGGCTGGGCCGTGCTGGGCCGTGCTGGGCCGGGCTGGGCCGTGCTGGGCCGGGCTGGGCCGTGCTGGGCCGGGCTGGGCCGTGCTGGGCCGTGCTGGGCCGGGCTGGGCCGTGCTGGGCCGTGCTGGGCCGGGCTGGGCCGTGCTGGGCCGGGCTGGGCCGCGCTGGGCCGCGCTGGGCCGCGCAAGATCCTCACAGCATCACGGATATTGCTGCTTCCGGCGTGGCTGAGGCAGCAACATCGGTGATGTTGTGAGGATCTTGGCGTGGGCTCACCACGAGTCGGACGATCGTCGGCGGCGAAGGCCAGCGCGGTCGGATCCGCGCCCGGCAGGCGGTCGCCGGCCCAGCCGAGCAGCGCTTGCAAGGGGCGCCATGCCGCCACGCGGAGGGCGTGACGCCTCCCGGGCGCGGTGACGCCTCGCCCGGCGCATAGGATGTGCGGTCATGGCACGCGTGCTCACTCCCCGTGCGGAGGACTTTCCCCGCTGGTACCAGGACCTGATCGCCAAGGCGAAGCTGGCCGACAACGGCCCGGTCCGGGGGACCATGGTCATCCGACCGGCCGGCTACGCCATCTGGGAGCGGATGCAGGCCGAGATGGATGACCGGATCAAGGCGGCGGGCGCGGAGAACGCGTACTTCCCGCTGTTCATCCCGGAGAGCTACCTCAAGCGCGAGGCCGAGCACGTCGAGGGCTTCTCGCCGGAGCTGGCGGTTGTCACCCACGGTGGTGGCAAGCAGCTCGCCGAGCCGGTGGTGGTGCGTCCCACCAGCGAGACGGTGATCGGCGAGTTCATGGCCAAGTGGATCGATTCGTACCGGGACCTGCCGCTGCTGCTCAACCAGTGGGCGAACGTGGTCCGGTGGGAGCTGCGTCCGCGGATCTTCCTGCGGACCAGCGAGTTCCTCTGGCAGGAGGGGCACACCGCGCACGCGACCCGCGAGGACGCCCGCGCCTACGCGCGGCGGATCCTGCACGAGGCGTACGAGGACCTGATGGTCAACGTGCTGGGCATCCCGGTGGTGGTGGGCCTGAAGACGGCCCGTGAGCGGTTCGCCGGGGCGACCGCCACGTACACCTGCGAAGGCATGATGGGCGACGGCAAGGCGCTCCAGCTGGGCACCAGCCACGAGTTGGGGCAGAACTTCGCCAAGGCGTTCGACATCAGCTACTCGGCCAAGGAAGGCGGCCGGGAGCACGCCTGGACGACCTCCTGGGGCACGTCGACCCGGATGCTCGGCGGCCTGATCATGGCGCACGGCGACGACAACGGCCTGCGCGTGCCGCCGCGGCTGGCGCCCATCCAGGCGTACATCATGGTTGTCAAGGACGGCGAGGGCGTCGCGGAGGCGGCGGCCAAGCTGCGCGACGGCCTGCGCGACGCCGGTGTCCGGGTCGCGCTCGACGACCGGACCGACACCGCGTTCGGCCGCCGGGCCGTCGACGCCGAGCTGCGCGGTTATCCGGTACGCGTCGAGGTCGGTCCCCGCGATCTGGCCGTCGGTAACGCGACGGTGGTTCGTCGTACCGACGGATCGAAGTCTCCGACGCCGGTGGCCGACGTGGTCGGCGCGGTGCTGGCGGCGCTGGAGGCCGACCAGCAGGTGCTGCACGACCAGGCGCTGGCCCACCGCACGTCGCGCACGGTGGAGGTGTCGACCCTGGCCGAGGCGATCGAGGCGGCCGCCACCGGCTGGGCCATGGTGCCGTGGTCGGCGGTCGGCGTGGCCGGCGAGGCCGAGGCGAACGGCCAGGGCGTGACGGTGCGCTGCCTGCTGCGGGCCGACGGCTCGGTGCCGGACTCGGAGGACGAGCCCGACCTGGTGGCCATCCTCGCCCGCGCCTACTGAGACGTTAGGAAGGGCCCCTTCCTACCGTCTGCGGTAGAGGAAGGGCCCCCTGCTTACAGTCCGGAGGTGTTGCCGTGCGGTTTGCACCGGGTCGGCTGATTATGCACCGCAACGTGCGGCACGGCCGGATCGGCTGGGTGCGTCCGGGGCGGGTGGTCAGCGACGACGAGCGGGGCCTGCTGGTGTGGATCGCCCGGGACTCGCCGGTGGCCCACGAGGTCACCGAGGCGGGGCTGAACATGCGGGCCATGCCGTTCGCCCAGTGGGTCTCGTCGTCGTACCGGTTGGCGCACGGCCACTGGAACGGTCCGCCGCTGTTGAAGTTCCTGCCCACGGGCGCGGCGCATTCGGTGTGGTGGTTCCGGGACGCGCAGGGTCGGTTCGCCCACTGGTACGTCAACCTGGAGGAGCCCGGCGTCCGCTGGGACGACGGCTCGGTGGCCGGCGTCGACGTGGTGGACCAGGACCTCGACGTGGTGGTGCGTCCGGACCTGAGCTGGCAGTGGAAGGACGAGGACGAGTTCGTCGAGCGGCTCGCCTTCGGCGACGACTACTGGGTGACCGACGAGAAGGCGGTCCGGGCCGAGGGGGAGCGGGTGATCGCGCTCGCCGAGGCCGGCGCGTTCCCGTTCGACGGCACCTGGGGTGACTTCACCCCGCCCGCAGATTGGGACGTGCCGGACAAACTGCCCCTAGGGTGGGATCGGCCGCCGGTGCGCTGAGAGGTGTTCCGGATCACCGGTGACGTGGTGTCCGGGTCCGATGCGAACGATCGGCGTCGGATCTGGCAGAATGGGTCGCTGGTATCCGGCGCGCGTCCGGCGCCCTCTAACCCGGGCACGTCGCCAGTCCACCGAGTAGTCTCCGGCCCAACCCCACTGTGCCGGTCGGCGCTCACCCATGCACACCGCCCGTAGTGGGCCGGTGAGATCGCAACAGGAGCGAAACAACTGTGGCCGTAAAGATCCGGCTCCTGCGGATGGGCAAGATCCGCAACCCGCAGTACCGCATCGTCATCGCCGACTCGCGCACCAAGCGTGACGGCCGGGCGATCGAGTTCGTCGGGGTGTACCAGCCGAAGGAGGACCCTTCGGTCATCGAGGTCAAGTCGGAGCGGGTCCAGTACTGGCTGTCCGTCGGCGCCCAGCCGAGCGAGGCGGTGCAGCGGCTGCTGGAGCTGACCGGTGACTGGCAGAAGTTCAAGGGCCTGCCGGCCCCGCCGCCGCTGAAGGTCGCCCCCGAGCGGGCCGACCGCAAGGCGGCGTACGAGGCCGAGGCGAAGGCCGCTGCCGGGCTGGCCCCGGAGACCCCGGCCAAGCCGGCCAAGAAGGCCGCCAAGGCCGCCGAGGCGCCGGCCGCTGAGGCCCCGGCGACCGAGGCTCCGGCCGAGACCCCCGCCGCCGACGCCGGTGAGCAGGCCTGACATGCCGCTGCGTCCCGCCTTGGAGCACCTGGTCAAGGGCATCGTCGACCACCCGGACGACGTCCGGGTCCGGATGGTCGATTCCCGTCGGGGCAAGCGGCTGGAAGTCCGCGTGCACCCCGAGGACCTCGGCACGGTGATTGGGCGGTCCGGTCGGACCGCCAAGGCGCTGCGTCAGGTGATCGGCTCCATCGGTGGGCGCGGAGTACGCGTCGACATCGTCGACTCGTACTGATGCAGCTCGTCGTCGGAAGGATCGGCAAGCCGCACGGTGTCCGCGGTGAGGTCACCGTGGAAGTGCGGACGGACGAGCCCGAAGCGCGGTTCGCCCCCGGTACAGTGCTGCGCACTGAGCCGGGGGCGGTTCCGCCGCCCGCGCCAGCGGACGGGCCGGGCGTGGTGTTCCGGGTTCCGGCCGAGCTGACCATCGAGGAGTCCCGGTTCCACCAGGGCCGGATGCTCGTCGCGTTCGACGGGATCCTGGACCGCAACACCGCCGAGGCGCTGCGCGGCACCCTGCTCGTGGTGGACAGCGCCGACGTCGAGCCTCCGGAGGACCCGGAGGAGTTCCACGACCACCAGTTGGTCGGTCTGGCGGTGGTCACCCCGTCCGGCGAACGTCTGGGCGAGGTCGCCCGGATCGACCACGCGCCCTCGTCCGACCTGCTGGTGCTGCGGCGGCCCGAGGGGCGTACCGCGCTGATCCCGTTCGTCCGGGCGATCGTCCCGGAGGTCGACCTGGCCGGTGGACGCGTGATCGTCGACCCGCCGGCCGGACTGCTCGATCTTTAGGACCACCGCGCATGCGCGTCGACGTCGTGTCGATCTTCCCGGAGTACTTCGCCCCGCTGGACCTGTCGTTGATCGGCCGTGCCCGGGCCAACGGCGTACTCCAGCTCGCCGTGCACGACCTGCGGACCTGGACCCACGACGTGCACCGCACGGTCGACGACACCCCGTACGGCGGCGGCCCGGGGATGGTGATGAAGCCGGAGCCGTGGGGTGCGGCGCTGGACGCGCTCGCCCCGGCCGGGGCCCGGCCGCCCCGGCTGCTGGTGCCGTCGCCGGCCGGCGTGCCGTTCACCCAGGCCCTGGCGCACGAGCTGGCCGCCGAGCCGCACCTGCTCTTCGCCTGCGGACGGTACGAGGGGATCGACCAGCGGGTCCTGACGCACGCCGCCACCCGCATGCCGGTCACCGAGGTGTCGCTCGGTGACTACGTGCTCTTCGGCGGCGAGGTCGCCGTGCTGGTCGTCCTGGAGGCGGTCACCCGACTGCTGCCCGGGGTGCTGGGCAACGCCGGCTCGCTGGACGAGGAGTCGCACGCGCACGGGCTGCTCGAGGCGCCGATCTACACGAAGCCGCCGAGCTGGCGCGGCCACGACGTGCCGGACGTGCTCCGCTCCGGCGACCACGGCAAGATCGCCCGTTGGCGGCGCGAGGAAGGGCTGCTGCGCACGGCGGCCCGACGTCCGGACCTGCTGGCCGCGCTGCCCCCCGAGCGGCTCGACAAACGGGACATCGCGGCGCTGGAACAGGCCGGATTTCAACCACCGCCGGGGGATGTGGCAAAGTAGAGGGGTTGCCGCATCCGTCCGCGCCCGCGGGCGGCTGCGAGGATCCCCGACCGGGGTTGGCCCGCCGACCACCACCCGGGAATCAGAATCACCCATCCGCGCATCGAGTGACGGTGCGCCGTGAGCCTTACGAGGACGCAGCGATGAACATCCTGGACGCCCTTGACGCCCAGTCGAAGCGGACCGACCTCCCCGACTTCCGTGCCGGTGACACCGTCAAGGTGCACGCGCGGGTCGTCGAGGGCAACCGGTCCCGTGTCCAGATCTTCCAGGGCGTCGTGATCCGCCGCCAGGGTGACGGTCTGCGCGAGACCTTCTCGGTCCGCAAGGTCAGCTTCGGTGTCGGTGTCGAGCGGACCTACCCGCTCAACGGCCCGGGCATCGACCGCATCGAGGTCGTGACCCGCGGTGACGTGCGTCGCGCCAAGCTCTACTACCTGCGCGAGCTGCGCGGCAAGAAGGCCAAGATCAAGGAGAAGCGGGAGAAGCAGCCCAGCTGACTTCCCGCTCGCCACGCCGCCTGAGCTGCGCGTATGCCGTACCGACCGGACCGCACTACCCTGGTCGTACGGGCGCAGCCAGGCGGTGGCCCCGCCCACGAGGCGGGCAGCCGTCCACAACCGCCCGTGGAGCCTCGACGAGGCTCCCGGGCGGTGGTGTTTCTGCGGACCGGGGAGTGGCGTGGTGCAGACGCTTGACGAGGACGGCACTGTCGATCCGTGGCGGCGGCGGGTTCGCCGCACCCGGCGTCAGATGCCCCTCTGGCAGGAACTTCCACTGCTGCTGGTGGTGGCCTTCTGCCTCGCGGTGTTGATCCGCACGTTCCTGCTCCAGGCGTTCTTCATCCCGTCCGGCTCGATGGAGGACACTCTCCTGATCGGCGACCGGGTGCTGGTCAACAAGGTCGTCTATGACGTCCGTGACCCGGTGCGCGGCGAGGTGGTGGTGTTCCGGGGCACCGACCGGTGGGCGCCGCAGGTCGACCAGCAGCCCGAGCCCGGGTTCGCCGGCAAGCTCGCCCGGACCGTCGGGGACCTGGTCGGGGTGAGCCGCCCCGGCGAGAAGGACTTCATCAAGCGGGTGATCGGCGTGCCCGGCGACCGCGTCAAGTGCTGCGACTCGCAGGGCCGGGTCACCGTGAACGGGACCCCGCTCGACGAGTCGTACGTGCTGCGCGACTCGCCACTGGACCTGCCGCCCAACCCGCAGGAGTGCCGCTCGCGGCGCTTCGACGAGGTGGTCGTACCCCCGGGTCAGATCTTCGTCATGGGCGACCACCGTGAGGTTTCCCAGGACGCGCGCTGTCAGGGGCCGGTGCCCATCGACAACGTCGTCGGCCGGGCGTTCATGGTGGTCTGGCCCTCGTCGCGCTGGGCGGCGCTGTCGGTGCCGGCGACGTTCGACGACGTGGCCGCGCCGGCCACGGCCTCGTCCGGTGTGCCGCCGACCCGCCCGTCCCCGCAGGGCGGTGTGCTGCTGATACTCCCGCTGACGGTCGCGCTGAGGGGTTCCCGCGCGTTCCGGACGGTGACGTCCGGTCCGGCAACGTAGGCTCCTTGGCGTGATTGACGAGCAGACCGACAAGCCGCGTAGCTCCTTCTGGAAGGAGCTGCCGATCCTGCTGGGTGTGGCGATCCTGGTCGCGGTGCTGGTCCGCGCCTTCGTGCTGCAGACCTTCTTCATCCCGTCCCCGTCCATGGAGAACACTCTCAAGATCGATGACCGGGTGTTGGTCAACAAGCTGGTCTACGACTTCCGGTCACCGCACCGCGGCGAGGTGATCGTGTTCAAGGCCCCCACCGAGTGGAGTGGCAACCCCGACGGCGAGGACTTCATCAAGCGGGTGATCGGCGTCGGCGGCGACCACGTGGTCTGCTGCGACCCGCAGGAGCGCCTGATGATCAACGGCAAGTCGCTCGACGAGCCGTACATCTTCTCCATCGACGGGGTCCAGGACAAGGCGGCCGACCAGGAGTTCGACATCACCGTGCCGAAGGGTCGGCTGTGGGTGATGGGCGACCACCGGTCCGCCTCGGGTGACTCGCTGGAGCACTGGCAGCAGTCCAACCAGAACATCACCGAGGCCACGATCCCCGAGAGCGAGGTCGTCGGGCGGGCGTTCACCGTCTTCTGGCCCGTCAACCGGGCCACCTGGCTGACGGTGCCCGACCAGTTCGACGGCATTCCCAAGCCGTAGAACTGGTGGGGGCGTGGGCGATCGGCCGCCCGTCTGGCAGGCTGGTGCGGTGACCGTGAG
The DNA here is from genome assembly GCF_044466585.1 of Micromonospora sp. NPDC049359. Lineage (NCBI taxonomy): Bacteria > Bacillati > Actinomycetota > Actinomycetes > Micromonosporales > Micromonosporaceae > Micromonospora > Micromonospora sp. NPDC049359. The sequence continues at coordinate 52,946 of NZ_JBITMW010000019.1, read as the reverse complement.
GAGTGGGCTGACGAGCCCCACAGACGCGAACGGTGCCGACCGCGTCTACATCCCTCGACGCGCGGCGCGGGTGCTGCTGGTCGACGCGGCCGGCCGGGTCCTGCTGTTCCACGGCTTCGACCCGGCCCGCCCGGAGCACCGCTACTGGTTCACCCCGGGCGGCGGGCTCGACAGGGGTGAGTCTCCGGCGTCCGGCGCGGTGCGGGAGTTGGCCGAGGAGACCGGGCTGCGGGTCGATCCGGCCGAGCTGGGTGAGCCGGTCTGGTCCGACGCCACCGAGTTCCCGTTCGACGGCGACTGGTACCGCCAGGAGCAGGACTTCTTCCTGCTCCGCGTCCCGTCGTGCGAGGTCGACACCGTCGGCTTCAACGACGTCGAGCAGCGCAGCATCGCCGGTCACCGCTGGTGGCTGCCCACCGAGTTGGCCGCCAGCGGCGAGCGGTACTACCCACCGGAGCTGCCCGACCTGCTGGCCCGGCTGCTGCCGCCGGCTGCCGAGGCGTCGTGCTGACCCCGCCGCGTACCGTCGTTCGTCGGGAGGCCGGGCTCTACGCGCTGGAGCGGGCGTTGCAGCGGCGCGGCTTCCGGCACGTGGCCGGCGCCGACGAGGCCGGCCGGGGCGCGTGCGCCGGGCCGTTGGTCGCCGCCGCGGCCGTGCTCCCGGAGGGGCGGCGCGGCGAGATCGACGGGCTCGCCGACTCCAAGCTGCTCACCCCGGCCAGCCGGGAACGGGTGTACGCCGAGGTCGTGGACCGTGCCCTGGCGTACGCCGTGGTGATCATCCCCGCCGATGAGGTCGACGCCCGAGGGCTGCACGTGTGCAACCTGGCCGCGATGCGCCGGGCGCTCGCCTCGCTCAGCACCCGACCGGAGTACGTGCTGACCGACGGCTTCGGCGTGGACGGCCTGGGAGTGCCGGGGCTGGCGGTGTGGAAGGGCGACCGGGTGGCCGCCTGCGTGGCGGCGGCCAGCGTGCTCGCCAAGGTCACCCGGGACCGGATCATGGTGGAGTTGGACGGGGTGTACCCGGCGTACGGCTTCGCCGAGCACAAGGGCTACATCACCCCGGAGCACAGCGCGGCGCTGCGCGAGCACGGGCCGTGCCGGGAACACCGCTTCTCGTACGTCAATGTCGCGACGGTCTCCGGCCGCGACGGCCGGCCACCGCGCGCCCGGCGACCGGTCGACCCGGGCTCGGACGAGCCGATGGGGCACTCCGGGGCGTCAGGGGGTACCGTCGGCGTGGCGTTGGGCGAGCAGCCTCGGCCTTCGACGCCCGTGGGGGAAGATGTGGTCATGGAAGGCGGAGTGCGATGAGCGCGGAAGATCTCGAGAAGTACGAGACCGAGATGGAGCTGCAGCTCTACCGGGAGTACCGCGACATTGTCCGCCAGTTCTCCTACGTGGTGGAGACCGAGCGTCGGTTCTACCTGGCCAATCAGGTCGACCTGCACGTGCGCAACTCCGACGGCGAGGTCTACTTCGAGGTCGAGATGCACGACGCCTGGGTATGGGACATGTACCGCCCCGCCCGCTTCGTGAAGAACGTCCGAGTGATGACCTTCAAGGACGTCAACGTCGAAGAGCTGGAGAAGCCCGACATCTCGCTGCCCGCCGACTCCGGCTTCGGCAACTGACCGGACCGTCGCGCCCCGGGCCCCCACCCGTGGCGGTCACTCGGCGGGCACCACGACCTCGACGCGCTGCACCAGGTTGTTGGCGAAGCCGCCACGATTCCACGGCTGCTCGACCGGCTGGGTCCGCCCGGACGCGTCGGTCGCCCGCGCGCTGAGCACGTACCGGCCCGGCGTCGCCGTCCACTCGTACCGCCACCGTCGCCAGGCGAACTCCCCGCCCGTCGCCGGGTCCAGCTCGGCCTGCGCCCAGCTCGCCCCACCGTCGACGCTCACCTCCACCGCCACCACCGGCGCGTGCCCCGACCAGGCCCGACCGTCCACCGTGCACGGTCCCGCCGGCAGCACCCGGCGGCGCGTCATGAAGTCGGGAAAGCCCGGTGGGCGCACCAGGGCACGCGGCTCGATCCGGGTGACCGGCTCGCCCGGGTCGTCCGCGTCGCGGCGCAGCCGGTAGGCCACCGCGTTCTGGTAGCCGTCGAACGGCGTGGTCCGCACCTCGATCGAGTGCAACCACTTGACGTGTGCCATGCCGTACCAGCCCGGCACGATCAGCCGTAGCGGCGCGCCGTGCTGCGGCAGCAGGGGAGCGCCGTTCATCTCGTACGCCAGCAGCACCTCCTCGCGCAGCGCGTCGGCCACCGGCAGCGCCCGCTGGTAGTCCTGCTCGACCCCCCGCTCGACGCCGTGATCGGCGCCGGTGAAGACCACGTCCACGGCGTCCGGGCCGAGGCCCGCCTCGCGCAGCAGGGGCGCCAGCGGCGTACCCGTCCACTCGGCGTTGCCGACCGCCTCGACCAGCCACGGCTGGCTCACCGGCCGGGGGTGCAGCAGGGCCCGGCCGTTGCCGGCGCACTCCAGGGTGACCCGGTGGGTGACCCGGGGCCGCTCGCGCAGCTCGGACAGACCGACGGTCAACGGCCGCTCGACCGCCCCGCCGACGGTGAGCGCGTGCGTCGCCGGGTCCACCTCCGGGATGTCGTAGTGGATCAGCAGGTAGTGCAGCCCGGCGGGGGTGACGTCGTAGCGCAGCGCCTCCAGCGGCAGGCCGTGGTTGCGGGCCGCCAACTGCAACTCGTCGGCGCTGATCGCCTCGTCCGGCTCGGCGAGCCGGGACGGGCCGCTCACGTCCGCCACCGTCGGGCCGGAACCTTCGGCGCCGCCCGCGCGGGACGTCGTCCGATCGTCAAGAGTGGTCATGCCGGCCTCCCCGGTACAGACGGCGGCACCCGCCGTACGCGGCCCAGCGTAGGCCTTCCGCCTGCGCCGGAGGACGGATCACCCCCGGGGGAGCGCCTAGCCAGCGGTGGATTCGCCGGGCCAGTGACAAACATCATCGACGGTGGGGCTTGCCGATCGGCGGCTGCCGTGCGTGCGCCGATCTCGAGCGCCGGGTTCGGTCCGCCCGGCCGCCGTCGACCTGCGCAACATCCTTCTTGCGTGTTGCGTTGCCTGGGATTCCCAGACTGCGGCTTAACGTCCTTTTAGGAGCGTTATCGGCGAGCGAATATCCATGATCCGACCTGGCGTCAAGACATTGAAAGCTGTTAACCGCCTTCGTACGCTCCGCTCGCTCACAGAGAGCCAGGAGCGGGGGAGGGTGTCGTGCCGATGCACCGACAGTCACGCGTGTTCATCACGTTGGCCGGGGAGGGCTGCGCGGCGTGGGTTCGTCGCCTGTCGATCTTCTTGATCCTGGCCCTGGTGGCCACGATGGCGGACGTGCCCACCCGCCCGGCACCGCCGGCCGCCGCCGCGGCGGCACCGACACCCGCACCGAAGCCGAAGTGTCCCGACGACCGTGCCGACGAGGTGTCGGCGGCGATCGCGGCCAAGCTCTGTGCTTCCCGGGTCGAGGTGAAGAACCGCCGGACCGAGACGACCCAGGTCTTCGCCAACCCGGACGGCACCCTGACCGAGGAGCAGGCACTCGCCCCGGTGCGGGTGCGCCGGGGCGACCAGTGGGTGCCGGTCGACCTCACCCTGCAGCGCCGGTCGGACGGCTCGGTGGCGCCGATCGCGCATCCCCTCGCGCTGACGTTCGCGGGCGCCACACCGGGTACCGGCGAGCACGAGGTGATGAAGATCGGTGAGGGCGCGGACCAGGCAGGGCTGGCCTGGTCCGGCGCGCTGCCCGAGCCGGTGCTCGACGGACGCACGATCACCTACCCCGACGTACGACCGGGTGTCGACCTGGTGTTCCACGCGCACGCCACGGGCTACGAGCAGCACTTCGTGGTCAAGGACCGGGCCGCGCTCGCGCAGGTGCGCAAGCTGTCGGTGCCGCTGCGTACCGGCCAGCTCACCGCCGCCACCGACGGCATGGGGGGACTGCTGCTGAAGGACCGGCGCGGTCGGCAGGTGGGCCGGGCCCAGACGCCGTTGATGTGGGACGCCGAGGTGGCCCCGCAGTCCGGCGAGCGCCTCAACCACGCCCGGGTCGCGTTGCGCGCCGTCGCGGCCGGCAAGGGTCGTACCGTCATGGAGCTGACGCCGGACGCGACGTTCCTGGCACGGCCGGACCTGACCTTCCCGGTGACGATCGACCCACCGACCTCGCTGTCGCCGTCGTTCGACGCCTTCGTGCAGAACACCTACTCCAGCGACCAGTCCGGCTCGGCGGACCTGAAGCTGGGCTACTCGAACGACGGTGGCTCGTTCACCGCCCGCTCCTACCTCCGCTTCAACACCAGCGGTTTCGCCGGCAGCCGGGTGATCTCGGCGAAGCTGCGACTGTGGAACTACCACTCCTGGTCGTGCACGGCGGCGTCCTGGGAGGCCTGGCGCACCGACCTGGTCGACTCGTCGGTGCGGTGGACGGCCCAGCCGACCGCGCGGGCGAAGGTGGGCACCTCCACCGAGACCCGCGGTTACAGTTCGTCCTGCGGCGACGGCTACGTCTACGTCGAGGTCGGCGGGGCGCTGCAGTACGCGGCGGACACCAGCGCGTCCAGCGCGAGCGTGATGCTGCGGGCCACATCCGAGACCTCGACCTCCGGCTGGAAGCGCTTCGACTCGGCCGAGGGCACCCACCCGCCGCTGGTCTCCATCACCTACAACAGCGCGCCGTCGGTGCCGTCGGCACTGGCCGCCGCGCCCTGCTACACCGCCTGCGGATCCGGCGCCCAGACTTCCTCGCTGCGGCCCACCCTGTCGGCGAAGCTGACCGACGCCAACGCCGGGCAGACCCTGCAGGCCGAGTTCGTGGTGCGGAACAAGACCACCCAGGCCGTCGTCTCGTCGTCCGGCCTGCGATCGGGCAGTCCCGCCTGGACCAACGGCTCCACCGCCTCCTGGCAGGTGCCGGTCGACCTGGTCAACGGCGTCCAGTACGAGTGGCAGGTCCGGGCCAAGGATCCGTACGCCTACGGCACGGCGACGGCGTGGACCCCGCTGACCGTGGACACCACGAAGCCCGGTGTTCCCTTCGTGGCGGCGACGATCTACCTCAACGACGCCCAGCCGCACGGCGGCGCGGGCCAGGCGGACACCTTCACCTTCACCCCCGCCTCGGGCAGCACCGACCTCGCCGCCTTCGTCTACAAGTTCGACTACGACACGGCCGCGACCACGGTGGCCGCGACCGGGGCGAAGTCGGTCACGCTCAGCCCACGCGACGGGCACCGCACCCTGTCCGTGCAGGCCAAGGACTCGGCCGGCAACCTCTCCGACCTCAACCAATACGTCTTCGACGCGGGTAACGCCGCGCTGGCCGAACCGCTGCCGGGCGCGACGATCGTCAAGCGAACCAAGTTGCGGATCACCACCCCGGTCTCCGGCTACACCCGGACGTACTTCGAATATCGCCGGGGTCCGGGCGGTGCGATCCTGCCGGTGCCCTCGGCGAACCTGACCTCCGCCACCGGGGCGCCGATCACCGCGACCTCCGCCAGCCCTGTCGGCCTGTCGGCGCTCGGCGGATACGCGATCTGGAACGCCACCGACACTCTCGGCCTGACCGGTGGTGTCGTCGAGGTGCGAGCCCACCTCTACACCGCGACCGGCACGACGCCGGCGTACACCATCCCCTGGGTGCGGGTCTCCGTCGACTCGAGCGGCGACGGCGCCGCCGACGACGAGATCGGCGCCGGTTCAGTCAACCTCCTCACCGGCGACTACTCCATCTCCTCGACGGACGCTGACGAACTGGGACTCTCGGTCGCCCGGGCCACGTCGTCGCGGGACGGGGCCGCCGGCTACCAGCCGATGGCGCAGCGGTTGACCGCCAACCAGCAGCAGATCTCCACCGACCTGACCGGCTTCACCGTGCCGTCCACCTCGTCGGCGGCGCGTTCCACCGCACGTGGCCAGGGCGAGACCAGCCCGGCCGACTCGTTGGAGATCACCCCGGTCACCACCACGAGTAACGACACCTACGTGGCGGTCGGTGGCGACGGTGGGGCGATGCGGCTGAACATGGCCGCCGGCCGGACGTACCGGATGACCGGGTGGATCTTCGTGCCGGGCGCGACCGGGCTGGTGCCGGCCTACGCCCAGCGTGGCCTGCGGATCGTCGGCCTCACCAAGACCGGCAGCACCTACACCGAGACCTCCTCGGCGATGGCCGCCTACACCGACGGCTGGCAGGAGCTGTCGCTCGACATGACCGTCCCGGCCGGCGCGTCCGAGGCGTTCTTCCGGCTCTACAACGGCATGCAGGGCGGCTCCGGCCGCAAGGTCTACTGGGACAACCTGTCGTTCACCGAGATCATCGCCCCATTCGGCCCGGCCTGGACCGGCGGCGCGACCGGCGGCGCAGCGGACATCGAGTACAGCACCGTGACGCTGCCCGAACCGTCATTGGCCAGGGTCAACGGCATCGGTGGCGGCTGGATCACCTTCGCCAAGAACACCGACGGCGTGACCTTCACACCGGAGCCGGGCTCCGAGGGGATGGTGCTGACCAAGGTCGGTACCACCGCCTACCGGCTGTCGGAGTTGGACGGCACCGTCACCGAGTTCACCTCGCAGGGTGGGGTCTGGGCGGCCACGTCGTCCTGGACGCCGGAGTCCGACACCACCTCCCGCTACATCTATGACACGACCGGCAGCCGATTGCTGCTCAAGAAGGTGATCAACCCGGCCGAGCCGGGCGTCGACGACACCAACCACTGCACCACCGCCGTACCGGCGCGGGGCTGCGAGGTCCTGGAGTACGAGTACGCCACCACCACCTCATCCGGACTGAGCCAGACGGTGTTCGGCGACTACACCGACCGGGTCTCCGGAGTGAAGCTCTGGGCCTGGGACCCGGACACCTCGGCGACGACCGCCACCCAGGTCACCCGATACGCGTACGACGACCTCGGCCAACTCCGTGAGGTGTGGGACCCCCGGGCCACCCCGGCGCTGAAGACCACCTACGAGTACGGCGGCGGCCGGGTCACCAAGGTCACCCCGTCCGGCGAGCTGCCGTGGAACTTCGACTACGGCAACCCGGACGTCGACTCCGCGGCACTGCGCTGGGACCTCGACGCCGGCTCGGGCACCGCCGTCGCCGACTCCTCCGGCAGCGGCCGCAACGGCACCATGGCCAGCGGTGTCTCCTGGGGGCAGGGCAACGACCCGGACAACCCGGCCGACCGGGCCTCGGTGTTCACCGGCGGCACCGGCCAGCAGATCAGCGTCGCCGGCACGGCCCTGTCCAACACCGCCTCCTACACCGTCTCCGCCTGGGTGCGGATCAAGGACAAGTCGGTCAACCGCACCGCGGTGTCCAAGGACGGCTCCCGGACCAGCGGCCTGTTCCTGAACTACGTCGCCGCCGAGGACAAGTTCGCGTTCTCGCGGGTGACCTCGGACAGCGACAGCGCGACCCCGGTTCGGGCCATCGCGAACAGCACCGCCGTGGCGGGCAAGTGGACCCACCTGACCGGCGTCTACGACACCGCCAGCGCCAAGATGAAGCTCTACGTCAACGGCGTGTTGCAGAGCACCACCGCGGCTACCGGCGGCTGGAACGCCGGCGGCGCCTACGTGATCGGCCGGGCCAAGTGGGCCGGTGCCGCCTCGAACATCTGGGACGGCGAAGTCGACGACGTCCGCGTCTACGGGAAGGCGCTCACCGACCAGCAGGTCACCCGCCTCTCCGGCGACGAGAACACCGGACGGCTGCTGAAGGTCCGCCGGGCCGCGCTCCAGCAGGGCTCCAAGACCGCCACCGACGGTGAGGTCGCCACGAACGTCGTCTACAACGTGCCGTTGGCCAGGTCCCTCGGCGGTCCGTACGACCTGAACTCGGCGGCCATCTCCACGTGGGGCCAGGTCGACCTGCCCACCGACGCGACCGCCGTGTTCGGCCCCGAGGACAACCCCGGCCGCAACGCCGCCACCCCGGCCAGCCCGGGTAGCAACGGCTACCCGTACGCCACCGTGCACTACCTCAACGCCGGGGGACAGGAGGTCAACACGGCCAGTCCGGGTGGCCACCTCGACACCGCCGAGTACGACAGGTTCGGCAACGTGGTCCGCAGCCTGGAGGCCACCGACCGGGAACTGGCCCTCGGCACGTTCCAGGGCTCCGCTCGCTACCTCGACGAGTTGGGCCTGGCCGGCTCGGACACCGCCAGCAGAGCGCTGGCGCTCTCCACCATCAACACGTACAGCACCGACGGTGTCGACCTCCTCGAATCCGTCGGGCCCACCTCGACGGTGGTACTGGAGAACCCCCTCGCCGATCCGGACGGCACCGGCCCGCTGGAGGCGATCCCGGCCGGCGCGACGGTGATCGGACGGTCGCACGCCGTCAACAAGTACGACGAGGGCAAGCCCGACGGGGCCACCTACCACCTGGTGACCACGGAGAGTGAAGGCGCGCAGATCGTCGGCTATCCGGACGCCGACGTGCGGGTGTCGAAGAACGCTTACGACGCGGAGTACGGCGGCGTGTCCGGCTGGACGTTGAAGTCCCCGACGAAGGTGATCGCGGACGCCGGAGCGGGCGGGCAGAACCTGACCGCGTACGTGGTCCGCAACGCCAGCGGTCAGGTGCTCAAGTCCTGGGGCATCGGCTCCACCGGCTCGGACGCGATGGCTACCGAGGTCATCTACTACTCGACCGGGGCCAACGCTCAGGACGGCGCGTGCGGCAACCGGCCCGAGTGGGCCGGCGAGCCCTGCGTCACCCGGGCGGTCGGAGCCGTCACCGGGCACGATCCGGCTCGGATGACCACCAACCTGCCGGTGCGGAGGATCAACTCCTACACCCGGTACGGCGACGAGGCCGTGGTGTCCGAGACGTCGAACGGCAAGACCCGCACGACCACCACCCAGTACGACGCGGCCACCCGCGTGACCAGCACGCAGGTCAGCTCCGACGAGGGCGCACCGGTGCCGGCGGTGACCACCGCCTACAGCCCGACGTCCGGCGACGTCACCGTCACCACGATGGGCACCTCGACGGTCACCCGCGAGTACGACCTGCTCGGCCGGCTGGCGTCCTACACCGACGCCGACGGCGGCACGACGACCAACGAGTTCGACAGGTTCGGCAAGTCGGTGAAGGTCTCCGACCCCACCGGGTACTCGACCTTCGCCTACGACCGTGCGGCGGAGCCCCGCGGCCTGCTGACCAGCGTCACCGACAGCGTCGCCGGCACGTTCTCGGCGAAGTACTCCCCGGACGGCCAACTCACCGAGCTGAAGTACCCGGGCGGGCTGACCCGGACCGACCGGCTCGACGCGAACCTCCAGCCGGTGGAGCGGACCTACACCCGCGACTCCGACAACGAGGTCATCTACTCCGAGTCGGTCCAGGAGAACACCGCCGGTCAGTGGGTGAACCACACCTACACCGGTGGCAGTAAGGCCTACCGCTACGACCGGCTGGGCCGACTGACACGTGCCCAGCACGACAGCGCCATCACCGACGGCTGCGTCACCCGCACCTACACCTACGACGACCGGACCAACCGGACCGGGAACTCGCGGTACGCGCCGGCAGCCGACGGTACGTGTGACGAGACCGGCACCCCGGTGTCCGGCACGCACAGCTACGACACCGCCGACCGGCTCACCGACGCCGGCTACGTCTACGACGCCTTCGGGCGGACCACCACCATGCCGGACGGCCTGACGAACGCGTACTTCGCGAACGATCTGGTGCAACGGCAGCAACTCGGGGACTCCCGCCAGAGCTGGACGTTGGACCCCGCGCACCGGTTCCGGGCGTTCACCACCGAGACCATGGTCGACGGCAACTGGGTCAACGCCACCTCCAAGCTGAACCACTACGGCGACGACTCCGACGAGCCCCGCTGGATCATCGAGGACACCACGCTGGGCAGCTACACCCGCAACGTGTCCGGCCCCGACGGTGACCTGGCAGCCACCACCTCCGACGCGGGAGACGTCCGGCTGCAGCTGTTGAACCTGCACGGCGACGTGGCCGCCACGATCGACACGGCGTTGCTGGAGCCCGAGTTCCTCGACTACGACGAGTTCGGTGTGCCGGTGGCGGGGCAGGCCGACCAGCGGTACGGCTGGCTCGGCGGCAAGCAGCGCTCCGGCGACGCGGTGGGCGACGTCATCCTCATGGGTGTCCGCCTCTACTCGCCGGGGATCGGGCGGTTCCTCCAGGTCGACCCGGTCGACGGCGGAAACGCCACCGCCTACGACTACTGCGCCGGGGACCCGGTCAACTGCACCGACCTGGACGGCAAGTTCGGCTGGGGCAGCATCAAGAAGGGCCTGTCCAAGGTCGCCAAGGTCGCGTCCTACGCGTCGATGATCCCGGGGCCGATCGGCACCATCGCCGGGGTGGTCTCCGCGGTCTCGTACGCCGCCACCGGCAACTGGCGGGAGGCTGCCTGGGCCATCGGCGGCGCGCTGGCCGCGACCGTGGGGGCGGGCGCGGCGGTCCGCGGAGCCCGCTTCGCCGTCGGTGCCGCGAGGGCCGCCCAGAAGGCCCGCAAGGCCAGCCGGGCACGACGGTTGTACAAGGGCAGGCATCGAAGTCGCTGTAACTCCTTCACGCCGCAGACCCAGGTGTTGATGGCGGACGGGTCATCGCTGCCCATCTCGGACGTTCAACTGGGCGACTGGGTCATGGCGGTCGATCCCACGACTGGCGTGGCCGAGGCCAAGCCCGTCCTCGCCGTGATCGACGGCGTTGGCGCGAAGCACCTGATCGACATCGACCTCGACGAGGGTCAGGGCGGGGCGCTGGAGGCTACGGCTGAGCACCCGCTGTGGGTGGAGGGCGTGGGCTGGACGTTCGCCGAGAAGGTGCGGGCCGGCGATCGGCTACGCGCCGCCAACGGAACGACGGTGCAGGTGGCCTCTGTTGTGGACCGTGGCTGGGTGCCGGCACAGACCGTGTACAACCTCAACGTCGGGGATGTGCACACGTACGCTGTCCGGGTCGACGGTGTCGACGTGTTGGCGCACAACGTCAGCGCGTGCGGTAAACACGGCAACTCACTCGACTGTTCCTGCCCCCACTACGTCTACCGAATCGACAAGAACGGCGAGGTGTACAGGTACGGCGAAGGAAAGGGTGACCGGCTTCCGAAACAGCTCAGGAAGCTCAATCGCAAGAATCCGAATGACAAGTACACCGCTAAGTACCTGCGGCGCGGCATCCCGGGTAAGCGGCGGGCAAAGGCTATAGAAACACGACTGATCAGAGGCTTCTTCCGGATCTTCGGAAAACGCCCTGACGGAAACAAGAACTGGCACTAGTTCGACCTGGTCGACGATTGGTTGAGGATTTCGATGCTTGCAGACGAGGAATTCTGGCGGCTCGTGGCGGTGCTCGGCGGCCAGCCCGAAGTCCAGGACGACCGGCCGTACGAGCGGTTGACCTCCATGCTGTCGGACGAGCCGGTGGAGCGGATCATCGATTTTGCTGAGACGCTCGCCTTCAAGCTCTATCAGTTGGACCGTCGGGTGCTCGCTCAGGCGGTCCCACCGGGCGCTGATCAACTGACTGAGGACGGCTTCCTGTACGCGCGCTGCGCGGTGGTGGTGGCGGGGCCCGCGGCATTCGATGCCGTGTTGGCCGATCCGGCGGCGTTCACCCGCTTCACCACCGTCGAGGCCGCGCACGCGGATTCGATCCTCGACGTCCCCTCGAACGCCTATCAGAGGCTGACCGGGGTGGAGTGGGACCACGTCGAGGAGTACGACTACGAAACCGGTTCCAACGAACAGTGGTGGTGAGCTGACCCGGGCTCGTCCGAGGATGTCGGGTAGGTGAAAGGGCCTACCCGACGCCTCGGCGAGCCCGGCACGCACAGCAGCTCCCCAGCGCGGCATAGCAGATCATCGGCGCCTCCGGGTGGTCGTCCACAGGGCCGTCTGTTGTCCACAGCTTCGCTGGCCGGGCTGGCGGACGACCCGGCCCCGGGCCGAGGCTGCCGGCATGCGATCGCCATCCGCCACCCGTCTCGGCTCGAACCTCCGTACCGTGCTGCTCTGCGCGGCGTTCCCCCTCGCTCTGATCGTGCAGCTCTGCGGTTTTGCGGTACTTGTCGCGTCGGTGCCCGGTCTGCCACCGACGCCGACCGTGCCGATCGCGTTCGAGCCTCCCGCTCCCACCGAGCGCTTCCGCTGGCCGCTCGACGGGCCACCGCGACTGGTGCGCCGCTTCGACCCGCCACCTGAGCCGTGGCTGTCCGGCCACCGGGGCGTCGACCTGGCCGCCTCGGCTCAAACCGTGGTCCGCAGCGCCGGGCCGGGCACCGTCCTCTTCGTCGGTCTGGTGGCCGGCCGACCGGTGGTCACCGTGGGGCATGCCGGAGGGCTGCGAACCACCCACGAGCCCGTGCGACCCGGGGTACGCCCCGGTCAGGCGGTCGCCGCAGGAGCGCCGCTGGGCGAACTGCTGCCCGGCCACCCCGGTTGCCCGGCCGACGCGTGCCTGCACTGGGGCCTGCGCCGAGGTGCGGAGTACCTGGACCCGCTCGCCCTGCTCGGCCTCGGCCCGGTGCGGCTCCTCCCGCTCGACCCGGTGCGCGGGGTCAGCGCTGGGCGAGCAGCGCCGGCAACCGGGTGGCCAGCCGCTCGTACTCGTCGGCGGCGTTGTAGACCTGGCCGGTGAGTCGCAGCCACCCACGGCCGTTCCAGCTCATCACCGCCACCTCGGCGGCGAGCCGCTCGCCGATGCGCGTCTGCAACGCCCGCGCCGCGTCGATCGTGGTGCCCGTCCCGGCCGGCAGCGGGATGAGACGCAGCGACACCCCCGGTCCGCCGGGGTCGGGCAGTTGGGCGGGGGGCACCCCCAGAGCGTCCCCCACCACCCGCTGGCCGTACGCGGCGAGCGCGGCGTTGTGTTCCCGTACCCGGTCGACACCGAGGCTGCGCAGCGTGAACAGCCCGGCGGGGGCAGCCAACCACGAGGTGTAGTCGAGGGTGGCCTGCCATTCGACCCGGGCCGGGAAGCCGGACTCCTGCTCCCACGAAACCACCAGCGGCTCGATCCGCTCGCGCCACTGCGGGGCGACCGCCAGCAGGGCGGTGCCGCGCGGCGCGTACCCCCACTTGTGCAGGTTGCCCGCCCAGAAGTCGGCGCCGATGCTGGCGACCGTGATGGCGAGCATCCCGGGGGCGTGCGCGGCATCCACCAGGACCGGCACACCGTTCTCGTGGGCCACCGCCACGATGGCGGCCGTCGGGAAGAGCTTTGCGGTGGCCGAGGTGAGCTGGTCGACGACGAGCAGCCGGGTCCGTCCCGGGCGCAGGCCGGCCCGGATGGTCTGCACGATCTGCTCGTCGCCGGCGTCCAGCGGAATCGGCAGCACCCGGCTGACCGCGCCGGTGCGGCGGCACTCCCGCCCGATGGCCAGACTCACCGCCCCGTACCCGTGGTCGGTGCTGACGATCTCGTCGCCGGGTCGCAGGCCCATCGACTGGAGCACCACGGCGACGCCGGTGGTGGTGTTGCCGATCAGCGCGCTGCCCTGCGGGTCCGCGCCGAGGAACCCGGCGAGGTGCCGCCGGGTGTGCGCGAGCCGATCGACGAGCCCCTGGGTGAAGAAGCGCAGCGGGTTGGCCTCCATCTCGTCGCGCAGTCGCTGCTGGGCGCGCTGCACGCCGATCGGCACCGCGCCGAACGAGCCGTGGTTGAGGTGGCTGACCGCCGGGTCCAGGGAGAACAGCAGGCGGGCGCCCGGAATCGGCTCGGGAGGCTGCGGGACGCTCACCGGATGATCGTAACCGTCGGGTGGTCCGACCGGCCCGCCAGTGATCAGGCGCGGGGGTGCGCCTGGCGGTAGGCGGCGCGCAACCGCTCTACCGACACGTGGGTGTAGATCTGCGTGCTGGCCAGCGACGAATGCCCGAGCAGTTCCTGCACGGCGCGCAGGTCCGCGCCGCCCTCCAGCAGGTGGGTGGCGGCGGAGTGGCGCAGCCCGTGCGGGCTCGTCCGGGGCAGGCCGGCGGCCTCGGCGTACCCGCCGACGATCTGACGCGCCGTGGTCGGGTTGAGCCGACCGCCGCGGGCCCCGAGTAGCAGCGCGTCGCCCGAGTGCGGGGCGACCAGCGCGGGGCGGCCCCGCCGCAGCCACTCGTCGAGCGCCCGCTGCGCCGGCACGCCGTACGGCACCGACCGCTCGCGGCGGCCCTTGCCGAACACCCGGATCACGCGCCGGGCGTGGTCGACGTCCTCGACGTCCAGCCCGCACGCCTCGCTGACCCGTACGCCGGTGGCGTAGAGCAGTTCCAGCAGCGCCCTGTCGCGCAGCGCCACCGCCGCGTCGGTGGCTCCGTCCGTCGTGGGCTCCCCGCCGGGGGCGGACCCCGTCGCGGGCGTGCCGTTTGCGGGCGATCCTGTCGTGGGCGTGCCGGGTGCGGTTGCCGGGTGCCGGGTCGGCGCCTCCAGCAGCGCGGTGGCCTGGTCGGCGCGCAGGACGCCGGGCAGCTCCCGGTGCGCGCGAGGGCTGGCCAGCGCGGCCCCCACGTCGGCGGCGAGCAACCCGGCGCGGTGTGCCCACGCGCTGAACGCCCGTGCCGAGGCGGCTCTGCGCGCCAGCGACGTACGGGCGGCGCCGGTGGTCCGCTGCCGGGCCAACCAGCTCCGCAGGACCGACAGGTCGACCTCGCCCAGGTCGCGGCAACCCATCCGCACCGCGTGGTCGAGCAGCGCGACCACGTCGGTGACGTACGCGCGGACGGTGTGCGCCGACCGGTTGCGAACCTGGGAAAGGTGCCTGGCGAAGTCGTCGACCGCGTCCCGCAGCGGCGGTGGCAGGTTCTGATGAGTGGCCCGGGTGCCCCGGGCGGACCGGCTCACGGCCGCCGCGCCTCTCGCGGCGTCACCGATGCGGTCCGCCGGGCGGCACGCGCACCTTCGCTGGCAGCAGGCACGGCACCAGCGTACGGCCGAGGGTTGTGCTCCGCCGGCCACGTCGGCGTCCGCGTCTACCGGCGGTCGGCCGGACCCTTGGGTTTGTCGACCGGGGCGAGGGCGTAGCCGTCGTCACGTCGTACCACCATGGACAGTTCTTCGAGCAGGGACAGTTTGCGTAGCGCGGTACGCACGTCCAGACCGGCGCGGGCGGCGAGCTTGTCCACCCCCCGTGCGCCCCGGCGGGGCAACGCCTCCAGCACCGACCGGGCGTCGTCGTCCAGGTCGTCGGTCGGCCGCTGCGGGCCGCGGGCCAGCGGGGCCAGGTCCGCGCCGATCCGGCCCACCTCATCGAGCACGTGTGCGACACCGGTGACCAGTCGGGCCTTTTCGTTCTCGCGCAGCAACTCGTGCGCGCCGACGGACATCGCCGAGGTCACCGGCCCGGGTACCACCATGGCCACCCGACCGGTGTAGATGGCCCGCCGGGCGGTCTGCGTCGCTCCGCTGCGCGCCGACGCCTCCACCACGACGGTGCCCAGCGTGCCGCCAGCGATCACCCGGTTGCGGATCAGGAACCGGGGCCGCAGTGGCTCGGCGCCCGGCGGCCACTCGCTGACCAGCAGCCCGGTGTCGGCGATCCGGTCGAAGAGGGCGGTGTTGCCCATCGGGTACGGCCGGTCCACCCCGCAGGCCAGCACCGCCACGGTGCGGCCCTCGGCGTTGAGGGCGCCCCGGTGGGCGGCGGCATCGATCCCGAACGCGCCACCGGAGACGACCGTCCAGTCCCGCTCGGCCAGCCCGTACCCGAGGTCGGTGGCCACGTGCTGGCCGTAGGCCGTGGCCGCCCGCGCGCCGACCACGGCCACCGAGCGCTCCAACGCCTCACCGAGCGGCCACGCGCCGCGTACCCAGAAGCACAGCGGTGGGGCGGTCTCCACGTCCACGCGACGGGTCAGGTCGGGGAGCCGCAGCGTGCCGAGATCAGCGACCCGGGCCGGCCACTCGTCGTCGTCCGGGGTGACCAGACGCGCGCCGAGTCGATCCGCCCGGTCCAGGGCCTCGTCCGCCGCCGCGCGGGCGTCGCCGGTCGACATCCGGGCGGTCACGGCGGAGGCCAGCCGCCGGTCGGGGCTGCCGCCGTCGAGCAGCAGATCCAGCGTCGCCACCGGCCCCAGCTGCTCGACCAGCGCGTGCACCACGCGGGTGCCGGGCTCGGCCAGCCAGGTCAGCGCCACCCGGGCCAGCCTGCTCTGCTCGTCGGCGCTCATGCCGTCTCTCCTGTCCGTAGCTGGGTCGCCTCTCGGACGTCCTCACGGTCGGGCCGATCCCGTCCGTCCAGGTCCGCGATGGTCCAGGCCATCCGGATCACCCGGTCGAAGCCGCGCGCCGAGAGCGAGCCGGAGTCGAGCCGGGCGCGCAGTTCGGCGGTGACCAGCGCCGGTAGTCGCCAGGGCGGGCGGCGCAGGAACGGGCCGTCCACCTCGGCGTTGAGTCGCCGTCCGAGGCCGGCCCAACGGGTGGCCGCCGCGCCGCGTGCCGCCGCGACCCGGGCGGCGACGGTGGCCGAGGACTCGACGTCACCTCCGGACGCCATCAGCTCCGCCGCCCGTACGGGCATCAGCCGCACCTGCACGTCGATCCGGTCGAGCAGCGGCCCCGACAGCCGGCCCAGGTAGCGGCGGCGGGCCACCGGCGTGCACTCGCAGTACGCGTCGCCGGACGGTTTGGCGCACGGGCACGGGTTGGCGGCCAGCACCAGCTGCGTCCGGGCCGGGTACTCGGTGCCGCCACCGCTGCGGCTGAGCTGGATGCGGCCGTGCTCCAGCGGCTGGCGCAGCGCCTCCAACGCGCCCTTGCTGAACTCGGGGGCCTCGTCGAGGAAGAGCACCCCGCGGTGGGCGAGCGACACCGCGCCGGGGCGGGCCAGCCCGGAACCGCCGCCGACGAGCGAAGGGACGGTCGCCGTGTGGTGCGGCGCCTGGAACGGCGGACGACGCAGGAGCCGACCACCCGGTGGCAGCAGCCCGGCGACCGAGTGCAGGGCGGTCACCTCCAGCGCCGCGTCGTCGTCCAGCTCCGGCAGGAGCGACGGCAGCCGCTCGGCCAGCATGGTCTTGCCGGCCCCCGGCGGGCCCAGCAACGCGAGGTGGTGCCCGCCCGCCGCGGCGACCTCCAACGCGCGCCGGCCCATCTGCTGTCCGGCGACCTCGGCGAGGTCGGGGCCGCCGGTGATCGGCGCCGGGGTGTCCGTCGGTGGCTCGATCAGCGGGCTGCCGTCACGGACGAAGGTGACCAGCCGGTGCAGCGTGTCCACCGCCCGTACCCGGACGCCGGGGATGACGGCGGCCTCGGCGGCGTTGTCGGTCGGCACGATCACGCGCTGGATACCCGCCCGTGCCGCCGCGACGACCATCGGCAGCACGCCGCGTACCGGCCGGACCGTCCCGTCCAGGCCCAGCTCGCCGAGGATCACCACGTTCTCCAGTGGCAGCAGTGGCAGCTCGCCGGAGCCGCCCAGCAGCGCGGCGGCGATGGCCAGGTCGAATGCCGAGCCGAACTTCGGCAGCGTCGCGGGCAGCAGGTTCAGCGTGATGCGCCGGTTGGGCCACCGTTGACCGGAGTTGACGACGGCGGCCCGGACCCGGTCGCGGGCCTCGTGCAGGGCGGTGTCCGGCAGGCCGGAGATCACCACCGCCGGCAGGCCGGCGGCGAGGTCCGCCTCAACCTCGACCAGGTGGCCGGTGACGCCGACCAACCCCACGCAGAGCACCTTCGCGTAGCTCATGACGCGTCCCCCGTTCGTCGGCGCATCTCAGAACGCGCCCTTGAGGTGGTCGATCCGCGCGGGACCGGTGTCGGGCAGACGTACCGACACCACGTCGAACCGCACCTCGTCGGCGCTCGTGCCGGTCTCGGCGAGCCAGCGTGCGGCGAGACCGCGCAGGCGGCGGGCCTTGGCGGGTACGACCGCCTCGGCCGGTGAGCCGAACGCGTCGCCCCGACGCGTCTTCACCTCGCAGAACGCGAGCACCGGCCCGTCCCAGGCGATGATGTCGATCTCGCCTTCCGGGCAGCGCCAGTTCCGGACGATCGGGCGTAGTCCCGCCTCGCTCAGGTGCCGGGCGGCGCACCGCTCGCCGTACGCGCCGACCGCCTGGTTCCGCTTCGTCATGGCCGCGACGGTGCCCCTCGGGGCACGAGGGCCGCGACCCCGAGAGCGCCCGCCTGTGGATGACGGTCGCTCTGTGGACGACCGGACGATCAAGCCCCTGCTGTGCTACGGCGCCAATTGGTGTCGATCAACCCGGCCGGGGCCAAATGGCGCGGGCCTGGCCCGTCGCATACGGTGCCTGACGTGGACGGACGACGGAGCTTTCCGGAAGATCAGGAGTCGCGCTGGTACCCCGACGAGCGGGGGCGCGGGTACGGCGAGCCCGAGTGGCGCGGCGCGGGTGAACCGCGATACCGCGACGGCGAGATCCCCGAGCAGCGCGGCGTCGAGGACGCCCGCTCCGTCGAGGACACCGGAGTCGGCCGACGCCGCGAGCCCGACCCGACCCGCCTGGGCGGCGCGTCAGAACCGGACTCGGGTCGTTTCGGCGCGGTGGACGCGGTCCGCTTCGGGGGTGCCCCGGAACCGGACTCCGGGCGGTTCGGTGTCGTCGACGCGCAGCCGGGGCGGTTGGGGGTCGGCGGGGCAGATTTCGGGCGTGTCCCCGATCCGCTGGGTGACGTCCGCACGGACGCGGACGGCTACCGGCCGACCCGCTCACGCAGGGCGGATCGGGACCCCTCGGAGATCTCTGGTGAGCTGCCCGGCCGCCGGGCCGCCCGAGAGCCACTGACCATGACGACGCCGGACACCGCCCGGGACGCCGGAATGGCCAGCGCCCGGGACGCCGGGCTGGTGACCGGCAGCAACGTCGGCCCGGCCCCCACCGCGGACGTCGGGCCGGCGGTCGCGCTGCTCGGTGGCCCCGGCCTGCCCGGGGAGCAGAGCCAGCCCGTCCCGCTGGCCGAGCAGAGCCGGCCCGCCCCGCTCGCCGGCTACCCGATCGTCGAGCCGACCCGGGGCGGCAGCGGGGAGCACCCGCATCCGTTGGATATGCCGACCGGCCCGATGCCGGGGATCGGCCCCCGCCCCGACCTGGGCGGGGGAGACGCGCCGGCGTACCCCCCAGCCCCGGACGGGGTCTACCGGACCCGCCGGCCGGCGTTGGCGGCCCTCTTCGCCCTGCTGACGTTGATCTTCGAGATCCCCGCGCTGCGGGTGTTGCTGGCCGGTGTGACGGGCGACCCGGTGGACGCGGGCAACGTCGTGGTGGGTATCTGCCTGGTCGCCGGGCTGCCGATCTTCGCAACCGGGCTGTACGGGCTCAGGACGGGCGGACTCGCGCTCTCCGACAGCGGCCGGGGTTGGCTGCGCCCTCCCACGGCGTACCTGACCGTCGGCCTGGTGCTCTTCGTCGCCGCGGCGCTCGCCGCCGGCTGACCCGCCGCCGTCCGCCCGGCGCGGCCGATGATCCACGCAACAACCAGGAAATAGTGGCCTCTGGTGACGCGGAGGCCACTATTTCCCGGAACTAGCGCGATCTTGTCCGGCGGCGCGGCACCCCGGCACGCCGAAACCGGGGAGGGGCGTACACTGGCCAACTGGCGACCGCCTCGCGCGGTCGACCTCGCGCGCCCTCTTCACGAATCGTCGTGTAGCGACGGCCTCCCTGGTCCCGATCTTGGTCGGGTCCACCATGGGCCGGCGACCAGGCGCCAGGACGCCCGGCCACCGGCCGGGCGTGACAACCAGGGATCTTGAGGAGTACCCACACCATGGCCGTCGTGACCATGCGTCAGCTGCTGGAGAGCGGTGTCCACTTCGGGCACCAGACCCGGCGCTGGAACCCGAAGATGAAGCGCTTCATCATGACCGAGCGCAACGGCATCTACATCATCGACCTGCGCCAGACTCTCGACTACATCGAGAAGGCGTACGAGTTCGTGCGTGGGACCGTCGCGGAGGGTGGCAGCATCCTCTTCGTCGGTACCAAGAAGCAGGCCCAGGAGGCCATCGCCGAGCAGGCGACCCGGGTCGGTCAGCCGTACGTCAACCACCGCTGGCTCGGTGGCATGCTGACCAACTTCCAGACGGTGTACAAGCGGCTCCAGCGGATGAAGGAGCTGGAGGCCCTTGGTGACCTGAGCGGCACCGCCGCCGGTTACACCAAGAAGGAGACCCTGCAGCTCTCCCGCGAGAAGATCAAGCTCACCCGCACGCTGGGTGGTCTGCGGGACATGCAGAAGCTGCCGGCCGCGGTCTGGATCGTCGACACCAAGAAGGAGCACATCGCCGTCGACGAGGCCCGCAAGCTGGGCATCCCGGTGATCGCCGTCCTCGACACCAACTGCGACCCGGACGAGGTCGACTTCCCGATCCCGGGCAACGACGACGCCATTCGCTCGGCCGAGCTGCTGACCAAGGTCGTCGCCGCCGCCGTCGCGGACGGTCTGATCGCGCGTTCCGGCCGTCGCCGGGGCAACGACGAGAAGCCCGAGGGTGTCGCGAGCGACGAGCCGCTGACCGAGTGGGAGCGCGAGCTGCTCGAGCCGAAGAAGGCTGACGAGTCGGCCGCCCCGGCCGAGCAGCCGGCCGCTGCCGCCGCCGAGCAGCCCGCCGCCACCGAGCAGCCGGCCGCCGCCGAGCAGCCGGCGCAGGCCGCCACCGAGCAGCCGGCGGCCGCCGCCGCGGAGTGATCGCATCGTCGCCGCCCTGCCGTCCGTTTTCGCGGACGGCGGGCGGCGACGGTACGACGGGCACGTTCGGCCCGATTCCGGGTAACCGGCACCTCTGACCATCCACACGCCGACTCAACACCGAAGAGAGAGCCATGTCCCAAATCACCGCCGCGGACGTCAAGAAGCTCCGCGACCTCACCGGCGCCGGCATGATGGACAGCAAGAAGGCGCTGACCGAGGCCGAGGGCGACTTCGACAAGGCCGTCGAGATCCTGCGCGTCAAGGGCGCGAAGGACGTCGGCAAGCGGGCTGGCCGTACGGCCGCCAACGGTCTGGTCGCCCACTCCGGCAAGGCCCTGCTCGAGCTCAACTGCGAGACCGACTTCGTCGCCAAGACCGAGTCGTTCATCGCGCTGGCCCAGCAGCTGGTCGAGCACGGCGAGCGTTCCGGCGTGACCAACGCCGAGGAGCTGCTCGCCTCCGAGCTGGACGGCAAGGTCGTCGCGGACCTGATCCAGGAGCAGTCCGCCAAGATCGGCGAGAAGCTGGTGCTCAACCGGTTCGCCACGGTCGAGGGCACCACCGCGGTCTACCTGCACCGCAAGGCCCAGGACCTGCCGCCGGCCGTCGGCGTGCTGGTGTCGTACACCGGCAAGAGCGATGAGGCGGGCGACGCTGACGCCCGCGGCGTCGCGATGCAGATCGCGGCCATGCGGCCGAAGTACCTCAGCCGTGACGAGGTTCCGGCCGACGTCGTCGAGTCCGAGCGGCGCATCGCCGAGCAGACCGCCCGCGAGGAGAACAAGCCCGAGGCGGCCCTGCCGAAGATCGTCGAGGGCCGGGTGAACGCCTTCTTCAAGGACTACGTCCTCGTCGAGCAGGCGTCGGTGGCCGACAACAAGAAGTCGGTGAAGCAGGTGCTGGCCGAGGCCGGCATCGAGGTGACCCGCTTCGTGCGGTTCGAGGTCGGCCAGGCCTGAGCCGCCACCGGGCGCCACGCGCGCCCGTGGGCAGGAGACGTCGAACGAGGAGGCCGCCGGTGTACGTGACAGGCACCGCGGCCTCCTCGTCACATAGGGTCGGCAGCGGCAGGTTCGCGGTAACGCGTCGCCCGGGGCGTGCGCGTGGGGAAGGCGGGGCGGATGACGCAGGTTGTGAGTGACCGGACGCTGGCGATGGACGATCCGACGGCACCGCCGCCCGGACGGGCCCGCCGGGTGGTGCTGAAGCTCTCCGGTGAGGTGTTCGGCGGGGGCGCGATCGGCGTCGACCCGGACGTCGTGCAGGCCATCGCCCGCCAGATCGCCACCGTGGTCCGCCGCGGCGTGCAGGTATCGGTGGTGGTCGGAGGGGGCAACTTCTTCCGCGGCGCGGAGCTGCAGAAGCGCGGGATGGACCGCGCTCGCGCCGACTACATGGGCATGCTCGGCACCGTGATGAACTGCCTCGCGTTGCAGGACTTCCTGGAGAAGGAGGGCATCGAGACGCGGGTGCAGAGCGCCATCACGATGGCCCAGGTCGCCGAGCCGTACATCCCGTTGCGGGCGATCCGGCACCTGGAGAAGGGCCGCGTGGTCATCTTCGGCGCGGGCGCCGGCATGCCGTACTTCTCGACCGACACCGTGGCCGCCCAGCGGGCGCTGGAGATCCGCGCCGACGTGGTGCTCATGAGCAAGAACGGCGTGGACGGCGTCTACACGGCCGACCCGCGGATCGACCCGACCGCCAGCAAGCTCGATTCGATCACCTTCTCCGAGGTGCTGCGCCGCAACCTGCGGGTGGCCGACGCGGCCGCGTTCAGCCTCTGCATGGAGAACGGCCTGCCGATGCTGGTCTTCGGCGCGCAGGGTGACGACACCATCATCCGCGCGGTGGGTGGCGACAAGATCGGCACCCTGATCACCGCTTGAGCCTGACGACTTTCAGCAGAGCCCACGACGAGCACAGAAGGAGGCGAGGAGACCGGTGATCGACGACACCCTCCTCGAGGCCGAGGAAAAGATGGAGCGTGCTGTCGAGCACGCCAAGGAGGAGTTCGGCGCCATCCGCACCGGTCGCGCCAACGCCGCCATGTTCTCCAAGGTCATCATCGACTACTACGGCACGCCCACGCCGCTGACCCAGATGGCGTCCATCGCGGTTCCCGAGCCGCGGATGGCCATCATCAAGCCGTACGACAACTCGCAGATCAACGCGATGGAGAAGGCGATCCGCGACTCGGACCTCGGGGTGAACCCGAACAACGAGGGCAACCAGCTGCGCATCCTGCTCCCGCAGATGACCGAGGAGCGCCGCCGCGACATGATCAAGGTGGCCCGGCACAAGGGCGAGGAGGCCAAGGTGGCGATCCGCAACGTCCGCCGCCGTGGCAAGGAGGAGCTGGACCGGATCGTCAAGGACGGCGAGGCCGGCGAGGACGACGGTCGCCGCGCCGAGAAGGAACTGGACGACCTGACGCAGCGCTACGTCGCCAACATCGACGACCTGGTCAAGCACAAGGAGACCGAGCTGCTGGAGGTCTGAGGCCCGACCCGGCGTCCGCCGGATGAGCAGCCGATGCGAGGCCCGCCCCCGATCCGGGGACGGGCCTCGCGCCGTCCGAGCGTCAGCGGGGGATCCGGACGGTCCGGGTCGTCTCGGTCAGGGTCGTTCCGACGTACGCGTCGTGCAGTTCGAAGCGCACGGTGGCCCGACCCGGATGCAGTACCGGGTCGGCCCGGTAGAAGCCCATCGAGATGCTGGCGGTGCCGCCGTCACAGACGATCTCGCCGGCGCCGAGGCCGCCGGTGGCCCAGAAGGTCGGCAGGCCGTCCTGGGTCAGCGACGCCGACAGGAAGTACACGCCGGTCGGGCAGTTGCGCACCTCTCCCCGGGCGGTGGCGGCCGGGAACGCCGGCCCGGTGCCGTCGGGACTTCCGTCGTACAGGTAAATCTCGCTGGTGCGGTGGTCGATCCTGATGCTGGCGTTCGGTGTCGCCGCAGTGGCCGGTGAGGCCGCCGTCAGGACGAGGGCGGCCATCGTCAGCACCGCCAGGCTGATTCTGCGCACGAACGTTCCTTCCCCGCTGCTGTGGTAGAGACCGCCGGCGGACGCCGGCACCCCGACAGCCGACCACCGACGGGTGTTGCGGGTCATCCCCTGTTCGCCCGGATGCTCGGTCGGATAGGCGTCGATGCGTCTGCGGCGGGCGGGGTTGCTCAGGCCGCCGTGCGCCCGCCGCCGTCGTGGCAGCACGGCGACGCGACTCGCGGGCCCTTGCGCACCGTGACCCGGAGGGGCCCGGCGGTCACGGGTGCCATCGTCCGCCTCGCCCCGGCGGCGGGTGCAGTAGGCTCGTCAGGATTCCCGGCCACCAGCCGGTGCGTACCGGGAATCGACCGACCATCGGGGCGGTCGAGCCAGCGGAACACAGTCGCGCGTGTAGGGGATGCTTGTGGCCTTGCGTCATGTGGTGGTACTCGTGCCGCGTCGCGGTGCGTGATGTCCCACCCCGACCCCTACACCAACGAGCCGCGCGGCTGGGACCGGCCCGAGCGCCCGGCTGCCCTGCCCTGGCCCGAGCAGGAGCTTGAGGCGGGCCAGTGGAGCCGCCGGCCGGCCGCCGGGCCCGAGTTGTACGCCGAGCCCCGCACCCGGCCGTACGCCGATCCGCACCCGGCGGACCCGTACGACGAGCGCGGCCGGCCGGTCCTCCCGGACGACCGCGACCGCTTCGACGACCGGGATCGGCGCGACCGCTTCGACGACCGGGACCGGCGCGACCGCTTCGACGACCGGGATCGCTACGACGACGATCGGAACCAGCCCGACCCGTACGACGACCGGGGTCACCCCGGCCGCTACGGCGACGGCCCGCCAACGGGTGACGCGGTGCCACGTTATGCCGACCCCGGCGCCGGTCAGCGTTACGACGACGGTGACGTGCCACCGCGTTTCGACGACCGTGAGGTTCCGCCCCGCTTCGACGACGCTGCCGGTTTCCCGACGGCGCAGCTCGCGCCCATCGGCGCCGAGATCCTGCCGGACGACGACCCGATCACCGACCCGGAGCCGCCGGTGGGGCGGCGACCGAAGGGACGCCGACGGGCCAGCGTCGACCGACCGGCGACGCAGCAGGTGGGTACCGGACGAGCCGGCCGCAACCTGCCGGCGGCGATCGGTGTCGGCCTCGCCCTGGGCGCGCTGATCGTGGTGCCGTTGGCCGTCTATCCGCCGGCGTTCCTGCCGGTGATCGCCGCCGCCGTCGCCATCGGTATCTGGGAGATGGCTCGGGCGGTTCGGCGCAGCGGCGCTCACCCGCCGCTGGTGCCGCTGCTCGCCGGTGGTGTCCTGACGGTGGGTCTGGCCTGGTTCGCCGGCCCGGACGCGCTCAGCCTCGGGCTGTTGGTGACGGTGCTCGGCACGATGATCTGGCGGTTGGGTGACGGCCCGGCCGGCTTCCAGCGGGATCTGACCGCCGCCACCCTGATCGCCGTCTACGTGCCGTTCCTCGCCGGTTTCGCGGCGTTGCTGGCGGCGGCCCCCGACGACGGTCGGCTGCGCATCCTGGCCACGCTGATCGCGGTGGTCCTCTCCGACACCGGTGGGTACGCGGCCGGCGTCTCGTTCGGCCGGCATCCGATGGCCCCGTCCATCAGCCCGAAGAAGTCCTGGGAGGGGTTCGCCGGCTCGGTCACCGCGGCGGCGCTGGGCAGCGCCCTGCTGCTGTGGCTGATGTTCGACCTGGCCCCGTGGTGGGGCGCGGTGTTCGGGGTGGCCGTCTCCTGCGCGGCGGTCCTCGGCGACCTCGCCGAGTCGATGATCAAGCGGGATCTCGGTATCAAGGACATGAGCAACCTGCTGCCGGGGCATGGTGGCCTGATGGACCGGCTGGACTCGATCCTGTTCGCGGTGCCGACCGCCTACCTGTTGCTGGTGATCTTCGTGCCGGTGGCGGGGTGAGGCATGCGTCACCATGGCCGGAGCGCTGCCGACCGACGCTGGGGGCCGGTTCGACGCCTCCGGACGGGTGCCGAACGCTGCAGGCGTGACACACTGGACCGGCCATGACGAGTCTGCCGCTGATCCCCGCCATCTCGGACGCCCCCACCGCACGCCGGGCCTCCATGCCACCGCAGCACCTTGCTGACCTGGACCTGGCCGGCCGCCAGTCGCTGGTCGCCGGGCTGGGCGAGCCCGCGTTCCGTGCCAAGCAGATCTCCAACCACTACTTCGGGCGGCTGGTACGCGACCCGCAGGCGATGACCGATCTGCCGGCCGCGACCCGTGCGCGCCTGGCCGACGAGTTGCTGCCCACGCTGCTCACGCCGGTGCGTGAGTTGGCCTGCGACGACGGCGCGACCCGCAAGGCGCTCTGGAAGCTGCACGACGGCGCGTTGGTGGAGAGCGTGCTGATGGGCTACCCGGACCGGGTCACGGTCTGCATCTCCAGCCAGGCGGGCTGCGGCATGGCCTGTCCGTTCTGCGCCACCGGCCAGGCCGGGCTGACCCGCAACCTGTCCACCGCCGAGATCGTCGACCAGGCGGTCTACCTGGCCGGGGTGGCGGCCTCCGGCGCGGTCGCCGGCTCACCGCCGCGGCTGTCGCACGTCGTGTTCATGGGTATGGGCGAACCGCTGGCCAACTACAACCGGGTCATCGCGGCGATCCGTCGGCTGGTCAGCCCCGCGCCCGAGGGGCTCGGCCTGTCCCAGCGGCACATCACCGTTTCCACGGTCGGCCTGGTTCCGGCCATCCGCCGACTGGCCAGCGAAGACCTCTCTGTGACCCTTGCGCTGTCGTTGCACGCGCCCGATGATGATCTGCGCGACGAACTCGTGCCGGTAAACCAGCGCTGGAAGGTAGCCGAGGTGCTGGACGCAGCGTGGGACTATGCCGCCCGGACGGGCCGTCGCGTGTCCATCGAGTACGCAATGATCAAGGACGTGAACGACCAGCCGTGGCGAGCTGACCTGCTCGGGCGGCTGTTGGCCGGCAAGTTGACGCATGTGAACCTCATCCCGCTCAATCCGACCCCGGGCAGCCGCTGGGACGCGAGCCCGAAGCCGGTCGAGCGGGAGTTCGTCCGGCGCTTGCGCGACGCGGGAGTCTCCACCACCGTACGGGACACCCGGGGTCGCGAGATCGACGGCGCGTGTGGCCAGCTCGCCGCCGCCGAGGACACCGACACCTTCACCGACCGCGCCGACGAGGCACCGGCGTGACCGGGCGTGGCGAACGACACCAGGAGACATAGTGGCGAGTCAGGGTCAGCGTTTCCGGCGCAAGGCGGTTCGCCGGGGATACAAGGTCGACGAGGTGGACGCCTTCCTCGACCGGGTCGAGGCGACGCTCGACGGCCGACAGGTCGGTGCGCCCGTCGCCTCGCAGGAGGTCCACGACGTCGTCTTCCGGGTCCGCTTCAACGGCTATGACGAGTGGCAGGTTGACCTGCACCTGGACCGCGTCGAGCGACAGCTGGCCGAGTTGGAGGAGCGCAACAGCGCCGGACGCGGCGGCGATCCTCGGATGGGTGACCGGATGGGTCCCCCGGACCGGATGGGTCCGCCGATGCGCGACGACCGTGGCGGCATGGTCCCGCAGCCGATGCCTCCCCGCCCGATGCCCGCCCAGGCCGGTCCGCCGGCCGACCGCTACGGCCGGTACGACGAGCCCACCGGCGCCTTCGCCGGCGGGTACGACGCCCCCCGGGGTGGCTACGACGCGCAGCGCGGCCCTGGCCCTGGTGGCCCCGGTCCCGGCCCGGGGGGTCCCGGCCAGATGGGGCCCGGCGGCCCGATGGGTGGGCACGGCCTGCCGCCGCGTGGCCTGCCGGCCGGTCCGGGTGGGTACGGCCCGCCGGACGACCAGCGGATGCCGGGTGGGTACGGTCCGCCGGACGATCAGCGGATGCCCGGTGGGTACGGTCCGCCGGACGATCAGCGGATGCCCGGTGGGTACGGTCCGCCGGACGACCAGCGGATGCCCGGTGGGTACGGTCCGCCGGACGATCAGCGGATGCCCGGTGGGTACGGCCCGCCCGACGGTCCGCGAGCGCCCGGTGGCTACCCGCAGCCGGACGAGCCGCGCTTCGACGGCTTCGAGGCCGGCCGGCGGGCCCGCGCCGACATGACGGCCGAGATCCGGATGCCCGAGCGTGACCTGCGTGACCTGCGGCGCGGCCCGGGCGGTCCGCCCCCGATGCCACAGCAGGGCATCGGCGGTCCGCCGATGGCCGGCCCGCCCGCCGTCGCCGGTCCGCCGATGGGTGGTCCGCCGATGGCCGGCCCGCCCGGTAGCGACCTGTACCGGGTCGACCAGATCCGCCGCCGGTTCCAGGTCCGTCGATTCGGCAGCGGGTACGACCCGGACCAGGTGGACCAGTTCTTCGATTCCCTGCTCGGCGGCATGCAGCGTCGCAACCCGATGCCGGTCGACCCGAAGGACCTGGACACGCTCCGGTTCGGTCTGGTGCCCGGCGGCTACTTCGAGGCCGAGGTCGATGCGGCGCTCAAGGACGTGCAGGACATCCTGTTCGGGCGCTGAGCCGGAGGCGTACACGAACGAGGGCCCGTCCCCAGGTGGGGGCGGGCCCTCGACGTTTTTCGGCCGGTCGACCGGCGGACGGCTGGGTCAGGAGCGCAGACCGTTGCGGCGCAGCACGGCATCGCCGATCACGATGACCAGCAGCAGCGCGGCGAGGCCGACCAGCCAGATGTCCTCGACCCTGCCTTCGTGGTTGCCGCAGAACGCCATGACGACCAGCGCCAGCGCGGACAGCACGGCGCCGATGCGCCCCGACTTGCGGTGCCCGGGCTTGTGCTGGTCCGGCGACGTTACCGGCTCGCTTCCTGCCACTGTCGGTCCTTCCCTCGCGATCGGATCTTTGGTTAGTCTGGCACGCCTCCCGCCCGGGGCGGTGCGGTGGGGGTTTCCCGGCCGTACAGCCCTGCCCGCCCAGGCCGGACGGCTCTACGGGCGTCGAGGGGTGGCGGTCAGACTCACTCCGGTAGCGTTTGGCGTACACCTGATTGTCTGTTTGAGGGGGACTGTGCGGTGCGAGTGACCGGAACCGGGCACGCCAGCATGCGGATCGACACGGCCGCGGGCAGCATCCTGTGCGACCCGTGGGTCAATCCGGCCTACTTCGCCTCGTGGTTCCCCTTCCCGGACAATTCGCTGCTCGACTGGGAGACGCTGGGCCAGGTCGACTACCTGTACGTCTCCCACCTGCACCGGGACCACTTCGACGCGAAGCACCTGCGGGACCACATCTCGAAGGACGCCACGGTTCTGCTTCCCGAGTTCCCCACCTCCGAGATGGAGGACGAGTTCCGGGCGTTGGGCTTCACCAAGTTTCTGAAGGCGCCGAACGAGCAGGTCGTGGAGCTGCCCGGCGGCCTGAAGATCATGATTCAGGCGTTGACCAGCCCCACCGACGGCCCGATCGGCGACTCGTCGCTCTGGGTTGAGCACGACGGGGTGCGGCTGCTGAACCAGAACGACGCCCGCCCCACCGACCTGAGCGTCTTCGCCGAGCTGGGGCACGTGCACGCGCACCTGCTGCAGTTCTCCGGGGCCATCTGGTACCCGATGGTCTACGAGCTGCCGCAGGCGGCGAAGACCGCGTTCGGCAAGCAGAAGCGCGACCGGCAGTTCGACCGGACCTGGCGCTACATCGACGACCTGAAGGCCGATCACGTCTTCCCGATCGCCGGCCCGCCGTGCTTCCTCGACGACGAGCTGTGGCAGTTCAACGACATCTTCGGCGACGAGGGCAACATCTTCCCCGACCAGTCGGTGTTCCTGTCGGAGTACGCCAAGGTCGGCGGCACCAACGGGATCGTGTTGCTGCCGGGCAGCGTCGCCGAGGTCACCACCGAGGGCGCCAGCACCACCCACCCGGTGCCGGTCGAGGAGTTCTTCGCCAACAAGGTCGCCCACCTGGAGGAGATGCGGGAGCGTAAGCGCCCGATCATCGAGGCGGAGAAGGCATCCTGGCGGCACCCCGAGGTGGACGTGCTCGGCGAGATGAAGCGCCGGATCGAGCCGCTGCTCGACGAGTCGATCTACCTGGCCAAGGGGGTCGGCGGTCCGGTCCGTTTCGACCTGGTGGGGTACGACGGCGAGAGCGTCGAGTCGATCGTGGTGGACTTCCCGGGCAAGGAGGTCCGGCCGTACGCGGACGAGAAGGTCCGGTACCGGTTCCGGACCGAGCGGTCGCTGATCGAGCACCTGCTCTTCATCGACGAGGTGGACTGGGTCAACTCGCTCTTCCTGTCCTGCCGGTTCTCGGCGGCGCGGATCGGCCAGTACAACGAGTTCGTCTACGCGTTCTTCAAGTGCCTCTCCGAGGAGCGTCTCCAGTACGCCGAGGGCTGGTACGACGAGCACGAGCGCAGCACCGACGCCGAGGACATCACGTTGGGCGACTGGGTGGTGCAGCGCCGCTGCCCGCACCTGAAGGCGGATCTGACCCGCTTCGGCATCGTCGATGGTGACCAGCTCACCTGCCAGCTGCACGGTTGGCGCTTCGACCTGCCCAGCGGCCGCTGCCTGACGAGCGTCGGCCACAAGGTGAGAGCCCACCGCGTGGACGCGGAAACCCCCGCCCCCGCCGGCGAAGCCCTGAGCTAACCCCGCCCCCGCCCCCGCCCCCCGCGTCGATCATGAACTTGTGGTGCCCGTTTCTCCCCATTAAGTCGTCTCTGTTCACCACCACAACTACATGATCGACGCGGCCGGCCGGCCGGCCGGCCGGGGGCGGGGCGGCCGGGCGCGGGCGGCGGGGGCGGGCGGGTAGGGCTGGTTAGTGCCCGAGGTCTTTGAGGATCTTGCGGGCGGCGTTGTGGCCGGCGGCGCCGATCACGCTGCCGGCGGGGTGGCAGCCGGCGCTGCCCGCGTACACGCCGTCGATGCCGGTGGCGTAGGGCATCCGGTCGGTGAACGAGACGGTGTTGTCGACGTGGTGGATGTGCCCGCCGGTGATGCCGAAGTGCGCCTCGATGCCCGGCGGGGGCAGCGGCACCGCGTCGGCGATCAGGTCGGCGGTGCCGGGGGCGTACCGTTCGACGATCTCGACGAGTCGGTCGACGTAGCCGGGCAGTTCGGCGTCCCAGGTGGTGCCGGTCAGCTCGTAGGGCACCGACTGGACGAACAGCGCCGACGAGTGGTGCCCGGCGGCGTCGGAGAGCGACGGGTCGACGGTGGTGTGCAGGTACCACTCGATGGTCGGCTCGGCCGGCAGCCGCCCGGCCTGCACGTCCGTCCACATGTCGCGCAGCGCGGTCATCGGCGATGGGGCGTCGCCGCCGACCAGCGACGCGGAGCCGGGCAGCAGGTGGATGGTCGACCCGAACGGGCTCGGCGCGTCGGCCGGCAGGCAGGAGAAGCGCGGCAGGCCGCGCAGCGCCAGGTTGAGCTTGAGGGTGGTGCCGGGCCGGCGGACCGCCGCCATCCGTTCGCCGAGTCGCGCCGGGAGCGCGCCGTCGGGCAACAGCTCCATCAGCCGGTACGGATCACACGCGCCGAGCACCACGCGGGCGCTGACCTGCCGACCGTCGGCCAACACCACTCCGCTGGCCGCGCCGCCGTCCAGGGTCACCGCGCTCACCGGCGTACCGGTCAGGATCCTCGCCCCGGCGGCGCGGGCGGCGTCGGCGAACGTCCGCGAGACGGTGCCCATCCCGCCCTCGGCGATCATCCAGGTGCCGCCCGAGCCGGGTAGCCGGCACATGTTGTGCACGAGGAAGTTGTGGCCCGTCCCGGGGTCGTCGGGGCCGGCGTTGAGGCCGGAGAGGCCGTCGGTGACGGCGTACATGCTGACCAGCAGTTCGGAGCGGAACTCGAAGCGGGCCAGGTAGTCGGCGACCGACCCGCGGACCAGGTCGACGAAGACCTGCCGCAGTGCCGGGCGGACGTGCCGCTCGGCGGTCTCCTCGACGCTCAGCGGCTCGGCCAGCCAGGCGGGGGCGAGGTCCTCGCGTAGCGCGGCCAGCTCGGCCTGCATGGCGTCGTCGGCGGCCACGTCGGCGGGGGAGAAGAACTCGGTGAGCTGCGCCCGGGTGGCGGCGGTGTCACTGCCGAAGAGCAGGTACGGCGAGCCGAGGCCACCCGGTGTGGGCAGGAAGTAGTGCGGGTCGCGGCGCAGCACCGGGATGCGTACGTCGAGGGTGGCGAGCAGTTCCGGCGGCATCAGCCCGAGCAGGTACGAGCCGGTGGAGTGGCGCAGCCCCGGCACCTTCGGGAACGGGTTCTCGGTGCGGGTCGCGCCGCCGATCACGTCGGCGGCCTCGACCACGAGGACGTCCAGACCCGCGCGCGCCAGCAGAACCGCAGAAACCAGACCGTTGTGCCCGCTCCCAACGACGACGACGTCCGCCCGAGCCGGAATCTCACCACTCATGCCGCCGCAGCCTAGTCCCACCACCCCACCACCGCCCACCACCGCCCGCCACCGCCCGCTGCAACCCGGTGATCAAGAGGTTCGCGTCAGGAAACGCCGTCCGGATGACGCGAACCTCTTGATCACCGGGGGTGGGTGGGGAGGTGGACCGTGAAGGTTGAGCCTTTTTCGGGGGTGCTTTGGGCTTGGACCGTGCCTTGGTGGGCTTCCACCAACTTGCGGACTATGGACAGGCCCAGGCCGCTGCCGCCGGTCTGCCGGCTGCGGGACTTCTCCGCCCGCCAGAAGCGGTCGAACACCCGGGGCAGATGCTCGGCGCTGATGCCGCTGCCCGTGTCGGCGACGGCGATGGTCACCTTTCCGCCGGCCGCCCCGGCGCTGATCGTGACGCGGCCGCCGGCCGGAGTGTGGCGTACCGCGTTGGCGACCAGGTTGCCGACGACCTGACGCAGTCGCACCGGGTCGGCGTACACCTGCGGGTCGGCGTCGAGGAGCACCGACAGTGTCACGCCGGCCAGGTCGGCCTGCACGCGGTACGCCTCGGCCACCTGGCCCAGCAGGTCGGCGAGGTAGACCGTCTCGGGGTGCAGCCGCAGCGCGCCCGCCTCCGCCTCGGCGAGATCCTGCAGGTCGGCGATCACGTGTTGCAGCAACGTCGCCTCCTCCAGCAGCGACGACACCAACCTCCGGTCCAGCGGCGCGATGCCGTCCTCGGCGGCCTCCAACCAGCCCCGGATCGTGGTGACCGGGGTGCGTAGCTCGTGGGCGATGTCGCTGACCATGGCGCGACGGAGCTGTTCGAGGCGTTCGCGCCGCTCGGACATGTCGTTGAACGCCTCGGCCAGCCGGGCGATCTCGTCCCGGCCGGTGACGCGGACCCGGGCCGCGCCGTCGCCGTCGCGCATCCGCTGGGCGGCGCCGGTCAGCGCGTGCAGCGGACGGGTCAGCCGGACACCGGCCAGCACCGTGACACCGACGGTCACCAGCAGCACGAGACCGGCGACCGCCACGATCCGGGCCTGGTTGACGCGGGACAGGTCGAAGGTCGTGGTGGGCCGACCACCCGGGTCGGAGACGAACAGGGTCGCCGCCGGGGCGACGTACGGGAGAAGCTGTTCCCTGCGGCTGGTGCCCAGACAGGCGTTGACCGCCTGGCTGTGGTCCTGGTCGGCCTCGGTGACGTCCGCGCGGCTGCTCCGCGTGGGGGCGGGCTGCGTCTTCCACGTCCAGTCCAGGTCGACGCTCACGGGCGCCAGTTTGCGACGGGCCAGGCAGGTGTTCACCAACGCGTTGAGCTGGGCCAGGCCCTTGCGTTCGGTGGCCGTCGGAGTCGCCAGGTCCGCCCGTGGCTCGGCGCAGACGGGGTTGTCGCTCAGGTCGGCGCCGGGGGTCTCGATCCGGGGGCGGCCGGTGGGCTCCTCCCGCACGACGGCCGCGATCCTGGGCCGTACCCGCAGGCACAGCACGGCCTGGTCGGCCCGGTCGAGCAGCGTGCGGCGCTCGTCGGGCGGGAGCAGGTACGGGCCGGCGGCGCGGGGGTCGATCCGCGCGGCGTCGACGACCCCGGGGGAGCCCAGGGTCAGCGTGGTGTCGACGGCGAGCGCGTCGATGGTCGCGGAGGGCTTGGTGGGCAGCGGACCGGCCTGCGGCGCCGAGTCGGCGAGCGGCGTACCCGACTCGGTGGTCAGGGTGATCCGCCGGCCCACCTGCTCGGCGAGCGGTCGCAGGGCGGTGTCGACACCGGCCCAGCTCGGGTGGGTCGCCGCGTAACCGATCAGGGTGTCGTAGATGCGGGCGTCGTCGGCGAGCGCCTGGCCCTGTTCCTGCCGGATCGCCCCGGTCGTGGTGCGGACGGCCAGCCAGGCCGTGGCGGCGATCGAGCCCACGGCGATGAGGACGGCCAGCGCGAGCAACCGGAGCAGCAGGCTGCGGTGCAGCGGCACCTCACGCCGCATGGTGGCTCGCCTCCGCCAGCTTGTAGCCGACGCCGTAGACGGTCAGCAGGCGGACCGGTCTGCGCGGGTTCGGCTCGATCTTCCGGCGCAGGTTCATGACGTGGACGTCGACGGTCCGGCCGGTGATGTATTTGTCGAAGCCGTGCAGGTGGCCGAGGAGCTGGTCACGGGTGAAGGCCCGTCCCGGCTGGGCGGCCATCGCCTGGAGCAGGTGGAACTCGCCCGGCGTGCAGTCGACGCGTCGTCCGTCGACGCGTACCTCGTGGCGGATCGGGTCGACGTGCAGGTCGCCGACCCGCAGCACGGGGTCGGTCGGGTGCGTCGTCCGCTGGCCCCGGCGCAGCAACGTCCGTACCCGGGCCACCAGCTCGCGGGGGCTGTACGGCTTCGTCAGGTAGTCGTCGGCGCCCAGGTCGAGGCCGAGCAGCAGGTCGTCCTCGGTGGCGCGGGCGGTCAGCATGAGCACGGGCAGGTCGGATTCCCGGCGCAGGATGCGGCAGACGTCCAGCCCGTCGACCTTCGGCATCATCACGTCGAGGATCAGCAGGTCCGGCGGGCGTTGGCGCAGGTGCTCCAGGGCGGCCCGCCCGTCGCCGACGACGACGACCGTGTGCCCCTCCCGCTCCAGGTAGCGGCGGACCAACTCGGCCTGCTTCTCGTCGTCCTCGGCTATCAGCACCCGCGCGGTCACGGCAGCGACTGTACGTGTCGCGGGCCGTCCTGAACCGCCCTCGGCGACGCCCGTGAGCTGGGGCTACCGGATGAGGACCGCTTCCTGACAGGTCTCTGACAACTGTTCGTGAGGCTGCCGCCATGACGAACGCACCACGACGAGTCGGGTTCGCCGCGCTCACCCTGTTCGCCACGGTCCTCGCCGGCTGCGACGGTGCGAAGCCCGCAGCCGAGGGCGCCGCCGACGTCGCCTCCCTCGCCACGACGTCCGCCACGCCGAGCGCCGCCACGTCCGGCGCGGCCACGATCGGTCGGCCGCAGTTGCGGCTGGACACGACCGACGAGGAGGAGAACCGGCTCTGGTACGCGTACCACCTCTGCCTGCGGGATAACGGCGTGAAGGAGAACAAGGGCCGCTCGGCCGGTGCTACCGGGAGCGGACCGGGCATCTCCCTCGACCAGAGTGGCGAGCCGAAGGCGGCGTACGTGGCGTGCGCCAACAAGCTGCCGCTTCAGCCGCCGGAGCTGGACGAGAAGAGGAACCCGAACTACGAGAGCCAGTGGAACGACTACGTGCAGTGCCTACGTGGTCGCGGTATGAAGATCCACTCGCTGCCGGACGGCTCCGGCTGGACGTACGACGACGGGGTCGCCGACCCGTCGGGCGGCTTCGACGGTCCGGCGCTCTCGAAGGTGGAGCGCGAGTGCACGATGGAGGCCTTCGGTGGACGGTAGGCCGAAGCGGCGAACCGCGATCGTCGTGGCCCTGGTGACCGTGGTGGTCGCCGTCGGCGCGGGCGTCACGGCGCTGACCCTGCGACGACACGACGACGGTACGGCGAGCGCCCCGCCGCCGGTGACGACGGCCACGGTGACCCGCACCGACCTGTCGGACAGCCGCTCTCTCGACGGAACGCTCGGCTTCGGCCCGGAGCGGGTGGTCAAGGGCGCCGGCGAGGGCGTCGTCACCCGCCTGCCGAAGGTCGGTGACACGGTGGCCCGTGGCAAGCCCCTGTACTGGGTCGACGACCGGCCGGTGCCGGTGCTGTTCGGCGGCACCCCGCTGTTTCGTACCCTCGACAAACCCGGCCTGGTGGGCAGCGACGTGCTGATCGTGCGGGACAACCTGAAGGCCCTCGGGTACGCCGTCGGCACGCAGCCGACCCGCGCGAAGGACGGCACGAAGATCGGCTCGGGTCGGGCCCTGCTCACCGACACGCTGGTGGCCGCGATCAAGAAGTGGCAGCAGGCGCTCGACCTGGAGCCCACCGGCCGGATCGAGGTCGGGCAGGCGGTCGTACTGCCGGGGCCGGTCCGGGTGAGCGCGGTGAAGGCCCTGCCCGGTGACCCGGTCGGCGGTGAGTTGGTGGCCGTCACCGAGAAGGTCAAGCTGGTGACCGTCGCGGTCGAGGCGACCGAGGTCGGCAGCATCCGGGTGGGCGCCACTGTCGCGATCACCCTGCCCGACACGACCGAGGTCCCCGGTCGGGTCGCCTCGATCTCCCACACCGTGCAGGGCGCAGGCGCGGACGCGGGGACCGGTCAGGCCGGCCCGCCCAAGGTGGACGTCCTCGTCACGCCGGCCAAGGCGGCGGACGTGGGGAAGCTGGACGCGGCGTCGGTCCAGGTCACGTTCACCACGAGCGCCCGCAGGAACGTGCTGGCCGTACCGGTCGGCGCGCTGGTGGCGCTCCGCGAGGGCGGGCACGCCCTCCAACTGCCCGACGGTGGGCTGCTGGCCGTGCAGACCGGGATGTTCTCCCGGGGGCTCGTCGAGGTCAGTGGGGACGGTGTCACCGAGGGGCTCACGGTGGTGACCGCCGCGTGAGCACGGTCATCCCCTTCCCGGTCCGGGACGCGCCGACCGAGGTGATCCCGGCGTACACCGAACCGGTCCTGCAGCTCGACGGGGTGAGCCGGACGTACCCGGGCGACGTCACCGCCCTGGACGACGTCTCGCTGACCGTACGCGCGGGAGAACTCCTCGCCATCGTCGGACCGTCCGGGTCCGGCAAGTCGACCCTGCTGAACATCATGGGCACGCTCGACCTGCCCACCAGCGGCCGGGTACGCGTCGCCGGGCAGGAGGTGACGGACCTGTCCGACCGGCGGCTCTCCGCGCTGCGGGGCCGGTGGCTCGGCTTCGTGTTCCAGCAGTTCCACCTCGTCGGAGGGCTCGACGCCGCCGAGAACGTCGCCACCGGGCTGCTCTATGCCGGTGTACCCCGTCGTCGCCGTCGCCGCACGGCCATCGACGCGCTGGCCCGGGTCGGCCTGGCGCACCGGGTCGACCACCTGCCGCACCAGCTCTCCGGCGGGGAACGCCAGCGGGTCGCCATCGCGCGGGCGCTGGTCAACGACCCGGCGCTGGTCCTGGCCGACGAGCCGACCGGCGCCCTGGACACCGCCAACGGCGAGGCGGTCCTGGCGCTGCTGCTGAGCCTGCACGCCGAGGGCACCACCATCGCCATGATCACCCACGATCGGGACCTCGCCGCCCGTACCCCTCGGCAGGTGGACATCCGCGACGGGCGGATCGTCTCCGACACCCTCGACAGGACCCACCGATGAGCACACCGACAGCGGCACCCGGCGGCCGGCCGCCCCGGCTCGCCCCGAGCGACGTACTCCGGCTCGGCCTGCTCGGGCTGACCAGCCGGCGGATGCGGGCGGCGCTGTCCGCCCTGGGCATCTCCATCGGCATCGCCACGATGATCGTCGTGGTCGGCATCCCGGCGTCCAGCCAACGCGACCTGATGGACCAGCTCTCCGCTCTCGGCACCAACCTGCTGCGCGCCGAACCCGTGCCGGACCAGGACCCGCCCGTGCTGCTGCCGGCGGAGTCGGTGGCGATGGTGGACCGGATCGGGCCCGTCGAGACGGTGAGCGCGGTCGCGAACACCCACGTCGCGGTCCGCCGCAACGACCTGGTGGACCGCTACGACACGTCGGGACTCACGACCCTCGCCGCGCGCCCGGATCTGCTGGACACCGTCAACGGACGGGTCCGCGTCGGCCGGTTCCTGGACGACGGCACGGCCCGGCTGCCGACCGCCGTCCTCGGCTACGTGGCCGCGAGCCGGCTCGGGTTCGCCACCGTCGACCCGGCCCGGCCGCCCCAGGTGCTCGTCGGTGAACGGTGGTTCACCGTGATCGGCGTACTCGATCCGCTGCCCATCGCCCCCGACCTGGACCGGTCGGTGCTGGTCGGCTGGGACGCGGCCCGAAACCTGCTCGGCTTCGACGGGCATCCCACGGTCGTGTACGTGCGGGCCCGCGAGGCCGCGCTGGAGGACGTGCGTGCCGTGCTGCCGGCCACCCTCGACCCGCAGTTGCCCGGGTTGATCCAGGTCAGCCGCCCCTCGGACGCGCTCGCCGCCAAGCGGGCCACCGAGAACACGTTCTCCGCGCTCTTCCTCGGGCTGGCCGCCGTGGCGCTGCTGGTCGGCGGGATCGGGGTCGCCAACACCATGGTCATCTCGGTGCTGGAGCGCCGCCGGGAGATCGGTCTACGCCGGGCGCTCGGCGCGAACCGGGGGCAGATCCGGGTGCAGTTCCTCACCGAATCGGTGCTGCTGTCCGTGCTCGGCGGAGCCGCCGGAGCGGTGCTCGGCGTGCTCGCGACGGTCGGGTACGCCAGCTACCAGGGCTGGCCGCCGACGATCCCGGTGACCTCGGTGGCCGGTGGCATCGGCGGCGCGATGCTGGTCGGGATGGCGGCGGGCGTCTACCCGTCGATCCGCGCCGCCCGCCTCACCCCCACCGAAGCGCTCGCCAGCGCATGATCAGCTCGGCCGCTGGGCACGCCACCGCGAGAGTGCCAGGGTCGCGGAGTAGCCGGCCAGGACGATCACGTGGAACACGTACAGCCACAGCAGCACGGCGACGCCCGCGCCGATCGGGTCGAAGCCGCCGAACGGCACGCCGAGGTCCAGCGGCAGGGACGCGAACAGCACGAAGCCGTGCAGGAACCCGGAGAGGTTGGCCGCCGTGAACGAACCGATCGCCAGGGTGGAGAGCCAGTCCGGCGACGCCGGCCCGACCACCCGGAACACCCACACCAGCACCGGTGTGAGCACCAGCCAGACCGCCAGGAAGGACAGCACGATGCCCAGCGCGCCGACCCAGCCGCCCTGGCGGACCAGGCGGGTGGTGAGCGGTAACGCCAGCAGGATCGACAGCAGCAGCGCGGGCGCCGGCGCGAGCAGCGGCAGCAACAGCAGCCGACCCCGCCACCCCACCAGGTGCTCGTCGGTGCGTGGCGCCGCCACCGACACGAACGCCCGGCGCAGCCCCTCGCCGTACAGCGACGCGGGCAGCAGGGAGGCGAGGGCCAGCAGCGGGGTCAACTGCACCCCGGCGTCGACCAGCGCGGCCACCGCCCGGGGCGCGCCGATCGCTGTCGGCAGGGCCTCCACGGCGTACGACGTGAGCCGGCGTACCCGATCGGCGCCCGCGACCAGCGAGGTGAGCCAGAGGGCCAGCAGCGCCACCGGGACCACGGCGATCGCCCCGTAGAAGGTGATCGCCGCGGCGTGCAGCGACAGGTCGCGTCCGCGCACCGGACGGAACGCGGCACTGGTGATCCGTTTCGCGCGCTGCCAACCGCTGCCCATCGGCTTCTCCTTCCCTGTCGTCGGGACGGTCACTCCTTAAGATCGCCGGTCATGACTGTTATCACCACCGAACGCCTCATCCTGCGCGATTGGACCGACGAAGCGGCGGACCTGGCCCGGATCTACGACATCTACCGGCGCCCGGAGATCACGCGCTGGTTGGGCGTGTCACCGGGTCTGCCGATGGTGGAGTCGGGTCAGGCCGCGGAACGGCTGCAGATGTGGCGGGACCGGCACGCCGCCGACGGCGGTCGCTACGGCACCTGGGCGATCGAGGTACGCGAGACCGGCGTCGTGGCGGGTACGGCGCTGCTCAAGCCGCTGCCGGGGCGCGACGAGAGTCAGCTCACCGACGACATCGAGGTGGGCTGGCACCTGCACCCCGACTCGTGGGGCCACGGCTACGCCACCGAGGCGGCGCGTGCGCTCATCGTCCGGGAGTTCGCCACCGGCACCTCCGAGATCTACGCGGTCGTGTCGCCGGGCAACGAGCCGTCGATGGCGGTCTGCCGGCGACTCGGCATGGAGCACGTGGGCCAACGCACCGACTGGTACGGCGGTGAGGTGCTGGAGACCTTCGTCCTGGCGGCCCCAGCGGCCTGATCGTTCCGGAATCACCTGACGCAAGATCCGTACAGCTTCGGGGAAGGTTTCGCCTCCATTCGTCGGGGGTGGCGCCTTCCCTGATTTGTGCGTGGATCGAGGTGCGCCAACAGTGGGCAACTCCGTCAATAGTCACGGTGGTCGAAGTATTGACGCTCTCGTAGCACGTCAGTAACCTTTGGTCAAAGTTACGCAAGAACTAGACAAACGCGTGCACGATTCTGTGCATGCTCGCGGAAGATTCAACGGGCCTCCTGGGGAGGCCCGTTGATGGTCGTACCCCTCGAACGCCGGCCCGCCTCACCGGTCGGCGACGCACCGCCACCCACCCCACCGTGGTCACCCCCGCCCGCGGCAACCGTCCCCCGACGACAGGACAGTCATGAGACGACGAGCGACACTGTTCAGGATGGTGGCGGCGACAGTCGCGACCACGCTGATCGCGACCGCCCTCGCGAACCCGGCCCTCGCCACTCCGGCCTCCGCCGCCCGCCCCGCCGACCAACCGGCCGCCGCCAGCAGCGCCGTCGCCGCGGCGGCCACCAACCTCGCCCAGGGTCGTCCCACCCAGGAGAGCGGGCACGCCGACGTCTACGACTCGTCGAAGGTCGTCGACGGCAACGCGGGCAGCTACTGGGAGAGCGTCAACAACGCGTTCCCCCAGTGGGTACAGGTCGATCTCGGCTCGTCACAGTCGGTCAACCAGGTCGTGCTGAAGCTGCCGACCTCGGGCTGGGGCACCCGCACCCAGACGTTGAGCGTGCGGGGCAGCGCCGACGGCTCGTCGTTCACCGACCTGGCCGGGTCGCAGACGTACACCTTCAACCCGGCGAGCGGCAGCACCGCCACGATCAACTTCAGCGCCACCGCCACCCGCTACGTCCGGATCACCATCACCGCCAACAGCGGCTGGCCGGCCGGGCAGCTCTCCGAGCTGGAGGTGTACGGCAGCGGCGGCACCACCCCCGACACCACCGCGCCGAGCGCGCCCGGCAACCTCTCGTACACCCAGTCGGGCACCACCATCAGCCTCGCCTGGGTCGCGTCCACCGACAACTCCGGCGGTAGCGGTGTCGCCGGCTACGACGTCTACCGCAACGGCGCGTTCCTCCAGTCCGTCGGGACCGTGACCACGTTCAACGACACCCAGCCCACCACGGCGACCGTGTCGTACTACGTCCGGGCGCGCGACGCCGCCGGCAACGTCTCCGGCACCAGCAACACGGTGACCCGCACCGGCAGCGGTGACACCACCGCGCCGAGCGTGCCGGGGACGCTGTCGCAGAGCACGTCGGGCAGCACGATCACGCTCACCTGGGGTGCCTCGACCGACTCCGGTGGCAGTGGCCTGGCCGGCTACAACGTCTACCGGGGCGGCAACCTGATCGCGACGCTGGGCGCGGTCCTCACCTACCAGGACACCCAGCCGGTGACCGCGACCGTCTCCTACTACGTCCGCGCCCGCGACGGCGCGGGCAACCTGTCCGGCAACAGCAACACCGTCACCCGGACCGGGAGCAACCCCCCGGCCTGCACGAACGTGGCGCAGGGCAAGAGCATGACGGCGAGCGGCTCCACCTTCACCTTCACCCCCGACAAGGCGAACGACGGGCAGCTCGGCACCTACTGGGAGGGTGCGGCCAGCTACCCGCAGAACCTCACCGTGGCGCTCGGCGCGAACCACTCGATCTCCGGCGTCACCGTCAAGCTCAACCCCGACTCGTCCTGGGGCACCCGTACCCAGACGATCCAGGTCCTCGGCCGCGACCAGGCGTCGTCGTCGTACACCAGCCTGGTGCCGGCGGCGGCCTACCAGTTCGTCCAGGGCGTCAACACGGTGACCATTCCGGTCAGCGCGACCACGGCGGACGTGCAGTTGCGGTTCACCGGCAACACCGGCGCTCCGTCCGGCCAGGTGGCCGAGCTGGAGGTCTGCGGCACCCCGGCCCCCAACCCGGACCTGGTCGTCAGCTCGCTGTCCTGGTCGCCCACGTCGCCCAGCGAGGTCTCCGCGATCACGCTCTCGGCCGTCGTGCAGAACATCGGCACCGCCGCCGCGGCGGCCACCACGGTGAACTTCAGCCTGGCTGGGACGCTCGTCGGCAGCGCCACGGTGGGCGCGCTCGCCGCCGGTGCCTCGACGACCGTGTCGTTCAACGCCGGTACGCGACCGATGGGC
Source organism: Micromonospora sp. NPDC049359 (assembly GCF_044466585.1). NCBI lineage: Bacteria > Bacillati > Actinomycetota > Actinomycetes > Micromonosporales > Micromonosporaceae > Micromonospora > Micromonospora sp. NPDC049359. The sequence continues at coordinate 10,885 of NZ_JBITMW010000019.1, read as the reverse complement.
AGCTACGCCGTGTCGGCGGTGGTCGACCCGACCAACACGGTCGTCGAGCAGAACAACGGCAACAACAGCCTCACGGCGGCGTCGCCGCTGGTGGTGGCGCAGGCCCCGGGGCCGGACCTGCAGGTGCTGAGCATCGCCTCGAACCCGCCCAACCCGGCCGTCGGGGCGTCCGTCACCTTCACCGTGGCGGTCCGCAACCGGGGCACCACCGCGACCGGCGCGACCACCGTCACCCGACTGGTGGTGGGTGGCACCACGCTCAACACCAACACCGCCTCGATCGCCGCCGGCGCGACGGCCACCGTGGCCGTCAGCGGTAGCTGGACCGCCACCAGCGGCGGCGCGACCATCACCGCCACCGCCGACGCCACAAACGTGGTCGCCGAGACCAACGAGAGCAACAACACCTTCAGCCAGTCCATCGTGGTCGGACGCGGCGCGGCGGTGCCGTACGTCTCGTACGAGGCGGAGGCCGGCCGTTACTCGGGCACGCTGCTGGAGGCCGACCCGCTGCGCACCTTCGGGCACACCAACTTCGCCAGCGAGTCCTCGGGCCGCAAGTCGGTACGCCTCACCGGCACCGGCCAGTTCGTCGAGTTCACCTCGGCCAACCAGGCCAACGCCATCGTGGTGCGCAACTCCATCCCGGACGCGCCCGGTGGCGGCGGCATCGAGGCGACCATCAGCCTCTACGTCAACGACGTCTTCTCCCGCAAGTTGACCCTGTCATCGAAGCACAGCTGGCTCTACGGCAACACCGACGGGCCGGAGGCGCTGACCAACACCCCGCAGGCCGACGCCCGACGGCTCTTCGACGAGTCGAACGCGCTGCTGTCGCAGTCGTACCCGGCGGGCACCCGGTTCAAGTTGCAGCGCGACTCGGGCGACACCGCCTCGTTCTACGTCATCGACATGATCGACCTGGAGCAGGTGGCCCCGCCGCTGAGCCAGCCGGCCGGCTGCACCTCGATCACCCAGTACGGCGCGGTCCCGAACGACGGGCTCGACGACACCGCCGCCATCCAGCGGGCGGTGACCGACGACCAGAACGGCGTCATCAGCTGCGTCTGGATCCCGGCCGGGCAGTGGCGGCAGGAGCAGAAGATCCTGACCGACGACCCGCTGAACCGGGGCATGTACAACCAGGTCGGCATCAGCAACGTCACCATCCGGGGCGCCGGCATGTGGCACTCGCAGCTCTACACGCTGACCGAGCCGCAGAACGTGGTGGGCGGCATCAACCACCCGCACGAGGGCAACTTCGGCTTCGACATCGACAAGAACACCCAGATCTCCGACATCGCCATCTTCGGCTCGGGCCGGATCCGCGGCGGTGACGGCAACGCCGAGGGCGGCGTGGGTCTGAACGGCCGGTTCGGCACCGGCACCAAGATCAGCAACGTCTGGATCGAGCACGCCAACGTGGGCGTCTGGGTGGGCCGCGACTACGACAACATCCCCGACCTGTGGGGGCCGGCCGACGGGCTGGAGTTCAGCGGCATGCGGATCCGCGACACGTACGCCGACGGCATCAACTTCAGCAACGGCACGCGCAACTCGCGGGTGTTCAACTCGTCCTTCCGGACCACCGGCGACGACGCGCTCGCCGTCTGGGCCAACCCGTACGTCAAGGACCGCAGCGTCGACATCGCCCACGACAACCACTTCGTCAACAACACCGTCCAGCTGCCCTGGCGGGCCAACGGCATCGCCATCTACGGCGGCTACGACAACTCGATCGAGAACAACCTGATCTACGACACCGCCAACTACCCGGGCATCATGCTGGCGACCGACCACGACCCGCTGCCGTTCTCCGGCACGACGCTGATCGCCAACAACGGGCTCTACCGCACCGGCGGCGCGTTCTGGAACGAGGACCAGGAGTTCGGCGCCATCACGCTCTTCCCCTCCACCCGGGACATCACCGGCGTCACCATCCGGGACACCGACATCGTCGACTCGACGTACGACGGGATCCAGTTCAAGAACGGTGGCGGCAACATGCCGAACGTCGCCATCACCAACGTACGGATCGACAAGTCGAACAACGGTGCCGGCATCCTTGCGATGAGCGGCGCGCGCGGTAACGCCAACCTGACGAACGTGACCATCACGAATTCGGCCGACGGCAACATCGTCATCCAGCCGGGCTCGCAGTTCGTCATCAACGGCGGCTGAGGCTAACCCGCCAGTTCCGCGCTTGATCAACACGTTTTCGCCGAAATCGGGGTGTCCGCGGACTGCGGACACCCCGATTTCCACGAACCCGAGTCGACCGTCGCCGCGCAGGGTCCGCCGTGGGCATCGGGTCGCCGGCACCGGCCGGCCTCGCCCAGCCGGGCGTCACAGAACACTCGGGTACGCAGGAACTGCGCGTCCTCCTCGCTGAGCGTGGTCTCCCCGAAGTCGACGACGGCGAGGTGACCGAGCGAGTCGCGCAGTGCCACGGCCAGGGCGGTCACCTCGTCGAGGCTGGTCAGCGTGGTCGGCAGGTGGATGATCCAGCGGGGCTCGGTTGCGACGCTCATGGCAGGACCACCGTTCCGCCGTCCACCAACGTCTGGATCTGCCCGTCGGTCAGGCCGCGCTCGTGCAGGACGCGACGGCCCCAACGGTGCAGCCGACACGGGTGCCGGGCGTCGTCCCTGCGGCAGCGCTCGCCGTCCGGTCGCCGCACGGGGGCGTGCACGCTGACCGCCCGCAGCGCGAACACGACGTCCTCTTTCGTCACGTAGGGCGGCAATGGCAGATCGTCGGTCGCTTCCATGGCCGTCCTCCGTGGGATTTTCGCGGTCGCCGTCATCAATGAGGGTCATTCCACTGATGGTTCAACACAATGTTTCGGAGCAGAATCCGGACCGAGGGACGAGGCGGCTTACGCGACGACAGCCAGGGAGATGACGTGGACGACTCCGGCAGCACGGTTCCACGCAGGCAGCTCGGCAGATATCTGAGAGAGCTTCGCGAAAACGCGTACGTGACCGTTTCCGCGGCGGCCAAGGAATTGGAATGGTCGGCACCCCGGATCTGGCGGTACGAGACCGGCCAGGTCTCCATGCACCCGAACGACGTGGCGGCCATGTGTCGCGTCTACGGCGCGTCCCCGGAGACGATCGAGACGATGCGGGCGCTCGCTCGGGAGACCAAGGCGCACGGTTGGTGGCACAGCTACGGCGAGGCGATCAAGGACTGGTTCAAGCTCTACGTCGGCCTGGAAGCCGCCGCCACCCGCATCCGCAAGTACGAGGCGGACCTCATCCCCGGGTTGTTGCAGACGGTCGAGTACATGACCGAGCTGATCGCCATCGACCAGCCGCAGTTGAGCGAGGTGGACCGCCAGGCGAAGGTGGACGTGCGGCTGCGCCGGCAACGGTTGCTGGCCCGTGCGATACCGCGCGCCCCGCGCCTCGACGTCATCCTGAGCGAGGCGGTGCTGCGCCGGCCGCTGCGGGATCGCGCGGCGATGGCCCGGCAACTGGATTCGCTTGTGGTGTCGTCACGGCAACACAACATCGCCGTCCGGGTGCTGCCGCTCGACGCCGGCCTGGTGCGCTGGGCGCAGGCCGGCACCTTCACCATGCTCGACTTCCCGTCCGACGTGCGCGAGCCGGAGCCGACCACGATCTACATGGACGGCCCGTGCGGCGCGGTCTACCTTGACAAGACCCACGAGATCGAGATTTATGAGGACGCCTGGCGCTCCCTCGGTGAGCGGGCGCTCAGCGCCGACGAGTCCCGCGAGCTGATCGCGGCCATAGCGAAGGAGATGACCGATGGAGCGTGACGGAGTCTGGCGCACGTCGACCCGATCCGGCAGCGAGGGCGACTGCGTCGAGGTGGCCGGCTTCGCCGAGGCGGTCGGCGTACGCGACAGCAAGGACCGGCAGGGACCGACGCTGACCTTCACACCCTCGGCTTGGGCCGCGTTCGTCCAGTTCACGGCGGTGCACCAGCCCGTGCAATGATCACGGCCGGCTCGCTCGCGGGAGGCTGAGAATCACGATGGGTGTCGTCGCGACCGGGCTCTGCCTCGCCGTCCCCGCTCTGTTCGTGCTCTGGCTGTGGGGCGGACCTCTGCTCACCGGCAGGTGGAAGACCCCGGGCTGGTTCGTCGCGACGGCCGGGCTTTCGATCGCTGCCGCCGTCGTCACCTGGTTCGTCGGGGCGTTCGCGGGTTCCTCCATGAGCTCGGAGGAGTCCTGCCGACAGGCCGGCGTCAGCTACGACAGCGCCTACCGCGCCGTGCACTGGCGTGAGTCGTCGCGATGGTTCCCCCTGCACGATCGATGCAATGCCACCTACGACCTGGTGCCCGTCTGGGTCAACCCGGCCCTGGTGCTGCTGTCCCTGCTGGCCGTCTCCTGCATCGGCGCAGCGTTCTGGCTGGCCGTCGTACGGCACCGGACCACGACGAGCCCGGGGTCGGCCCGCAGATCTTGGAAAGTTTCCGTTCGGCCATGACGGAAAGTGTCCAAGATCTGCACCGCCACGCGCGGAGGCTGCGGTGCGGTCATTTCGGATAGACGGACCATGTGTGCGGCGACGCACATCGTGGGCGGCGGTGGCTAGGCTGACCTGAGCAGGATGGTCCGCTGAGGGGGTGAGCCCGAATGGCCCAGGCAGCGTTCGCGCCGGAGCCGGCGCCGCAGCACACCGAGCCGTCGTTCGACGTGCTGCGGTGGCACGACGAGCCGTGGACCGCGCAGCTCGCCCTCGACCTGTTGCCGGAGACCAACGGCCCCAAGGTTGAGGTCCTGAGCGGAAGCGTGATCGTGACACCACATGCGGGGATCGACCATCAGTCGGTCGAGCGGGAACTGCCCTACGTGCTCCACCGTGCAGCGCGAAAGGCTGGCTTCTGGGTCTATCCGGAGATCAACGTCCTCTCCGGGGATGATCTCTTCATTCCAGACATCGTTGCGCTGCGCAGCTCCGGGGGTGGCCGCACGACGGTACCCATCGCCGAGGCGGTACTACTCGGGGAGATCGTTTCGCCGGGCAACCGACGCAAGGACGTGATCGACCGGCCCCGGGAGTACGCGGCTGCTGGAGTTCCGTTCTTTCTCCGAGTGGACCTGCGCAATCGGGTACCGACGCTGGCTCTGTTCGAGCTGGTCAACGGGGAGTACCGGCCGATGGCCGCCGCAGCAGCGGGCAGCACCTTCGCGATGCGCGAGCCCTTCGAGTTCTCCATCGATCCGGCCGAACTGCTGGACGAGGAAGCGGTCCCAGACGAGTCCGGCACCGCTTGATCGACACGGGTTCGGTGACGTCGGGGTGTCCGGGAGCTGCGGATACCCCGAGATCGGCGAACTCGTGTGGATCAAGGCCGGCGGCGGCGGGCGGGGTGGGCTGAGGCTCCCAGCGGGCACACAGCGGCGGTGGGGGAGAATGGCCCGGTGACTTCCCCCCGCGATCTTGTTCTGCTCGGGTCCACCGGTTCGATCGGCACACAGGCCATCGACATCGTCCGGCGCAACCCGGACCGGTTCCGGGTGGTGGCGATCGGGGCGGGTGGCGGCAACGTCGAACTGCTCGCCGCGCAGGCCCTCGAGCTGGGCGTCGAGGCGGTCGGGGTGGCCAAGGCGTCCGCCGCGCAGGACCTGCAACTCGCGTTCTACGCCGAGGCGAGCCGGCGCGGCTGGGCCACCGGGGACTTCAAGCTTCCCAAGATCGTGGCCGGCCCGGACGCCATGACCGAGCTGGCGCAGTGGCCGTGCGACGTCGTGCTGAACGGGGTGGTCGGCTCGCTGGGCCTCGCTCCTACGCTGGCCGCGCTGCGCGGTGGTCGTACTCTCGCGTTGGCCAACAAGGAGTCGCTCGTGGCCGGCGGCCCGCTGGTCAAGGCCGCGGTGACGCGGCCGGGGCAGATCGTTCCGGTCGACTCGGAGCATTCGGCGCTCGCGCAGTGTCTGCGGTCCGGGTCGCGCGGTGAGGTGCGGCGGCTGGTCGTCACGGCCAGCGGCGGCCCGTTCCGGGGACGGCGGCGCGACGAGTTGACGCAGGTCACACCCGAGCAGGCGCTCGCGCACCCGACGTGGAACATGGGGCCGGTCGTCACGATCAACTCGGCGACCATGGTCAACAAGGCGCTTGAGGTGATCGAGGCGCACGAACTGTTCGACGTGCCCTACGCCGACATCACCGTCATGGTGCACCCGCAGTCGGTGATCCACTCGATGGTCGAGTTCGTGGACGGGTCGACGATCGCCCAGGCCAGCCCACCGGACATGCGGCTGCCGATCGCGCTCGGCATCGGCTGGCCGGACCGGGTGCCCGAGGCCGCCGCCGCCGTCGACTGGACGGCAGCGCACAGCTGGGAGTTCGCGCCGCTGGACGACGAGGCGTTCCCGGCCGTGGCGCTCGCCAAGGCCGCCGGGGAGGCCGGACGCTGCCGCCCGGCGATCTACAACGCGGCGAACGAGGAGTGCGTGGCGGCGTTCGTGGCCGGACGGCTGCCGTTCCTCGGCATCGTCGACACCCTCGAGCGCGTGTTGGAGGACGCTCCGGACTTCGGCGAACCAGGTACCGTCGAGGACGTGCTCGCGGCCGAGTCGTGGGCGCGCGCGCACGCGCAGGAGATCATCGCGGGTTCGGTGGAAGGAGCTTGATGTCTAACCTGCTCGGGGTGGTCCTCTTCGCCCTGGCCATTCTCATCTCGGTCAGCCTGCACGAGGCGGGTCACATGCTGACCGCCAAGGCGTTCGGGATGAAGGTCACGAAGTACTTCGTCGGTTTCGGCCCCACCATCTGGTCGTTCCAGCGGGGCGAGACCGAGTACGGACTCAAGGGCATCCCCCTCGGTGGCTTCTGCAAGATCGTCGGGATGACGCCGAACGACGACGACGTCGACCCGGCCGACGAGCCGCGCGCGATGTGGCGGTTCCCGGTGTGGAAACGCACGATCGTCATGTCCGCGGGCTCGATCACCCACTTCGCGCTGGCGCTTGTCACCATCTGGCTGGCGGCCGTCACCCTCGGCCTGCCCAATCCCAAGTTCCCCACGAACGACGCGCAGGTCCGGCAGGAGCCGGCGGTGATCGCGCTCTCCGACTGCGTGATGCCGAAGATCGACCAGCGCGCCTGCGCGCCGGGTGACCCGGCCAGCCCGGCAGCCCAGGCCCAGCTTCGCGACGGCGACCGGATCACCGCACTCAACGGCAAGCCGGTGAACAACTACGGTGAGATGCTCACCGGCCTGCGCGCGCTGAAGCCGGGCGAGACCGTGAAGATCGGGTACGTCCGCGACGGCCAGCCCGGCGAGACCAGCACCGTGCTGGCCCAGACGGAGCGTCCGCCGCTCGACAACCCGAAGGGCACCATCGGTCCGGTCGCCGCGCTCGGCGTCGGGCTCACCATCACCACCCCGAACCTCGTCACGTACGGTCCGGTCGCCGCGTTCGGCGCCACCGGCGACTTCACCCGCGGGCTGGCCGTCGGCACCGTCGACGCGTTGCAGCGGCTGCCGCAGAAGGTCCCCGCGCTGTGGACCGCCATCACCGGCGGCGAACGTGACGTGGACACCCCGATCAGCGTGGTCGGGGCCAGCCGGCTCGGCGGCGAGGCGGTCGCCCACGGGGCCTGGCTGATGTTCGTCTTGCTCTTCATCTCGCTGAACTTCTTCATCGGCGTGTTCAACCTGCTCCCGCTGCTCCCCCTGGATGGCGGCCACATCGCCATCGCCTGGTTCGAGCGGGCCCGCTCCTGGCTCTACGCGCGGATCGGCCGGGCCGACCCGGGTCGGGTGGACTATCTCAAGCTGATGCCCTTCACGTACGCGGTGATCCTGATCGGTGGCGTGTTCACGCTGCTGACCATCACCGCGGACGTCGTCAACCCGATCACGCTCTTCCCAAGGTGAGTGCTGAAGTGACCGCTATCAGTCTCGGCATGCCCGCTGTGCCGCCCCCGCCGCTCGCACCCCGCCGGGCCAGCCGCCAGATCATGGTCGGCTCGGTGCCGGTCGGTGGCGGCGCGCCGGTGTCGGTGCAGTCAATGACCACGACCCTCACCTCCGACGTCAACGCGACCCTGCAGCAGATCGCCGAGCTGACCGCGTCCGGCTGCCAGATCGTCCGGGTGGCGGTGCCGTCCCAGGACGACGTCGAGGCGCTGCCCGCGATCGCCAAGAAGTCGCAGATCCCGGTGATCGCCGACATCCACTTCCAGCCCAAGTACGTCTTCGCCGCCATCGACGCCGGCTGCGCGGCCGTCCGGGTCAACCCGGGCAACATCCGGCAGTTCGACGACAAGGTCAAGGAGATCGCGCGCGCGGCGGGGGACGCCGGCGTGCCGATCCGGATCGGCGTCAACGCGGGCTCGCTGGACAAGCGGCTGCTCACCAAGTACGGCAAGGCCACCGCCGAGGCGCTCGTCGAGTCGGCGCTGTGGGAGTGCTCGCTCTTCGAGGAGCACGGCTTCCGCGACATCAAGATCTCGGTGAAGCACAACGACCCGGTCGTGATGATCCGGGCGTACCGGCAGCTCGCCGAGCAGTGCGACTACCCGCTGCACCTCGGCGTCACCGAGGCCGGGCCGGCCTTCCAGGGCACCATCAAGTCGGCGGTCGCCTTCGGCGCGCTGCTCGCCGAGGGCATCGGCGACACCATCCGGGTGTCGCTCTCCGCCCCGCCGGTCGAGGAGATCAAGGTCGGCAACCAGATCCTGGAGTCCCTCGGCCTGCGCGAGCGCGGCCTGGAGATCGTCTCCTGCCCGTCCTGCGGCCGTGCCCAGGTGGACGTCTACAAGCTCGCCGAGGAGGTCACCGCCGGCCTCGAAGGGCTGCCGGTGCCGCTGCGGGTCGCCGTCATGGGCTGCGTCGTCAACGGTCCGGGTGAGGCCCGCGAGGCCGACCTCGGCGTCGCCTCCGGCAACGGCAAGGGCCAGATCTTCGTCAAGGGGCAGGTCGTCAAGACCGTGCCCGAGGGCCAGATCGTGGAGACGCTTATCGAAGAGGCGCTGCGCATCGCCGACGAGATGGGCGCCGAGCTGCCCGAGGAGCTGCGCGGGCTGGTCACCGGCCCGACGGTCACCGTGCACTGAGCCAGTTCCACGAAAGCGGGCCGTTCCCCCTCGGGGAGCGGCCCGCTTTCGTTGCGGCGCGCCGTTCCCCTGGGGAGCGGCCCGCATTCGTTCTGGCGGGTCTCACGCGGATTCGGCGAGGATCGCGTACAGCTTGCGTCGGGTCTCGTCGAGAACCTGGGCGGCCCGCTCACGCTGGTCGTCGGTGCCGTGCATCATCACCTGCCGCAGGGCGTTCATCGCCTGCGCGCCGGAGTCGCGGATGTCGTGCCAACTGCTCACGGTGTCCTGGGCGACGTCCGCCCAGGGCGGCGTCTGCGCGGCGGCGGTGGCCTCGGCCTGACCGGCCTCGGTGACGGTGAACCGCTTCCGTCCGCCGCTGGGCTCCTCGGCGCTGGCGGCGATCACACCCTCGTCCTCCAGGAGCTGGAGCGTGGGGTAGATCGAACCCGGGCTGGGCCGCCAGGCCCCGCCGGTACGGGAGTCGATCTCCTGGATCATCTCGTAGCCGTGCATCGGCCGCTCGGTGAGCAGGGCCAACACCGCGCCGCGGACGTTGGGGCGTCGCCCTCTGCCGCGGCCGTGCCCGCGACCACGGCCGCGCCCGCCGTGCTCGTGGCCGTGCTCGTGAGGGCCGGGCGGGACCGGCGGGAAGCCGAAGCCCCGCATCCGGGCCTCGTGCATCGGGTGGTGCTGTCGATGGAACCGCATCGGGTTCTCCTTCTCTACGTACTGTCGCTGATGCATCAACGATATATCGGCAATGCATCGCCGACAAGTAGCGGCGAGCAATTCGGCCCTTTGCGGTCCGCCTCGCCACTCGGCCGGCGGGGCGAGGGGTCGATCTGGCAGGCTGGTAGTCGTGCTTACGGTGCCGGTACGGCAACTGGGGGAATCGGAGCGCCGCGCGGTCGAGCGCCTGCTCGACCGTGACCCGTTCGCGGGCGCGCAGGTCGCCGAGCGCATCGCCGCGCGCGGACTGTCCTGGTGGCGGGCCGAAGGGCGGATCCTGGGGTACGGCGCCCGCCGCAACCTCGAATCACTGTGCTGGCTCGGCGGCAACCTGACGCCGGTGCTCGCCAACGACGCCGCCGTCTCCGCCTTCGCCGACCTGCTCGCCGGGGAGGACCGGCTCTGCTCCTCGATCGTCGGCCGCGCGGACGCCGTCCTCGCCCTTTGGGACCGGCTCTCCCACACCTGGGGTCCGGCCCGCGACGTCCGCCCCAACCAGCCGCTGCTGGCCACCGACACGACGCCGGCCGTACCGGCCGATCCAGAGGTACGCCGCGTCCGCTCCGGCGAGGTCGACCGACTCTTTCCGGCGGCGGTCGCCATGTACACCGAGGAGGTGGGCGTCTCCCCGCTCGCCGAGGACGCCGGCCGCAGCTACCGACGCCGGGTCAACGACCTGGTCCGCGCCGGCCGCGCGTACGCCCGGTTCGTCGACGGCAAGGTCGTGTTCAAGGCCGAGTTGGCCGTCGTGACCAAGCGGACCGCCCAGGTCCAGGGCGTCTGGGTCGCCCCGGAATGGCGGGGCCGCGGCATCGCCGCCGCCGCCATGGCCGCCGTGGTGCGCGACGCGCTGGCCCGGGTCGCTCCCACGGTCAGCCTGTACGTCAACGACTTCAACCTCCCGGCCCGCCGAGTCTACGAACGCTGCGGCTTCCAACCGGTCGGCACGCTCGCCACGGTCCTCTTCTGAAGCATCTTGCTGAAGGTACGGCGATGGCCGGCACCCGTTGTCGGGGTGCCGGCCATCTGCGTGTTCTTAGCTGTTCCAGTTGTGGGCGACCAGGTCGGTGGCCTGCTGCTCCCACTGGGCGTAGGCGTCGGGGTAGGCGGAGACCTGTACGGTCTGGGC
>NZ_JBITMW010000018.1:0-124961 GCF_044466585.1 Micromonospora sp. NPDC049359 | reverse complement strand
GGGGGGGGGGGGGGGGGGGGCGGGGGGGGGCCCGGGGGGCGGGGCGGGGCGGGGGGGGGGGCGGCCCCCCCCCGGGGGGGCGGGGGGGGGGGGGGGGGGGGGCCGCGCCCCCCCCCCCCCCCCGACGAGGCTGATCAGGCGCGGGCGTACTGGGCGGGACCGCTGTACGCGACGCCGAGCTTGCCGGCGGCGCGGCGCGGCCAGTACGGGTCGCGCAGCAGCTCCCGGCCGAGGAGCACCAGGTCGGCCTCGCCGCTGGCGATGATCTGCTCGGCGTGCTCCGGCTCGACGATCAGGCCGACCGCGCCGGTGGGTACGCCGGCCTCGCGGCGGATCTGGGCGGCCAGCGGCACCTGGTAGCCGGGGCCGAGCTGCGGGATGCGCTGCTCGGTGCTGACGCCCCCGGAGGAGGTGTCGACCAGGTCGACGCCGACGGCGGCCAGCTCCCCGGCGAGCACGACGCTGTCCTCGACGGTCCAGCCGCCCTCGACCCAGTCGGTCGCGGAGATCCGGGTGAGCACCGGCACGCTCTCGCCGACCGCGGCGCGTACCGCGCGGGCGACCTCCAGGGTGAGCCGCATCCGGCCGGCCCGGTCACCGCCGTAGGCGTCGGTGCGGTGGTTGGTCAGCGGCGACAGGAACTCGTTGAGCAGGTAACCGTGCGCGGCGTGCACCTCCACGGCCGCGAAGCCGGCGGCGAGGGCCCGCTCGGCGGCGGCGGCGAACGCGTCGATGACGCCCGCGATGCCCGCCGCGTCGAGTGCGGTCGGCGTCCGGTAGCTGGGGCTGAACGGCTCGGCGCTCGGGGCGACCGGCGTCCAGCCGCCCTCGGCGTCCGGCACCCCGCCGTTGCCCGACGCCCACGGCCGGTAGGTGGAGGCCTTGAACCCGGCGTGCGCGAGCTGAACGGCCGGCACCGCGCCGTGTGCGGCGACGAAGGCGGTCACCGGCCGCCAGGCGTCCACGTGCGCGCCGGACCACAGCCCGGTGTCCTGCGGGGAGATCCGACCCTCGGGGAGTACGGCGGTCGCCTCGGTCAGCACCAGTCCGGCCCCGCCGATCGCGCGGGTGCCGAGGTGGACGAGGTGCCAGTCGGTGGGCAGGCCGTCCGGGCCGGCCGAGTACTGGCACATGGGGGCCATGGCGATGCGGTTGGGCAGGGTGATCCCGCGCAGGGCCAGCGGTGTGAACAGGGAACTCATGTGCTCATCCTCTCGGTACGGCGACGGACCCCGCTGTCGAGGGGTCCGTCGCCGTGGAAGAACGGGTCAGGCGGGTACGGGGTTCAGCTCCGGCCGGGTGTCGGCGGCCACGGTCTCCGGCTCGGTGAGGTCACGGCGGCCGGCCGACTCGTACGCGGCCCGGTCGAGGGTGCCCTCCCGGGCGGCGACGACGGTCGGCACCAGCGCCTGCCCGGCCACGTTGGTGGCGGTGCGCATCATGTCCAGGATCGGGTCGATGGCGAGCAGCAGGCCGGCCCCGGCCAGCGGCAGGCCCAGCGTGCTCAGGGTGAGGGTGAGCATCACGATCGCGCCGGTCAGGCCGGCGGTGGCCGCCGAGCCGACCACCGAGACGAAGGCGATGAGCAGGTAGTCGGTGAGGCCGAGCTGCACGCCGAACACCTGGGCCACGAAGATCGCGGCGAGTGCCGGGTAGATCGCGGCGCAGCCGTCCATCTTCGTGGTGGCGCCGAACGGCACCGCGAACGAGGCGTACTCGCGGGGGACGCCGAGGCGCTCGACGGAGCGCTGGGTCACCGGCATGGTGCCCACCGAGGAGCGGGACACGAAGGCCAGCTCGATCGCGGGCCAGGCCCCGGCGAAGAAGCGCAGCGGGTTGAGTCGGCCGGCGAGGATCAGCACCAGCGGGTAGACCACGAACAGCACGATGGCGCAGCCGACGTAGACGGCGGTGGTGAACTTCGCCAGCGGAGCCAGCAGGTCCCAGCCGTACGAGGCGACGGCGTTGCCGATCAGGCCGAGCGTGCCGATCGGGGCGAGCCGGATGACCCACCAGAGGGCCTTCTGCACGATCTCCAGCAGCGAGCGGTTCAGCGCCACGAACGGCTCGGCGGCCTCACCGACGAGCAGGGCAGCAGCGCCGATGACGACGGCGAGGAAGACGATCTGCAGGACGTTGCCCTCGACGAACGCGCCGACCGGGTTGGTGGGCACGATGCCGGTGAGGAAGTCCGTCCACGAGCCGGTCTTCTTCGGTGCGGCCGCGCCGCCCAGGTCGAGGGTCACGCCCCGGCCCGGGTCGACGAGCAGGCCGAGGCCGAGGCCGATGCTCACCGAGATCAGCGCGGTGATGCCGAACCACATGAGGGTCTTGAGGGCGAGCCGGGCGGCGTTGGCCACGCCGCGCAGGCTGACCACGCTGACCACGATGGCGGTGAAGACCAGCGGCGGTACGGCCAGCTTGAGGAGCTGGACGAAGAGGGAGCCGATGGTGTGCAGGGTGCTGGTCAGCCAGCTCACGTCGTTGGCGCGGGCCAGGAAGCCGAGCGCCACGCCGAGGACGAGGCCGAGCAGGATCTGTACGGAGAAGGGGATTTTGCGCAGGCCGAAGGGCATGGGATGTCCAAGTGAGGTGGTCTGGTCGGGGTAGGCGAGTGAAGGACGGCTACGCCGGACAGATGCCGCTGGCCTGCAGTCGGAGATCGACATACAGGCGGACGGTAAGGCCCCAGACATTGGTCATCGTTGGTCGACGATACGCCGATAAGTTCGATCTGCAAGGTGTGATGCGCGTGACGCTCCTTACAGGCTTCGGTGTCGGCAAGTCAGGGCCAGGGCCGTGCCGGTGGCCACGCCCCACAGCACGGCCAACGCCAGAACCACCCGTTCCACCACGCCGACCAGCGAGCCCCGGCCGACCACGAGCATGGCCAGGCCGATCGTGGCGCACAGCGGCAGGGCGAGCGCCGCCGTCACCGCCGCCAGCCGGCGTACCACCGGTCCGGCCGGCCCGGACACCGCCAACGCCACCATGGCGAGGACCACCGCCGCCGTCGCCGCGATGCTCGCGCCGCCGTGCACCAGATCGGCCACCGTGGTCCGCTCGAACGGCGGTAGCGGGCACCCGGCGGAGCAGGTCACCGCCCCGGAGACCGCCGTGAGCACCGCGCCGCTGGCGAGCAGCGCCGGCGCGACCCGGACCCCGGGCGGCAGCGCCGCGGCGATCAGCAGCAACGCGCCGGCAAGAGCCAGAACCCCGATCCGGTACGTCACGGCGTGCGCGCTGCCGGCGATACCGGCCTCGCTCACGTACCCGGTGAAGCCCGGACCGGGACCGGCGACCACCGCGACCGTCACCGCGACCGCCCCGGCCACCGCGCAGCCGGCGGCGGCCGACCCGGCGACCCGGCGGGCCCGGCCCCCGTGGCCGCGAGGCGTCGTGGCGGTGCCGGCCCGACCCGGCTCAGCCACGTCCGTGCGGCGTCGTCCAGCCGGACTCGTCGGGCCCCAACGGCACGATGCCGGTCGGGTTGATCTCCCGGTGGGTGCCGTAGTAGTGCCGCTTGATGTGGTCGAAGTCCACCGTCTCGCCGAAACCCGGCGTCTGGAACAGGTCCCGGGCGTACGCCCAGAGCACCGGCATCTCGGTCAGCTTGTTCCGGTTGCACTTGAAGTGCCCGTGGTACGCCGCGTCGAAGCGGACCAGCGTGGTGAACAGCCGTACGTCCGCCTCGGTGATCGCGTCCCCCATCAGGTAGCGCTGCCCGGCCAGCCGCTCGGAGAGCGCGTCCAGCCGGGCGAACAGCGCCCGGAACGCCTCGTCGTACGCCTCCTGGGAGGTCGCGAAGCCGCACCGGTAGACGCCGTTGTTGACGTCGGTGTGGATCCCGGCCATCAGCGCGTCCATCTCGGGGCGCAGCGCGACCGGGTACAGATCCGGGGCGTCGGGGGCGTGCAGTGACCGCCACTCGGTGGAGAAGTCGAGGGTGAGCTGCGGGTAGTCATTGGTGACCACCCGGCCGGTCAGGGTGTCGACGAGCGCCGGCACGGTCACCCGGCCGGTGTAGTCCTCGTCGGTGGCCAGGTACGCCTCGGAGAGGAAGCGGACGCCGAGGACCGGATCGAAGCCGTCCGGGTCGAGCGCGAACGCCCAACCCCGCTCGTCCCGGATCGGGTCGACGGTGCCCAGCGAGATCGCGTCGTCCAGCCCGAGCAGGCCACGCACGATCCTCGCCCGGTGCGCCCACGGGCACGCGCGGCACCAGACGAGCCGGTACCGGCCGGCCTCCAACGGCCAGCGGTCCTGCTCGTCCGGACCGCCGCCCGGGGGCGAGGTCGAGTCGGCGGTGACCCGACCGGTGAACCGGTTGGGCTGACGGACGAACGCGCCGCCACGGCTGGTCTCTGCGCTGAACTGGGCCCGGGCCATGCCGTCAACCTATCCGTTGCCGGCGTGGATATCCTGGCGGCCGGCAGCCCCCCGCGATCCGGTGGGCCTGCCCCACCCCCGCCGTCTGCACCCCTGAAGGACTCGCGATGACCGTGGCATACCTGGTGGCCGGTGTCCGTACCCCGATCGGCCGGTACGCGGGCGCGCTGGCCGGCGTCCGCCCCGACGACCTGGCCGCCCACGTGATCCGCGAGTTGGTCGCCCGGCACCCGTCGGTGGACTGGGCCCGCGTCGACGACGTCGTACTCGGTTGCGCCAACCAGGCCGGCGAGGACAACCGCAACGTGGCCCGGATGGCGGCGCTGCTCGCCGGGCTGCCCGAGGAGGTGCCGGGCAGCACGGTCAACCGGCTCTGCGGCTCCGGTCTGGACGCCCTCGCCACCGCCGCCC
This sequence comes from Micromonospora sp. NPDC049359, assembly GCF_044466585.1. Classification (NCBI taxonomy): domain Bacteria; kingdom Bacillati; phylum Actinomycetota; class Actinomycetes; order Micromonosporales; family Micromonosporaceae; genus Micromonospora; species Micromonospora sp. NPDC049359. The sequence continues at coordinate 120,161 of NZ_JBITMW010000018.1, read as the reverse complement.
GCTCCATCGTGGCGGGGGAGGCCGAGCTGGTGATCGCGGGCGGGGTGGAGAGCATGAGCCGCGCGCCCTTCGTCGTGCCGAAGGCGACCTCGGCGTACTCCCGCTCCGCCGAGATGTACGACACCACCCTGGGCTGGCGGCTGGTCAACCCGCTGATGCGCGACGGCTGGGGGATCGACTCGATGCCCGAGACGGCCGAGAACGTGGCCGCCGAGTACGGCGTCGACCGCGCCGAGCAGGACGCCTTCGCGTACCGCTCGCAGCAGCGCGCCGCCAAGGCGCAGGCCGACGGCCGGTTCGCCGAGGAGATCGTCCCGGTGTCCGTTCCCGCCGGTCGTCGGGAGACCCGACTGGTCGAGGTCGACGAGCACCCGCGCGAGACGTCGCTGGAGAAGCTGGCCGCGCTGCCCACCCCGTTCCGCGACGGCGGCACGGTGACCGCCGGCAACTCGTCGGGCGTCAACGACGGCGCGGTGGCCCTGCTGGTGGCCGGCGAGGCCGCGGTGCGGCGGTACGGCCTCACCCCGCTGGCCCGCGTCGTCGGCGCGGCGACGGCGGGCGTGCCGCCCCGGATCATGGGGATCGGCCCGGTGCCGGCCACCCGCAAACTGCTCGACCGGACCGGCGTCGACCTGGCGGCGGTGGACGTCGTCGAGCTGAACGAGGCGTTCGCCGCGCAGTCCGTGGCGGTGCTGCGCGAACTGGGACTGCCCGTGGACGCCGAGCACGTGAACCCCAACGGGGGCGCGATCGCGCTCGGGCACCCGCTGGGCGCGAGCGGTGCGCGGCTGGCGCTCACCGCCGCACTGGAGCTGCGCCGCCGGGGCGGCCGTCGGGCGCTCGCCACCATGTGCATCGGTGTCGGTCAGGGCATCTCGCTGCTGCTGGAATCCGCCGCCTGAGTGCCGAAAGTTACGTGAGGGGATCTCCCGTACGCGGTGGCCGGCGGCCTAGAGTGGTCCACACCACACGACCCGCGGGGTCGGCCGGCGGCCGCGTACGCCCGTCGACGCCGGTGCCTCGCGCTGCGGCGACGAACTGGGGGGCACACCGATGCCGGACGCACTGCCGACCGAGATTGACCTGACCAGGCCGAGCGCGGCCCGGGTGTACGACTACTTCCTGGGCGGGGCGCACAACTTCGAGATCGACCGGCAGTTGGCCGAGCAGATCGCCAGCATGACCCCGAACCTCGCGGCCACCATGCGCTCCGGCCGCGATTTCCTGCGCCGCGCCGTCCGGGCGCTGCTCGACGCCGGTATCGACCAGTTCCTCGACATCGGCTCCGGCATCCCGACCGTGGGCAACGTGCACGAGGTGGCTCAGGCGGCCAACCCGAAGGCCCGGGTGGTCTATGTCGACATCGACCCGGTGGCGGTCGCGCACAGCCGGGAACTGCTCGCGGGCAACGACCTGACCGGAGTGATCCACGCCGATCTGCGCGAGCCGGAGCGGATTCTCGCCGAGACCCGACAGCTCGGGTTGATCGACTTCGAGCGTCCCATGGGCATCCTGCTGGCCGGGGTGGTGCACTTCGTTCCGGACGCCGACCGTCCCGACGAGATCCTGGCGACCCTGCGGGCCGCCGCCGCGCCGGGCAGCTTCCTGGTCGTCTCGCACTCCACCTTCGAGGACCAGCCGCAGGAGATGCTGGACGCCCAGCGCCTCTCCTCCCGAACCGACACCGAGATCACCCTGCGCTCCCGCGCGCAGGTCACCGGCTTCTTCGGCGACTGGACGGTGCTCGAACCGGGCGTCGTGCACATGCCACTGTGGCGCCCCGACTCGCCCGAGGACGTCGACGAGCACCCCGAGCGGTTCGGCGCCTTCGGCGGCGTCGCCCGGTACGACCAGCCCGCCGGCTGACCCCATGGCCGCCGTCCCGGACCCCACCGGGGTCGACGTCGGCCGGACCGGTGTCGAGGCGTACGCCGCTGACTGGGCCCGTGTCGTACGCCGCATCGGTTTCGTGCCGCACAGCGCGGCCGAGACCGAGCGGCTGCTGCTGCTGCACACCGTCCGGCTGGCGGAGATCGTGCGAGCCGAGCCGTTCAGCGCCCGTCCCGCCGAGGAGGTGGGGCGGGCCCTGGTGGAGGCGCACCTGACCGAGCCCCGGGCGTTGGAGTGGTCGCTGCGCGCGCTCGGTGACGACTTCCCCGCCCGGGTGCTGGCGGCCGACGGTCGACCCGCCGATCTGGGCGACCGGATCGCGGCGACGCAGGGCGCGCTGGCGGCCGGGTTCGCCCGCGCCCTGCGCGACCGCACCTTCGCCCAGCAGGAGCGCATCGCCCGTTCGGCGTGGCAGGCTCGGGATGAGGTCGAGCAGGCGTTGCGCGACAGCGAGGCGCGGTTCCGGGCGGTCTTCACGGGCGCCGCCATCGGTATCGGCATCGCCGGGGTGGACGGGCAGATCATCGACGTCAACACGGCCTTCGCCGAGATGCTCGGCTACTCGATCGAGGAGCTGCGCCGGATCAACGTGGCGACGCTGTTCCACGCCGACGACGCCGCCGGCATGTGGGAGCTGTACCAGGAGCTGATCGAGGGCAAGCAGGACTCGGCCCGGGTCCAGAAGCGCTACTACCGCAAGGACGGCAGCGTCGTCTGGACGGATCTGGCCGTCTCGCTGATCCGGTACGACGACGGCCGGCCACGGTTCACCGTCGCGATGATCGAGGACATCACCGAGCGGTACGAGCTCCAACAGCGGCTGCGCTTCCAGGCGCTGCACGATCCGCTCACCGGGCTCCCCAACCGGACGTTGTTCTTCGAGACGTTGGGCCGGGTCTTCGACACCGCCGCCCCCGGCCAACGGGTCGGGGTGTGCTTCCTCGACCTGGACGGCTTCAAGACCATCAACGACAGCCTCGGCCACGACCTCGGCGACCGGCTGTTGGTGACGATCGGCCGGCGGCTCGCCGAGTGTGTGGCCGACCGGGGTCACCTGGTCGCCCGGATGGGCGGCGACGAGTTCGTCATCCTGGTCGACGGCGGCGGTGACGTCGAGGACGCGGTGGCCGTGGCGGAGGCCGCGCTGGCCGCCGTCGCCGCGCCCGTACACGTCGGCGACCAGCAGTTGGCGGTCTCCGCCAGCGTCGGGATCGTGGACTGCCCGGCCGCGGAGACCACCGCCTCGGAGCTGATGAAAGCCGCCGACACGACGCTCTACTGGGCAAAGGCGGCCGGGCGGGGTCGGTGGGCGGTGTACGACCCGGAGCGCAGTGCCCGTGACCACGCCCGGTCGGCGCTGGTCGCCGGACTGCCCGCCGCGCTGGACCGGGGTGAGTTCGTCCTGCACTACCAGCCGATCGTGTCGCTGCTGGAGGGCACCATGCTCGCCGTGGAGGCGCTGGTCCGCTGGGAACACCCGGAGCTTGGTCTCATCGGCCCGGATCACTTCATCGGCCTCGCCGAGGAGACCGGTCTGATCGTCCGGCTCGGCGAGTGGGTGCTGCGGCGGGCCTGCCGCGACGCCGAACGGTGGTGGCGGGAGTTCCCCGAGGCGCGGGTCGTGGTCAGCGTCAACCTGGCCGCCCGGCAGGCCGACGACCCGGCGATCGTCGCGACGGTGGCCGACGCGCTCGCCACCAGCGGTCTCCCGGCGGAGCTGCTGCAACTGGAACTGACCGAGAGCGCCGTCATGGGCAGCGCGGGCGAGCCGCTGCGCAGCCTGCACCGGCTCGCGGCGCTGGGCGTCCGACTCGCGGTCGACGACTTCGGCACCGGCTACTCCAACCTCGCGTACCTGCGGCGGCTGCCGATCCACTGTCTGAAGCTGGCCGGCCCGTTCGTCGAGGGCATCCGCGCCGACGGTACGGACGAGGCGGCGGACCACCGCGACGAGCGGATCGTCGACGCGTTGGTCAGGTTGGCGCACGCGTTGGAGCTGTGGGTCACGGCCGAGGCGGTGGAGACCGGCGTGCAGGCGGAGCGGCTACGGGCCCTGCGCTGCGACACCGGGCAGGGGCGGTACTTCGGCGCTCCGGTGCCCGCGCAGGACATCACGGCCCGGCTCCGGCAGGCTACGGCGTGAGGCACGCGGGCTGGCCGGCGACGGACGGCGACGGCGTGAGCGGCGGGCCGGTCCGGTCCGCGTGGTGCCGACGGAAGGCGACGGCGTGAGCCTGAACGACTCGCAGACGGTGGTGACCGTGGTGGCCGCGCTGGCCATCGTGGCCGGGCTGGCGGGTGTGGTGGTGCCCGGCCTGCCGGCGCTCCCGCTGTGCTGGGGCGGGGTGCTGGTCTGGGCGATCTTCGGCGGGGCCGGCCCCGCGGGTTGGGCGGTGTTCGCCGCCGCCACGCTCGTCGCGGTCGGCGGCATGGTCGTGAAGTATCTCTGGCCGGGGCGGAACCTCAAGCGGACCGGTGTGCCGACGTCGTCCCTGCTGGCCGGGGGCGCGCTCGGGCTGGTGGGGTTCTTCGTGATCCCCGTGGTCGGCCTGCTGCTGGGTTTCGTCGTCGGGGTGTGGGCGGCGGAGCGGCTGCGGCTGGGCAGCAACCGGCTCGCCTGGCCGTCCACCGTGCAGGCCCTCAAGGCGGTCGGCCTGTCCATGCTGGTGGAGTTCCTGGCCGGCCTGACCATCGGCGCCCTCTGGGTCGGCGGCCTCCTGCTGACCTGATCCACCGGGCTTCGACGCGTTCCGTTGAGCCGTAGGGTGAGGGCGTGCGACTGGTCAAGTTCACGCATGCCTGTGTCCGCCTTGAGGACGACGAGCGCCGACTGCTGATCGATCCCGGCGTCTGGACCGAGCCGGAGGCCTTCGACGGGGTCACCGACATCCTGGTGACTCACGAGCACGACGACCACTTCGATCTTGAGCGGGTCGCCGAGGTGTCAGCCTCTCGTCCGGTGCGGCTCTTCGCGCCGGAGCCGGTTCGAGAACTCGCCGTGCGGGGCGGATTGGCGGAGGCGGTCACCGTGGTCACGGCGGGTGCGGAGTTTCGTGCCGGCGGCTTCCGGGTGGCGGCGGTCGGCGGTGAGCACGCGGAGATCTACGACGGACTGCCGGGCTGCGTGAACCTCGGCTATGTGGTCGAGGGCGTCTACCACCCCGGCGACTCGTACTTCGTACCTCACCAGCGGGTGACGACGCTTCTCGTGCCAGCCGCAGGCCCTTGGGGCAGGCACCGCGAGGCCATCGACATGACGCGGGCGATCGCCCCGGAGCGGGCGTTTCCCATCCACGATCGGGCACTGTCGGCGGACGTCGGCTATGAGAACTTCGACGGCTGGATGGAGTACAAGGGCGCAACCGAATACCGGCGGATCCCCGTCGGCGACAGCGCGACCCTGTGATCGCGTGCGCATCGTGGTGCTCGGCGGTCTCGGCGCCTGGCCCTCGGCCGACCAGGGCTGTGCCGGCTTCCTGGTCGAGCGCCAGGGTTTCCGGCTGCTGATCGATCCCGGCTACGCGACCCTGCAATCGCTGCTGACCCGGCTGCCCGCCTCGGCGGTCGACGCCGTGTACGTCAGCCACGGCCACCCCGACCACTGCGCCGACCTGCAGCCACTGCTGCGGGCCAGGGCGTTGGCCGACCGACCCGCCCCGGCGCTGCCGGTGTACGCGCCCACCGGCAGCCTCGATGCGCTGCTCGCGATCGACGATGCGGGGCTCGTCGACACGGCGTACGAGCTGCACGAGTTCACCCCCGGCGACACCTTCGACATCGGTCCGTTCACCCTGCGGACCTGGTCGTTGCCGCACTGGGTGCCCAACGCGGGAGCCCGCATCACCGCCGGCGGGACGGCGCTGGCGTACACCGGGGATACCGGCCCGAGCCCGATGCTGGCCGAGCTGGCCCGCGACGCCGACCTGCTGATCGCCGACGCGACGTACGTCGACGAGATCCCGGACCGGCAGGTCGGATTCCTGTCGAGCGCAGCCGAGGTGGGCCGTCACGCCAGTACGGCACGCGCCAGAGCGGTCCTGTTGACCCACCTGTGGCCCGGCACGGACCCGGAGGCGGCGATCGCCGCGACGCGGCAGGCGTACGCGGGACCGGTCGCCGTGGCCCGACCGGGCGTGGTGCTCGATCTGCCCGGCTGACGTCCGGGCCCGGCGGGACAGGGGGTGCCCGGTCAGCCGACCGGGCACCCCTCAGGGGCGTAGGCCCTAGTAGTCCTGGTAGGCGGTATACCGGCGGCTGCCCGTCGTGCCGTCCTGCACCCACACGGTCACCCGGACGGTATCGCTCAGCTTCGGCGTGGGATAGGCGTGGTTGCCCTCGTCGCAGGTGTCGTTGAAGCCGTCGGCGTCCTCGGCGGTCGCGATGACCTTGCCCGTGGTGAGGTTCCGCATCTCCGCCCGCGCACGGTAGCCGTCCTTCTTGTCGTCGCAGACCGACAGCTCCCAGGCGTTGTAGACCTCCAGGTACGCCGTCGCGGAGTCGTTCGTGGTCTCCACGGCGATCTCGTAGAGGGCGGCGGTCCGCGCGGCAGCGGTGCCCGCCTGGGCCGCCGTCGCGCCGACGGGCAACAGCATGAGCGTGGCCAGAGCCATGGTTGAGATCCTTCGCAGCACTGTTCGTCCTCCCGGTCGTGTGCCGGCCGGAATCAGGTCGGCCGGATGACTCCACGATGGGGAGGCCGGATCAACCGGGGCAACGGTGGACGGCGTTCGGGACGGATCCGAACAGCCCTGCCGGGGCCGGGCGCGGCGGCGCGGGGCACCTTCGTCGGATACGGCGGGAGGCCGTACGCGAGAGAGAGGCGGCGCCCCGCGCCACCGTGTGCCGGACGTTGCCGAGCGCCCGGCGGAGCCCGTCGCGATCGGGCCTGGTCACGGGTAACAGCATGCGGTCGTCAAGCGTGCGGTGGCAACGGGATTAGCGGGACGGTACCCGCGACGTATTGACCGCCCCTGATCATCGGGACGACACTTTGCGCACTCGTTGACGGAACCACCTCAGGGAGGTGCGCAGTGGCCACGACGCCCGTTCCGACCGCAGAGCAACCGATGGATGACGACGCCCGGCGTCTCGCCGAACTCGGCTACAAGCAGGAACTGCGCCGCAAGTGGAGCGGCTTCTCCAACTTCGCCATCTCGTTCTCGATCATCTCGATCCTGGCCGGCTGCTTCACCACGTTCGGCCAGGCGTGGAACAACGGCGGACCGGTCGCCATCTCCTGGGGTTGGCCGCTGATCTCACTGTTCATCCTGATCATCGGCTTCTGCATGGCCGAGCTGGTGTCGGCGTACCCGACGGCGGGCGGCATCTACTGGTGGGCGGCGACCATGGGTCGCCCGGCGCACGGCTGGTTCACCGGCTGGTTGAACCTGATCGGCCTGGTCGCCGTCACCGCGTCGGTCGACTACGGCTGCGCGACCTTCCTCAACCTCACCCTGTCGGCGCTCTTCGACGGCTGGGCCGGGACGCTGCGGCAGGCGTTCATCCTGTTCGTGATCATCCTGGCGCTGCACGGCCTCATCAACATCTACGGGCACCGGATCATCGACGTACTCCAGAACGTCTCGGTCTGGTGGCACGTGGCCGGCGCCGCCGTCGTGGTGGCCATCCTGGTGTTCGTCCCCGACAACCACCAGAGCTTCCAGTTCGTGTTCACCGAGCGGTTCAACAACTCGGGCTTCGGTGACGGTGACACCGGCGGCCTGACCTTCTGGTTCTACGTGCTGCCGCTGGGCTTCCTGCTCACCCAGTACACGATCACGGGCTTCGACGCCTGCGCGCACGTGTCCGAGGAGACCCGGGGCGCGTCCCAGGCCGCCGCCAAGGGGCTCTGGCAGTCGATCTTCTACTCGGCGGTCGGCGGCTGGATCCTGCTGCTGGCCTTCCTGTTCGCGGCCACCGACGTCGAGGCGGTCAACGCCGCCGGCGGCTTCTCCGGCGCCATCTTCGAGTCCGCGCTGACCCCGGTCTTCTTCAAGGTCGTCATCATCATCTCCACCATCGGGCAGTTCTTCTGCGGCATGAGCTGCGTGACGTCGATGAGTCGCATGGCGTACGCGTTCAGCCGTGACCGGGCCGTGCCGGGCTGGCGGCTCTGGTCGAAGGTCGACCGCAACGGCACCCCGGTCAACGCGATCATCGGCGCCACGGTCGCCGGCCTGGTGCTCACCCTGCCGGCGCTCTACGAGAGCTCGGCCGGTATCCCGATCGCCTTCTACGCGGTGGTCTCCGTCGCGGTGCTCGGCCTCTACCTGTCCTTCCTCATCCCGATCGCGCTGCGGCTGCGCATGGGCGACCGATTCGTGCCCGGTCCGTGGACGCTGGGACGCAAGTACAAGCTGTTCGGCTGGGTCGCGGTCATCGAGATCGCGGTCATCGCCGTGTACTTCGTGCTGCCGATCGTGCCCGCCGGGGTGCCCGGCGACGACGAGTTCACCTGGTCCGCGGTGAACTACGCGCCGCTGGCCGTCGGCGGGGTGCTGCTGGTGGTGGCCGTCTGGTGGTACGCCTCGGCCCGGAAGTGGTTCACCGGCCCGGTCCGTACCGTCGAGGAGCGGTCCGCGCGTACGCCCGCCGAAGGCTCCTGACCCCCCTGCGGTGTAAGGAAGGGCCCCTTGTTCAACAAAATCCGATAACAAGGGGCCCTTCCTTGCATCCGGGGCGGTGCGCGGGGGCATTGACGGTGATCCGGTTTGCCAGTAGACCTTGGTGATGGAGGCCCGCTCATGAGGAATGCGCCGCTCACGCTGGAACAACTGCGGGTCGCCGTCGACGATGGCGAGATCGACACCGTGGTGCTGGCCCTGGTCGACATGCAGGGCCGGTTGCAGGGCAAGCGGTTCCACGCGCCCTTCTTCCTCGACCAGGTCGTCGAGGGCGGCAGCGAGGGCTGCAACTACCTGCTGGCGGTGGACGTCGACATGAACACCGTCGACGGGTACGCGATGTCGAGCTGGGAGCGCGGCTACGGCGACTTCGCCATGGTGCCGGACTTCGCCACCCTGCGCCGGGTGCCCTGGCAGCCGGGCTCGGCGATGCTGCTGGCCGACCTCGCCTGGCTGGACGGCTCCGGTGACGTGGTCGCCTCGCCCCGGCAGATTCTGCGCAAGCAACTGGACCGACTGGCTGAGCACGGGCTGACCGCGTACGCCGGCACCGAGCTGGAGTTCGTGCTGTTCCGCGACTCGTACGAGGACGCCTGGCGGCGCGGCTACCGCGACCTCACCCCGGCAAACCAGTACAACGTGGACTATTCCCTGCTCGGGACCGCCCGGGTGGAGCCGCTGCTGCGTCGGATCCGTACCGAGATGGCCGCCGCCGGGCTCACCCCGGAGAGCGCCAAGGGCGAGTGCAACCTCGGCCAGCACGAGATCGCCTTCCGGTACGACGAGGCGGTGGCCTGCGCCGACCACCACGTCATCTACAAGAACGGCGCGAAGGAGATCGCCGCCCAGGAGGGCATGTCGATCACCTTCATGGCCAAGCCGAACGAGCGGGAGGGCAACTCCTGCCACATCCACTTCTCGCTCCGGGACTCGTCCGGCTCGTCGGCCATGCTCGGTGACGGGCCGGCGCACCTGAGCGAGACCGGGCAGCGGGTGCTTGCCGGGTTGCTCGCCACCATGCGGGAGTTCAGCCTGCTCTTCGCGCCGAACATCAACTCGTACAAGCGCTACCAGCCGGGCTCGTTCGCCCCGACGGCGCTTCGCTGGGGTGTCGACAACCGCACCTGCGCGCTGCGGGTGGTCGGGCACGGGCAGGGCATGCGGGTGGAGAACCGGGTGCCCGGCGCCGACGTCAACCCGTACCTGGCGATCGCCGGGCTGGTCGCGGGCGCGTTGCACGGCATCGAGCAGGGGCTGGAGCTGGGCGCGGAGTGCGCCGGCAACGCGTACGACGACCCGGACGCCGAGCGCGTCCCCAGCACGTTGCGCGACGCCCTGACCCTGTGGGAGGCGTCCGAGGTGGCCCGCGAGGCGTTCGGCGACGAGGTGGTGGCCCACTACGCCAACCAGGCAAAGGTGGAGCTGAAGGCCTTCGACGCGGCGGTAACGGACTGGGAGCTGACCCGTGGCTTCGAACGCCTCTAGGGCCTGTTTCATAAGAACTGGCCGGCCTGCGGCGGGCCCGGACGACGACCGGCGGCGTTGCGGTGTCGTCCGGATACAACACCGGTATCCGGACGACACCGCGCCTTGCCGGATCGCCGCCCGGACTCCGCCTCGGCTCGACCGCCCTTATGAAACAGGCCCTAGGGCCTGCCTCCGCCGCGATCTTGCACTTTCTGTCGTTGGTTTGGGGCGACTCGCGGCTTATGTCGGCACAGAAAGTGCAAGATCGCGCGGATTGGGTGAGGGGTGGGACGCGTGAGCGTGCTTGTTGATCCGGCTTCCGGGGTGGGGTTTCGGGAGGTTACCGGGGCCTCGGTGGGGGAGGTGGATGCTGCCATCTCGCGGGCCGCGACGGCGTTCGAGACGTGGCGGGAGGTGGCGCCGGGGGATCGGGGGCGGCTGTTGCGGCGGTTCGCCGCCGTCGTCGACGCGCACCTGGACGAGCTGGCCCGGTTGGAGGTGCGCAACTCCGGGCACACCATCGGCAACGCCCGCTGGGAGGCCGGCAACGTCCGCGACGTGCTGGACTACTACGCCGGTGCGCCGGAGCGGTTGACCGGCCGGCAGATCCCCGTACCCGGTGGCCTCGACGTCACCTTCCACGAACCGCTCGGCGTGGTTGGCGTGATCGTGCCGTGGAACTTCCCGATGCCCATCGCCGCCTGGGGGTTCGCCCCGGCCCTCGCCGCCGGCAACACGGTGGTGCTCAAACCCGCCGAGCTGACCCCGCTCACCGCGCTGCGCCTGGCCGAGCTGGCCCGCGAGGCCGGCCTGCCCGAGGACGTGTTCACCGTGCTGCCCGGCGAGGGCGCGGTGGTGGGGGAGCGGTTCGTCAGCCACCCGGCCGTTCGCAAGATCTGCTTCACCGGCTCCACCGAGGTCGGCACGCGCATCATGGCCGGCTGCGCCGCCCAGGTGAAGCGGCTCACGCTGGAGTTGGGCGGCAAGAGCGCCAACATCGTGTTCGCCGACGCCGACCTGGAGACCGCCGCCGCGACCGCGCCCGGCGCGGTCTTCGACAACGCCGGCCAGGACTGCTGCGCACGGTCGCGGATCCTGGTCCAACGACCGGTGTACGACAGGTTCCTGGAACTGCTCGAACCAGCGGTACGCGCCGTCCGGGTCGAGGACCCGTCCCGCGACACCGCCGAGATGGGCCCGCTGATCTCGGCGGCCCAGCGGGACCGCGTCGCCGGTTACGTGACCGGCGCGAAGGTCGCCTTCACCGGCTCCTGCCCCGACGGCGCCGGCTTCTGGCACGCGCCGACCGTGCTGCTGGCCGATTCGCCCGCCGACCGGCACTGGCGGGAGGAGATCTTCGGGCCGGTGGTCTCGGTGCTGCCGTTCGACGACGAGGCCGACGCGGTGCGGCTCGCCAACGACACCGAGTACGGCCTCTCCGGCTCGATCTGGACCCGGGACATCGGGCGCGCGCTGCGGATGGCGCGGGCGGTCGACTCGGGCAACCTCAGCGTCAACTCGCACTCCTCGGTGCGCTACTGGACCCCGTTCGGCGGGATGAAGCGCTCCGGACTCGGCCGTGAGCTGGGCCCGGACGCGCTGCACTCCTTCACCGACGTCAAGAACGTGTTCATCGCGACGAAGGAGTGAGGCCAGTGCAGGGTCGGTTGCAGGACCGGGTGGCCGTGGTCACCGGAGCGGGCAGCGGCATCGGGTTGGCCACCGTCCGGCGGTTCGCCGCCGAGGGGGCGCGGGTGGTCTGCGTCGACATCGACGCGGCGGCGGGCGAGAAGGCCGCGCAGGAGTGCGGCGGCGAGTTCGTCCGCGCCGACGTCGCCGACGAGGCGGCGGTACGTGACCTGTTCGACGGGGTGGCCGACCGGCACGGTCGGGTGGACATCGCGTTCAACAACGCCGGCATCTCCCCGCCGGACGACGACTCCATCCTGGACACCGGCCTGGACGCGTGGGAGCGGGTGCTGCGGGTCAACACCACGAGCGTCTACCTGTGTTGCAAGTACGCGATTCCGCACATGCGGCGGCAGGGCAAGGGGTCGATCATCAACACGGCCTCGTTCGTCGCGTTGATGGGAGCGGCGACGTCGCAGATCGCGTACACCGCGAGCAAGGGCGGCGTGCTGGCGATGACCCGCGAGTTGGGCGTGCAGTTCGCCCGCGAGGGCATCCGGGTCAACGCGCTCTGCCCCGGCCCGGTGGCCACCCCGCTGCTGCTGGAGCTGTTCGCCGCCGACCCGGAGCGGGCCGCCCGCCGGCTGGTGCACGTGCCGATGGGTCGGTTCGGTGAGCCGGCGGAGATCGCCGCCGCGGTGGCCTTCCTGGCCAGCGACGACGCCTCGTTCATGACCGCCGCGCAGTTCGTGGTCGACGGCGGTATCACCGGCGCGTACGTCACTCCGCTATGAGCGCGAGGAGTGAGCCGGGTTTGCGAGCCCCGCAGTCGCGAACACCAGCGGCTCCGCGGCGGCCCCTGATCGGGATCAGCGCGTACGTCGAGCCCGTCGACTGGGCCGTCTGGCGTGGTGTGCGGGCGGTCCTGGTGCCCGAGGCGTACGTGCGGGCGGTGACCGCCGCCGGTGGCCGGGCGGTGGTGCTGCCCCCGGACGACGTCGACGCCGACGTGCTGGCGGTCCTCGACGGGCTGCTGCTGGCCGGGGGCGCCGACGTGGGCCCGGGGCGGTACGGCCAGCAGCCGCACCCGCGGACCGAGGACCGGCCGGACCGGGACGCCGGTGAGTTGACCCTGCTGGCGGCTGCCCTCGCCGCCGACCTGCCCGTGCTCGGGGTCTGCCGGGGGATGCAGCTGCTCGCCGTCGCCTACGGCGGCACCCTGCACCAGCACCTGCCGGACGTGCTCGGCTCCGAGGCGCACCGGCCGGCGCCGGGCGTCTACGGCGCCCATCCGGTGCGGTTCGCGCCGGGCAGCCTCGCGGCGCGGACCCTGGCCGGGGTTCAGCAGGTCAACTCGTACCACCATCAGGCGGTCGCCACCGCGGGCCGGCTCACGGTGACCGGCTGGGCGGCCGACGGCGTGATCGAGGCGGTGGAGGATCCGGCCCGTGCGTTCGTGCTGGGCGTGCAGTGGCATCCGGAGAACGAGCCGGACCCACGCCCGATCACCGCGCTGGTCCGGGCCGCCCGGGGCACCGGCCCGCCGGTGAGCGACCACGACGAGGGGGTACGCGTGGCCGGATCACCGGTGCTGTGACGCAGGTCGCCCCCGTCGCATGGGTCGGGCGGTGGGAGGATCAGCGTATGGGCAAGGTCTATCCGGAGATCGACGGTCGTCTGCGGGAGTTCATCGCGGCCCAGCAGGTCTTCTTCGTGGCTACCGCGCCGTCCGGTCCCGAGGGGCATGTCAATGTCTCACCGAAGGGCATGACGGGCACCTTCGTGGTCCTCGGCCCGCACCGGGTGGCCTACCTCGACTATCACGGCAGCGGGGCGGAGACCATCGCCCACCTGCGGGACAACGGCCGCATCACGCTGATGTTCTGCGCCTTCGACGGGCCGCCGAAGATCGTGCGCCTGCACGGCAGGGGCCACACCGTGGCGGTGACCGAGGCGGGCTTCGCCGACCGTCTCGCCGAGTTTCCCGCTCCACCGGACGTGCACGCCGTACGGGCCGTCATCACCGTCGACGTGCAGCGGGTCAGCGACTCCTGCGGCTACGCGGTGCCGCTGATGGACTACCGCGCGGAACGCGACCTGTTACTCACCTCACACTCCCGTCGCACGGCCGATGATCTGGTGACCTACCGCGCCACCAAGAACGCCGCGAGCATCGACGGATTGCCGGTCTTCTGAGTGCTCAGGACACGTGTGCGCCCCCGTCGGTGCGCCGCGTCCGCCCCCGTGCCGTCGGGTCGGCGACCACCGGAGTGCACGTAACCAGCGTCCGCGGGTCGTCATGCGTTACGTTGCTGGTCCGCCGGGGTACAAGTCGGAGCACGGCGCGTGGAGATCAACGGCTGAGGGGTACGGCCGAAGCGGGGGAGGCTGCATGAGCTCGGCCCAGGGGGGCGCGGACGCGGGGCGTTCCTTCGCGGACGGCCACGAGATCCCCCCGCTGTTGGCCGCCGCCTTCGCGAACGGCGGTGAGCTGGGCGAACGGCTCCGCGCCCTCGACTGGTCCACCGCGCCGCTGGGCGGGCCGTCCCGCTGGCCGGTGGCCCTGGCCAGCGCCGTCGGCATGATGCTCTCCTCCAGCGCGCAGATCGTCATGTTCTGGGGCGACGACCAGCTCGCCTTCTACAACGACGCGTACCGGCCGACCATCGGCAGCAAGCATCCGCACGTGCTCGGTCAGCCGGCCCGACACCACTGGGCCGAGACGTGGGACGTCCTCGGCCCGCTGCTCGAAGGCGTCCGCAGCACCGGGCTCTCCTACCGGGGCGCCGACCACCCCTTCCTGCTGGACCGCTCCGGCTTCGTCGAGCAGACCTACTTCGACGTCTCGTACGACCCGATCCGCGGCGCCGACGGCTCGGTCAGCGGCGTGTACTGCATCGTCAACGAGACCACCGGCCGGGTGGTCGGTGAACGCCGACTGCGGGCGTTGTCCGAACTGGGCGCCGAGCTGGCCGACGTGAACAGCGCCGGCGAGCTGGGCCGGACCGCCGCCGACGTGCTCGGCCGGCACTCCGCCGACGTACCCTTCGCGCTCATCTACCTCGCCGACGACACCGGTGAGTTCCGGCTCACCGGGGCCAGCGGCGTCGATCCGGCGGCGGTCGACGCTCCACCGGCGACGTTCGCCGAACTGGTCGCCGAGGGCGCCTCCGCCACCGTGCGGGTGCGCGACCTGGTCGCGCGGCGACCGGCCGACGCCTCCGACGTGGCGCTCGTGCTGCCCGTGAAGGCGACCAACGAGACCGTCGGCGCGCTGGTCGTCGGCGTGGCCCGCCTGCTGCCGCTCGGCGACGAGTACCGCGACTTCCTCGACCTGGTGGCCGCGCAGGTCTCCCGGGCGGTCGGCACCCAGCGGGCGTACGAGCAGGAGCGCGCCCGAGCCGCCGAGCTGGCCGCGCTGGACCGGGCGAAGACCAACTTCTTCGCCAACGTCAGTCACGAGTTCCGCACCCCGTTGACGCTGGTGCTCGGCCCGCTGGAGGACATGCTGGCCGACCCGGAACTGCCCGCCGCCTACACCGACCGACTCGTCGTGATGCACCGCAACGCGATGCGGCTGCTCAAGTTGGTCAACACCGTGCTCGACTTCTCCCGGTTGGAATCCGGCCGGCTCGCGGCCCACTACCAACCCACCGACCTGGCCGACTACACCGCCCGACTGGCCAGCACCTTCCGCTCGGCCACCGAACGCGCCGGCCTGCGGCTGGTCGTGGACTGCCCGCCGCTGCCCGCGCCGGTCTTCGTCGACCGGGACATGTGGGAGAAGATCGTCCTCAACCTGGTGTCGAACGCCGTGAAGTTCACCTTGGACGGCGAGATCCGCGTGCGGGTCCGGGCCGACGGCGATCTCGCCCGGCTGGATGTCGTCGACACCGGCGTCGGGATCGTCCCGGACGAACTGCCGCACGTCTTCGAGCGTTTCCACCGGGTGCCCGGCGCGCGCGCCCGTACCCATGAGGGCACCGGTATCGGGCTGGCGCTGGTCCGCGAGCTGGTCGAGATGCACGGCGGTACGGTCGGCCTGACCAGCCAGGTCGACGAGGGCAGCACCTTCACGGTGACCGTCCCGTTCGGGTCCGATCACCTGCCCGCCGACCGGGTGGTCGCGTTCGCCCCCCTGCCGACGGGCGAGCCCGAGCAGGCCCGGCTCTTCGTGGCGGAGACCGCCCTGTGGGCCGCCGAGGACGGCACCGGTGAGGCCGGCCAGCAGCCGACCGCACTCGCCCCGAGCGGCCGGATCCTGGTCGTCGACGACAACGCCGACCTGCGTGAGCACGTCACCCGGTTGCTCTCGCCGACCTGGGAGGTGGTCACCGCCAGCGACGGTCGGGCGGCCTTGACGCTGGCCCGCGAGGGCGGGTTCGACCTGGTGCTCAGCGACGTGATGATGCCCCGGTTGGACGGGTTCGGTCTGGTCGGCGCGCTGCGCGCGGACCCCCGTACCCGTGATGTGCCGATCGTGCTGCTCTCCGCCCGCGCCGGCTCCGCGGAGGCGGTCGCCGGCCTCGCCGCCGGCGCCGACGACTACCTGACCAAGCCGTTCTCCGGGCAGGAGCTGATCGCCCGGGTCCGGGCCAACGTCGAGCTGGGTCAGCTACGCCGCCAGATCATCCGTCGTCTGCGGGCGCTGGCCGACGCGGCGGTGGCGGTCAACACAGCCCGGTCCACCGCCGACGTGCTCCAGGTCGCCGCCCGGCACGCGCTCAGCCTCGCCGAGGCGGCCCGGGTCGTGGTCAGCGCGGCCGGCTCCCGGTTCGAGGCCGACGCTGGCGGTGAAACGGCCGCCGATCCGACCTTCGTGGCCCCGCTCACCGGGACCAGCCGCGAACAGCTCGGCGAGCTGCGGGTCTGGCGGGCCGCCGACGACGACGCGCAGGCCGACGAGGCCGCGCTCACCCAACTGGCCCGGCTGGTCGGCGTCCGACTCGAGAACGCCCAGCTCTACGAGGCCGAACACCACATCGCCACCACGTTGCAGCACAGCCTGCTGCCGAGGACGCTGCCCCAGCTGCCGGGCGCGGTCGTCGCGAGCCGCTACCTGCCGGGCAGTGCCGACGTCGAGGTCGGTGGGGACTGGTATGACGCGCTCGCGCTCGACGCGGACAACCTCGTGCTGGTCATCGGCGACGTGGTCGGCAAGGGCGTCCAGGCCGCCGCGGCCATGGGCCAGCTGCGCAACGCGCTGCGGGCGTACCTGCTGGAGGGCTTCGACCCGGGCGAGTCGCTGACCCGGCTCAACCGGCTGGTCGTGTCCACCGAGGAGTCGTCGTTCGCGACGGTGGTCTGCCTGCTGTTCAGCCCCCGCACCGGTCGCCTGCGCTACGCCAGCGCCGGTCACCCGTCCCCCCTGCTGATCCGAGGAGACGACGTGGCGTTCCTGCACGACCGTGCGCTCGGCCCGCCGGTCGGCGCCATCCCCGGCACCACCTACCGGACCGTTGAGGGTGAGCTGCCCGCGGGCAGCCGACTGCTGCTCTACACCGACGGGCTGATCGAGGACCGTCACCTCGGCATCGACGCCGCGCTGGCACAGTTGCGGGTCGACGCGGCCGCGCCGGGCCACCATGTGGCGGATCTGGTCGACACGGTCGTCGAGCGGGTGACCGGGCGACCACGTCGCGACGACGTGGCGGTGCTCGCCGTGGAGGCGGCGGAGCTGAACCGGTTCGCGTTGCGACTGCCGGCCGACCCGACCCGACTGAGCGTGCTCCGCAAGCGCCTGGAGGACTTCCTCGTCGCGCACAACGTCGGCGAGACGGACCTGTTCGACCTGACCGTGGCGGTCTCGGAGGCCGCCGCGAACGCCATCGAACACCCCGTCCAGCCCGCCGAGGCGGTGATCACCGTGGAGGTGGCCATCGAGGACCGGACGGTGATCGCCACCGTGCGTGACACCGGCCAGTGGCGGGAGTCCACCGACTCCGGCTTCCGGGGGCGCGGACTGTCGCTGATCAAGGCGTTGGGTGACCTGATGGTGCGGCGTACCGACGGGGGGACCGAGGTGACGCTGCGCCGGCAGTTGCAGGGCTGACGGGGCGCGGCCGGGTCTCAGACCGGATCGAGCCAGGGCTGATCGCCCAGCCCGGAGATCTCCAGCACGCGGCGTACCTGCCGGGACGGCAACACGGTGAGCGTGCCGGAGAACCGCTGGGCGAGCCGGACCACCGCGTGGATGGCCGCCGAGTCGAAGAAGGTCACCGCCCGCAGGTCGAGGGTGAGCCGGCTGGCGGGCTCGCGTAGGGCGGTCTGCGCCATCGTGTCGGCCGTCGCCATGTCGACCTCGCCGGTCACCACCACGTGGAGGTGCTCTCCGTCGATCTCCGCGCGGGCGGAGAAGACGGGTGGTGCTCCCCCTTGATCCACGCAGACACGATGGCACAGCCGACCAGGCAGGGCAACAACCGGTACCGACCGGCCGTGGCACGGGTCACGGCGTCAGCGACGATAGGCTGGGGGGCATGACCGTCCGTGCGCCGCTGACCCCCGGCACGCTGTCCCCGACGCGACCGGTGCCCGCCCACATTCCCCGCCCGGAGTACGTGGGTAAGAAGGCGCCGCAGCAGTGGCGCGGCTCGCACGTGCAGACGCCGGAGACCATCGAGAAGATGCGGATCGCCAGCCGCCTCGCCGCCCAGGCGACGCAGCTCGCCGGCGAGCACTGCAAGCCCGGCGTCACCACCGACGAGATCGACCGCGTGGTGCACGAGTTCCTCTGCGACCACGACGCGTACCCGTCGACGCTCGGCTACCGGGGCTACCCCAAGTCCTGCTGCACCAGCCTCAACGAGGTCATCTGCCACGGCATCCCGGACTCCACGGTCCTGGCCGACGGCGACATCATCAACGTCGACGTGACCGCGTTCATCGGCGGTGTGCACGGCGACACGGATGCCACCTTCTGCGTCGGCGAGGTCGACGAGGAGGCGCGGCTCCTCGTCGAGCGCACCCACGAGGCGATGATGCGCGGCATCCGCGCGGTCGCGCCGGGTCGCCAGATCAACGTGGTGGGCCGCGTCATCGAGTCGTACGCCAAGCGGTTCGGCTACGGCGTGGTCCGCGACTTCACCGGCCACGGGATCGGCGAGACCTTCCACAGCGGCCTCTACGTGCCGCACTACGACAGCCCCCGGCCGACGGACGTCATGGAGCCGGGAATGACCTTCACCATCGAGCCGATGATCACCCTCGGCACCTACCAGTACGACATGTGGGACGACGGGTGGACCGTGGTCACCAAGGACCGCAGGTGGACCGCGCAGTTCGAGCACACCATCGTCGTCACCGACGACGGCCACGAGATCCTGACCCTGCCGTGAGCGCGAGGAACGCGGCGAAGCGGAGTCCCGCAGTCGCGAACGAAGGGCAGACGCCGTGACCGAGACCCCCGCCGCCCTGCGCGAGGCGCACCACGCGGACGTCTCCGGTGGCTGGCTGCGCCCGGCGGTCTTCGGCGCGATGGACGGCCTGGTGACCAACATCGCCCTCATCGCCGGCGTCGGCGGCGGTGGCGTCTCGCCGCACAGCATCGTGCTGACCGGCACCGCCGGCCTGGTGGCCGGCGCGATCTCAATGGGGCTCGGCGAGTACACCAGCGTGCGCTCGGCCAACGAACAGGTCGCCGCCGAGGTCGCCAAGGAGCGGCGCGAGCTGGAACGGCACCCCGAGGCGGAGGCGCGCGAGCTGGCCGACGCCTGGGTGGCCCGGGGCCTGCCCCGCGACCTCGCCATGCAGGTCGCCGAGGCGGTACGGCGCGACCCGGAGGAGGCGCTGCGGGTACACGTCCGCGAGGAGTTGGGCGTCGACCCCGACGATCAGCCGAGCCCGTGGGCGGCGGCGATCTCCTCGTTCGTGTTCTTCTCGCTGGGGGCGCTGGTCCCCCTGCTGCCGTACCTGTTGGGCGCCACCGACCTCTGGCTGGCGCTCGCCGTCGGCGGGCTCGGGCTGTTCGCCGCCGGCGCGGTGGTGGCCCGGTTCACCAACCGACCCTGGTGGACCAGCGGCCTGCGTCAACTCGTACTGGGCGCCGCGGCGGCCGGGGCCACCTACCTGGTCGGTTCGCTGATCGGGGTGCAGGGCGGGCTGTGACGCCCGGTCAACCGCCGAGCAGATCGTCGATCGTGCCGTCGACCGGGCGGCCGCGCGCCGCCAGCTCCTCGGCCTGCCGGGTCAGTACCGCACCGACCTCGGTCATGTCCGCGCCGGCCAGACCCGTACGCCGCACCGCGTCGCCCGGATCGCGGAAGTAGGTGCGGCCCAGCAGGCCGGTCACGGTCGCCGCGGCCAACCGCGCCTCACCGAGCATCAGCAGCGCCTGGTCGGTCTCGTACCACTCGGCCAGTCGGGCCGCCCGCGCGTGCGCGGCGCTGCCCCGGTACCAGGCCTGCCGCGCCGCCGTGCTGAACTCCGCCGGCCGGGCCCGGGCGAGTCGGCCGAGGTGCTCGTCGCGCAACGTCCGCAGCCAGCCCGTCGGGTCGAACAGCGACCGGGTGGTGACGTACCGGTCGGCCGTCAGCGGCCACAACGGAGAGAGCATCCGGGCCTGTCCGAGGTAGTCGTCGGCGGCGGCCACGGTCAGGTCGACCAGCACGCCGTCCACCCGCCGGGTCGCCGGCGGCGGCCCGCCACCCGGCCGGTAGGTGACCACCAGCATCCCCACCTCGCCGTTCCCGCCACCGTCGTCGTCGCCGTGCGCGAGGGGCCCGTGGACGGCGATCGCCAGCACATCGGCCGGGAAACGTCGCTGGATCGCCTCGGCCACCCGCTCCGCCACCGACCACCGTCGGTCATCACCGAGCGCGCTCACGGGTCCACAACCTCCCCTGGGGCGACTGGCGTCAGCCTAGCCAGCCGACGGCGGGCTGGCCGGCCCGCCGCGCCCGGTCGGCACCAGCCGGAAGATGCGGATCTCACGGCCCCCGGCCCGCTCGACGTACGTGCGGTACGCCGGCCACTGGGCGACGAGCAGGTCCCACAGACGGTCCCGCTCGGCCCCGGACGCCGGCTCGGCCCGCACCGGGAGCCGGCGGCCCTTCACGTCCACCTCGGCGGCCGGGGCGGCGAGCAGGTTCATCGCCCAACCGGGCTGGTGGGTCTGCCCCCAGTTGGAACCGATCACCACGTACGCGTCGCCGTCGGGCACGTAGAGCAGGGGGTTGCTGCGCGGTTTGCCGGACCGGCGGCCGGTCGTGGTGATCACCAGGGACGGCAGTAAGCCGAGCGCGACCACCCGTCCGCGGGTGAGCCGGCCGACGATCCGGTCGGCGGGTACGAGCAGGCGGGCGGCGGTCCCGAACCAGCGGTGGTGGCCGAGTCGGCGGGTGAGGGTGGTGAGGGCTGACACGCGGATCAGTCTGCCGGTTGCCCGGCACCGGCGGCACCCCCGGACGGTCCGCTTCCGATGGTGCGGTCAAGGCCTCAGTCGAGACGACGTTCGATCGGCAGCCGGGCCCGGGTGAACAGGCCCGCGCCGAACATCGCCACCACCGGCACCAGCACCAGGACGCCCAGCGCCGGCCACGGCACCAGGTACGGGTACGGCTCCATCGCCGGCCAGGCCGTCGCGTACTCCCGGTTGGCCGAGAACAGCACGATCGCCGCGGTGCCGAGACCGGCCACGATGCCGAGCGCCGAACCGAGTCCCGCGATCACCCCGGCCTGACAGATCGCCAGCAGCCGGCGTACGGCGGGGGCCGCGCCGACCGCCGCGAGCGTGGACAGCTCGGCGCGGCCCTCGGCGGCGGCGAGCGCCGTGGCGATCCCGGCCGCGCCCATCGTGATCACTCCGGCCGCGGCGGCGAGCAGCAGCAGCAGCGGCGAGTCGTCACGGGGGGCGGCACCCTGCTCCACCTGGAGGGAGAACGTTCCGAAGCCCCGCAGGTCGGCGGTGAACCGGTCCTGGCGATGTTGGCTGGGCGGCGTCGACGTATTGATCACCCAACCGTTCGAGACCGGCTTCAGGGCGAGCTGCCGGGCTGCCGTCGCGGACAGCAGGAGGCGAGGCTGGCCGCGTGTCGGCGTCAGGGCGTACCCGGGCAGGTCCCATCGCGTGGTGGTCACCTCGTCCCGGCCGGCCCGTACCTCGTTCACCTGCACGGTCACCAGGCCGTCGTGCAGGTAGCGCGGATCGGTCACCACCACGCCCCCGGCGTGCAGCACGGCGGTCGCGGCGGTGGTCGCCGCCGGGTCGGCGCCGGTGAGGAGCGGCAGCGCGCTGCCGTCGTCCACGAGCGTCTGCACGTAGCTCCCGAAGTAGTCCGCCGCGCGGTCCCGGCAGCGCGGGTCGGCCAGCGCCTGCCGACGTTGGGTCGCGGACAGGTTGTCCCCGGGCTCAAAGGGGCAGGCATGATCCGCCGGGAGTTCCGGTACGACGGAGCAGTAGCTGGCCGGGCCGCCCACCGACGGGCAGGCCGTGCCCTGCACCAGGGCGACGGCGCTGGCGCCGAGGTGGTGCCGGGCGGCGGTGCTGACCTGCTCCAACGACGGTTCCGGCCGCAGCGCCGGATCATTGCGGTTGACCAGGACGTGACCGGTGGGCAGCAGCGGCTGATAGGTGCGGGCGTCGCGGACCGCGTCGCTGGCCAGGTAGCCGCCGAGCGCGACGCTGCCGGCCACCGCCGCCATCACGGCGCAGATGGCCGGCGCTGCGGCGGCCCGGTTACGGCTCGCGTCGCGCAGCGCGATCCGGGGCGCCGGCGGCAGCACCCGACCGAGCCGGGCGAGCCCGCCGATCAGGGTGGGTGTGCAACAGACCAGGCCCAGCTCCCCGAGGATCAGACCGGCCAGGATCACCGCGGGGGACGTCCGACTGGCCCCGAACGCCGCGAGCGCCGCCCCGCCGACGACCAGCGCCAATCCGCTGA
Source organism: Micromonospora sp. NPDC049359 (assembly GCF_044466585.1). Taxonomy (NCBI): domain Bacteria; kingdom Bacillati; phylum Actinomycetota; class Actinomycetes; order Micromonosporales; family Micromonosporaceae; genus Micromonospora; species Micromonospora sp. NPDC049359. Next base: position 97,672 of record NZ_JBITMW010000018.1, on the reverse strand, counting down.
CGAGCGCCCGGGCCCGGGGCGGGGGAGGGGTCCGTCGACCGGCGAGCCCGGCCATCACGTCCTGCCGGGCCGCCGTCCAGGCCGGCGCCAACGCCGCCAGCACTCCGGCCAGCACCGCGACCCCGCCGAGCACGACCAGGGCCAGCGGCCAGCAGCGGTACGCGCCGAAGCGGGTGCCGAACACGTACTGCTCCATGACGGGACGTCCGGCGAACGCCGCGCCGACGCCGAGCAGCAGCCCGGCCACGGCGCCCAGCACCCCGAGCACCACCCCGTCGGCGAGCACGACCCGGCGCAGGTGGGCCGCGTCACCGCCGGCCACCGCGACCAGGGCCAGGTCACGGCGTCGACGGCGGACCCCGACGGCGAACGCCGGCCCGACCAGCAGCACCACCTCCAGCAACCCCAGCCCGGCGATCAGCACCATCGTGCTCAGGTCGCTGGTGTTGGCGGGCCCGACGTACCCGATGAAGCTCCGGGAAGACGTCATCGAATCCGGCACGTGGCGGCGCGCCACCACCACTCCGCGTTCGTTGAGCCGGCCGACCATCGCCGCGTCGACGGTGCCGGGCACGTCGATCAGCCACCTGCTGTCCGGCTGCGCATCGGCCCGGCCGACGGCCGCCGGGTGCAGCGCGATCACCGGGCCGAGGTCGTCGGGGAACTCGACCACACCGACCACCGTGTACGTCCGGGTCCGGTCGGCGGTGGGCACCGCCTCGCCGAGGCGTCCGTCCAGCCGGCGCAGCGCCGTCGGACTCAGCGCGACCTCTCCGGGTTGCTGCGGCGCCCGCCCCGAGCGGAACCGCACCAGACCGCGGGCCAGCGGGTCGGTGAGGTCGAGAATCCAGGCCTGGAGGGTCTCGTCGCCGCGCGGGCCCCGCACCGTCACCGGGCTGCCGGCACGTATCTCGGTGACCCGGCTGCCGGGGCCGAGCAACGCGGTCACCTCGTCGGCCGTGGTCGGACGACTCATCGCCGATTGGCCGTCGTCACGGGGATACCAGGTGTCGCCCCACTCGTCCTGAACGACCGGGGTGTCGGCGAACCACCGCAGCTCCGCGTCGGCGACGCCGAGCCGGCGGTCGAGCTGCTCCTGCGGTGTCAGCTCGGCCATGTCGTAGCTCGCCGCCAGAAAGGCCAGCACCAGCACCGGAAGCGCGATCATCGCCAGCACCAGGGCGGTACGCCGTCGCGCCCGTCGCGACTCCCGGCGAGCGATCCGCAGCGCCGCCCGCCACGAGCCGGTCAGTTCGGCGAACCGTCGCCGCCGCCCGGGTTCGAGCGGTGTCGGCGGCCCGACCGGAGGGTCGGCGCTGCCGCGTGTCACCGGCGTCCGGCGCAGGGTCAACGGTCGCTACCGGAGAGGAGTTGCTCGACGCTGCCCAGCGGCGCGGTCGTGTCGACCAGCACGCCGTCGCGCAGGAACACCACCCGGTCGGCCCAGCCGGCGTGCCGCGCCTCGTGGGTGACCAGGATGCCGGCCGCGCCCGCGTCGACCCGGCGGCGCAACAGGTGCAGCACCGCCTCACCGGTCTGCGAGTCGAGCGCCCCGGTGGGTTCGTCGGCGAGCACCAGCCGGCGCTCGCCGACCAGCGCGCGGGCGATGGCCACCCGCTGCTGCTGGCCGCCGGAGAGTTGATCGGGGAAGCGGTCACCCAGCGCGGGCAGGCCCACCTCGGTCAGCGCGGCCAGGGCGGCCGCCCTGGCCCGCCGGCCGCCGACGCCGTCGAGTTCCAGCGGGAGCGCGACGTTCTCCAGCGCGCTCAGGCTGCCGAGCAGGTTGAGGTGCTGGAAGATGTAGCCGATGCGGCGTCGGCGTAGCTGCGCCAGCCCGCGGCGGTCCAGCGCGCCGAGCGGCTGCCCCTCCACCCGGACGTCGCCACGGGTCGGGCGGTCGAGGCCGCCGGCGAGGGCCAGCAGCGTCGACTTCCCGGAACCGGACGGACCCATCACGGCGACCAGCTCGCCCGGCCGAACGACGAGGCTGACACCGCGCAGCGCGTGCACCGCCGCCGGGCCGACCCCGTGGGTGCGGTGGACGGCGCGCAGGTCAAGCACCGCGTCGCCCGATCCGCTCACCGTCGCGCCTCCTCATCGGCCCACCGTGCGGCGTCGGACGCGTCACCAGCGCCCGGTCGGGGCGGGTGCGGCGGCGGTCCACCCGGCCGGTGCCGCACCAGACTGCTCTCGCAGTGGTCCAGCCAGCGCACCTCGGCTTCGGCCTGGAACACCATCGAGTCCAGGACCAGCCGCCACGGCAGGTCCTCCGGCCGGTCGCTGCCGTACTTCAACCGGGTCAACTCCTGCAACGCGCGCATCGTCGCGCTGCGCTGGGCCTGCACCACCGAGCGGACGTCCACGCCGGGCGTGGTGAGTGCCAGGGCCAGTTTGATCGCCAGCTCGTCGCGCGGCCGGTCGGTACGGCTGATCGGCGTGGCGAACCACAGGGTGAGGTCGGCCCGGCCGGCGTCGGTGATCTCGTACGGGCGCTGGCCGGCCTCGCTCTCCGGCAGCGGGCGCACCAGGCCGTCCCGTTCCAGCCGGGCCAGCGTGGTGTAGACCTGCCCGATGTTCAGCGGCCAGGTCGAGCCGGTCGACTCCTCGAAAGCGGCGCGCAGCTGGTAGCCGTACATCTGGCCGCGTTCGAGGAGGGCGAGCAGCCCGTGACGGATGGACATGGCAACGGAGTATGCATACCTGGTATGGGCTCCGCAACCGGGGCGGATCGGTTCAGCTCGGGCGGCCGGGAAATGCGACAGTCGGTGGGGCCACCCCGGCGGCCTTGCGCCACTTGGTGGCCCGCACGGCGTACTCGACGAGGGCGGCCAGCGCCTGGTCCCGGTCGGCGCCGGTGGTGGACGCCAACGCGGCACGCCAGTGCGCCGCGGTGCGCTCCTCCACCTCGATGGCCAGCCGGAGGGCGCTCGCCCGGTTGGTGACCGGGAACGGCAGCGCGTAGCCGGCCCGGCCTGGTGGAACGGTGCCCCCGGCGGCGCTCAACTGCACCACCACCGCGTCGCGTCGGCGTCGGTGCGCGGCCTCCGCCTGGTGGGCGGCGTCGCGGACCGCGCCGGTGAGTCGGACCCCGATCCGCCCGTACGCGTAGATGGCCGCGTACTCGGCGGTGAGCGCGGCGGCGAGGGCCTCCTCGGCGGTGGGCTGCTTCACTTCAGTGCCTCCTGGTGGGTGGCCCGCGCCGCGGCGATCGATCCGAGCAGCGCGGCCCGTGCGGCGGGCGCGGCGGCGCAGGCGGCGGTGGCGGACTGCTGGGCGGCCTTCTCCCGCGCGCGAAGGTCGGCGAGCGCGCCCGCCGGCTCGGTGGCCGCGGTGGCGCTCGGGTCGACGGCGGGCGCGGACGGCAGGGTGATGCCGACGACCCGGGCGAGTTCGGTGGCGTGCGCGGTGTGCGTCTCGGCGATGGGATTGAGGCGGTCGGCCAGGTCCGGGTGGGCGGCGGCGCTCGCCCGGTACGCCGTGGCGAGGCTCAGTGACTCGTCCACCATCGACCGCAGCGGGTCCGGCGGTGGCGTCGGCTCGTCGTCACGGTCGAAAAGATCACAGCCTGTCAGCGGCGCCACCGCGCCGCCGAGTGCCAGGAGAGCGCCGGCCCGGAGGAGCTTTCGCCGAGATTGCCCGAATACTTCGTCGCGCTGAGTCGTTCTGCCGATCCCCACCGGGCAAGTCAACACCATCGGGTCGGGTCCGGGCGTCACCGGCGTCGGTGCGCCGCCCGGCCCGTCGCCCGGCAGGCGCGTTACGCTCTGCGCAGCCACCGGCGCGTCCGCTCCGGTGGCGTGCCGGCATGGCGGGACGACGTCCCGATCGACCAGGGAAAGGGTGCGTACATGACGCAGCGTGGCCGTACCACCAGGTCGACGGGTCGACCCCGCGACGGCGCGGGCCCCCGCGCTCCACGCGGCGGCGGTGATCTCGCGGCCCGCCGTACCCGGTTGCGGACCGTGATCGAGCCGGTGGTCAACGGCGTGGGCTACGACCTGGAGGACCTGTCGGTCTCCCGAGCCGGACGCCGGCACGTGGTGCGGGTGATCGTGGACGCGGACGGCGGGATCGACCTGGACGCCGTCGCGGACGTCTCCCGCGCGGTCTCGAAGGCGCTGGACGCGGCCGAGGAGGCCGACGGCGACATCGTCGCCGGGGAGTACCAGCTCGAGGTCAGCTCGCCCGGCGTGGACCGGCCGCTCACCCTGCCCCGGCACTGGCGACGCAACGTAAGCCGACTGGTCAAGGTCACCGTCCGGGGCGCCGCGGCGCTGCCCGGCCAACGCGGCGAGCAGCCCTCGGGGGACCGTCAGGTGACCGGCCGGGTGCTCGGGGCCGACGACGAGGGCGTACGGCTGGAGACCGACGGCGGCGAGGTCCAGTGGGCATACGCCCAGCTGGGCCCGGGCCGGGTGCAGGTCGAGTTCACCCGCCTCGCCGAGCTGGGTGAGCCGGACGAGTTCGACGACGCGGACGAGACCGACGAGTACGACGATGCAGAAGACATCGACGACGACGATGATGATGTGGAGGACGAGGAGAGGTGAACATCGACCTCGCGGCGCTGCGCGCACTCGAGCGCGAGCGGGAGATCCCGTTCGACACGATTCTCGCGGCGATCGAGACCGCGTTGCTGACCGCCTACCGGCACACTGACGGCGCTGAGCCGCACGCCCGGGTGGAGATCGACCGTAAGTCCGGCGCGGCCCTGGTGTACGCGCAGGAGATGGACGAGGACGGCTCGCTGGTGCGGGAGTGGGACGACACCCCGCACGACTTCGGCCGGATCGCCGCCATGACCGCCAAGCAGGTGATCCTTCAGCGCCTGCGGGAGGCCACCGACGAGGTGCACTTCGGCGAGTACGTGGGTCGCGAGGGTGACCTGGTCACCGGCGTGGTGCAGGCGCACGAGACGCGTACCGAGAAGGGCATCGTCAGCGTCGACCTGGGCAAGCTGGAGGGCGTCCTGCCGCAGTCCGAGCAGGTGCCCGGCGAGCGGTACGCGCACGGTGAGCGCGTCCGGTGCGTGGTGGTGCACGTGGCCAAGGGCATGCGCGGGCCGCAGATCACCCTGTCCCGCTCCCACCCGGCGTTGGTCAAGAAGCTGTTCGCGCTGGAGGTGCCGGAGATCGCCGACGGCACCGTCGAGATCGGCGCGATCGCGCGTGAGGCAGGTCACCGTACGAAGATCGCTGTCCGCTCCACCACCCCCGGCGTGAACGCCAAGGGCGCCTGCATCGGTCCGATGGGTCAGCGGGTGCGCGCCGTGATGAGCGAGCTGCACGGCGAAAAGATCGACATCATCGACTGGTCGGATGACCCGGCCACCTTCGTCGGAAACGCGTTGTCGCCGGCCAAGGCGCTACGGGTCGAGGTCGTGGACCTGGCTGGCCGGGCCGCCCGGGTGACCGTTCCTGACTTCCAGCTTTCGCTCGCCATCGGTCGCGAGGGGCAGAATGCCCGCCTTGCTGCCCGCTTGACCGGTTGGCGGATCGATATTCGGTCCGATGCGGAGCAGCCGGCTCCGGCCGCGCGCGGGGCCGTGGATCAGGTGCGGGAGCCGGGCGGCGCGATCTCGGGCAGCTAGGGGTAGACTTCTTCCAGTGGTACGACGCACTCAGCCGGAGCGCACCTGTGTGGGCTGCCGGCAACGTGCGCCGGCCAGCGAATTGCTGCGGGTCGTCGCGATCAGAGACGAGGCTGGTCACAGCCTCCGGCCTGATCCGCGCCGCAGGCTGCCGGGTCGGGGAGCGAACATGCACCCGGATCCGGCCTGCTTCGCGCTGGCGGTGCGGCGCCGCGCCTTCGGGCGAGCGCTGCGCATCACCGAGGTCCTCGACCACGGTGTGCTGGCAGAGCACGTCGATGCGCCAACCACTACGTCCGGTCAGCCCGACCGGGCGAGGGTCGCTAGCAGGGTAGGACGACCGACATGAGCACACGATGAAGTCCCTGAAATGACCAGGCTTCAAGTGCACGAGTGAGGTCGCTGCGGGTGCTGCCCGCACGACCTCGGAGTGAGGAGTGCAGTGGCAGGCAAGGCCCGCGTACACGAGCTTGCAAAAGAGCTCGGGGTCGAGAGTAAGACCGTTCTCGCCAAGTTGAAGGAAATGGGCGAGTTCGTGAAGTCCGCGTCCAGCACCGTCGAGGCGCCCGTCGCCCGGCGACTGCGTAACGCGTTCGTCGCGTCCGCCGGGTCCCCGGCTCCGGCCGCCCCGTCGGCGCCCGTGTCGACGCCGGCTTCCAACCCGACCCCGACGCCGTCACCGACCCCGGGCGCGCCCCGGGTCTCGGCCAAGCCGATGCCGCCGCGGCGGCCGGCTGCGCCGGTACCCGGTCCGAAGCCCAAGGGTCCGGTGCCCGGTGCGCCGCAGTCGGCGGCCCCGGTCGCCAAGCCGGCGAGTGCCCACGACATCGAGGTGGCGGCCGCGGAGGCGCGCGCCGCCGCGCTGAAGGCTGAGCAGGAGGCCGCGGTCAAGGCCGCGCAGGCCGCCCGCCAGCAGCAGCGTGACAACCCCGTCCGCCGGGAGCCCCCGGCCGACGGCAACCGGCCCGGTCCTCGGCCGGGTCCTGCGGCGATGCCGCCCCGTCCCGGTTCACCGGCGGCTCGTCCGAACACGCCGGCTCCGGGTCCGGGTGCCCGCCCCGGCGGTCGTCCGCCGGCGCGTGGCGCCGGTAACAACCCGTTCGGCATCCAGGGTGGCCAGCAGCAGCAGCGGCCCCCGGCCGCCGGCGCGGGTGGCCCCCGGCCGAACAGCCCGGCGGGTATGCCGCCGCGGCCGAGCCCGAACTCCATGCCGCCGCGGCCCAGCCCGGCGTCCATGCCGAGTCAGCGTCCGGCCGCCGGTCGTCCCGGCCCCGGTGGCGCGGGTCGCCCCGGTGGCGGCGCGGGCCGTCCCGGTGGCGGTGGCGGCGGGTTCCGTGGCGGTCCCGGCGGTGGCGGTGGCGGCGGCGGTGGTTACCGCGGCGGCCCCGGTGGCGGTGCGGGTGCCGGCGGTGGCGGTGGCTACCGTGGCGGTCCCGGCGGCGGTGGCGGTGCTCCCGGTGGCGGTTTCCGTCCGGGTGGTCCGGCCGGTGGCGGCGGTCGTCCGGGTGCGGGCGGTCGTGGCCGTGGCGGCGGTGCCGCGGGTGCCTTCGGGCGTCCGGGTGGTCGGCCGACGCGCGGTCGCAAGTCCAAGAAGCAGCGCAGACAGGAGTTCGACAACCTGTCGGCTCCGACCATGAGCTCGGGTGCTCCCCGGGGTCAGGGTCAGGTCGTCCGGCTCTCCCGTGGCGCCTCGCTGTCGGACTTCGCCGACAAGATCAACGCCAACCCGGGTTCGCTGGTCCAGGAGATGTTCAACCTGGGCGAGATGGTCACCGCGACCCAGTCCTGTTCTGACGACACCCTGCACCTGCTGGGTGAGCACCTGGGCTTCGACATCCAGATCGTCAGCCCGGAGGACGAGGACCGCGAGCTGCTCGCGCAGTTCAACATCGACCTCGACGCGGAGGTGGCCGAGGAGCGTCTGGTCAGCCGTGCGCCGGTGGTGACCGTCATGGGTCACGTCGACCACGGTAAGACCAAGCTGCTCGACGCCATCCGTAAGGCGAACGTGGTGGCCGGTGAGGCGGGTGGCATCACCCAGCACATCGGTGCGTACCAGGTCCACGTCCCGCACGAGGGCGAGGACCGGGCGGTCACGTTCATCGACACCCCGGGTCACGAGGCGTTCACCGCCATGCGTGCCCGTGGCGCCCAGGTCACGGACATCGTGATCCTGGTCGTCGCGGCCGACGACGGCGTGATGCCGCAGACCATCGAGGCGTTGAACCACGCCAAGGCGGCCGACGTGCCGATCGTGGTCGCGGTCAACAAGGTCGACAAGCCGGACGCCAACCCGGACAAGGTCCGCCAGCAGCTGACCGAGTACGGCCTGGTCGCCGAGGAGTACGGCGGCGACACCATGTTCGTCAACGTGGCCGCGAAGCCGGGCATCGGCATCGAGGAACTCCTCGAGGCCGTCCTGCTCACCGCCGACGCGTCGCTGGAGCTGACCGCTCCGATCGACGGGCCGGCACAGGGTGTGGCCATCGAGGCGCACCTGGACAAGGGCCGCGGTGCGGTGGCGACGGTGCTGGTGCAGAAGGGCACCCTGCGGGCGGGCGACTCGATCGTCGCCGGTGGGGCGCACGGCCGGGTCCGGGCCATGCTCGACGAGAACGGCAACCAGCTCTCCGAGGCTGGTCCGGCGCGTCCGGTCATGGTGCTGGGTCTGACCGCGCCGCCCGGCGCGGGTGACACGTTCCTCGCCGCGGCGGACGACCGTACGGTGCGGCAGATCGCCGAGCAGCGCCAGGCACGGCGGCGGGCGGCGTCCTTCGCCAACTCCCGTGGCCGGGCCACTCTTGAGACGCTCATGGAGCAGCTCAAGGAGGGCGAGAAGACCTCGCTCAACCTCATCCTCAAGGGCGATGTCTCCGGTTCGGTGGAGGCCCTCGAGGACGCGCTGTTCAACCTCGACATCCCCGAGGAGGTCCAGCTCAAGGTCCTCGACCGGGGCGTCGGCGCGATCACGGAGAGCAACGTCATGCTCGCCAGCGCGTCGTCCGAGCCGGTCACGATCATCGGCTTCAACGTGCGGGCCTCGAACAAGGTCCGCGAGATGGCCGACCGCGAGGGCGTGGAGATCCGGTACTACACCGTCATCTACCAGGCCATCGAGGAGATCGAGGCGGCGCTCAAGGGCCTGCTCAAGCCGGAGTACGAGGAGGCCGAGCTGGGCACCGCGGAGATCCGCGACGTGTTCCGCTCGTCCAAGATCGGCAACATCTCCGGTTGCATCGTCCGGTCGGGCATCATCCGGCGCAACGCGAAGGCTCGGCTGCTTCGGGACGGGACGGTCGTGGCGGACAACCTCACGATCACCTCGCTCAAGCGGTTCAAGGACGACGCCACCGAGGTCCGCGAGGGCTTCGAGTGTGGTCTGACCCTGGGTGGTTACAACAACGTCCAGGTCGGCGACGTCATCGAGACCTTCGAGATGCGGGAGAAGGTTCGCGCCTGATCCGGCAGTGACACGCTGATCAAGGGGTTTACGCCGGCCGGCGTAAACCCCTTGATCATGCGGGGTGGGGTGGCGGTATCGTCCGGGGCGATGTTCACCGGAACCGCGGTCTTCGACCTGTTGCTGCCGGGCGACTCCCGGTCGCTCAAAGCCAAGAGATCATATGTACGGCCGATCGTGGCGGCCCTGCGCCGCTTCGAGGTGTCGGCCGCCGAGGTGGGAGCGCTCGACCTACACGGTCGAGCCCAGATTGCGGTGGCCGTGGTCGCCGCCGAGGCGGCGCACGTCCGCGAGGTGCTCGACTCCTGCGAGCGCCTGATGGCCGCCCGTCCCGAGGTCGAACTGCTGTCGGTTCGACGCCGGCTGTACGGCGTGGACGACGACTGACCCACGGGGCCGGCGGTGCCCGGCGACCGGCGCCGCCGCGAAGGTAGTGTTCGAGATGTTGGCCGGTCGGCCGGCGGCCTCCAGGGCCGCCGGGCCGGCCGGGAGCGGGACGCCGTGGAGGTGGCGAGATGTCTGATCCGGCCAAGGTACGCCGGCACGCGGAACGAGTGCGTGAGCTGGTCGCTTCGGTGGTGCGGAGCCAGATCAAGGATCCGCGTCTGGGCATGATCACCATCACCGATGCCCGGATCACCGCCGACCTGCGCGACGCGACGGTCTTCTACACGGTGCTGGGTGACGCGGTGGCCCAGGCGGACACCGCGGCGGCTCTGGAGAGCGCCAAGGGGTTGCTGCGCAGCACGGTCGGTAAGGCGCTCGGGCTGCGGCACTCGCCCACGCTGACGTTCGTTCTCGACGACGTGCAGGACCAGGTCAAGCACATCGACGACCTGCTCGCCGCCGCGCGCAACGCCGACGCGGAGGTGCAGCGGCTCGCCGCGCGCGCCGAGTACGCGGGCGACGCGCAGCCGTACCGCGTCGAGGACGAGGACGAGGACGAGACGGACGAGGAGGCCGACGCGGCCGCCGACGCCACGGAGACCCCCCGGGGTGGGGCGGCGCGGTGACGGGCGCCGCCGGTGCCCAACTCGCCGCGACGGTCGACGGCGGCCCGTCCGAGGCGGACTGGGCGGCGGCCGAGGCGCTGATCCGTGCTCTCCCGTCGACCGGCCGGGTGTTGCTGATCTGCCACGTCAACCCGGACGGTGACGCGCTGGGCAGCATGCTCGGCTTCGGTCTGGGCCTGCGTCAGTTCGGCGTACACCGGGTGCAGGCGACCTTTCCCGGGCCGCCGGAGGTGCCCGAGCCGTTGCGGGGTCTGCCCGGGATGGAGCTCCTGGTCCCGGCGGGCGACGCCGACCCCGCGCCGGACCTGGTGATCTGCTTCGACGCGGCCAGCGAGTCGCGCCTCGGCGCGCTGGCCGACCGGCTGTCGACGGCCGGTGCGGCGCTGGTGCTCGACCACCACGCCTCGAATCCGGGCTTCGGCACGGTCAATCTGATCGACCCGGGTGCCGCCGCCACGTCGGTGGTCGCCGATCGGCTCCTGGCGCGGCTGGGCGTGACGACGGACCGGGCCATCGCCGAGTGCCTGTACGTGGCGCTGACCACGGACACCGGCTCGTTCCGCTTCGAGGCGACCACTCCGGCCGTACACCAGATGGCCGCCCGGTTGCTCGCCACCGGCATCTCGCCCGGTGACATCTCCCGGCGCGTCTTCGACACCCGACCCTTCGGAGCGGTTCGGCTCTTCGGCGAGGTGCTCGGCCGTGCCCGTCTGGAGCCGGCCGCCGCCGACGGTCGGGGCCTGGTGTGGACTACCGCCACCCTCGATGACTTGGCCCGCCACGACCAGCCGCCGTACGTGCTGGAGGCGCTCATCGACTCGGTGCGGTGCACCGCCGAGGCGGACGTGAGCTGCGTGCTGAAGCAGACCGCGCCCGACGAGTGGGCCGTGTCGATGCGCAGCAAGGGCGCGGTGGACGTCAGCCGCGTGGCGGTCGCGATGGGCGGGGGCGGCCACCGGTTCGCGGCCGGGTTCACCGGCCGGGGGAGCGCCGAGCAGGTCGTCGAGGCGATCCGCGGCGAGTTGGGCGCGGCGCTGGTCTCCGGCGTCGGCTGATCCCCGGCGGCCCGCCCGCTGCGGTGGCGCTGGTGGTCCGCACGGCAAGTTCAGGGTCAGCTCCGGGGAGTGTTGGCCTTCCCGCGCTGGGTGAGACCGGGAAGAATTGCGGGATGGAGCAGCCGCACGATCTCACCGTGGAGGCCCCCCGAGCCTGGGACCGGCCCGCCGTCTCCGTTCCGGTTCTCCTCTGCCTGTCCCTCGTCGGGGGGCGGTTCGCGTCGTTCTCCACGGAGGCGAATCTCTACACGCTCGGCACCGGCGGGGTGTTGATCTGGCTCGGTCTGAGCAACCGGGTGCCCCGGCGTCCGGCGCCGCCCCGGCTGCGCGCGGGGGCGGCCTGGTGGGCCCTGCCCGTCGTGATCTTCGGTGTCTTCGAGGGCGCCACCTTCGTGCTCGCCGTGGGCGACGACTTTCCCACCTTCTCCCGGCTCGCCGACCCCCTGCTGGAAGATCATCTGACTCGGTCGGTGGCGTGGTTCGCCTGGTTGGCCGCGTTCTGGGGATTGGTGCGGCGATGATGCGGGCCCTCGCGATCGGCGGTTTCCTGGCCGCGCTCGTGCTCTTCGCCGTCATCGAGGTGCTGGCCCGCCGGGAGGGCTCCCAGATCCCCACGATGAGCGACGTGTGCGCGTACGTGATGCGCTACGAGGTCGGCCCGGTGCCGGTGGGCAGGATCGGTCTGTTCGGCTTCTGGTGGTGGCTGGGCTGGCACTTCCTGGCCCGGTGAGGCGGGCTGCCGAGAGTCCAAATGGCGGGAACCGTGGGCAGCATATGGACCTGAACGATAACTTGGGAAGTGGCCGGCATCACGGTGTGGTGCAGGTCGTGGGTGGTGGTGCCACACCTCGCGCCGCCTCCCTCCAGGGTCGGACCGACCCGGGCTCGCTGCCCAGTCGGCTGCTCCGGTAACCCCGGACCGCCGTGGGGCGCTCAGCACGACCGCCCGTGAGGGCCGCCGCGTGCCGGTGGCTCGCACCCTGGAAGGAGCGCCACCATGCCGAACAAGCCCAAGCCCGAGACCACCGACGACGCCCGCGAGCAGGCCCGCCGCGCGCTGCAGACGTCGATGGACACCCGTCAGTGACCCCCTGGTAGACCAGCGCACTCAAACACCCACCCGGTCTGCCGATCTTGCACTTGCGGTGGCGACAAAGCTGGTCGAAAGGCGCATTTCGCCAGCACAAAGTGCAAGATCGACGAGGTTGGGCACCGCTGCTGGCTCGGTGCGGGGGGTAAGCCTCTGACGCGCTTGTGATCCTTACCGCGCTCGTGTCAGGATCGTCGGCGATGAGCCAGACCGCCACCGTCGACCGATCCGCCTCGCCACGTCGGATCGCGAGCCTCGCCCTGCCGGCGCTCGTGGTGCTCGCCGCCGAGCCGCTCTACGTGCTCGTCGACACGGCCGTCGTCGGGCACCTCGGTCGCGTACCGCTCGCCGCGCTCGCCGTCGGCGGCACGGTGATGACGCTCACCGCCTGGCTCGGAACGGTCGTCGCGTACGGCACCACGGGGCGTTCGGCCCGTCGCTTCGGCGCCGGCGACCGAGCGGCGGCGGTGGCCGAGGGAGTCCAGTCGTCCTGGCTGGCGCTCGGCGTCGGACTGCTGGTGGCGATCGGCATGCAGATCGGCGGGGGCGCGTTGGCGCGTACCCTCGCCGGAGGTGGTGGCGACGTGGCCGGCGCCGCCGCCGCGTGGCTGCGCGTCGCGGCGCTCGGCGCCCCTGGCCTGCTGCTCGCCGCCGCCGGCAACGGCTGGCTGCGCGGCGTGCAGGACACCCGTCGCCCGCTGTACTTCGTGCTCGGCCCCAATCTGGTCTCCGGCCTGCTCTGCCCGCTGCTGGTCTACCCCGCCGGCCTGGGGCTGACCGGCTCGGCGGTCGCCAACGCGGTCGCGCAGACCCTCTCCGGCGTGCTCTTCGCCGGGGCGCTGGTCGCCGAGCGGGTGTCGCTGCGGCCCCGGCCGCGCCTGATCCGCGACCAGTTGGTGCTCAGCCGGGACCTGCTGATCCGGGGTCTGGCGTTCCAGGCGAGCTTCCTCTCCGCGACGGCGGTCGCCGCCCGCTTCGGCGCCGCCGCCGTCGGCGCCCACCAGATCGCCCTGCAACTGTGGTTCTTCACCGCGCTGGTGCTCGACGCGCTCGCCATCGCCGCGCAGTCCCTCATCGGCGCCGCGCTCGGGTCGGGCGACGCGGCGGGCGCGCGGGCGCTGGCCCGCCGGATCGGACTGCTCGGCGGCGTCTGCGGCGTCGCCTTCGCCGTGGTCATCGCCGCCGGCGCGGGCGTCGTGCCGTCCTGGTTCAGCTCCGACGGGCAGGTACGGGAGCAGGCAATGGTCGCCTGGCCCTGGTTCGTCGCCATGCTGCCGCTGGCCGGTGTCGTGTTCGCGCTCGACGGCGTGTTGATCGGCGCCGGTGACGTCCGTTACCTGCGCAATCTCACCATCGTGGCGGCGCTCGGCGGCTTCCTGCCGGCCATCTGGCTGGCGTACGTGCTCAACCTGGGACTCGGTGGCATCTGGGCGGGACTCACCCTGTTCGTGGTGATCCGACTCGTCGCCCTGTTGCTGCGGGTCCGCTCCGGCGGCTGGGCGGTCGTCGGGGCGGTTCGCTGACCCGCCCGCCGGTCAACAGCGGACGGTGGTCGGCGGGGGCGCGTCGAGGTCGAAGATCGTGCCCGGGTCGCCCGCGGGTATCCGATCCCCGTGCGTGTCGGCCACCCAGAACTGCTCCTGCACCCAGCCGTCACGGAGCTTGCCGCAGTCCGCGTTCCAGGTCACCAGCTTCGCTGAGACGATCCGCAGGCCTTGAGTGGAAGCCGGCACGTCCTCCGGGTGCGGCACCTGCCACACCACACGGTCACGCAGCGCCACCACACTGGCGCCGGCCGGCGCTCGCAGGTCCACGTCGAAGGGGTACGCCCACACGAACTCCGTGGAGACCTCCAGCATCCGGGTGCCGTTCTCCGTGGTGGCCCGGTAACTGACCCGTCCGTCGGCCCGGATACCGAGCTCCCAGTCCGAGGGCGACGCCATCCGGGTCGCGTACCGCAGGAAGGCGTTGCCGGTGAAGTCCGACCTGAGCTGCTCACGAATGTCCGGGGCGAGCAGCCGGAGGAACGGTTCCGGGTCGCCCGAGAGCATGGACGTGTCCAGTCGGCTCTCGATCAACCCTTTACGCACCGTCTCCAACGCCGCCCCTACCTGGGCCTCGGTGAAGGGCCCGGTGGCCTTCGCCGTCGGCATCCGCACGGCCTGTTCACCGGGGGCGAAGGAGGCTGCCGGTGAGCCGGCGAACAGGTCCCGCGGTTCGCCCACTCTGCTCACCGCTGCGGTGCCGCTCGGGGTGGGAGTCGCCGAGGTGGACGTGCGGACGTTGTCGGCCAGCCGGTCGACGATCACCAGGCCTCCGCCGACCATCGCCACAGCCAGCAGGAGTCCAAGTCCCAGCATCAGCGCGCCGTTGTGCCGGGCGGAGAAGAAGCGGACCCGATCCCAGCCGGCGGGCTGGTGCTCGGTCCGCGCCGAGTTCATCCACTCCGGGAGCGCCACCGGGTTGACCTCCGCGACGGCGGCCGGCGGCGAGGGCGGATCGGTCGGGCCCGGGGGTGTGGGCTCGTTCGGCGCAGTCTGCGTCATGGCTCTTCCCGTCAGTAATCGCCGCTGGCGGCCAGCGCGAGCAGATAGTAGGCGCCCGTCACCAGAGCGGTGCCGAGGACACCAGCCGCGATGAAGGACAGCACGGCGACGAGGTGTGGATGCGTCTCGCTCCACCGAGCCCGGTCGCGCCGGTGCCACATCGCGCGGCGGGCCGTGCGCAGCGGCGGCGACCGTTCGATCAGATCGTCGACGTAGCGTGCCGGGGTTCGCCGCTTCGGTGTCGGCTGCCGCATCCACTGCGGCAGATCGACCCGAGCGCGGTGCTCGTGGGCCGGACGGCGGTCGGGGGTCATCGGAGTCCTGGTCCTCGTCTACGGGTGCGGGCGGATGATCTTCGCATCTTCGAGAGGACGTTGGCCGACCCGTGGGACAAACCGACCGAACCAGCGAATCGGCCGGACCTGCGCAAGCGGAGGCTCCGGTCACGGCGGGCGTGCCCACGCAGCGCGCGGTCCGGGTCGTCTGGCAGGCTTGGCCGACGTGAGCACCGATGGTCTGATCGTCGTCGACAAGCCCGGCGGCATGACGTCGCACGACGTGGTGGCGCGGATCCGCCGACTGGCGAAGACCCGGCGGGTGGGACACGGCGGCACCCTCGACCCGATGGCCACCGGCGTACTGGTGATCGGCGTCGGCCGTGCCACCCGGCTGCTGACCTACGTGATCGG
The DNA here is from genome assembly GCF_044466585.1 of Micromonospora sp. NPDC049359. NCBI lineage: Bacteria > Bacillati > Actinomycetota > Actinomycetes > Micromonosporales > Micromonosporaceae > Micromonospora > Micromonospora sp. NPDC049359. Next base: position 82,229 of record NZ_JBITMW010000018.1, on the reverse strand, counting down.
TGCGGGCAAGAGCTATACCGGCACCATCCGGCTGGGGCAGGCCACCGTCACCGACGACGCCGAGGGCGACGTGATCGCCACGACCCCGGCCGGTCACGTCACCGACGAGGCCGTCCACGCCGCGCTGACCGCGCTGAGCGGCGAGGTCGACCAGGTGCCGAGCGCCGTCAGCGCCATCAAGATCGACGGGCAGCGGGCGTACAAGCGGGTACGCGACGGTGAGCGCGTCGACCTGCCCGCGCGTCGGGTGACCATCTCCCGGCTGGAGGTGCTGGCGATCCGCCGCGGCGAGCCGGACGTGGTGGACGTGGACATCGACGTGACCTGCTCCTCGGGCACGTACATCCGGGCCATCGCCCGGGACGCGGGCCTGGCCCTCGGTGTCGGCGGGCACCTCACCGCGCTGCGCCGGACCGCGGTGGGTGGCTTCGCCCTCGCCGAGGCGGCCACCCTCGAACAGCTTGAGGAGCGCGCCCCGGAGGTGGTGAACCTGCCGCTCGACGCGGCGGCCGACCGGTTCTTTCCCCGCCGTGACGCGACCCCTGACGAGGCGAAGGTGCTCGGCCACGGCGGGCCGCTGGAGCCGGCCGGCATCGCCGGGCCGTACGCCGTGTTCGGCCCCACCGGAGGTCTGATCGCTATCGTCAGCGAGCGGGACGGCCGAGCCCGCGCGGAAATCGTGCTCGCCCCGGCCTGACAGCCGGCGCTGGCGCATCGCTCTGCGCACGGCGCGCGTCGATCAGCGTTAACAAGGTGCCCTTCCTATGCACCAGGCGTTAGGAGGGGGCCCTTCCTTACGGAGAGGAACGGCATGCAGCGGTGGCGGGGGTACGACGCGGCGCCCGGAGGATGGGGGCGCTCGGTCGTCACCATCGGCGTCTTCGACGGCGTGCACAAGGGGCACCAGGCGACCATCGGACACGCCGTGGCCCGTGCCCGGGAGCTGGGCGTGCAGTCCGTGGTGGTCACGTTCGATCCGCACCCGGCCGAGGTGGTCCGCCCCGGCTCACATCCCGCGATCCTCACCGAGCCGGGCCGCAAGGCCGAGTTGATCGAGGCCCTCGGCGTGGACGTGCTGTGTGTGGTGCCGTTCACTCCCGAGTTCTCGCGGCTGCCGCCCGAGCAGTTCGTGCACGACATCCTGGTCGAACACCTGCACGCGGCGCTGGTGGTGGTCGGCGACAACTTCCGCTTCGGGCACCGCGCGGCCGGCGACGTGGCACTGCTGGAGCGGCTGGGCCAGACCTTCGGCTTCGGTGTGGAGGGCAGTCCGCTGATCGCCGCGGCCGGCACGGTCTTCTCCTCCACGTACATCCGCTCCTGCGTCGACGCGGGCGACGTGGGCACCGCGGCGGACGCGCTGGGGCGCGCGCACCGGGTGGAGGGCGTGGTGGTCCGTGGTGACCAGCGCGGCCGGGTGCTGGGCTTCCCCACCGCGAACCTGCTCTGCCACCGGTACGCGGCGGTGCCCGCCGACGGGGTGTACGCGGCCCGCATGATCCGCCGGGGCCAGCCCGAGCCGCTGATGGCCGCGGTGTCGGTCGGCACCAACCCGACCTTCTCCGGCCGGGAGCGGCGGGTCGAGGCGTACGCGCTGGACTTCTCCGGTGATCTCTACGGCGAGCGACTGGCGCTGGACTTCGTGACGCACCTGCGCGGTCAGGTCCGGTACGACTCGATCGAGCCGCTGATCGCCCAGATCGAAGAGGACGTCGAGCGCACCCGACGCGCGCTGGGCTGACCATCCGGGGGGCCACGCGGGGCCTTGGCCGGGTGTTACCGGCGGGTGCTGGTAGTCTTGCGGAGACGTCGGGTGACCGGCGTGGGGCCTCGCGTGCCTGCTCGACGCCGCGGGTGCGAGGAACCGGTCCGTTCCCGGTCTCATCGGGACGACGGACACCTACTTGATCAACCCACCGAAACAGGGAGAACATGGCGCTCGACCAGGAAGCCAAGGCCAGCATCCGCGCGGAGTACGCGACCGCCGAGGGCGACACCGGTTCGCCGGAGGTCCAGGTCGCGGTCCTCACCAAGCGGATCGCCGAGCTGACCGAGCACCTGAAGGTGCACAAGCACGACCACCACAGCCGCCGAGGGCTGCTGCTGCTGGTCGGCCGTCGCCGTCGGCTGCTCAACTACGTCCAGAAGAAGGACATCGCCCGCTACCGGACGCTCATCGAGCGGCTCGGTCTGCGCCGGTGACGTGACGGGGGAGCGGCCGTACGGCGGCTCCCCCGACCCGCGTCCCACCTGAAAGAAAACGGGCCGCGCGACCACCCGAGAGGGAGCCGGTCAGCGTACCGGTCTCCGGTAGTGGCCCCCGGGAACCCGGCAGCACGCCGGCCACCCGGGCGCTTCGATCGAAGACCGGCCGGCTGAGCAGCTCCCCGACGTCGTGGGCCCACGACGCGAAGGAGCACGACAGCACATGACCGAGACCAAACTCGGCACCGAATCCCGCACCGCCGTGATCGACAACGGGGCCTTCGGCACCCGCGAGATCACCTTCTCCACCGGTCGGCTGGCTCGCCAGGCCGCCGGTTCCGTCATCGCCCAACTGGGCGAGACGGTCGTCCTCTCCGCCACCACCGCCGGCAAGCAGCCGAAGGAGCAGTTCGACTTCTTCCCGCTGACCGTCGACGTCGAGGAGCGGATGTACGCCGCGGGCCGCATTCCCGGCTCGTTCTTCCGCCGCGAGGGCCGGCCCAGCGAGGACGCCATCCTCACCTGCCGCCTGATCGACCGGCCGCTGCGCCCGTCGTTCGTCAAGGGCCTGCGCAACGAGGTCCAGGTCGTCGAGACCATCCTCGCGCTCGACCCGGCGCACCCGTACGACGTCGTGGCGATCAACGCCGCCTCGATGTCGACCAAGCTCTCCGGTCTGCCGTTCTCGGGCCCGATCGGCGCGACCCGCGTCGCGCACATCGACGGCCAGTGGGTCGCCTTCCCGACCCTGGAGGAGCTGGCTCGCGCCACCTTCGACATGGTCGTGGCCGGCCGCACCCTGGAGGACGGCGACGTCGCGATCATGATGGTCGAGGCCGAGGCCACCCCGAACGCCGTGACCCTGATCGCGGGCGGCGCCACCGCGCCGACCGAGGAGGTCGTCGCCAGCGGCCTGGAGGCCGCCAAGCCGGCCATCCGCGAGCTGTGCCGGGCGCAGGCCGAGCTGGCCGAGGTCGCCGCCAAGCCGGTCGCCGAGTTCCCGGTCTTCCTGGACTACCAGGACGACGTGTTCGACGCGGTCGCCGACGTGGCCCGCGCCGAGGTCGCCGAGGCGATCACCATCGCCGGCAAGGCCGACCGCGAGGAGGCCCTGGACCGGGTCAAGGCTCGGGTCGCCGAGGAGCTGGGCGCTCGGTTCGAGGGTCGGGAGAAGGAGCTGTCCGCTGCCTTCCGGTCGCTCACCAAGTCCGAGGTGCGCAACCGCGTGCTGCGCGAGCAGGTCCGCATGGACGGGCGTGGCCCGCGCGACATCCGGGCGCTGACCGCCGAGGTCGGCGTGCTGCCCCGGGTGCACGGTTCGGCGCTGTTCGAGCGCGGCGAGACCCAGATCCTGGGCGTCACCACGCTGAACATGCTCCGCATGGAGCAGATGGTGGACACGCTGTCCCCGGAGAACCGCAAGCGCTACATGCACAACTACAACTTCCCGCCGTACTCGACCGGTGAGACCGGCCGGGTCGGCTCGCCGAAGCGGCGCGAGATCGGCCACGGGGCGCTCGCCGAGCGGGCGCTGATTCCGGTGCTGCCGTCGCGCGAGGAGTTCCCGTACGCCATCCGGCAGGTCTCCGAGGCGCTCGGCTCCAACGGCTCCACCTCGATGGGCTCGGTCTGCGCGTCGACGCTGGGCCTGCTCTCCGCGGGTGTCCCGCTGAAGGCGCCGGTCGCCGGCATCGCGATGGGGCTCATCTCCGACGAGGTGGACGGCAAGACCCAGTACGTGACGCTGACCGACATCCTCGGTGCCGAGGACGCGTTCGGTGACATGGACTTCAAGGTCGCCGGCACCCCGGAGTTCGTCACCGCGCTGCAGCTCGACACCAAGCTCAACGGCATCCCGTCGGACGTGTTGGCCGCCGCCTTGCAGCAGGCCAACGAGGCCCGGCAGGTCATCCTCGGTGTCATGAAGGCGGCGATCGAGGCTCCGGCCGAGATGTCCGACTACGCGCCGCGGGTCACCACCGTCAAGATCCCGGTCGACAAGATCGGCATGGTGATCGGCCCGAAGGGTCAGACCATCAACGCGATCCAGGACGAGACCGGCGCCGAGATCTCCATCGAGGACGACGGCACGATCTACGTCGGCGCCACCAACGGCCCGTCGGCCCAGGCGGCCGTCGACCGGATCAACGGGATCGCCAACCCGACGCTGCCGAAGCAGGGCGAGCGCTTCCTCGGCACGGTGGTCAAGACCGCCGCGTTCGGCGCGTTCATCTCGCTGCTGCCGGGCCGCGACGGCCTGCTGCACATCTCCAAGGTGGGCGACGGCAAGCGGGTCGAGCGGGTTGAGGACTTCCTCAACGTCGGCGACCGGGTCGAGGTCGAGATCGCGGACATCGACGCCCGCGGCAAGATCTACCTGGACAAGGTCCGCCCGGAGGGCGCCGAGGCGCCGGCCGCTGGTGAGGCCGCGGGTGGCGACCGCCCGTCCGGCCGGGACCGGGGCGACCGGGGTCCGCGTGACCGGGGTGACCGCGAGCGTGGCGGCGACCGGGGCGGGCGTGGCCCGGAGCGTGGCGGCGAGGGCGGCAACGGCGGCGGCGAGGGTGGTGGCGACGGCGGCGAGCGTCCGCGTCGCCGGACCCGGCACAGCTGACCACCAGCACCTGTAACACCCACCCCTCGTCGAACCGGGAGCACCACGTGAGTCGGGCCTTCAGTGCGCCGTTTCCACCGGATCGACGGGGGGTGGCACCGTCTCGGGACACCGCGGCGGGCCGCTCCGGCGGCACCGCCCGCGCGGTCACGCGGACGCTCAGCGACGACCCGCTGGGCGGCACGATACGACGTACCGTGCTGCCCAGCGGCCTGCGCGTGCTCACCGAGGCGATCCCGGCGATGCGCAGCGTCTCGTTCGGCATCTGGGTGGCGGTGGGCTCGCGGGACGAGACCCGTCCGCAGGCCGGCGCCGCGCACTTCCTGGAGCACCTGCTCTTCAAGGGCACCCACAAGCGGACCGCGCTGGAGATCTCCTCGCAGATCGAGGCGGTCGGTGGTGAGACGAACGCCTTCACCACGAAGGAATACACCTGCTACTACGCCCGCGTGCTGGACGAGGACCTGCCGCTGGCGATCGACGTGATGTGCGACCTGGTCGCCGACTCCCTGCTGGAGCCGGCCGACGTGGAGACCGAGCGTGGCGTGATCCTCGAGGAGATCGCCATGCACGACGACGAGCCCGGTGACGAGGTGCACGACCTCTTCGCCCAGGCCGTCTACGGTGACCACCCGCTGGGTCGGCTGATCTCCGGTACCGAGGAGACCGTCACGCCGATGACCCGCCGGCAGATCCAGACCTTCTACCGGGGTCGCTACACGGCGCCGCAGATCGTCATCGCCGCCGCCGGCAACCTCGACCACGCCGCCGTGGTCAAGCTGGTCCGGCAGGCAGTGCGGGGCACCCCACTGGACAGCGACCCGGCCGCGCCGGCCGCACACCGCGCGGCGACCCCGGCGGTACGCACCAAGCCGGCCACCACCGTGGTCGAGCCGAAGGAGACCGAGCAGGCGCACGTCATCCTCGGCTGCCCCGGCATCGACCGGCTCGACGATCGACGTTTCGCCCTCGGGGTGCTCAACAACGTGCTCGGCGGCGGCATGTCCAGCCGCCTCTTCCAGGAGATCCGCGAGCAGCGCGGCCTCGCGTACTCCGTCTACTCCTACGCCAGCCAGTACGCCGACAGCGGCCTGTTCGCCGTCTACGCCGGGTGCGCCCCGGGCAAGGTGGACGAGGTGCTGGCCCTGACCCGCGCCGAGCTGGCCCGGGTGGCCGCCGACGGGTTGACCGAGGCCGAGGTGGCCCGGGGCAAGGGGATGAGCAAGGGGTCGTTCGTGCTCGGCCTGGAGGACACCGGCTCGCGGATGAGTCGACTGGCCAAGGGGGAGCTGCTCTACGGCGACCTGATGCCGGTGGACGAGCTGCTCCGCCGGGTCGACGAGGTCACCGTCGAGGACGTGAACACCCTCGCCGCCGAGTTGCTGAGCCGGCCGATGTCGCTGGCCGTCGTCGGTCCGTTCGGCGAGGGCGACTTCTCCGGCTGAGGCCGGTCGGGATCTGTCCCGGCCGGAAGGACACGTCCCGATTGGGATAGGTTGTGCCCCGTGACTGACGAGCAGGAGAAGACCCGGGTCGGCGTGTTCGGTGCCCGTGGTCGGATGGGCGTCGAGGTCTGCAAGGCCGTGGACGCCGCTGACGATCTCGAACTGACCGCCGCGGTCGACCAGGGCGACGATCTCGACGCCGCGTCCGCCGCTCGGGTGGTCGTCGACTTCACCACGCCGGACGTCGTCATGGACAACCTCCGGTGGTGCATCGCGCAGGGCATCCACGCGGTCGTGGGCACCACCGGCTTCACCGAGCAGCGGCTGGCGCAGGTGCGTGGCTGGCTGGCCGACAAACCCGAGGTGGGCGTGGTCATCGCCCCGAACTTCGGTATCGGCGCGGTGCTGATGATGCAGTTCGCCGCGCGGGCCGCCCGGCACTTCGAGTCCGTTGAGATCATCGAGCTGCACCACCCCGGCAAGCTGGACGCCCCGAGCGGCACCGCCACGCACACCGCCCGGCAGATCGCTCAGGCCCGCGCCGAGGCTGGCCTCGGCCCGGTTCCGGACGCGACGAAGGACGAGGTGCCGGGCGCGCGGGGTGCCGACATCGACGGGGTACGCGTGCACGCGGTACGCGCCACCGGTCTGGTCGCCCACCAGGAGGTGCTGTTCGGCGGCACCGGCGAGACGCTGACGATCCGGCACGACTCGTACGACCGGGTGTCCTTCATGCCCGGCGTGCTCCTGGCCGTCCGCGCCGTCCGCACCCGCCCCGGCCTGACCATCGGCCTGGACCCCCTCCTCGCCTAACCCCCCAGCGCCGACGCTCCTCCGCGATCTTGCAGTTCCTGTCGCGACAAAGGCGGCATCCTCGCCCATCTCGGCAACACAAACCGCAAGATCGCGCAGGGCGGGGCGGGCCTCGCCTCCCCGTCGGCGTCGATCATGGAGTTGTGGTGCCCCGTATTTGGGGCAGGTGTGGAGCTTTCGCTCGCCACGACTCCATGATCGACGGGCTGGGAGGGGCGAGGTTAGCTCGGGAGGGGGGATCGGGGGGTGCGTTGGGTGGGGAGGATTGGGGCGGTTAGGGGGGTGGGGAGGCCGGTTACCTCGGCTTCGCCGACGTGGTTGACGGTGACACTCACCGGGGTGCCGGCTACCCGGAGGTTGGTGGCGCGCACCGCGCCGAAGTCGGGGCCGGCCAGGGGGGCTACGCGGACCGTGCCGCCCGGCACGTCCGGGTAGAGGCCCGTCGCGGCCTGAAGGAGCAGGACCGCGCCGGCCGCGGCCCACGCCTGTGGACGGCAGGCCGCCGGGTACGGCACCGGGCGGCGCAGCAGCGTCCGGTCGTCGCCGCCGTACAGTTCGGGCATCCGGTAGTCGAACGCCTCGGCCGCCGAGAGCAGCCCTTCGGCCAGGCCGAGCGCGGCGTCCCGATGCCCGCCGCGAGCCAGCCCGGCGAGCACGATCGCGGTGTCGTGGGTCCAGATCGAACCGCAGTGGTACGACAGCGGGCTGAAGCCGGCGTCGTCGGTGGACATCGTCCGTAGCCCGAAACCGCCGGCCAGCGTGTCCGTGGTGAGCAGGCGGGCGATCTGCGCCTCCTCGTCGGCGTCGAGCAGACCGGTGCCGAGCAGGTGACCGATGTTGCTGGTCAGCGAGTCGACGGGGCGCTTGTCCCGGTCGAGGGCCAGGGCGGGCTGCGGGCCGTACCGGCCGTCGACCCAGAAGCTCTCCCGGAACCGGCGGGCGAGGGCGGCGGCGTGTTCGCGCCAGCGGTCCGCGCCGGGGCGGCCGAAGGCGTCCAACAGTGCCGCGCCGTTCACCGCCGCCTCGTGCGCGTACGCCTGCACCTCGGCGAGCACGATCGGCGCGGTGGCCAGGCTGCCGTCGCGGAAGCGTACGGCGTCGCCCGAGTCCTTCCAGCCCTGGTTGGACAGTCCGTGCCCGGTGGTGTCGATGTACTCGACCAGGCCGTCGCCGTCCGGGTCGGCGTGGTCGCCGAGCCAGCGCAGGGCCGCCTCAAGGTGCGGCAGCAGCGGGGTGACCTGCTCGGCGGGCAGGCCCCAGCGCCACGCGTCGTGCAGCAGGTTGATCCAGAGCATGGTGGCGTCGACGGTGCCGTAGTAGGCCGGCGGCAGCCGGAGCCCGTCGTCGGGCAGCGTGAACTCGTGGCGGCGCAGCTCGTGCAGGATCTTGCCGGGCGCCTCCCCGGTGCTCGGGTCGACGCGGGTGCCCTGGCGGCGGGCCAGGACGCGCAGGGTGCCGGCGGCCAGGTCGGTGCCGAGCGGCAGCATCATCCGGGCGGCCCAGAGGCTGTCCCGGCCGAACAGGGTGAGGAACCAGGGGACGCCAGCGCCGAGGAAGACGTCCCCGGGAGCGCCGGTCTCGGCCAGCCGTAGCCCGCGCAGGTCGTCGAGGCCGCGGTCGAGGAGACGGACCAGCCGTCGGTCGTCGGCGGTCACCTCCGGTCGGGCCCACTCCGGCTCGCCGGTCGGGCCGACCACCACGGCGCGGGGGTCCGCGACGGCCAGCCGCCAGCGCAGCACCGTCTCGCCGCGCGGAGGCAGGTCGATCGGCCAGGCCAGCCGGGGCGCGGTGGCCCGCTCGTCGGTGGCGAGCACGGCGGCGTCCGGCGCGGTGACGGTGACGGTGATCCCGTCGGCGGCCCAGGTGAGCAGGCCCGGCTGGCCGGTCTTGGCCTCCAGTGGCGCGGCGGCGCCACCGGACTTGACCACCTCGATGGGCGCCAGGTCGCAGGCGAGGTCGACGCTGACGGTGGCCCGTACGCCGACCGTGGCGGTCGAGACGATCCGCAGCTCCTCGGTGAGGCCGTTGTGGGTGGCCCGGCGGGAGCGGTCGACGCGGACGGTGGGGTCGGGAGTGGGATCGCCGAGCCAGCGGGCCAGAGCCACGAAGCGGGCGCCGTGTGGGCCGTCCTCGCCGTGGGTGAGCCCCTCCAACTCCTGGTCGTCCACGCGCAGCTCGGCCCGGGAGAGCACGCGGGCGTCGGCGTGGAAGACCCCCTGGACGCCGGTCGGGCGGATCTGTCCGGTCGCGTCCCCCAGCGCGCTGGTGGGGGCGAGCACCACCCCCACCAACTCGTGCAGAAGGGGTTGCAGCTGGCGGTCGGTCACGGTGCGGCTCCAGATCATCGGGGTGCGGGGCGGATGTCTTGACAACGCGCCCCGGGCGGTGCAAAGTGCGAAACATTCCAGAAACTTGAACGATCTAATCCTGCACTATCCGAATTGGATCGTTCAAGACGGCGAGAGGGATTAAGTGCCTGAAAAGGTAACCATCGCGACGGTGGCCCGGCACGCCCGAGTGAGCCGCCAGACGGTCTCCAACGTGCTCAACACCCCGCACATCGTGCGCCAGGAGACCCGGCAACGGGTCGAGGACGCGATCGCCGCGCTCGGCTACCGGGCCAACCAGGCCGCCCGGCAGATGCGCACCGGCCGGTCCCGACTCATCGCCGCCCGCATCGAACCCACCCGCGACGGCATCAACGGCTCCGTGCTCGACCGCTTCCTGCACGGCCTCACCGAGACCGCCGACGCCGCCGGCTACCGGGTGCTGCTCTACACCGCCACCGACGACGAGCGGGAGATCGCCACCTACGACGACCTGCTCGGCACGTACGAGCTGGACGCGTTCGTGCTGGTCGGCACCAAGTACGGCGACCCGCGTACCGCCTGGCTCGCCGAGCGGGAGGTGCCCTTCGTGACGTTCGGTCGGCCATGGGACGCGCTCGACGCGCATCCCTGGGTCGACGTGGACGGCGCGGCCGGCACCGCCGCGGCCACCCGGCACCTGCTGGACGCCGGGCACCGGCGGATCGCCTTCATCGGCTGGCCGACCGGTTCCGGCGTCGGCGACGACCGGCGTGCCGGCTGGCGCGACACGCTGCACGCCGACGGCGTCGACCCCACCGGACTGCACCGGGAGACCGAGGACGGTGTCGCCGAGGGGGAACGCCTCATGCGCGACCTGCTCGCCGCCGAGACGCCGACCGCCGTGGTCTGTGCCAGCGACTCGCTCGCGCTCGGTGCCCTGCAGGCGATCCGCGACCTCGACCCGCCGGTGTCGGTGATCGGCTTCGACGACACGCCGGTGGCCGCCGCCATCGGCCTGTCCAGCGTCAGCCAACCACTCGGCGAAGCCGCCGCCCGCTGCGTGGACCTGCTCACCGGCGTCCTCGACGGCAACCAGACACCCACCCCTGTGCTGCTCGCGCCCTCACTGGCCCTGCGGCACACCGCGTAACCCACCCCCCCACCAGGAGAAACCCATGGCACCCAGAACCCTCACCCGGGCAGCGGTCGCCGGCCTCGCCGCCGTCGCGCTGCTCGGCTCCGCGGCCTGCGGCAGCGGCTTCGACGACTCCGGCGACGCCGCCCAGTCCAGCGGCCCGGCCAACCTGCAGATCCTCATCGGCTCCTCCGGCGACGCCGAGACCAAGGCCGTGCAGGACGCCGCCGCGAAGTGGGCCAGCAGCTCCGGCAACAGCGCGACGGTCACCCCGGCGCAGGACCTCACCCAACAGCTCGGCCAGTCCCTCGCCGGCGGCACCCCGCCGGACGTCTTCTACGTCGACGCGGCCCGCTTCGCCGACTACGCGAGCGTGGGCGCGCTCGAGCCGTACGGCGACAAGCTCGCGGACAAGGGCGACTTCTACGAGAGCCTGCGCACCACCTTCACGTACGACGGCAAGCTCTACTGCGCTCCGAAGGACTTCTCCACCCTCGCCCTGCAGATCAACACCGACCTGTGGGCCAAGGCCGGGCTGACCGACGCCGACGTGCCGACCACCTGGGACCAGCTCACCGCGACCGCCCAGAAGATCAAGGCGAAGGGGCAGGTGGCCCTGGCGCTCGGCGACACCCGGGACCGGATCGGTGCCTTCCTGGTGCAGAACGGTGGCTGGCTGATGAGCGAGGACGGCAAGCAGCCCACCGCCGACAGCGCGAAGAACCTGGCCGCCCTGGAGTACGTCAAGACCCTGCTCACCTCGGGTCTGGCCAAGTACCCGAAGCAGCTCGACTCCGGCTGGTCCGGCGAGGCGTTCGGCAAGGGCAAGGCCGTGATGACGATCGAGGGCAACTGGATCAAGGGCGCCATGCAGAACGACTTCCCGAACGTGAAGTACAAGGTGGTGGCGCTGCCGGCCGGGCCGGGTGGTCAGGGCACCCTCTCCTTCACCCAGTGCTGGGGCATTGCCGCGAAGAGCAAGTACAAGGACCAGGCGATCAAGTTCGTCGAGGCGATGACCAGCGGCGAGCAGCAGCTGACGTTCGCCAAGGCGGTCGGCGTCATGCCGTCCCGGCAGTCGGTGCGCGACCAGTACACGGCTGCCTTCCCGGCCGACAAGGTCTTCATCGACGGCGCCGCGTACGCCCAGGGCCCGGTGAACGCGCCGAAGATGGACAGCGTCCTCAAGGACCTCGACACCGGCCTGCAGGGCCTCGCCAACGGTGACCCGAAGACCGTGCTGCAGAACTTCGACAAGAACGCCAAGGCCGCGCTCGGCGGCAGCTGACTCGTTAGGAAGGGCCCCTTCCTATGCACTAGGCGATAACAAGGGGCCCTTCCTTCAGTAAAGGGGGTGAGGACGATGGCAACCGAGACACTGACCGCCGCGGTCACCGCGCCCGGCGCGGGCCGCCGCCGACGCCGTCGTGGCGTTCGCGGCAACGAGAACCTCGCCGGCTGGCTGTTCGTCGCGCCGGTGATCGTCATCCTGGGGCTGTTCCTGCTGCTGCCGATCCTGATGGCGTTCTGGGTCAGCCTGACCGACTGGAACGGCCAGGGCAGCCCGTTCACCGGCGACGTCCCGTTCGTCGGGGGGCACAACTACACCCGGTTGTTCACCGAGGACGGGCTGGCTCGCCGCGACTTCATGACCAGCATCCGCAACACCATCTACTACGTGGCGATCGTGGTGCCGGCGCAGACCGTGCTCGCGCTCGGGTTGGCGCTGATCGTCAACAACCGGATGCTCCGGGGCAAGAGCTTCTTCCGCAGCGCCTTCTACTTTCCCTCGGTCACCAGCTCGGTCGCGATCAGCGTGGTGTTCCTGTTCCTGTTCGCCAACTCGGGCGCGGTTAACGCGCTGCTCGGCTTCGTCGGGATCGACGGACCGGAGTGGTTCGCCGACTCCCGGGGCGTCCTGCACCTGCTGTTCGGCGCGGTCGGCGTCGACACGCCCCCGACGGCGCTGACCGGCGGCGGCCCGTTCGGGCTGAGCTGGTGGGACTGGCTGGCCGGCCCGAGCGTCGCGATGACCTCGATCATCACGCTGGTCGTCTGGTCCACCTCCGGCACGTTCATGTTGATGTTCCTGGCCGGACTGCAGAACGTCCCGGTGACCCTCGACGAGGCGAGCACCCTCGACGGCGCGTCCCGCTGGCAGCGCTTCCGTCACGTTACGCTGCCGATGATCAGGCCGACCACCTTCCTGGTGCTCACCCTCGGCCTGATCGGCTCCTGGCAGGTCTTCGACCAGGTGTACGTCATGAGCCAGGGCGACCCGGCCAAGACCACCCTCACCCCGGCGTACCTGTCGTACCGGACCGCCTTCCGGGACTTCGACTACGGCTCCGGCGCGGCGATCTCGTTCGTGTTGTTCCTGATCATCATCGTGCTCACGCTGGTCCAGCGCCGCGTGCTGGCCGAGCGGGACACCGACCGGCCGCGTCGCGGCCGGTGGCGTCGGCGCGTACCGGAGAGGTCCTGAGATGGCCGTGCTCACCGACCGCCCGGCGGGGCCCGCGCGCGGTGACCAGCGCGGGGCCCGCACGCTGGCCACCCGCTTCCTGGGGTACGCGACGCTGGTCTTCTTCGGGTTGGTGTTCCTCTACCCGTTCGTCATCCAGATCGCCAGCTCGCTCAAGACCGAGCCGGACGCGGCGGCCAACCCGCTCTCGCCGTTCCCGGACCCGCTCACCCTGGCCGGCTTCGAGCGGATCTTCGCGGGCACCAACTTCCCGCTCTGGCTGGGCAACTCGCTGCTGGTGACCGTGCTGGTCACCGTCGGGCGGGTGTTCTTCGACTCGCTCGCCGGGTACGCCCTGGCCCGGCTGCGGTTCGCCGGGCGCGGCGGGTTGTTCGCGGCCGTCATCGCGGTGATGGCGGTCCCCGGTGTGGTCCTGCTGATCCCGAAGTTCCTGGTGCTCAACCAGCTCGGCATCTACAACAGCTACGCCGGGCTCGTGGTGCCGCTGCTGGCCGACGCGGCGGGCGTGTTCATCATGAAGCAGTTCTTCGAGTCGATCCCGGTGAGTGTGGAGGAGGCCGCCCGCATCGACGGGGCGAGCATCTTCCGCACCTTCTGGTCGGTGGTGCTGCCGATGGCGAAACCGGCGCTGATCACCCTGACCATCCTGTCGTTCCAGGGCTCCTGGAACGAGTTCCCGCACAGCCTCGTGTCGGTGCAGGACCCGGACCTGTTCACCCTGCCGCGTGGCCTCGCCGACCTGGTCAGCGGCTCGCTGGGCAGCGGCAACCAGTACCCGCTGAAGCTGGGCGCGGCGCTGCTCGCCACCATTCCCGTGGCGATCATCTTCGTGGTGTTCCAGCGCTACTTCGTCCGCGACGCCAACGACGGTTCGGACAAGGGCTGACCCGGCCGGGTCACTCGCCGGGGCTGTCCTCGGCAAGTGGCTCGGCCGGTACGGCCACGTGCAGGCGCACCTGAGGCACCAGCATGTCGTCGACGTCCAGCGCCCGCGCGGCGCCGTCGGGTTCCCAGCCGGTGCTGGTGAGGAACTTGCGGGTCGCCTCGTCGCCGTCGAACGCCCAGGCCACCGCCCGAGCCATCCCGTCTTCGCGCCACAGGTCGACGGTGGCGGCGAGCAGCCGGCTGCCGTGCCCACGCCGACCCCAGCGCGGTTCGACCAGCAGGTCGGTCACCGCTGCCACGTCCGGGCCCAGGGCGTCGGCCGGCTCACCCGGGGCCAACGCCTCGCCGTCGGCCGGGCCGGAGGCGGCGAACCCCACCAGATACGATTGCTCGGCCTGTTCGACGGCGACCAGCACCCGGTGCGCGCCCGAGGGCGGCTCCAGCACCGCGGCGCTCCACCGCCGGGCGAGGAACGCCTCGTCCAGGTTGTCGAGCACATGCCGAGGCAGGATCCGGCGGTACGCGACCCGCCAGGTCGCGAGCTGGATGCGTGCGATTTCGCCGGCGTCCTCGGGACGCGCCGGGCGGACGTACCCGAGAGCCATGGGACGGAAGCCTACGCAGGGCGGGGGAGGCGGCGGTGGCGCAGGGTGCCAACAGGACGGCCGTGCAGGTCGTCGGGGTGGTGGTGCTCGCCGTGGCGGTCACCGCGTTCCTCTCCGTCGCGGCCGTACGGCACGGCTTCTTCGACCTGAAGGTCTACTACGGCGCGTTGACGTGGTGGGTGCACGACGGTGGCGAGATCTACGACTACCTCAAGCCCAGCACCCAGTACGGCTTCACCTACCCGCCGTTCGCCGCGCTGGTCATGCTGCCGATGGCGTACCTGCCGTGGACGGCCGCGATCGTGGTGAGCGTGCTCGCCAGCGTGGCCACCACCACCGTGCTGATCTGGTGGTTCGTCGACCCGATCGCCCGGCGGGCCGGGTGGACCCGCTGGTTCGCCCTCGCCGTGGCGCTCTGCCTGGCCGCCGCCTTCGAACCGATGCGCGAGACGATCAACTTCGGGCAGGTCAACACGCTGCTGCTCTTCCTGGTCGCGGTGGACCTGCTCCGGCTGCTGCCCGCCGGCAACCGGTGGGCGGGCGTGGGCATCGGGCTCGCCACCGCGATCAAGCTGACCCCGGGCATCTTCATCGTCTACCTGCTGGTCACCGGGCGGTGGCGGGCGGCGCTCACCGCCAGCGGCGCCGCCGCCGCGGTGACCGTGCTGGCCGGCGCGCTCTTCCCGGACGCGTCCCGGGAGTTCTGGACCGAGGCGCTGTGGAACACCGCTCGGGTCGGTGAGTTGGCCTTCGTCTCCAACCAGTCGCTGCGCGGCGTGGTCGCCCGCCTCGACCCGCGGCACCCGAGCACCCTGCTCTGGCTGCTGCTGGTGCTCGGCACCCTGGCGCTGTGGGCCTGGCGTTCCCGCGCGGCCGTCGCGGCCGGCGACGAGGCGACCGGCCTGGCCCTGACCGGCGCGGTGATGTGCCTGGTCAGCCCGGTCACCTGGGTACACCACCTGGTCTGGCTGCTGCCCGCGCTGATCCTGCTGGTCGACAACGCGATGGCCGCGCCGGCCGGCCGCCGCCGGCGCGTCCTGCTGATCGCCGCGACCATCGGGTACGTCCTGCTGATCAGCCGGACCGTCTGGTTCTGGGAGAAGGACTTCACCGGCGCGGACGGCTTCCTCGGCAGCAACGCGTACGTCTGGATCAGCCTGGCTCTGCTGGCCTTCCTGCCGATCCGCCGGTGGCTGACGCCGGGCGGGTCAGTCGTCGAGGCGTCCGGCGTACCGCAGCTCGACGAGCCCGACCGGCCCGCGCCCGCCGGCGAGCGGCACCTGGTAGGTCGACCGCTCACCGTCCGGTGACAGCCCGGCCCGTTCGTAGAACCGGCGGGCCCGCCCGTTGTCGGCCAGCACCCACAGCCGGTAGCCGGTCCAGCCGCGCTCGACGAGACCGGCGCGGGCGGCCGCGAGCAGCGCGGTGGCTGTCCCGTCACCCCAGAACGCCGGCTCGACGTAGAGCGCCAGCACCTCGCCGACGCTCGGGTCCAGGTCGTCCCGGTCCTGGTTGCGGCGGTACGGCCCGAAAGTGGTGAAGCCGATGGCCAGCCCGTCCACCTCGCCGAGGAGCGTGGTGAACGGGTGCTCCGGGTCGGCGGTGCCCACCTCACGGCGGCGCTGCGCCCAGGCCGCCACGTTGAGCCGGCCGAGCACCTCGTCCGGCATGAAACCGGCGTAACCCGACTGCCAGCCGTGCACGTGCACCCGGGCGATCGCCTCGGCGTCGTCCGGCTCCTCCCGGCGGATGGTCAGCATTGCACCGTTCTATGCCCCCGTGACGGTCGGAGTCCAGCTTCCCGCACCGACGTCGTACCGATGATTTATCGTCGCCGACGATGGCCGCACCGGATTCACTCTCGCTCGCGCAGGCCCGGCGGGTGGCGCTCGCCGCCCAGGGCTTCGCCGACCCGCCGCCGACCGGCGTGCCCACCCGCCGGCACCTGCGCCGGGTCCTCGACCGGGTCGCCCTGATCCAGATGGACTCGGTCAACGTGCTGCAACGGGCGCACTACCTGCCGCTCTACAGCCGACTCGGTCCCTACCCGACGACCTTGCTCGACCAGGCCGCCTACCGCCGCCCGCGCGACCTGTTCGAGTACTGGGGCCACGAGGCGTCCCTCGTGCCGGTCGGGCTGCACCCGCTGCTGCGCTGGCGGATGGCCCGGGCTCGCAGCGAGGCCTGGGGTGGCATGCGGCGCATCGCCCAGGAACAGCCGGACCTGGTCGCCTGGGTGCGCGACGAGGTGGCCGCCCGGGGTCCGCTGACCGCCGCCGAGATCGAGCACGACGCGCCCCGGCAGACCGGCAACTGGGGGTGGAACTGGTCGGCCGTCAAGCAGGCGCTGGAGTTCCTGTTCTGGGCGGGTGAGGTGACCGCCGCCGAGCGCAGCACGTCCTTCGCCCGCCGCTACGACCTGCCCGAGCGGGTGCTGCCGGCGTCCGCGCTGGCCGCGCCCACACCGACCGCCGCCGAGGCGTACCGCGGTCTGGTGGCCCTGGCCGCGCGGTCGCTCGGGGTGGCCGCCGAGCCGGAGCTGCGCGACTACTTCCGGCTGCCGGTCGCCGGCGCCCGCCAGGCGGTCGCCGAGCTGGCTGAGGCCGGCGAGCTGGTGCCGGTCACCGTGGCGGGCTGGCGGCAGCCGGCCTGGCTGCACGCGTCGGCACGGCTGCCCCGCTGGGTCCGGGGCAACACGCTGGTCAGCCCGTTCGACCCGCTGATCTGGGAACGTGCCCGCACCGAGCGGCTGTTCGGCTTCAGCTACCGGATCGAGATCTACGTGCCGGCGCCGCAGCGGGTCTACGGCTACTACGTGCTGCCGTTCCTGCAGGGCGACCGGTTCACCGCCCGGGTCGACCTGAAGGCCGACCGCAGGGCCGGGGTGCTGCTGGTGCCGGCCGCCTGGCTCGAGCCCGGCGCCGACGCGGGGGACACCGCCGTGGCGCTCGCCGCCGAGCTGTACCGGCTGGCCGGCTGGCTCGGGCTGGACGCGGTCGCCCCACCCGCCGCCGGTGACCTGGCCGGTCCGCTCACGGCCGCCCTGGCGAGCGTGTCGGGTGTACCGTGAACGCGTGACGAGCGTTCCCGGACCGGTCGACCAGTCACCGCCCACCGTCGGCGCCGTCCACACGGTGCCCGCCCCCGATGCTGCGCAGAACGGATGGTCGGCGGAGCCGCCCGTCGGTTACCACTACCCGACGCCCGAACCCGACCGGCTCACCCGGCTCGTCCTGCGGATCCACGAACGTTCGCCGCGCTGGGCCGTGCCACTGGCCGCGGTCGGCTGCGTCGGGCTCGGCATGGCCTACGCGCTGGTGAGCAACCCGACCCACGCCGACCCGGACGCCGCGCCCACCTGCATTCTCAAGCTGACCACCGGGTTCGACTGCCCGGGCTGCGGCGGCACCCGCGCGCTCTGGTACGTGCTGCACGCCGACCTGCCGGCCGCCGCCCGACACCACTTCCTGTTCGTCTTCTCGCTGCCCTTCCTGGCGTACCTCTTCGTGGCCTGGGCGGGCAACCAGGCGTTCGGCTGGCGGCTGCCCGAGCTGCGGATCAGCCCCAAGGTCATCGGCGGCTTCATGGCCGCGTGGCTGGCGTTCACGGTGGTGCGCAACCTGCCCTGGGCGCCGTTCACCTCGCTCTACGTCTGACCGCAGGGCTCTTGCGTCTGACCGCAGGGCTCTTCGTCTGACCGGGCTGCTCTTCGTCTGACCGGCCTGCTCTTCGTGTGACCGGGCTGCTCTCACGTCTGGCGCCGCTGCTGCCTGACGCGGCCCTGCCCCGACCCGTTCGCCAGCGGGAGGCAGGACGTGGTGGCGTGTCCCTGTCGAGCTGCCCCAGATGTGGGGCGCCAGAGGACGGTAGCGGCGGCACCCCAAGCGAGGGCGTGGGCGCTGCGGGGTGTGCGCTGCGTGCGTGCTGCGGGCGGGCGCTGTGGGGTGGGGCTGCTCCGGGGTCGGTGGGGTGGGGCCGGTGCGCTGTGGGTGCCGGTTCCGTCGGCGGGAGAGAGCCCTTGGCCGTGCGGCTCCTGCCCCAGATTTGGGGCAGCTCGACAGGCTACGAGGGAGACCCACGGTTCCGCGGAGCCCTGGCACGGCTGTCGAGATCTTGGACACCAACGGTACCCGGTGATTCGGGAAGGGGCCGCCGGCCACTACAGTCCCAGGCATGCCGGAGATGGTGCAGCCCCAGGTCAAGTTGATCGCGTGGACCCAGTTCGCGGCCCCGGACGACGTGCCGTGGTCGACCGACGCCGAGGGCGGCCAGGCGCTGGCTGAGTTCGCCGGGCGGGCCTGCTACCAGTCCTGGAAGAAGCCGAACCCGGCCACGGCCACCAACGCCGGCTACCTGGCGCACATTCTCGAGGTGGGCCACCTGAGCGTGCTGGAGCACGGCTCGGTCACCTTCTACTTCACCGGGGTGTCCCGCTCCTTCACGCACGAGCTGATCCGGCACCGGCACTTCTCGTACTCCCAGCTCTCGCAGCGGTACGTCCCCGAGCGGGACGCGGCCATGGTCGAGCCGGCGGTCATCGCCGACGACCCGGAGCTGCACAAGAAGTTCGTCGAGGCCGCCGAGGCGAGCGTGCGGGCGTACACGGAGCTGTTGGAGGGTCTGGAGCAGCGCTTCTCCGACGAGCCGAACCCGACGCTGCGCCGCAAGCAGGCCCGGCAGGCCGCCCGCGCGGTGCTGCCGAACGCCACCGAGACCCGGATCGTGGTCTCCGGCAACTACCGGGCCTGGCGGCACTTCGTCGCGATGCGGGCCACCGAGCACGCCGACGTGGAGATCCGCGAGCTGGCCGTGGAGTGTCTGCGTCAGCTCCAGGGGGTCGCCCCGAACGTCTTCGCCGACTTCGTGATCACCACGCTGCCGGACGGCACCGAGGTGGCGGCCAGCCCGCACGAGGCGTCCTGAGCCCTTCCCCGGCGGGCTCCGGCTGGTCGTCCGCTAGGTTGGAGGGTATGACGCAGGACCACCCCGACGCCGCCGCCCGACCGGTGTCCCGCCCCTTCGGGCGGGTGCTCACGGCCATGGTGAGCCCCTTCACCGCCGACGGCTCACTCGACCTCGACGGCGCCGCCCGGCTGGCGAGCCACCTGGTCGACGAACAGGGCAACGACGCGCTGGTGGTCAACGGCACCACCGGCGAGTCGCCGACCACCACCGACGCGGAGAAGGAACGCCTGATCCGGGCCGTGGTCGAGGCCGTCGGTGACCGTGCCCGGGTCGTGGCCGGTGTCGGCACCAACGACACCCGGCACACCATCGAGCTGGCTGCCGCCGCCGAGAAGGCCGGCGCGCACGGTCTGCTGGTGGTCACGCCGTACTACAACAAGCCGCCGCAGAGCGGGTTGCTGCGGCACTTCACCGCCGTGGCCGACGCCAGCGGACTGCCGGTGATGCTGTACGACATCCCGCACCGCTCCGGTGTGCCGATCGACACCGAGACACTGGTCCGACTCGCCGACCACGGCCGCATCGTCGCGGTCAAGGACGCCAAGGGCGACCTGATCGCCACCAGCTGGGTGACCAGCCGGACCGGCCTCGCCTACTACAGTGGCGAGGACGCGCTCACCCTGCCGGCGCTGGCCGTCGGATGCGTGGGCGTGGTCGGCACCTCCACGCACTTCACCGGGGCGCTGACCGCACAGATGATCCAGGCGTACGACGCGGGGGACATGCCCACCGCGCTGGCCCTGCACCGGCGGCTGCTGCCGCTGTTCACCGGCATCTTCCGCACCCAGGGCACCATCCTGGTGAAGGCAGGTCTGGCATCGCTGGGCCTGCCGGCCGGTCCGGTGCGACCCCCGCTCGTGCACGCCACCAACGACGAGATCGCCCAGCTGCGCGCGGACTTCGCGGCAGCGGGCCTGGAGCTACCCGAATGATCGAACGACACGACGGACGCCGAGTGACGGCGTCGCAGAATGAGGTGGACGCGTGACCGAGGCGCACATCGAGGCGGAACTACCCCCGCCGCTGCCGGAAGGTGGCCTGCGGATCATCCCGCTCGGCGGGCTCGGCGCCATCGGTCGGAACATGACCGTCTTCGAGTACGACGGCAAGTTGCTGATCGTCGACTGCGGGGTGCTCTTCCCCGACGTCGAGCAACCGGGCGTGGACCTGATCCTGCCCGATTTCGGCCCGATCCTGGACCGGCTGGCCGACGTGCAGGCGATCGTGCTGACCCATGGCCACGAGGACCACATCGGCGCGGTGCCGTACCTGCTGGCCCACAAACCCGACATCCCGCTGGTCGGCTCGCAGTTCACCCTCGCCCTGGTCGAGGCGAAGCTGGCCGAGCGGCGGATCCAGCCCTACACGCTGACCGTGCGCGAGGGCGGCCGCGAGCGGCTCGGGCCGTTCGAGTGCGAGTTCTTCGCGGTCAACCACTCCATCCCGGACGCGCTCGCGGTGGCCATCCGTACCCCGGCCGGCCTGGTGCTGCACACCGGCGACTTCAAGATGGACCAGCTCCCGCTGGACGGCCGGATCACCGACCTGGCCGGTTTCGCGCGGCTCGGCGCCGAGGGCGTCGACCTGCTGCTCTCCGACTCCACCAACGCGGAGATCCCCGGCTTCGTCACCCCGGAGCGGGAGATCGGGCCGGTGCTCGACTCGATCTTCGCGAAGGCGAAGGGTCGGATCATCGTGGCCTCGTTCGCCTCGCACGTCCACCGGGTGCAGCAGGTCTTCGACTCCGCGCTGGAGCACGGTCGCAAGGTCGCCCTGATCGGCCGGTCCATGGTCCGCAACATGGGTATCGCCCGCGACCTCGGCCTGCTCAACATCCCGGCCGGCCTGGTCATCGGGATCGAGGAGGCGACGACGCTGCCTCCGGACCAGATCGTGCTGATGTCCACCGGGTCGCAGGGCGAGCCGATGAGCGCGCTCGGTCGGATGGCCAGCGGCGACCACCGGCACATCACCATCGCCCCGGGGGACACCGTGGTGCTGGCCTCCTCGCTGGTGCCGGGCAACGAGACCTCGGTCTACCGGGTCATCAACCGGCTCGCCCGCGCCGGGGCGGTGGTCGTGCACAAGGACGTCGCGAAGGTGCACGTCTCCGGGCACGCGCCGGCCGGCGAACTGCTCTACCTGCTCAACGTCGTCCGGCCCAGCAACCTGATGCCCGTGCACGGCGAGTGGCGTCACCTGCGGGCGCACGCCCGGCTGGGCATCGAGTCCGGGGTCGCCCCCGACCGGGTGGTGATCTGCGAGGACGGCGACGTCGTCGACCTGGTCGAGGGCCGCGCCAGCCTGGTCGGGCACGTGAAGAGCCGGTACGTCTACGTCGACGGCCTCGCCGTCGGTGACGTCAGCGAGTCGCTGCTCACCGAACGGCGGATCCTCGGTGACGGCGGGTTCATCGCCACGACCGTCGTCGTCGACTCGGTCACCGGCAAGGTGGTCGCCGGTCCGACGTTGTCCGCGAAGGGCTTCTCCGAGGACCCGGAGGCGTTCAACCCGGTGATCCCGCTGGTCACCGAGGCGCTCAACCGTGCCGCCTCGGACGGCATCACCGACCCGCACCAGCTTCAGCAGATCGTCCGGCGGACCGTGGGGCGGTGGGTCAACGACGCGTACCGACGGCGGCCCATGATCGTGCCCACCGTCGTCGAGGTCTGACGCACGCGTGACCGGGCCGGTCGCCGACGTCCCCCGTGGATGTCGGTGGCCGGCCCGGATTCTGTTGCGGACCACGGCGGTACCACAGCCGTTGCGCACGTCCGGTTGCGCGCTGTCGGATGTCGCACAGTCACCCGTCGGGCCGCAACCTTCGGGCCCGCTCGCGGGTCAGGGCAGGGCGGCGACGGCCTCCGCGTACGCGACGCCGGTGGCGATGGCGGCGTCCACCAGCACCCGCAACTGCGCCGGCGCGACCCCGTGCGCCAGGTCGGTGGCCGCGTCCCCGGCGAGCACGATCTCGCTGTCGAGGTCGTGCGCGTACGCCTTGGGCAGCAGCCGGTCGTGGTTCCACGCGTTGCAGAAGGCGTACGCCTCGGACCGCCGCGTGGCCGGCAGCCGCCGGTCGGCCATCGCCCGGGTGTGCAGCACCTCGCCCCGCTCGCCAGCCCGTCGGAACTGGATCACCGCGGCGCCCCACCGGCCGACCACCGTGCCGTCGTCGTCGATCAGGTACCGGTCGCCGCGCCGGTCCAGGGTCGCGGTGATGAGGTCGGCGGTGAGCGCCATCAGCTCCCGCTCGGACTCCCCGTCCGGCCCGGGACCGGCGTCGTCCTCCTCGTCGGCGACGTCGCCGCCATCCGGCAGCGGCACCGCCGCCGCGGCGGGACGTTCGGCCAGCCAGGCCGCGATCCTGCCGGACTGGTGACCGGTGCCGTTGCGGGCGTCGAAGCTGCCGGCCAGGTCGGTGGCGAGGCCGAGCAGCAGCGCGCCGAGCGTCGACACGTCCAGTTCGGTGGCCGGACGCTCGCCGTACGCCGGGCGGCGCACCCGTCGCTCGCCCAGCCCCGTCTCGTCGGCCAGCCCGCAGACCAGCGCCCCCGCCGCGGCGAACTCCATGGCGGCGAGGTCGTCGGTGGGCCGGTCCAGCCGGGGCAGCTGCTCGGTCAGGATGGCCAGCCCGCGCTCCAGATGCCCGCCGAGCGCGCAGAACCGCAGGTGGGTCGCGAGATGCCCGAACGCGGCGCGCTCGCGCCGGTGCCGCCGGTACGCCCGCACGTGCGCCGCCGCGGCCTCCTCGGCCGCGCCGAGCCGTAACCGTGGCAGCAGTCCGGCGACCAGCGCCCGCTCGGGCTGGTCGGTGCAGGCCGGGGCGTCGGTGTCGTACGCCTCCAGCTCGGCGCGGGCCTCCCGCCACTCGCCCCAGCCGGCCAGCAGTTCCGCGCGGCGGGCCGGGGCGCAGCCGGGGCACCCGCCGGCCGGACCGCCACGCGTACCCGCCCACTGCCGGTAGAAGTGCCGGGCGGTGGGTTCGTCGCCCAGTTGGTCGGCGATCCGGCAGCGCAGTTCGGCGACGGTCGGCCCGTCGAGCCCGCCCGTCCCCACCCGCTCGGCCAAATCGGTCAGGAGTAGTCGGGTCTGGTCCAGCCCCACCCGGGGGGTGCCGAGCAGCGCCTCCACCGCGTACCGCTGGTAGCGCGTCAGCAGCACGGTCTCGGGGTCGCCGAGCAGCGTGGGCCACCGGTCGGCGGCGGCCCGGCAGCGCCGTACCGGCTCGACGATCCGCCACCGCTCGCCGTGCAGCAGGTACGCCTCGATGAGCGCGAACCTCGCGTCCAGCGCGGACCGGGCGTCCGCGGCGGCGTCGGCGCGCTCGGCGACCCGTTCCAGCGCGGCCAGCCGGCCGGACCCGTCGGGCAGGTCCCGGGCGTCGGCGAGCGCGGACACCAATGCCGGGACGCGCTGCCCGACACCCCGGCCGCCGTCTCCGCTGGCGGGCGCGTGCGCCCGGTCGGTACGGCTGCCCGTGGTCTCCTCCCGGCCGGTCACGTCGACACCGCGCCGGGCAGGCGACCGACCGCCACGGCGAGTTGGCAGCCGGTCGTGATGCCGCAGTCGAGCAGTCGGTCGAGCTGGTGGGGCGTGACGCCACGTTCCAGGTCGGTGATCACCTCACCGTGGATCCGGGCCCGGCCGGCGTCGTCGACGTGCACGAACGCCTTCGGCCAGAGCCGGTCGTGGTTCCACGCGTTGCAGAAGGCGTACAGGTCGGGCACCCGTTCGATCCCGAAGGTCGGCGCGACCATCGTGCGGACCTGGAGCAGCTCGCCATCGGCGCCGAGGCGCAGGAACCAGATCAGGTTGTCGTCGAAGCGTCCCACGAGGTCACCGTCGGGGGCACGGCCGACCGGGCGGCCGCGCGCGGCGAGCACCGCGGCGATCAGCTCGCCGGTCAGCGGGCGTACCGCACCGGGGTGCCCGGCCAGCGGATCGTCCTCGATTCCCGGCGACGCCATCGGGCATCCCTTCTGAGGCGGATATCACGACCGGCGGCGGGGTCCGTGCTGCGACGCGCGGACACGACCCGGAAAAGCGGCGATCTGCCCGGCCCCACCGTTACCGTGACTCTATGGCGGGCCGTACCTCTCAGGCGAGCCGGCGACGCGGCGCGTCGCCGCGCGGTGGCACCAACAGCCGTGCCCGTCAACCGGCGAAGAAGACCCGGGCACCGGTACGGCGACGCACCACACCCGCCCGTCCGGGCCCCGCCGTCTACGTGGGCCGCGCCGTCGGTGCACTGTGGATGGGGCTGGCGCACGGGATGGGGTGGGCGGTGCGGGCCGCCGGCCGGCAGGCCGCCTCCGCCCGCGACCTGGACCCGGAGCACCGCCGTGACGGGGCCGGACTGCTGCTGTTCGGGCTGGCCCTGCTCAGCGCCGTGGCGCTGTGGTTCTCCGGCGCGGGCCCGGTGGGCGCCCGCCTGGCCGACACGGTCCGGCTGTTCCTCGGCGCGATCTCCGTCGTGGTGCCGGTGCTGCTGATGATCGGGGCGTGGCGGCTCATGCGTCAGCCGATCGATCCGGAGCACCGGGGTCGAGGGCTGATCGGGTGGGGTTCGCTGCTGGTGTCGACCGCGGCGCTGCTCCAGATCGGCCAGGACCCGGTGGACACCGTGGAGCGTGACTTCGCCGGTGGCCTCGTCGGCGCCGGCGTGGGCGGGCTGCTGGAACGGGCGGTCACCGCCTGGGTGGCCGTACCCCTGCTGGTCCTGCTCCTGCTCTTCGGCCTGCTCGTGGTCACGGCGACGCCGATCAACAAGATCCCGGAGCGGCTGGGCCTGCTCGCCGGAGGGCTGGTCGCGTCTCCGGAGAGCACCGAGGAGGACGACGAGCCGGTCGCGCGGCCCGCGCGCAGGCGTCCGTCGAAGCGGATGCCGCCACCGATCGACCCGGACGACTTCGAGGACACCGAGGGCGCGGACCTCCAGGAGACCATGGTGTTGCCGCGCAAGGCCCCGGCGAAGGTGCCGGCCAGCCGCAAGCCGGCCGAGCCGCCCGAGCACTCGCCCGCGCCCACCCGCGCCGAGCAGCTCGCGTTGACCGGGCTGGCCGGCGACTACACCCTGCCGCCGGCGAACATGCTCAGCGGCGGAGCCGCGCCCAAGACCCGCAGCAAGGCCAACGACGAGGTGATCGCCGCGCTGACCGGCGTCTTCGACCAGTTCGACGTGGACGCCGCCGTCACCGGCTTCACCCGGGGTCCGACGGTCACCCGCTACGAGGTGGAGTTGGGGCACGGCGTCAAGGTCGAGCGGATCACCCAGCTCTCCCGCAACATCGCCTACGCGGTGAAGTCGCCGGACGTCCGGATCCTCAGCCCGATCCCGGGCAAGAGCGCGGTCGGCGTGGAGATCCCGAACACCGACCCGGAGAACGTGGCCCTCGGCGACGTGCTGCGTTCGCGGGCGGCGACGAGCGACCACCATCCGATGGTGGTGGCGCTCGGCAAGGACATCGAGGGCGGCTACGTGGTGGCCAACCTCGCGAAGATGCCGCACATCCTGATCGCCGGGGCCACCGGCGCGGGCAAGTCGTCCTGCCTCAACACCCTGCTGGTCTCCGTGCTCACCCGGGCCACCCCGGACGAGGTGCGGCTGCTGCTGATCGACCCGAAGCGGGTCGAGATGACCGGCTACGAGGGCATCCCGCACCTGGTCACGCCGATCGTCACGAACGCCAAGAAGGCGGCCGACTCGCTGGACTGGGTCGTCCGCGAGATGGACATGCGCTACGACGACCTCGCGGCCAACGGCGTCCGGCACATCGACGACTTCAACCGCAAGGTGCGCAACGGCGAGATCAAGGCGCCGCCGGGCAGCGAGCGGGAGATGCGCCCGTACCCGTACCTGCTGGTGATCGTGGACGAGCTGGCCGACCTGATGATGGTCGCGCCGCGTGACGTGGAGGACTCGGTCGTCCGGATCACCCAGCTGGCGCGGGCCGCCGGTATCCACCTGGTGCTGGCCACCCAGCGGCCCTCGGTCGACGTGGTGACCGGTCTGATCAAGGCGAACGTGCCGTCCCGGCTGGCGTTCGCCACCTCGTCCCTCGCGGACTCGCGGGTCATTCTCGACCAGCCGGGCGCGGAGAAGCTGCTCGGCCGGGGTGACGGGCTCTTCCTGCCGATGGGCGCGTCGAAGCCGGTCCGCATCCAGGGCGCCTGGGTCACCGAGCGCGAGATCGCCGACGTGGTGAAGTTCTGCAAGGACCAGCGTGAGCCGGAGTTCCGGCCGGACGTGCTGGCCCCCGCCAAGGACAATCAGAAGAAGATCGACGAGGACATCGGCGACGACCTCGACCTGCTGGTGCAGGCGGTGGAGCTGGTGGTCACCTCGCAGTTCGGCTCCACCTCGATGCTCCAGCGCAAGCTGCGGGTCGGTTTCGCCAAGGCGGGCCGGCTCATGGATCTCATGGAGACCCGTGGGGTCGTCGGGCCGTCCGAGGGGTCGAAGGCGCGCGACGTGCTGGTCAAGCCGGACGAGCTGGAGGAGGTCCTGGTCGGTCTGCGCGGCGACGTCGACTGACCACTCGCGACCCCGGACACCCGACGGGCCCGCCGGATACCGGCGGGCCCGTGACGTCGGGGTGGGTCAGTTGTTGATCAGAGCCGCGACGACCACCAGGCCGATGATCGCGGCCACGCCGCTGGCCGCGGCGGCGTACCAGCCCAGCGGCTTGTCACCCAGGACCGCGCCGACGATGCCGGCGATGATGCCGAGCACGCCGAAGATGATCGGGTTGAGCAGCAGGGCGAGCACCGCGAACACGAAACCCACGATGGTGAGGATGCGGGCGGCGTTGCTGCGCGGGCGGGCGGTGGTGGGGATGTCGGCCATGTCGTCCTCCGGATGAGAGCCTGTCGTGACGAACCGATCACTACCCACTGTGGGCGCTCGCCACGCGTGATCGTCAATGGAAGATCTTCAGGCCGACCACGCCGGCGACCACCAGCAGCAGGCAGAAGACCCGGGGCAGGCTCACCGACTCGCCGAGCGCCACCATTCCGACCAGCGCCGTGCCCACCGCGCCGATACCGACCCAGACGGCGTAGCCGGTGCCGACCGGGATGTCGCGCAGCGCGTACGCCAGGCCGCCCATGCTCAGCGCCAGGGCCACCACGAACACCACCGAGGGGAGCAGCCGGCTGAAGCCGGCGCTGCGGTCCAGGGCGACGGCCCAGGCCGTCTCCAGCAGCCCGGAGATCACGAGTACGAGCCAGGCCATCGTTCACCTCACGAGGACGAGTCGGGTCAGTCTGCTGGGGCGTCTTGGCCTGACCGGGTACGCCCACCGCTCGTCCGGAGTGACCACCGCGTCCGGGGCCACCACGGCCGACGCTAGCACCGGCTGGCGGCCCCGGACGGTGACCCACGCCACCACGCATTGACCTCTACTTCGCTTCAACTTGCACTATGGCGGGCATGGCCCTGCTCTATGCCGACCCCGAGGTCGCCGCCGCCCTGGACGCCGCCACCACCGTCGACGCCATGCGGGCCGCCCTGGTGGCCGCGTACGAGGGGCGCCTGGTCGCCCCGCCCCGGGCCGCCGCCCCGCTCGGTGGCGGGCGGATGGTGCTCACCGCCGGGCACCTGGTCGGCGAGTGGTACGGCTACCGCTCGTACGACACGTTCGGCCACCCCCAGGGCGAGCAACTGGTCGTGTTGCACGACGCCGCCACCGGGGCGGTGCGGGCGGTCGCCGTCGGCGAGGAGCTGGGCTCCCGTCGCACCGGTGGACTGGGCGGCGTCGCGGTGGACGCGCTGGCCCGGCCGGACGCGACCACCCTCGGCGTGATCGGCTCCGGGCGGCAGGCCTGGACCCAGGTGTGGGCCGCCGCGGCCGTGCGCCCGCTGCGCGAGGTGGTGGTGCACAGCCGTTCGACCGCGCGCCGGGACGCCTTCGCCAGCCGGGTACGCGCCGAACTGGGCGTGCCGGCCCGCGCGGTCGCCGACCCCGGCGCGGCCGTCACCGGCCGGGACATCGTGGTGCTCGCCACCACGAGCCCCACGCCGGTGCTGCGCGCCGCCGACGTGAGCCCCGGCACGCACGTCAACACGGTCGGCTTCAAGCAGCACGACCGCAGCGAGTTCGGCACCGACCTGCTGGACGCCGCCGACCTGCTGGTCACCGACTCGCCGGCCCAGGCGGCGGACTACCAACCGCCGATGCTCGCGGCGCTGCCCGCGTACGCCGGACGGCTGCGGGACCTGGGCGGCATCCTGGCGGGCGCGGTTCCCGGCCGGACCACGGCGGACCAGGTCTCCGTCTTCTGCTGCACGGGCCTGGCCGGTACCGAGGTCTTCCTGCTCGACGCCCTGACCCGGGCGACCGCCGTGACCCGGTGACCGACGCCCGCACGTGGTGTGATCCCGCCGGCCGCCGTGCCCGCGTGCGCGGGCTACCGCGAGCGGCCCGGTACCCTCGGATGGTGTCTGCCACCTCTCCTTCCGCTTCCGACAACGCCGAGGGCCGTCGCGTCGCCCTGCTCACCCTGGGCTGCGCCCGTAACGAGGTCGACTCGGAGGAGTTGGCCGCCCGGCTGCACGCCGACGGCTGGCAGGTGAGCACCGACGGCGAGGGTGCCGACGTGGTGGTCGTGAACACCTGCGGCTTCGTGGAGAAGGCCAAGCAGGATTCCATCCAGACGCTGCTCGCCGCCGCCGGGACGGGCGCGAAGGTGGTGGCCGCCGGCTGCATGGCCGAGCGGTACGGCAAGGAGCTGGCCGACAGTCTGCCCGAGGCGCAGGCGGTGCTGAGCTTCGACGACTACCCGGACATCGCCGCCCGGCTCAACGCCGTGGTCGCCGGTGAACAGGTCACCGCGCACACCCCGCGGGACCGCCGGGAGCTGCTGCCCCTGACGCCGGTGAAGCGCCGCGACAGCGGGGTGTCCCTGCCCGGGCACGGCACCGTGGCGCGTGCCGCCGTCGAGACCGACGAGCACACCCCGGCGCACCTGCGTCAGGTGCTGCGCCGTCGACTCGACACCGGCCCGGTCGCGTCGTTGAAGCTCGCCAGTGGCTGTGACCGGCGCTGCGCGTTCTGTGCCATCCCGGCGTTCCGTGGGGCGTTCGTCTCGCGAACCCCGGACGAGCTGCTCGCCGAGGCGGAGTGGCTGGCCAAGACCGGCGTACGGGAGCTGGTGCTGGTCAGCGAGAACTCGACCTCGTACGGCAAGGACCTGGGCGACCCGCGCGCGCTGGAGAAGCTGCTGCCGCAGCTCGCCGCGGTGTCCGGCATCGTCCGGGTGCGGGTGAGCTATCTCCAGCCGGCCGAGACGCGGCCCGGGCTGGTCGAGGCGATCGCCGGTACCCCCGGGGTGGCCCCGTACTTCGACCTGTCGTTCCAGCACTCCAGCGAGCCCGTGCTGCGCCGGATGCGGCGTTTCGGCTCCACCGACCGGTTCCTGGAGCTGCTGGCCAGCGCCCGGGCGCTGGCTCCGGAGGCGGGCGCGCGGAGCAACTTCATCGTCGGCTTCCCCGGCGAGACCCGCGCCGACATCGACGAGCTGACCCGGTTCCTGACCGAGGCCCGGCTCGACGCGATCGGCATGTTCGACTACAGCGACGAGGACGGCACCGAGGCCGCCGGACTGCCCGGCAAGGTGTCCGCCGCGACCATCAAGCGGCGGTACGACCGGCTGAGCGCGCTCGCCGACGAGCTCTGCTCCCAGCGGGCCGAGGACCGGCTCGGCTCGACCGTCGAGGTGCTGGTCGACGCGATCGTGGACGGCGTGGTGGAGGGCCGGGCCGCGCACCAGGCGCCGGAGGTGGACGGATCGACCACCCTGGTCGCGCCGGTCGACGGCGGGGTCGACCTGAGCGCACTGCGCCCGGGTGACCTGGTGCGGGCCACGGTGACCGGCACCGAAGGGGTGGATCTGCTCGCGGTGCCGGATGAGATGATCTCGGCGGCGCCCGGCGCGGCACGGTGACGGCGGGTCCGGACGGAGCGGGGGAGCCAGGTGGTGCGGTGTCGGGAACGCCACGGCGGCCCGAGCGGAGCGAGACGGTGACCGGGGCGACGGAGTCGACGCCGGCCCGGGTGGTCGCGCGGGTGCCCGTGCTCAACGCCGCCAACGCGCTGACCGCCCTGCGGCTGGTGCTGGTGCCGGTCTTCGCCGCCTCGGTGATCGTGTCGGGGATGACCCACGCCGGCTGGCGGATGGCCGCCTGCCTGATCTTCGCGGTGGCCTCGGCGACCGACCTGGTGGACGGTTGGATCGCCCGCCGGTTCGGGCTGGTCACCTCGGTCGGCAAGGTGGCCGACCCGATCGCCGACAAGGCGCTCACCGGCGCGGCTCTGGTGCTGCTCTCCTGGTACGACCGGCTGCCCTGGTGGGTGACGGCGCTGATCCTGGTCCGCGAGCTGGGCATCACCGGGCTGCGGTTCTGGGTGATCCGGCACGGGGTGATCGCGGCCAGCCGTGGCGGCAAGATCAAGACCGCGCTGCAGATCCTGGCCATCGCCTGGTACCTCTGGCCGATGCCGGCCGCCCTCGCCGCCGTCGGCCCCTGGATCATGGTTGCCGCCGTCCTGGTCACGGTGGCAACCGGTTTCGACTACATCCTCCAGGCCCTCCGCCTCCGCCGCCCCCACCCCTAACCCGCCCCGCGCCCGTCGCCCCGGCGCGTGATCATGACGTTGTTGCGGTTCGGGCCGGCGTGTCGAGGCGATAACTTCATGATCCACGGGGTCCGGCCGGGAGGGTTGGGGGTTGGCGGGTGGGGAAGGACGGGATCATGCAGCGGGACGAGAACGCGACGGGGAGCGCGGCGGCGGCTGTCGTGCACAGCCTTTCGCAGCGGCACGAGACCCTCGCCACCGTCGAATCGCTCACCGGCGGGCTGCTGGCCGCGTCGATCGTGGAGATCGCCGGGGTCAGCCGGATCTACCGGGGCGGGCTGGTCGTCTACGCCACCGAACTGAAGGCCACGCTCGCCGACGTGCCGTCCGACCTGCTGGCCGAGCGCGGACCCGTCGACCCCGACGTGGCGGCGGCGCTCGCCGAGGGTGGTCGGCGGCGCTGCGGGGCGGACTGGGGGCTCGCCACCACCGGGGTCGCCGGCCCGGAGCCGCAGGACGGCAAGCCCGTCGGCCTGGTCTACGTCGCGGTCGCCGGCCCGACCGGCCTCGAGGTCCGCGAACTCGACCTCGACGGGGGGCGGGACCACGTACGCTCGGCCGCCGTGATCGAGGCGTTGCGGCTGCTCGCCGAACACATCCACGCCGCCGACGAGGCCGCCATCGAGGGCCTGGAGACAACGGACGTGGCCGCCCCCGCTGGCGAGAAGACGGCCGCCGGGGTCGCTGGGAACGGCTCGGGAGCGGCCGCCGAAAGCGTCCGGGACGGTCTGGGCGCGGCCGGCGCGGGGCGTCCGTGAGCCGTCCCGCCAGGATCCGACGGGCGGGGTGGGATGTCGCCGGGGCGCGCAGCGGGTACGGTTGCGGGAAGGCTCCGACGCTCGGAGCCGGCGCGGTCCGCCGCGGCCGGCTGCCCGACGCCGGGCGTGAGGTATCCCTCAGGGGGAGGTGCGATGGTCCTGCTACGCCGGGTGATCGGTGACGCACTGCGGGCGCGCCGGCAGGGACAGCAGCGCACACTGCGTGAGGTGTCCACCGCCGCCAACGTCAGCCTCGGTTACCTCTCCGAGATCGAGCGGGGGCACAAGGAGCCGTCCAGCGAGCTGCTGGCCGCGATCTGTGACGCGCTCGGCGCCCGCCTTTCCGAACTTCTCCGCGAGGTGAGCGACACCGTGGCGCTCGCCGAGCAGATGCCCGCCGGGGTGCTCGTCGGCATGCAGGACGAGCCGGCCGAGGCCGCGCCCGTCGCGCCGGCCGCCGTGCGCAAGGCCGCCAACCGGGGCGTCCGCCAGGTCACCTCCGACGGCAAGGTCGCGGTGTCGGTCCGGCAGGATTCCCCGCTGCGGGCGACGCTGCGCAGCACCCGGGTCCGGCCCACCGAGCGCGACCGGGACGTGGTCTGCGCCGCCTGAGCACCGTGCGTCCGTTGCCCATGGGCGAGGTGGCCCCGGCCGCGTAGGGTTGCCCGCAGGAGCCGACGGTGCCCGTCGTGCGCCCGGTACGGATGCCGCGCTGGCGTTCGGCTGGGACGATGGAGACCGGCCGGGTCGCGGTCGGTCGGCGCAATCCGGCCCGACCGCGGTGCAGCGACGCTACTGAGGGGATACCGCGGAGATGGCGAACCCGTTCGTCAAGGGCTGGAACTACCTGATGGCGCTCTTCGGCGCGAAGATCGACGAGCACGCCGACCCGAAGGTGCAGATCCAGCAGGCCATCGAGGATGCCCAGCGGCAGCACCAGGCGCTGGTCCAGCAGGCGGCCGCCGTCATCGGCAACCAGCGTCAGCTGGAGATGAAGCTGTCCCGGCAGATGTCCGAGGTCGAGCGGCTCCAGGGCAACGCCCGGCAGGCCCTGGTGCTGTCCGACCAGGCCCGCGCCAAGGGCGACGAGGCCGAAGCGGTGCGGTTCGAGCAGTCCGCGCAGGCCCTGGCCACCCAGCTGGTCTCCGCCGAGCAGGCCACCGAGGACCTGAAGACCCTGCACGACCAGGCGCTCGGCGCGGCCGCGCAGGCCCGCCGCGCCGTCGAGAACAACTCGATGATCCTCCAGCAGAAGCTCGCCGAGCGCACCAAGCTGCTCAGCCAGCTGGAGCAGGCCAAGATGCAGGAGACCGTGGCCCGCTCGTTGGAGTCGATGTCGTCGCTCACCGCACCCACCAACACCCCCTCCCTGGACGAGGTGCGGGACCGGATCGAGCGGCGGTACGCCAACGCCATGGGCCGCGCCGAACTGGCCGGCAACTCCGTCGAGGGTCGGATGCTGGAGATCCAGAAGGCGACCATCGACTCGGCGGGCTCGGCCCGGCTGGAGCAGATCCGTTCCAGCATGGCGGGGGAGCAACTCGGCGGCACGGCGCAGCGCCCGGCGGTCCCACAGGGCGAGCAGGCGGGCCCGGGCAGCGACCCGGCCGCCGCCGCCCGGCTGGACGAGCTGCGCGCGAGCATGGCCCGCGAGCGGGGCACCGGCGACCCGACCGCCGCCGGCTGAACGACCGGTCCGAGGGGGTCTTTCGGTGGCAGACGAGCGGACACGCTACTTCCGTCAACTGGGTCGGCTGCGCCGGTCCGCCCGGCGGTGGAGCGTACTGGCCGGTGGGCTCGGCGGGGCCACGGCGGTGCTGACGCCGTACGCCGGGCTCGGTCTGCCGGATGCGGTCTGGGCCGGCGCCGCGGGCAGCGCGCTGGCGTTGGCCGCCTGGCGCTGGATCGACCTGCGGGCGCTGGCCGCCCGGCCCGCGCCCCCGGCGCTGGACCCGGCCGAGGCCGCCGCCCGGTCCCGGGCCCGGCTGGTGGCCGCCGTGGAGCGACTGCCGGTCGGCTCGGGCGTGCTGGCCGAGGTACGCCGGGTGCGCGGCCGGGTCGCGCTGCGTGGCACCACCGCCGGCCAGCAGTGGGCGCGACTGGACCGTGCCTCGCTCACCCTGGCGGGGATGGCGCCCCGGCTCACCGGGCTGGCCGAGCCGGCCGTGCTGGAGGCCGCTGCCGCCGACCGGTCGCTGCGGGAACTCGCCAACCGGGTGGCCAGCGTCGAACGGGCCCTGCGGCTCGCGCCGACCGACGCCCGGACGCCGCTGGCCGACGCGCACGCCGCGTTGACCGCCCAGTTGGAGAGCGGGGTGGCGGCATACGAGCGGTTGGTGGTCGCCGCCGCCGGCTACCTCGCCGAGGACGCCCGCCCGGAGCCCACCCACCCGGCCGCCGACCGGCTCACCGAGGCCACCGACCTCCTGCACGGCGTGGCCTCGGCCCTGGCCGAGCTGCGCGCCGGCGGCGCCGGCCTGCGCGCGCCCACCCGCTGAGCCGCACCCCACGCGCCGCGCCCGCCCGTCACGGTGGCGTCGTGACCGGGATCGGACCGCTGTACGGCGAGCTGCCCACCACGTTGAACGACCGGATCCGGTAGTGGTAGGTCACGCCCCGGGCCAGACCCGTGTTGGTGAAGCCGCGACCGGTCACCGTGAAGGTCGCCACCTCGTGCGCGAACGTCGGGTCCAGCGCCCGCTGCACGATGAACCCGGAGCCCGGGCCGACGGGGGTGTTCGCCGTCCAGACCAGCACCACCGTGGCGGTGTCCGGGCCCGGCGCGCTCGCGGTGGCGTTCACCTCGCCGGGGGTGCTCGGCGCGGGCGGAGTGCTCGCCGCGGCCACCGTCGACCACGCCGAGGCGGCGCCCAGGTACGTGGTGCGGACCCGGTAGTAGTACGTGGTGTCCGGCGCGGCCGTGGTGTCCAGGTGGTTGTCGCCGACCCCGATCGCGGTGGTGCCCGGCCCGCTGGTGAAGGTCGGGTTGGTGGCCCGCTGTACGTCGATGCCGGTGGCGAAGGAGCGGTTCGTCCAGCGCAGCGCCACCCGCAGCGGCGCGGCGGGTGGGATCGCCGCGATCAGGCCGCCCGGCGCGGCGAGGTGCACCGAGGCGGGCACGCTGTTCGACCAGGACGAGTAGCTCACCTCGTTCTCCGCCCGGATCCGGTAGTGGTACGTGACGCCGGGGGTGACCGTCGCGTCGATGTAGCGGGTCGCGGTGGCCGCGACGGTGATCGTGGTGACGTCGCCGCCGAAGGACCCGTCGGTGGCCCGTTGCAGCAGGTGACTCGTCGCGGGCGGGCGACCGCCGTTGCCGGTCCAGGTCAGGGCGATCGCCGGTAGGGCGGTGGCCGAGCCGGGCACGGGTGTGGCGGTGAGTCCGGTGGGCGCCCGCGGCGTCACCCGCAGCACCAACGGTCGGCTCATCCCCAGGTCGCGATGGCCGGCGAGCTGGCTGTGCCAGCGGTACTCCCAACCCAGGTTGACCATCTGGTTGACGACCACGGCCGGTCGCCCGTCGGTCGGGCTGACCGGCGTCGACCCGGTCCGCGCGCCGGCCGGACGTCCGGGGTCGAGCAGCCGCACGCTGTCGCCCAGCTTGAACGGCAGGGCCGGGGCCACCGGACGCAGCGCCACCACCACGTCCTCGCGGGGGTTGACCCGGACGATCTGCTTCCAGCCCAGCTCCGCCGGGTGCGGGGGGCGCTGCGTGCCGTCCCAGCCCACCCGGTTGACGATCTGCACGTCGCAGCCGCCGAAGCGCAGCGGCTCGGTCTGCCGTACGTTGCCGCTGATCCGCCAGAGCTGCGTGCCGTCGGTCGGGGCGCCCACCGGTATGGCCGGGTCGGCCGCGAACAGCACCTCGGTCACCGGATCGGTCGACCCGAGCGGCAGGGTCGCCGGGGCGAGCGGCCCGATGTGCGGATGACCGACCCCGAGACGCCCGGCCAGCCGGCCGTGACCGGGCTCGAAGACCTGCTGCGCGGCCTTGACCTCGATCGGCAGCGTCACCGGACCGGTGCCCGCGAGCGGCGTGAACGTCACCGTGTCGGCGTGCGCGGAGACGACCGTCTCGGCCGTGGTCCGGCTGCCGAACGCCGGGTCGTACGCCGGCTGCGGCACGATCGGCGGGCGCTGGCTGGCCGCGTACGCCGCCGGCAGCCGCTC
Organism: Micromonospora sp. NPDC049359; assembly: GCF_044466585.1. Taxonomy (NCBI): domain Bacteria; kingdom Bacillati; phylum Actinomycetota; class Actinomycetes; order Micromonosporales; family Micromonosporaceae; genus Micromonospora; species Micromonospora sp. NPDC049359. Next base: position 46,204 of record NZ_JBITMW010000018.1, on the reverse strand, counting down.
CCGCAGCCGGTCCACGTCGTACGGCCCGTCGGGCGTGCCGGCCACCCGGAACTGCAGCAGGGTACGGGTGTTCGGGCCGTACCCCGGTTCGGTGGGCGGCGGACCGCCCCCGGCCGTGCGGTCCGGCGCGTCGGTGTGCTGGTCGTAGCGCTCATCGAAGCCGGGCAGCGGCGCCGGGGCGTCGTTGTAGAGGATCAGCGTGCTGCCCGGTTCCACGCTGGAGAAGTCGACGAGCACGTCGGCTGCCTCACCCGGGGCGAGCAGGAGCGTGTGCCCGTCGACGTTCAGCACGGTCGGGTCGAGCCGGTCGTAGCGGTAGCCGATCGGCCGGTTCGGCAGCACCACCGGGGCGGGCAGCAGCCCGGCCTCGTTGCCGATCTGGACGAACTCCGGGCCGGCGGCGCGCGGGTCGGGCACACCGCCGTCACGCCCGTCGCTCGGCCAACCGGCCGGCCGGTCCGCCGACCGCACGGCGGGCACCATCGGCACCTCGCCGGCGTCCGCGTCGGCCAGGCTGCCGTCGTCGGCCCACATCGACGCGTCCGAGCAGGCCCGGTAGAGCTGGAGGTTGAGGCTGCGGTCCAGGCAGGCGTTGAGGATGCGCAGGCGGTACACCGTGGGGCGTACCCGCAGGTACGGGTACGCGACACCGTTGACCAGCGGGGTATCCCCGTACGCCGCGGGCACCGCCGACGGGTGCGGCACCCCGGGGCGCAGCGGTGGTTCGGCGTCACCGCCGACGGGGTCGTGGTGCGGGTTCGGCACCGGCCCCGGACCGGTCAGCGGCGGCTCGCCCGCGATCCGTTCGGCCATCGGCCAACCGTCCACGGTGGGTCCGCTGTCGTCCCGACCGCCGTCCGGCGCCGGACGGCGCGACCAGGGGCCGTAGTCCCACCGACCGGTGGGGTTGCGTCCGCCGGACCGGTACGGGTTCTGCCGGGGCTGGTAGACGTGGGGGTACCACAGGCTGCCGCGAGCCCCCCAGCGTTCCCGGTCCCAGGTCGGATCCTCGGCGGCCAGCTGGGTGTCGTCCGGCACGAACGTCTTGTCCTCGATCACCAGGAGCACCTGCTCGGCCGGCAGCACCCCCTCGGCGACGAGTTCGTCCTCGACCGGGTCGGTGAGCAGGTACGGCGCGAGTTGCCCACCGTAGACGGTGAGCCGGGCCAGCCCGAGGGTGTTGTCGTGGAACGACAGCAGCCGGCCGCTCTGCTCGTTGGGGAAGTAGAGCGTGGTGGCGCCGGAGCCGGGCGCCGGCATGTCCGGCACGGGCGTGAGGCCGGTCCCCGTCGGGTACGGGGTGATCTCCCCGGCCGGGGTGATCCAGTGTCCCGGGTTGCCCGCGCTGGTCCACCCGGTCTGCGCCCCGGCCAGGTGCAGCACCGCCCGGTTCTGCGGGTACGGCGCCGGGCCGTCCAGCGGCCCGAGACCGGCACCCTCGACCGTCTCGTCGACCGGCAGGAACAACTCGCCGGCCCGGCCGGTGGGAAGCTGGTTGATGAACTTCACCCGGACCGGTCGGCCGCGCCGAGCGCGGATCATCGGGCCGAGGTGCCAGGGCCGCTCCGGTGGCGCCACCGTGTTGTGGCCCGACGGGTCGGTGCCCAGGTTGAGCTGTCGGTAGCCGCGCAGCCGGGTGACCGGCAGATCCCGGTGCAGGCGTTGCGCGTACTCCTGGAGCCCGATCTCGTAGTAGTCGCAGCCCGGGTAGCTGATCGTGTCGGGCACCGCCACCGGCAGCGCCTGCTCGCCGGGTACGGGCAGCGCGTCGACGAACTTGCGCAGGCCCGTGCCCGGCACCGGCCGGCCATCGGGGTCACGCGTCGGGCGGGGACTGTACGCGACGTTCGGCACCGTTCCGAAGCAGCGTGGCTCGGCGGACGGATCCAGACTCGCCGTGGGCGCGGCCTCCTCGGCGGTACGCGCCGTGGGAACGGACGCCGTCCGACCGAGGCCGTCAGGGGCGGTCCGGTAGAAGAAGGTGGAGCGGAGTCTGCGGAAGATCGCCATGACTCTCCCCGGGGTCGGGGCACGAGGAAGAACACCACCCCGGCGTGGCGGCCCTCGGCACTCTGCTGACAGGCGGTGAGCACCCAACCGCAGCATGCGACGTCGAGGGGTCGGTTAGGAATTACCCAATCGTCCGTATCTGGGATGACCTCGATCCACAACGCCCGGTCAGCCCGGTGGCGGGCTTCCCGGCCGCTCGGGCTGGCACACCGGGCACCAGTAGGTGACGCGCTCGCCCAGCTCCTCCTTGCTGATGGCGGTGCCGCAGCGGCGGCACGGCTGGGCGCGGCGGCCGTACACGTAGCTGGTCTGCCCCCGGTGCAGCGAGCCGGTGGTGCTCTGCGTCCAGCGCCCACGGTTGGCGGCCAGCAGCCGCTGCGCGAGGGCGACCATACCCGGCAGATCGGGCACCGCGCCGACGGGCGTCCACGGCGACACGCCCCGCAGGAACAGCACCTCGCACTTGTAGAGGTTGCCCACCCCGGCCAGGTTGCGCTGGTCGAGCAGCGCCTCGCCGATGGTCTGCTCGGGATGTGCGGCGAGGCGCTGGGTCGCCTCGGCCGGGTCCCAGTCCACGCCGAGCAGGTCCGGCCCGAGGTGGCCCACCAGGGCGTCCTCCTCGACGGTGGGCACCAGGGTCAGCTCGTGCAGGTGGTAGCCCACCGCCACCGCGCCGGGGCTGCGCAGCACCACCCGGATCAGGTGCGCGGGCCGGCCGCTCCACCGTTCGCCCGGCGCGTACGCCCGCCAGGCGCCGTCCATCCGCAGGTGGGAGTGCAGCGTCCACGGCGCGTCGTCCGGGGCGGAGAGGCGGAGCAGCAGGTGCTTGCCCCGGCTGGCCGACTCGCGGACGGTCCAGCCGGTGAGGTCGGTGGTGGCCAGCCGGGGCACCCGGAAGTCGGAGCCGGACAGCCGCGCGCCGGCCAGCGCGCGGTGCAGCACGCGGGCGGTATTCCAGACGGTGTCACCTTCGGGCACGCTGCCATCCTCCCTCTTTCGAGCATGATTCGCATGTGTCGCTATTTGTAGCCAGGTTCCTCATGATCTCCGGACATGCGATGGTCAGGAGGTTCTGAGGAGAATGCCCATGAGACGACCTCATTGTCTTATCCGACCCTCCACGCTCGCCGCCATCCTCGCTCTCGCGCTCATCGCAGCCCTGGTGCCCGTCACCAGCGCCGCCCGGACCACCGTCCCCGCGACCGCCGGATCGCTCACCCTGACCGCCGCCGCACCGGCCGGGGAACGGTGGAGCGCCGACCTGTCGGTCGTCGACCGGGACGATGTCAACGTCCGCCGTACCGCCGCCGGACTGCGGCTGCGCGAGGCCCGCGCGGGCGGACGCAGCCCTCGCAGCCCGCACAGCGCGCTCGCCGAAGGCATGCTCCTCAGCGCCCCACGCACCCTCGCCCGCCCGGCTACCCGGGTCCGCGCCGAGATCGACGCGGACGTCCCCGCCGGCGCGAGCGCGGAGGCGCAGGTCCGCGGATGGCGGCTCAACGGCTGGACCGAGTGGCGGGCCGCGACCGCCGGCGCGACCTTCGACCGCCCGGTCAGCCGCGTACAGACCCGGGTGGTGCTGACCGCGCGGGCCGGCGGGGCCACCGCGACGGTACGCGCCGTCCAGCTCACCGCCGACGCGACCGCCGCCGTCTCCGCCGCCACACCCGGCCTCACCTACCGGGTGTACGCCACCCGGATCGGACTGGTCGGCGAACTGACCGCCAACGGCCGCACCGTACAGCCGCGCGACCACTTCGTGGCCCTACCGTCGCGCCGGGGCCTCTCGCCACTCAACAGCGGCGACTACACCGTGCGGGTCTGCACCACGACGGGCGCGCGCTGCGAGTACGCGCCGGTCTGGGACGTCGGGCCCTGGAACACCCGGGACGACTACTGGAACCCGTCCGCCGTACGCGAGAACTGGAAGAACCTGCCGCAGGGTCGGCCCGAGGCGCAGGCCGCCTACCAGTCCGGCTACAACGGTGGGCGCGACCAGTTTGGGCGTACCGTGCTCAACCCGGCCGGCATCGACCTGGCCGACGGCACCTTCTGGGACGGTCTGCAGCTCACCACCAACGCCTGGGTGGACGTCGCGTACCTGTGGACCGGCGGCGGTCCGCGCGCCGTGGTGGGCGACGGCCCGCTCAACATCCGCAGCGGGCCCGGCACGTCGTACGCGATCCGTGGCCTCGCCGCGCGGTTCGCCAACGTGCCGGTCCAGTGCTACGTCACCGGCCAGTCGGTCGCCGGCCCGTACCGCACCACCACCAGGTGGAACCGCCTGGCCACCGGGCAGTACGTCAGCCACGCGCACGTCGCCACCGTCTACGGCGGTACCGTACCGGTCTGCTGAGACGACCTCGCTTCGGCGGGCGCCGCGTCAGGGGCGCTCGTCGGGGCGGGCGGGACGCACCATGTCCTGGTAACGCGGGTGGCTGGCCCCGTAGACGGCGTAGTTGAGCCGGGCGTGCGACAGGCTCAGGTCGCCGTTGGCGCCGCCCCGCACCGCGTCCGCGTCGGCGTCGCTCTGGCCGTCGTCCGTCCAGAAGCAGACCGGGCAGGTCCCGCCGCCGGTCCGGGAGGCACAACAGGGACAGCCCACGGGAACTACGTGTTCACCCACCGGTTCACCCACCGGGGCAGCATTCCACAGTCGAATGTCACCCGGCCACCCGCAGGAGGTCACCCGGGCGTACGCCGAGGACGTCCACGGCCCGACCGCCGTTGACCGCAACCGCCACCAGGTCGGCCGAGTCCACGTACACCACCAGGGCCTGCTGCGGCGCGTCGCCGAACGTCCGTCCGTGTACCGCCGCGTGGGACGGCGTCGGCCCGGGCGGGCCGACCCGGACGGTGGCCGCGAGCGCGCCGAGCACCTCGCCGGGCGCGGCGAGCTGCACGTTGCCGAAGTGGTCGACGGTCAGCACCTCGGCGGTGAAGCCGTCGGCGTCACGGATCATGACCGGTGCTGGCAGCCGGACCAGTTCGCCCGGGTCTACGGCTGGACCGGCTTCGGCGAGTGACGCCCCGAGCGCCAGGCGTGCCGCCACCGGGGCGAAGACGTCCCGGCCGTGGAACGTGCCGGACACCCGGGCCGCCAGCCATCGTGGCGCGGTCAGCTCCACGGCGGCGCTGACCCCGCCGAGCGCGGTGGCCGCGTCGAGCAGCAACCCGTTGTCCGGGCCGACCAGCAGCCCTCCCGGGGTGGCCAGCGCGATGCCCCGTCGGGCGGTGCCGACCCCCGGATCGACCACGGCCACGTGCACGCCCACCGGCAGGTACGGCACGGTCTGCGCCAGCACGGCGGCACCGCGCCGGACGTCCGCCGGCGGCACCAGGTGCGTCACGTCGATGACCCGGGCGGCGGGAGCGATCCGGGCGATCACCCCGTGGCAGGCGGCCACGAAGCCGTCGTCGAGGCCGTAGTCGGTGGTCAACGAGATCCACGGTGTGCCGGACACCCCCGCAGGCTAGCGCCCCCGCCCCCCGCGCGTCCCGCGCCCAACGCCCCCCGCGCGTCCCGCGGGTGGTGGTCGGATCGGGCCGTATCGGTGCGGGCGACTGGCAACCCGGCTGACCCTGCTGGCAGATAGCGGACAGCGTGCTGGCCGACCGGCCCCTCGCGCCACCCAGCGTGGTTGGGCAGACTTCGCCTGTGACACTTCGGAGCCTGCCCGCCGTCGGGGTCCTGCTGGTCGCCGCTGCCGTCGTCGCCGGCTGCGGCCGTGGTGACGATCCCGCGCCGTCGAGTGCCGTCCCCGGTGTTACGTCCTCGACCGTCCAGGCCACGGATCTGCCGAGCGTGCCGAGCACCTCGGCGGGCCCGTCCCGCACCGACGGCGCTGCACCGCCGCCACCACGGTCCGTCGCGCCGTCCACCGTGCCGTCGGCGCCACCGCAGGGACCGGTCGAACGCCGGCCGGCCAGTCCGCCGCCGGTGGTACTGCCCCAGCGCCCGGCGGGCGCTCCCAGCGCCCGGCAGGTCATCGACGCGTTCCAGGCCGCCGGTCTGCGGGTCACGCACCCGAAGGACCGCTCGGTTGACTGTGGTCCGGACGGTCTCGGGCTGGGCTGCTCCGAGATCGTCACCACGGACGGCGTCACCGTCTTCGTGTTTCCCGACGAGACCAGCGCCGGCGACATCGCCGAGACGTGGGGCGGCCAGTCGTACCGGCGTGGGGCAGTGGTGCTCAACTACCTCGACGCGAAGACCCCGGCAGCCGACCGCGTGCGCTACGAGAAGGTTCTCAACGGCCTCCGCTGAGGCTGCTCCCGCTGCTCCCGCTGCCTCGCGGCCGCGTTGTCCATCAGGTGGCGGCCGGGGCACAACCTTTGGCTGTGATGCCTGTGAGTCATCAAGATGACTCACAGGCATCAACGTCGCAGAGGTGGTCGACGGTGCCTGGCACGGGAGAGCTACCAGATCGCGTGTGGATACCGCGCGAGGGCGGATCGGCCCCACCAGTGGTCGTCACGCAGGACAGCCCGCGACACCTTCGGAGGCCGGACGCGCGGTCGGCCAGGCGCGCAGGCAGGGGCTGAGCCACGCGTGCGCAGGCGGACGCTTCCACGGGTTGAGCGACCGGCAGACGTAGGCCGCGCGGGTCGGGTCAGCCGCGTAGGCGTAGGCCGCGCGGGGTGGCCCGGAAGCCGGCGGCGGTCAGCGCGTCACGCAGTGGCGACGAGTGCACCGCCTCGCCGTCGGCCCGTTCGACCGACATCGCGCCCAACGCTCCGGAGTGGACGGCGTCGGCCAGCGCCTTACCGGCCGCCGCGAGCGTCTCGGTGTCGTCGGTGAAGGAGAGCAGGGTCCGGCCACCGCGTTCCACGTACAGCACGAGGTCGCCGCCGACCTGCACCACCAGGGCACCGGCCTTACGGCCCGCCCGGTGCCCGGTCGCGGCGGTGGCCCCGTCGCCGGAGTCGACGACGCGGTCCGGCCAGGGGAGTGCCGCACCGTACGGGTTGGCCGGATCGGTGGCCGCCAGGACGGTGGCCGGCCCGCCCCGACCCCGGGCGCCGTCGGCGGGCTCCGCCAGGGCGCGTAGCCGGTCCACCGCGCCGGGAACCGCGAACTGTGCCGCGCCGAGACCTTCGACGAAGTAACCCCGGCGAGCCGCGCCACGCTCCTCCAGCGCCGACAGCACCGGGTAGACCGCCGAGAACCCACCGACGACCTGCTCGGCCATGACCGCGCCCCGGGTGACGACCCCGTGCCGTTCCAGCAGGACGTCGGCGAGGGCGGCGGCCCGCCTGGTCGGGTCGAGATCCCGATCCGGAAGCCGCGACCAGCGGCCGCCGACGGTCGGTGGGCCGCTGCGGGTGGGCAGCGCCACCCGGCCGGGCCGCCGGTAGCGGGTGCGCGGCGCGGACGGGCGCGACCGGTGCGCTCCACCCGCGCCGAGCACCGCCCGCAGCGGGGCGAGGGTGTCGTTGGTGAGGTGCCCGGCCCAGACCAGATCCCAGATGACACCGGTCAGCGCGGCATCGTCGGTGGCGCCGACCCGGTCGGCGAGCGCGCGGAAGAACAGCGCCTGCCCGTCGCCGAGGGCGTCGAGCACCGCGTCGTGCAGCGGGGTACGCGTCAACGCCTCATCAGGCGGCGGAAGCAGCAGCGGCGCGGCGTCCGCGTACGCCAGGGTGACCCAGCCGTCGCCTCCGGAGATCGCCCCGGAACCGGCCCAGAGCACCTCCCCGCTGGCACACAGCTCGTCGAGCTGGGCGGGGGAGTAGTCGGCGACCCGGCCGGGCAACACCAGCCGTTCCAGCGCGGACGCGGGCACGGCAGCGCCCTGCAACTGCTCCACCGTGGCGGCGAGCGCCTCCACACCCCGGGCGGACGAGCCGACCTGCTGCCAGCGGGGCAGGAACGTGGCGAGGGCCCGCGGTGGCACCGGCTCGATCTCCCGGCGCAGCGCCGCGAGCGAGCGGCGGCGCAGCATCCGCAACACCTCGGCGTCGCACCACTGCGCGCCGGCCGTGTCGGGCGTGAACTCGCCGGAGACGACGCGGCCGGTGGCGGCCAGGCTGCGCAGCGTCTGCTCGACCACGAAGACGCCGAGCCCGAAGCGAGCCGCGCAGGTCGCGGCGGCGAACGGGCCGTGGGTGCGGGCGTACCGGGCCACCAGGTCGCCCAGCGGGTCGGCCACCGGCGCGAGGTACGCCTCGGCCACCCCGACGGGCAGCGCCACGCCGAGCGCGTCGCGCAGTCGGGCGGCGTCCTCGATGCCGACCCAGCGCTGCTCGCCGGCGATCCGTACCCGCAGCACCCGGCGGGCGGCCTCCAGCTCGCTCAGCCAGCCCTCCGGCACGCCCCGCTCGGTCAGCTCGACGTCGCTGAGGTCGCCCAGCACCCGCAGCAGCTCGACCACGTCCTCCGCGTCGCGCGGGCGGCGCTGCTCGGTCAGCCAGCGCAGTTGCCGGTCGGTCTCGGCGAGCACCTCCGGATCCAGCAGTTCGCGCAGGTCGACCCGGCCGAGCAGCTCACCGAGGAGCGTGGAGTCCAGGGCCAGGGCGGCGGCCCGGCGCTCGGCGAGCGGGGCGTCGCCCTCGTAGAGGAACGCGCCCACGTAGCCGAAGAGCAGCGACCGGGCGAACGGCGACGGCGCGCTGGTCTCCACCTCGACGAGGCGGACCTTGCGAGCCGCGAGGTCGCGCATCAGCTCGGCCAGCGCCGGTTGGTCGAAGACGTCCTGCAGGCACTCCCGGGCCGCCTCCAGGGTGACCGGGAAGTCGGCGTACTCGCGGGCGACGTCGAGCAGTTGCGCGGCGCGTTGCCGCTGCTGCCAGAGCGGCTGGCGGCGGCGCGGGTCGCGGCGGGGCAGCAGCAGCGACCGGGCGGCGCACTCCCGGAAGCGGGCGGCGAAGAGCGCCGAGGTGCCGACCGACTCCTGCACGAGCTGGGCGATCTCGTCGGGTTCGAAGACGACCACGTCGGCGCCGGGTGGCTCGTCGGCGGTGTCCGGGAGGCGTACCACGATCCCGTCGTCGGAGGGCATGACCTGGGCGTCCACCCCGTACCGCTCGGCCAGCCGGCGACCCACGGCGAGAGCCCAGGGCCCGTTGACCCGCGCGCCGAGGACGCTGTGCACGGCGAGTCGCCAGTCGCCCAGCTCGTCACGGAAGCGCTCGACGACGACGGTCCGGTCGTCGGGCAGGGAGCGGGTGGCCGCCCGCTGGTCGCGCAGGTAGGCCATCAGGTTGGTGGCGGCCCAGTCGTCCAGGCCGCCCTCGCGCAGCGTGGCCAGCGCCGCCTCGTCGCTCTGGCGCAGCAGGGCGCGGACCCGCGCTCCGATGGCCCGGCCCAGCTCCACCGGGCGGCCGAGCTGGTCGCCCTTCCAGAACGGCATCCGCGCGGCCTGACCCGGCGCGGGGGAGACCAGCACCCGGTCGGGGGTGATCTCCTCGATGCGCCACGAGGACGAGCCGAGCAGGAAGACGTCGCCGACGCGCGACTCGTAGACCATCTCCTCGTCCAGCTCGCCGACCCGGGCGGCCCGCTCCGCACCGGCCAGGAAGACCCCGAACAGACCCCGGTCCGGGATCGTGCCGCCGCTGGTCACCGCCAACCGTTGCGCGCCGGGACGGCCGGTGAGCTGGTCGCTGGCCCGATCCCAGACCAGTCGGGGACGCAACTCGGCGAACGCCGTGGACGGGTAGCGGCCGGAGAGCATGTCCAGCACGGCGTGCAGGGCCGAATCGGGAAGCTCCGCGAAGGGCGCCGCCCGCCGGACCAGCACCGCCAGGTCGCCGACCTGCCACGGCTCCAGGGCCACCATCGCGACGATCTGCTGGGCCAGGACGTCCAGCGGGTTACGCGGGTAGTGCAACTCCTCGATCGCGCCGTCGGTCATCCGCTCGGCGACAACCGCGCAGGACAGCAGGTCGCCCCGGTGCTTGGGGAAGACCACGCCCCGGGAGACCGCGCCCACCTGGTGCCCGGCCCGCCCGACGCGTTGCAGGCCGGCGGCGACGCTCGGCGGGGCCTCGATCTGCACCACGAGGTCGACCGCGCCCATGTCGATGCCCAGCTCCAGGCTGGAGGTCGCCACCACCGCCGGGAGCTGGCCGGACTTGAGCGCCTCCTCGATGTGCTTGCGCTCCTCCCGCGAGACGCTGCCGTGGTGCGCGCGGGCGATCACCGGCGCTGCCCCGGCCGCCGCGCCGGACTGGGCCATCACCTCGGCCGGCGCGCGACTGCTGCCCGGGCCGGCGGGGCCACCCCACCGCTGCGCGCCGCTCGCCGGGCCGTCGTCGGCCGCCGGCTTATCGCCCGACGACGACCCCGGGGGTACGACGATCGCGCCCTCGCCCGACGCGGAGGCGATCGCGGCGGTGGCCACCTCCTCGGCGGCCAGCTCGTTGAGCCGTGCGCACAGGCGCTCGGCGCTGCGGCGGGAGTTGGTGAAGACGATGGTGGAGCGGTGCTGCCCGATCAGCGAGAAGACCCGCTCCTCGACGGCCGGCCAGATCGAGGCGCGGCGTGGCCCAGGCCCGCCGAGGGAGTCCTCGGGAGGCTGCTCCTGCTCGTCGAGGCGGGTCATGTCCTCCACCGGCACCTGCACGCTGACCTCGATCGTCTTCGCCGTGCGCGGCTGCACGACGTCGACCGGCCGGGCGCCGCCGAGGAACCGAGCGCAGGCGTCGATCGGCCGGACGGTGGCGGAGAGGCCGATCCGTTGTGCCGGCGTGGGCAGCAGCTCGTCGAGGCGTTCCAGGGAGAGGGCGAGGTGGGCCCCGCGCTTGCTGCCGGCCACCGCGTGGACCTCGTCGACGATCACCGTCTGGACGCCGCGCAGCGAATCCCGAGCGGCCGAGGTGAGCAGCAGGAACAGTGACTCGGGTGTGGTGATGAGGATGTCGGGTGGGGTGCGGGCGAAGGCCCGTCGCTCGTCGGCCGGCGTGTCACCGGTGCGCATCCCGACGGTGATGTCGGGTGGTGGGACGCCGAGCCGGGTGGCCGCCTGCCGGATGCCGGCCAGCGGCGCGCGTAGGTTGCGTTCGACGTCGACGGCGAGGGCCTTGAGCGGGCTGACGTAGAGCACGCGGCACCGCTGGCGAGCCTCGGTCGGCGCGGGCTCGCGGGCCAGCCGGTCCAGCGACCAGAGGAAGGCCGCGAGCGTCTTGCCGGAGCCGGTGGGCGCCACGACCAGGGCGTTACGGCCGGCCGAGACCGACTTCCAGGCGCCGGTCTGGGCGGCGGTGGGCGCGGCGAAGGCGGCGTCGAACCAGGCGCGAGTGGCGGGACCGAACCCGTCCAACACCTCGCCCTTGCCCGTGTCTGCCCCGCTCACCGGTCCATCGTGCCCCGTCGGTACGACAACAACGAACGACCCACGGCGGATCGTGCCGCGCTGTGTGGAAATTGCGCGTGATGCACCTTTAATACGTTAAGTCTCACTTAACTGCTTGCTTGTAAGGAGCAACATAAAGTAACTTCACCCGCAACGCGAATCGGGTGGGAGGGATCGGATGACCGGCGAGCCGCGACACGTCGAGCCCGGCACCGATGTGCTGATCCGCAAGGTCGACAGTCACCTCGCCACGCTCCGCGGCGGTCTGCACGGGCCCGAGCTGGAGCTCGCCGAGCGTCTCGCCGGCTGCCTGCGGGAGCTGGTCGTCTCCACCGCCCAGGCCAGCGCCGCCGACCGGGGGCAGGTCCGCGTCGCGGTGCACTACTTCGTGCTGCGCCGGGAGAGCCGGGGCCGCCTGCTCTCGATGCGGTCCCTCGCCGTCGCGGAGCGGGTCGTCGCCAAGGTCGCCCGCCAACTCGGTCGCGTCGACCTGCTGGCCGACCTGCGCCGAGGTCACCAGGATCTCGACGACGCGCTGCCGGTCGGCGACGCTCTGCTGCGCTGACCGCCGCCGCTGGCGCTCGCCGTTGATCGCACATTGAGCCCTATGGCGGGGCAATTCCGGTAAAACCGCCCGAGGCTCGGGGATCTGGCGTCTGATCGCTGAAGACACCACCGCTGTACGGGTGTCGGCCACCTCGATCGGGAGCGCGAGTGCTGGTACTGCTCATCCTCCACCTCGTGGCGGCCCTCGTCGCGCCGCTTCTCGTCCGGTGGTGGGGTCCGCGCGCGTGCTATCCGCTGGCGCTCGCGCCGGCCGCCGCGTTCGGCTGGGCGCTGGCCCGTACCCCGGCCGTCGCGCACGGCGGCGCGGTCGTCGAGACGTACCCGTGGATCGGGCAGTTGGGCCTCGACATCGCGCTGCGCGTCACCACGCTGTCGTGGCTCATGACCCTGCTGGTCGGCGGCGTCGGCGCGCTCGTGCTGGTCTACAGCGCCCGGTACTTCGACGCCGGCTCCCCCGGGATGGCCCAGGTCGCCGCCGTCCTGGTGGCCTTCGCCGGCGCGATGCTCGTCCTGGTGTTCGCCGACGATCTGCTGCTGCTCTACGTCGGCTGGGAGTTGACCACGATCTTCTCGTACCTGCTGATCGGGCACAGCACCGAACGCCGGGCCAGCCGCTGGGCGGCGGCGCAGGCGCTGACCGTCACCACGCTGGGCGGGCTCGCCATGCTGGTCGGGTTCATCCTGCTGGGCGAGCACGCCGGGAGTTACCGCTGGTCCGAGATCGCCGCCCACCCGCTGCCCGGAGGTGGCTACCTCGTCACGGCGGTGCTGCTGATCCTGGCCGGGGCGCTGTCCAAGTCGGCGGTGCTCCCGTTCAGCTCCTGGCTGCCGGTCGCGATGGCGGCGCCCACCCCGGTCAGCGCGTACCTGCACGCGGCGGCCATGGTCAAGGCCGGCGTCTACCTGGTCGGGCTGCTCGCGCCGGTGCTCGCCACGGTGGGTCCGTGGCGACCGCTGGTCCTCATCGCCGGGGTGGCGACCATGCTCGTCGCCGGTTGGGCGGCGCTGCGACAGAACGACCTCAAGCTGCTGCTCGCGTACGGAACGGTCAGCCAGTTGGGCCTGCTGGTCGCGGTGACCGGCTCGGGTACACCGGACGCCGCGCTGGCCGGCACGGCGATGCTGCTGGCGCACGCCCTGTTCAAGGCGGCGCTGTTCCTGGTCGTCGGCGTCATCGACCACGGCGCCGGGACCCGTGACCTGCGCGAGTTGTCCGGGCTGCGCCGCTGGTCCCGCCCGTTGTTCGGGGTCGCGGTGCTGGCGGCGGCGTCGATGGCGGGCGTACCGCCGCTCGTCGGGTTCGTCGCCAAGGAGGCGGTGTTCGCGGCGTTCACCAGCGATCCGGTGGTCCTCGCCGGGCTGGTCGCCGGAACGGTGCTCACCGTCGCGTACAGCGCCCGCTTCCTCTGGGGCGCGTTCGCCGACCGGCCGGGCGTCGAACCGGTACCACCCGGGCCGGTCGCCGCGTCGATGCTGCTCCCACCGGCGGTGCTCGCCGTCGTCGGGCTGCTCGCCGGTCCCGCCGCCGGCGTGCTGGACGGTCTGCTCAGTCCGTACGCCGAGCTGCTGGGGACCCTCGACGCGCACCTGACGCTCTGGCCCGGACCCACCGCGGCGCTCGGTCTGTCCGTGTTGGCGCTTGCCGGCGGCATCCTGCTCTTCGCGCTGCGCGGGCCGCTCGCCCCCGCGCTGGCCCGGCTCCGGTCGCCGGTCGGCGGCAATCAGGGGTACGAGTGGGTCGTGGGCCGGTTCGACCGGTTCGCCATCGGGGTCACCGGCGCGACCCAGCGCGGCTCGCTACCGCAGTACCTCGGCATCATTCTCGTCACCCTCGTGCTGCTGCCCGGTGGGGCGATGCTCGCCGCGGCGCCCTGGCGGGCCCGGCTCCCGCTCTGGGACAACCCGCTGCAACCGGTGGTCGTGGTGGTCATCGCGGTGGCCGCGCTGCTCGCGGTCGGCGCTCGTCGGCGGTTGACCGCGATGCTGCTGGTCGGCGTCACCGGCTATGGCACGGCCATGCTGTTCATCCTGCACGGCGCACCTGATCTGGCGCTCACCCAGTTCCTGGTGGAGACCGCGACCATCGCGGTCTTCGTGCTGGTGCTGCGCCGCCTGCCGCAGCGGTTCTCGGCCCGACCGCTGCGCCGCAGCAGGTGGACGCGTCGGGCGATCGGCGTGGCGATGGGCGTGGTGGCGGGCGGGCTCGCGCTCGTAGCGGCCGGCGCCCGCCGCGCGCCGGACATCTCCACCGTCTTCCCGGCCCTCGCGGTGGGCGAGGGGTACGGCCGCAACGTGGTCAACGTGACCCTCGTCGACATCCGGGCCTGGGACACCATGGGCGAGGTGTCGGTGCTGGTGGTGGCCGCGACCGGGGTGGCCAGCCTGATCTTCGAGCGGTCCCGTACCGGGCCGAGGCCGCGCCGGCCGGAGTCCGCCGAAGGGGCCGCCCCGCCGCACCGGCCCGTCTGGTTACGGGGTGGCCCGACCCTCTACGACGAGCAGCGCTCGCTCGTCCTTGAGGTGGTCACCCGACTGATCTTCCACACGGTGGTGCTGTTCTCGCTGTTCCTGCTCTTCTCCGGGCACAACGCGCCGGGCGGCGGATTCTCGGGCGGCCTGGTGGCCGGGCTCGCGCTGGTCGTCCGCTACCTGGCCGGCGGCAGGTACGAGCTGACCGACGCCGCCCCGGTGGGCGCTGGCCTGATCCTCGGCGCGGGGCTGGCCCTGGCGGTGGGTACGGGCGCGGTGGCGCTGCTGGCCGGCGGATCGGTGCTGCAGAGCGCGAAGCTCGACGTGTCCCTACCGCTGGTCGGCGACGTCCACCTGGTCACGTCGCTCTTCTTCGACATCGGCGTGTACCTGATCGTGATCGGGTTGCTGCTGGACATCCTGCGCAGTCTCGGCGCGGAGGTGGACCGGCACATCGAGGCCACCGGTACGGAGAGCGGCGGCCTGGCCATCGACAAGGGCGGACGGCCGTGAGCGCGAGGAGTGAGCCGGGTTTGCGAGCCCCGCAGTCGCGAACAGGGGCGCGGCCGTGACGGCGGGTGGCGCCGGGCCGACGCTGGTGCTGGTGCTCGCCGTCGCGGCGCTTGTCGGGTGCGGGGTGGTCCTGCTGCTGGAGCGCAGCCTCACCCGGATCCTGCTCGGCGTCATCCTGCTCGGCAACGGCGTCAACCTGCTGATCCTGCTGGGTGGCCGGTCGGGTGGCGCTCCCGTCGTGGGCACCGGCCCGGTGGACCGGATGAGTGACCCACTGGCGCAGGCGATGGTGCTGACCGCCATCGTGATCACGTTCGGGTTCACCGCGTTCCTGCTCGCCGTGGCGTACCGGAGCTGGTATCTCACCGGCGACGACGAGGTGCCCGACGACCTGGAGGACCGCCAGATCATCCGTCGCGCGGAGGACCACGGGGTGGGCGCGGTCGACCGTGGCGGGGAGGGTCCGAACGGCGATCCGGAGCAGGTCGACCCGGAGCCGGCCCGCCGCCGACTCCGACGTGGCCAGCCGGACGACGCGTCGTGAGTCGGCTCCTGCCCCTGCCGGTGGTGGTGCCGCTGCTCGGCGCGGCGCTGACCCTGTTGCTGGCCGACCGGCCCCGGGTGCAGCGTACGGTCAGCGTGCTCTGCCTGGCGGTGACGTTCACCGTTGCGCTGGTGCTGCTGGTGCAGGCGTACCGGCACGGGCCGGTGGTGCTCGCGGTCGGTGGGTGGCCGCCGCCGGTCGGCATCGTGCTGGTGGCCGACCAGTTGGCCGCGCTGATGCTGGTGGTGTCCTCGGCGGTGACCCTGTGCGTGCTGGTGTACTCGATCGGGCAGGGCCGCAGCGAGACCAGCGAGAGCGCGCCGGTGGTGATCTTCCACCCGACGTACCTGGTGCTCACCGCGGGCGTCACCAACGCGTTCCTGGCGGGTGACCTGTTCAACCTGTTCGTCGGCTTCGAGATCCTGTTGGCGGCCAGCTTCGTGCTGATCACGCTGGGCGGCACCGAGACGCGCATCCGCACCGGATCGACGTACGTGGTGGTCAGCGTCCTCTCCTCGATGATCTTCCTGACCGGCGTGGGACTGGTGTACGCGGCCACCGGCACGCTCAACCTGGCGCAGCTCGCACAGCGTCTCGACGACCTGCCGGACAACGTCCGGGTGACCCTGCAACTGATGCTGCTGCTCGCGTTCGCGATCAAGGCCGCGGTCTTCCCGCTGTCGGCCTGGCTGCCGGACAGCTATCCCACCGCTCCGGCCCCGGTGACCGCCGTGTTCGCGGGGCTGCTCACCAAGGTGGGCGTGTACGCGATCATCCGTACCGAGACGTTGCTCTTCCCGGGTGGCCAGGTCGACGACCTGCTCATGGTCGTCGCCGGGTTGACCATGGTGGTCGGCATCCTCGGCGCCGTGGCGCAGTCGGACATGAAGCGGCTCTTCTCGTTCACCCTGGTCAGCCACATCGGCTACATGATCTTCGGGGTGGCGTTGAGCACCGCGGCCGGGCTCGCCGGGGCGATCTTCTACGTGGTGCACCACATCACCATCCAGACGACCCTGTTCCTGGTCGCCGGGTTGGTCGAGGAGCGCGCCGGCAGCACCGACCTGCGTCGTCTCGGCGGACTGGCCCGGGTGGCGCCCCTGCTGGGCGTCCTCTTCTTCGTCCCGGCGATGAATCTCGCCGGGGTGCCCCCGTTCTCCGGGTTCCTCGGCAAGCTCGGGCTGCTCCAGGCCGGGGTGGCGGCCGGTGGGGCGCTGCCCGCGACGTTGGTGGCGGCCGGGACGCTCACCAGTCTGCTCACCCTGTACGTCGCCTCCCGGGTGTGGAACATCGCGTTCTGGCGGGCGCCCCGGATCGCCACCGACGAACCCGTCGTCCGGCTGCCCGCCCTGACGGTCGGCGCGACCGTCGCCCTGGTCGCCCTGGGGGTGTCGCTGACCGTGCTGGCCGGCCCCCTGTTCGACGTCACCGCCGACGCGGCCACCGACCTGCTCTCGCGTACGCCGTACGTGCGCGCTGTTCTGCCCGGCGGCGTGCCGTGACGGGCCGACGCGGCGCACCCCCGACGGACGCCGCCAGGGAAGGTCGGCTCGGGCGTTGGCGGGACCAGACGCTGGCGCTGAGCTGGCTGGTGCTCGTCTGGAACCTGCTCTGGGGCGAGATCAACCTGGCAAACATCATCGGTGGCCTGCTGGTGGGAGGCGCGGTCCTGCTGTTCTTCCCGCTGCCGGCGGTCACCTTCGGCGGGCGGCTGCGGCCGGGGGCGCTGCTGGCGTTCGCCGGTCGGTTCGTCGTCGAACTGGTCAGCGCGAGCCTGCACATCGCCCGGATCGCCGTGCAACCCGGTTACCGGCCCCGTGGCGCGATCATCGCCGTCCGGTTGCGGGTGCGTACGGATCTGATCCTGGCGCTCACCGCCGAGGCGGTCTCGCTGGTGCCCGGCACGCTGGTCCTCAAGGTGGACCGTGAGCCGGGGGTGCTCTACCTGCACGTGCTGGACACCCATGGCCCGGCCGACCTGGCGCTCGCCCGGGACCGCACCCTCGACGTCGAACGACGCATCGTCCGGGCGGTGGGCAGCGCGGACGAACTGCGCCGCGTGGAGCCCGGTCCCGCCGAGAAGGGATTCGCCTAATGATCACGTTCCTGGCCGTCGTCCTCACCGTCCTGCTGTCGGTGACCGCGCTGCTCGTGCTGATCCGGCTCTACCGGGGGCCCTCGCTGTTGGACCGGGTGATCGCGGCGGACATGCTGCTCGCCACCATGGTCGGCGCGGTGGGCGCGGAGGCGGCGGTCAACCGGCACGCCACCACGCTGCCGGTGCTGGTGGTGCTGTCCCTGCTCGGCTTCGTGGGCTCGGTCTCGCTGGTCCGCTTCGCCGTCCGGGAGCGTTCCTGATGCCGGGCGTGCTCGCGACGATCGCCGACTGGCTCGGGGCCGTCTGCCTGGTCGCCGGCGCGCTGCTCGCGCTGTGCGCCGGCATCGGTGTGCTGCGCTTCCCGGACGCCCTGTCCCGGATGCACGCGGCCACCAAGCCCCAGGTGCTCGGCGTGCTCCTGCTGCTGCTCGGGATCGCGCTGCGGCTGCGGTCCCGGGCCGACCTCGGCATGATCCTGCTGGTCGGGGTCTTCCAGTTGGCCACCGCCCCGGTCGCCGCGCAGATGATCGGCCGGGCCGCCTACCGGTCCGGCCGACTCGACCGGGGCCTGCTCGACGCCGACGAGTTGGCCGGGACCGAGTCGACCGGTGGGCGCGGCGAAAGCCGGTCCCGGCCGGGCTGAACAGGACGATCGACTCCTTCGGCCCACCCCCAGCGGAGTCCCAGGCAACGCCGATAAAATGACGGCATGATCGACTCCTCTGCCCAGGAGGGCAGCAGTAGCCAGCCGGGTCGTGCCCGGCGTATCCCCGTCCCGACGGCCCCGGGAGCCCTGAGCGTCCCGTGTTGATCGTCGTCGGTCTTCTTCTCATCATCGTGCTCACCGCCGCCACCGGTTACTTCGTGGCGCAGGAGTTCGGCTACGTCGCCGTTGACCGGGGCAAGCTGCGCCAGCTCGCCGACGACGGCGACCAGGCCGCCGCCCGGGCCCTCGCCGTCACCAGCCGGCTCTCCTTCATGCTCTCCGGCGCGCAACTCGGCATCACCGTCACCGCGCTGCTGGTCGGTTACGTCGCCGAGCCGTACCTCGGTGGTGGCCTCGCCGACCTGCTCGGCGTCGCCGGCGTCAGCGAGTCCGTGAGCCTGCCGCTGTCGGTGGCGCTGGCCCTGGTCATCGCCACCGTCGTGCAGATGGTCCTCGGCGAGCTCGCGCCCAAGAACCTCGCCATCGCCCGGGCCGTACCGCTGGCCCGGGCGCTGAGCCGGTCCACGCTCTTCTACCTGGCCATCGCCGGTCCGGTGATCCGGCTCTTCGACCGGGCGTCGGTCCGGCTGCTGCGCCGGGTCGGTATCGAGCCGATCGAGGAGCTGCCCAGCGGGGCGACCCCCGCCGACCTGGAACAGATCATCGCCGAGTCACGTGAGGAGGGCAGCCTGGACGCTGAGATGTCCACGCTGCTCGACCGGGGGCTCGACTTTCGTGAGCTGACCGCCGGCGAGGCCATGGTTCCCCGGGTCGACGTGCACATCGTCCGGGGGCACGAGCCGGTGAGCCGGGTGGTCGAGCTGCTGGACACCGGCCACTCCCGCTTCCCGGTCCGTGGCGCGGAGGGTGTCGACGACCTGCTCGGCATCGTCGGCATCGCCGACGTGCTCGGCGTACCCCCCGCCGAACGGGCCACCACCCCGGTCAGCGCGGTGGCGGGCCCGCCGCTGCTCGTACCGGAGACCCTGCCCCTGCCCACGGTGCTGGACCGCCTGCGCTCCGGGCACCGGCAGATGGCCTGCGTGGTCGACGAGTACGGCGGTTTCGCTGGCGTGATCACCCTGGAGGACATCGCCGAGGAGCTGGTTGGTCCGATCCGGGACGAGGACGACCCGCCGGAGCGGGCGCCCGCCCGCCAGGACGACGGCTCCTGGGTGGTGCCGGCCCGCTGGCGGATCGACGAGGTCGCCGACAGCACCGGCATCGCGCTGCCCGAGGCCCCGGAGTACGACACGCTCTCCGGGCTGGTCATGCGGGAGCTGGGCCGGGTGCCGGAGGTCGGCGACCGGTTGGAGATCAGTCTGCTGCCCGAGGGCGTCGAGGCCGACGAGGGCGAGGCGGAGCCCCGGGCGCTGGTCGAGGTGCTGGCCGTGGACCGGCACGTCGCCGACTCGGTCCGGCTGCAACTCACCGACCGTGGCGAGCGGCGCGAGGTGTCCGCATGAGCCCCGGCATCGCGTTGATCAGCTCCGGCGTCCTGCTGGGGCTGAACGGGTTCTTCGTGGCCGCCGAGTTCGCCCTGGTGGCCAGCAAGCGGTACCGGCTGGAGCAGGCGGCGGCCACCGGTGGCCGGGCGGCGCGGGCCGCGCTCGACGGCGTCCGCGAGCTGTCGCTGATGCTGGCCGGTGCGCAGCTCGGCATCACCCTGTGCACCCTGGGGCTCGGCGCGCTGGCCGAGCCGGCGATCGAGCACCTGGTCAGCCCGCTGCTGCACGTGGTGGGGCTGCCCGACGCGGCCAGTCACGTCATCGCCCTGGTCTTCGCCCTCGGGTTGGTGACCTTCCTGCACCTGGTGGTGGGGGAGATGGCACCGAAGTCGTGGGCGATCACCGACGCCGAACGGTCGGCGACGCTACTCGCGCTGCCGTTCCGGGCGTTCGCCCGGGTGTCCCGGCCGGTGCTGTCCGCGTTGAACGCGCTGGCCAACGCGATCCTGCGGCTGGTCGGGGTCAACCAGCAGGACCAGCTGGCCCAGGTGCACGGTCCGGACGAGCTGCGGATCCTGCTGGAACAGTCCCGCGAGCACGGGCTGCTCGGCGCCGAGCAGCACCAACTGCTCACCAGCATGCTCGAGCTGCAGGGCACGTCGGTGGCGCAGGTGATGGAGCCGTTCGCCACCATGGTCACGGTCCGGCGCGACGACCCGGCCGAGCGGATCGAGCAGGTCAGCCGGGATAGCGGCCGGTCACGGCTGGCCGTGCTGGACGCGGGCGGCGACGTCTGCGGTCTGGTGCACGTCCGGGAGGCGGTACGGGCGGTCACCACCGGCCGGGCCGCCGTGGCCGGGGAGCTGATGACACCGGCGTTCACCCTGCCGGCGACGTCCTCGGTCACCGAGGCGGTGGCCGCGATGCGCGCCCGGCAGTCGCAGCTCGCGCTGGTCCGCAACGGCGGTGGCCCGGCCCGCCCGATCGGTTTCGTCGCCCTGGAGGACCTGTTGGAGGAGGTCATCGGCGAGTTCGACGACGAGACCGACACGGTGCCGCGCGGTCGGCGACTCCGCTAGGAGAATTCCCGCAAGTTCCGGGTGACCCCCCGCCGGGTCCGCGACAGTTGAGGTGACCTGGCGGGGGGCGCGATGCGGTTGACGGGGGTGTCTCGGGAGTCCGGCTGGACCGGGCTGTCCGTACAGACCACGCTGGGAAACCCGAGCACCCGTCCGGGCCTGCGCCTGCCCGGGCGGGTGACTCTCGCCGCCGGGCCGGACGACGTGCTCGTACGCCATATCCGGCTCGGCCTGGTCACGACGGTCGAGCCGGACGACCCGGCGGCCCCGCGACGCCTCATGCAGTTCTTCCAGCTCCCGATCGCCGGGCGGTTCGTGGTCCCGGCGGGCCGCCGCCGGGCCGTCGACTTCGCGTTGCCGCTGCCGTGGGAGACCCCGGTGACCACCTTCGGTGGGGTGCCGCTGCTCAGTCTGCGGATGGGTCTGCGAACCGAGGTGTCCGTCGACCCGGACCTGGACCAGGGCGTCATGGTGCCGGTCTTCGTGCACCCGGTCCCCACCCAGCAGCACGTGCTGGCGGCGCTGGACACGCTGGGCTTCTCGATCCGCCAGGCCGGGCTGGTGGAGGGCGGCCTGCCCGGGGTGGAGCATGCTCTACCGCTGCACCAGCGCTGGGGCTACTGGGTGGGGCCGCTCTACGCCGGCCCGATCACCGAGCTGGAACTGATCTTCGTGACGAACTCGGCGGGCCTCGAGGTGATCACCTGGGTGGACCGCAAGCTGGCCCTGGCCGGGATTACCCACCAGAGCATCAGCCGGTTCCGGATCTGGCACGCCGACGCCGGGCAGCGGGACTGGGTCGCCACCGTGGACGGCTGGCTGCGCCACGCCATCAACCGCCACGCGGCGGCCGCCGCCCACGCCGACTGGTCCGCGCAGATCGGCCATTCCGCCCACGTCAGCCGCCACCCCGACGCCCCGATCAAACCCGGCTACGGACTGGGCGGCACAGCCGGAGGAGCCGGGGTCGGCGGCGGCGGAGGAGGCGACGGCACCTGACCCCCCGCGCCGATCTTGCACTTACTGTCGCCGTAGAGCGGTGCGAAAGGCGCAAAAAGACAGCACAAAGTGCAAGATCGCGGAGAGCGGTGGGGTCGGGTGGGCGACGAGCGGTGGGGTCGGGGTCAGCCGGCGCTGGCGGTGGCTAGTTTGAGGCTGAAGGCTAGGAAGAGCGTTGCCACCGCCGTGGTGCCGCCCACCGCGAGACGACGGCGGCGGCGGAACTGGGCCGCCAGGAACGTCCCCGCGAAGATCAGCGCGGTCAGGTAGAGCGCGCTGCTGACCTGGGCGATCAGGCCGAGCAGCAGGAACGACAGCGCCGGCCACGCGTACCCGGGGTCGACGAACTGGATGAAGAACGAGATGAAGAAGAGGATCGCCTTCGGGTTCAGCAGGCTGATCACCAGCGCCTTGCGGAACGGGCTGCGCAGCTGCGCCGGCTCCGCGGCGTCGATCAGCCGCGGCGTGGTCGGGTCGTTGCGGTCGCGCCAGCGCCGCCAGGCGCCGCGCAGCATGGTCAGCCCGACATAACCGAGGTACGCCGCGCCGGCGTACTTGATCACCAGGAACAACGGTGGGTACGCCTTGAGCAGCGACGCCACCCCGGCGGCGGAGAGGACCATCAGCACCCCGTCGCCGACGAACACCCCGCCCGCGGCCCGGTAGCCGGCCCCCACGCCCCGCTTGGCGGCGGTGGAGAGCACGAAGAGCGAGTTCGGTCCGGGCAGCAGGATGATGGCCACGGTGCCCAGCACGTACGTCCAGATGTCGGTGATCCCCAGCACGCCCGCCATCATCACGCCACCGACGCCGTACGGCGAAGTCTTTTCCGCAGCGTGGCCTGTGCGTTCGGCCACTCGTCGACGGTCATCGCGTACTGCACCGTGTCCCGCCATGAGCCGTCCGGGCGCTGGCGGTGCATCCGCAGCACCCCCTCCCGGGTCGCGCCGAGCCGTTCGATGGCCGCCTGGGACCGAACGTTGCGGATGTCGGTGTGCCAGGCGACCCGTACCGCGCCCAGCTCGTCGAAGGCCCGGCCGAGCAGCAGCAGCTTGGCCTCGGTGTTGATCCCGGTACGCCACCACGGACGGCCGAGGAAGGTGTGCCCGATCGCCACCGACCGCCGCTCCGGGTCGATCTCGTAGTACGAGGTGCTGCCGACCACCGTCCCGGTCGCCGCGCAGCGCTGCACCCAGGGCACCCGCTCGCCGCGCTGCTGGGCGGCCAGCGCGGCGGCGATCACCTCGGCGGTCCCGGCCGGCTCGGTGGGCCGTGGAACGGTCAGGTGCCGCCAGACGTCGTCGTCGGCGGTGGCGGCGTGCAGGTCGTCGGCGTGCGCCAGGTCCAGCGGTTCCAGCCGGACGTGCTCGCCGCTCAGCGGCGCCGGGTCGTGCCAGGGCGTACGGATCGTCCGCAGGTACGCCGGCAGCGGCGCGGCGACCCCGGCGGCGGGCTGCGGCAGCCCGGCGGTCAGCCGTAGCGGCAGGACGCCGGCCCAGTGCGGCAGGTGCAGGTCGGCCTCGTCCTCGCGGACGCCGCCGGTGCGCGACCGGACGGACACCTCGCGCAGCGGCAGCGCCAGCACGGCGGTCTCGGCCAGTTCGCGCCGGTTCGGCGGGCGACTGTCCGTGCTGCGGCCCGCGCCCACCTTCTCGACGAGCGCGGTGAGCATGGCGCTCTTCTCCGTGGCGTCGGTGACCAGTCGGGCGGTGCCGTGTGCGACCACCGAGCGGTAGTTGGCGCTGTGGTGGAACTGGGAGCGGGCGTACACCAGCCCGTCGAGCAGCGTGACCGCGACGCAGACGGCCAGACCGTCGCCCCGGGCGGCGAGCAGCGGGCGACTGCCGGTGGAGCCGTGCAGGTAGAGGGTGTCGCCGACGCGGACGTGCAGGGTGGGCAGTACGCGGGGCTCGCCGTCCACGGTGAAGCCGAGCGCGCAGTGGTACGCCTCGTCGAGGACGGCGTGTGCCGCCTCGCGGTCGTAGCTCATCCGCTCGCGGGAACGGGTGGCGGTGGTCCGGGCGGTGGATGGGTACATGCGCGCCCCTTTGTTCTAGTACAATCTCCTGTTTGTGTCAGCACGCTATCAGTTCACCGGGACGACGGCCGCCACGATTTTGGCCAGCATCGAATCGGGCATCCGCACCGGCGCTCTGCCACCCGGCGCGGCCCTGCCGCCGGTGCGGGCCCTCGCCGCCGACCTCGCCGTCAGCCCGGCGACCGTCGCCCGCGCCTATCAGGAGCTGCGCCAGCGTGGCGTGCTCACCACCGCCGGCCGGCGCGGCACCCGCGTCCGCCCACGGCCACCGGTGGCCGCCCGTCGCTCCGCGTTGCGCCCCGCGCCCCTGCCCGGCGCGCGTGACCTGTCCCGGGGCGAGCCCGACCCCCGGCTGCTGCCCCCGATCGGTCCGCACCTCGCCGCGCTCGCCGCCGACGCCGGCCCACCGATCGGCTACTCGCAGGCCGGAGTGCTCCCGGAGTTGGCCGAGGTCGCCCGCGCCCGGCTGCGCGCCGACGGCGTACCCGCCGACGACCTCACCCTCACCGGTGGCGCGCTGGACGGCATCGAACGCCTCCTCGGCGCCCACCTGCGCCCCGGCGACGCGGTCGCGGTGGAGGACCCCGGCTGGGCCAACCTGCTCGACCTGGTCGCCGCCCTCGGGCTGCGCCCGATCGGCGTACCGGTGGACGACGAGGGGCCGCTCACGGCCGGGGTGGCGGCCGCGCTGACCGCTGGCGCGCGGGCGCTGGTGGTCACCAGCCGCGCCCAGAACCCGACCGGCGCGGCCGTCTCCGCCGCCCGCGCCGAGGAACTGCGCGCGCTGCTCGCCGGGCGACGGGACCTGCTGCTGATCGAGGACGACCACGCCGCCGAGCTGGCCCGCGTACCCCTGCACCCGCTTGCCGGCACGACCGCGAGCTGGGCCTTCGTGCGGTCGGTGAGCAAACCCTTCGGCCCGGACCTGCGACTGGCGGTGCTGGCCGGCGACGAGACCACCGTGGCCCGGGTGACCGGCCGGACGCGGGTCGGCGCGGGCTGGGTGTCCACCGTGCTGCAACGGCTGGTGCTGGCCCTGTGGCGGGACCCGGCGGTCGACGACCTGGTGGGCCGTGCGGCGCAGAGCTACGAGCTGCGGCGCGCGGGTCTGGTGGCCGCGCTCGCCGAGCACGGCCTGACCGCCCACGGCCGCAGCGGCATCAACGTCTGGCTGCCGGTGCCGGACGAGACCAGCGTGGTCACCGCGCTACGTGACGCGGGCTGGGTGGTGGCGCCCGGCGCCCTCTACCGGATCGCCGCCCCGCCCGCCGTGCGCGTCACCGTCAGTTCCCTGGCCGTGGCGGACCTGACGCCCCTGGCCGCCGCGCTGGCCCGCGCCACCCGTCCCGATCCACCGTCCGGTTTCGCCACCTGACCCGTGGCGACCTCCGCGGGAGGTTTGCCGGGTCCGTGGCGGGTATGCGCGCCGGTGGAGGTGGCTGACATGGCTTCAGGCGGCAATCGAGGGCTCTGGATCGGGGTCGCGGTCGCGGTCATCGTGATCATCATCGTGCTGATCGCGCTCGCGTCGTGTGGTGGCGGTGGCGGTGGCGGCGGGTACTGACGGGGGGACCGTCGGATCTCACCTAAGGCAGATCCGGCAGGGCCGGCCGAACAGGTATATAACAGTCGGCATGGCCGAGCAGACCGACGCCGCCCCCGGCGCCCAGCGGTTCATCCCTCCCGAGGCCGACACCATCGAGGGGTTGCGGGCGGCCTCGGGCGACTGTCGTGGCTGCGAGCTGTACCGGGACGCCACGCAGACCGTCTTCGGGCGGGGTGACGAGAGCGCTCGCGTGGTGCTCGTGGGCGAGCAGCCCGGCGACATGGAGGACCAGAAGGGCCTGCCCTTCGTCGGTCCCGCCGGTCGGCTGCTGCGCAGGGCCGTCGACGACGCCGGCCTCGACCCGGCCGCGCTGTACCTCACGAACGCCGTGAAGCATTTCCGTTTTGAGGTGCGCGGCAAGCGGCGCATCCACCAGACGCCGGACCGGATCCACATCGTCGCCTGCCGTCCCTGGCTGGTCGCCGAGTTCGCCCGGCTCGACCCGGCGATCGTGGTGGTGCTCGGTGCCACCGCCGCCAAGGCGCTGCTCGGCCCGTCCTTCCGGGTCACGAGGCAGCGCGGCGAACTGCTGCCCTGGCCCGCGGCGGCCCAGCGCCCCGAGGACTTCCAGCGGGTCCCGGTGGACAGCGCCGGCGCGCTGGCCGACGCTCCGCCGACCCGGCTGCTGGCGACCATCCACCCGTCCGCGGTGCTGCGCGCCGACGACCAGGACGCCGCGTACGAGGGGCTGGTCGCCGACCTCACCGTCGCCGCCCGCGCCCTCGCCGGATAGCCGCGCGGCGCCGTCGCGCCCGCTCGCGTCGGGCCGGGCGTCAGCCGGCGGTGTCGGAGTAGACCTCGACGTCGTAGAGCAACTGGACGTTGCGGCGGCCGTTCGTGACGCCGACGAAGACCGGCTCCCCCGCCAGGGTCCGGCCCTGCCGCCACGCCTGTTCCCGGGCCGCCTCCCGCGACTCGTGATGGCTCCTGCCCTCCTGGTGCAGGTGCAGGACGCGCCGAGCGGTGCTCCGGTCGGTGTCGACGTGGACTCGCAGAAGAGGCATGAGGGGACCTCCGTGCGGTGGTCGGTGTACGGATGTTCAGCTAGCTTACCGACGTTAAGTTTCCTGTCCACCGTATTAGGGTGACGGCATGACAGAGCGCCGTTCTCCCTCGTCGGTGTGGCTACGCCCGGAGCCCTCCCGGACGCAGCGCCGGCCACCACTGACGATCGAGCGGATCGTGGGCGCGGCGGTCGACCTGCTCGACGAGCACGGCATCGACGGCCTCACGATGCGCAGCCTCGCCCAGCGCCTCACCGTGACGGCGACCGCCCTGTACTGGCACGTGCGGACCAAGGACGACGTGCTGGACCTGGCGATGGACCAGATCTTCGGCGACGTGCCGATCCCCGACGCGACCGACGACTGGCCGGAGGACGTCCGCCTCCTCGTCCGCGGCTGGCGCTCCGCCATGCTCCGGCATCCCTGGGCGCCGGGCCTGGTCGGGCGTCCGATGCTCGGCCCCAACGTGTTGGCCCGCACCGAGTTCCTCCAGGCGGCGCTGGTACGCGGCGGCTGCCGTGGCCGCCACCTCGCGGTGGCCACGCGAACACTGGCCAACTACGTCATCGGCGCCTCGCTCACCGAGGCCACCTGGCGCAGGAGCGCCGACCCGGACACGCGGGCCACCGCCCGCGACCATGTCACCGCCCACGCCGAGGCCTACCCGACTCTCAACGCCTCCGGCCACCTCGACGACTCCCGGTGGGGCGACGACCTGCTGTTCGAGGAGGGCCTGGACGGCGTTCTCCGCTCGGTGGCGCGGCACCCACCGTCCTGAGGGTCGCCACGGTATTCAGAAGACCGGATACCTACTGGAAACCGCGTTGCGTGAACGGTGTAACACGCCCTCCACAGACTCACGTGAGTCGATCTTGTAGGGGAGGCGTTCATGAGTGATCAGACGCAGTCGACGGTGAGCCGGCGTGGATTCCTGCGCGCGGTCGGGGTCAGCGGCGGGGCCGGCGCGATGCTCGCCACGATGGGCGCCATGGGTCTCGCGCCCAGCGCCGCCGCGTCGCCGACGCCGGCCTTCCGGGCGCCGGAGCCGTCCGACTTCACGCTGTCCGGGCGGCCGGGCGCCAGCGTCGTGGTGCTGGGCGGCGGCATCGCGGGGCTCACCGCCGCGTACGAGCTGGGCAAGGCGGGTTACCACTGCACGGTCCTGGAGGCGCGGCACCGCGTCGGCGGGCGGAACCTGACCATCCGTGGCGGCGACGTCGAGACCGACCTCGACGGCCACACCCAGCGGGCCGGCTTCTCCGACGGCGTCTACTTCAACGCCGGGCCGGGCCGGATCGCACAGTGGATGGTCACCATGGACTACTGCCGGGAGCTGGGCGTACCCGTCGAGGTCTTCACCAACCAGAACGCCGACGCCTGGATCTACAACGAGTCCGCCGGAATGACCGAGCCGGTCCGCTACCGCACCGCCAAGGCCGACGTCTACGGGTACGTCTCGGAGATGCTCGCGAAGGCCACCGACCAGGGCGCGCTGGACGCGCGACTCACCACCGAGGACCGGGAGCGGCTGCTGTCGTTCCTGCAGAGCTTCGGCGCGATCGGCGGGCGTGCCAGCGACTGGGCGTACACCGGGACCAGCCGACGCGGCTTCTCCACGTACCCCGGCGCGGGTAACGACGTCGGCAGCCTGCTCGGCGCGCCGCCGGCGCTCTCCGACGTCTTCGCCAGCAACGTGGGCCGGTACTTCTCCTTCGAGTTCGGCTACGACCAGGCCATGCTGATGTTCCAGCCGGTCGGCGGGATGGACCAGATCCCCCGCGCCCTCGCCAAGGCCGTCGGCGGGCACCGGATCCGCCTCAACGCCGAGGTGACCGGAGTGACGGACCGGGGCAGCCGGGTCGAGGTGACCTATCGCCAGGGCGGCCGGCTGTCGCAGATCACCGCCGACTACTGCGTGGCCGCGCTGCCACCGCACCTGATGGCCCGGGTGCCGCACAACCTCGGCGTCGACGTGACCGCCGCCCTGGCCGACTTCCCCGTCACCGCCGCCGGCAAGATCGGTCTGGAGTACCGCAGCCGCTGGTGGGAGACCGACCAGCGGATCTACGGCGGCATCACCGAGACCGACCTGGACCTGTCGCACATCTGGTACCCGTCCTACGGCTTCCACGGCAAGCGGGGTCTGGTCGTCGGCTACTACAACACCGGGGCGAACGCTCGGTCCTACAGCGGGCTCACCCCCGAGCTGCGCCAGGAGCGGGCGGTCAGCCAGGGCGTGAAGATCCACGGCGACAAGTACCGCAGCGAGCTGGTCAGCTCGTACTCGCACGCCTGGGACCGGACCCGCTACATCGAGGGCGCCTGGACCTCACCCCGGTACGGCACCGCCGGATACGACCGGCTGCTCCAGCCGGCCGGACGGGTCTACTTCGCCGGGGACTGGCTCAGTCACGAGGTGGCCTGGCAGCACGGCGCGTTCGTGGCGGCCCGCGCGGCGGTGTCCTCCCTGCACCAGCGGGTGATGACCGGCTGACGTCCACGCGTCCCCGCCGGTACTGACCAAGATCCGCGCACCTTCGGGGAACCTGCTGCTTCCCGGCGCGCCGAGCCAGCAACTTCCCTGAAGTTGCGCGGATCTTGCGGGCGTGCGGGCGTGCGGGCGTGCGGGCGTGCGTCCGGGCGTCCGGGCGTGCGGCAGGGCGGGGCGGGTAGCGCCGCCTGCGGGGCGTCGGGGTTCGGGGTGGGTGCGCGAGGATGGGAACCCCGTCCTCGAGGAGCGCCGATGGCCACCGACCTGACCGAGCCGCGTACCGCCGCCCGACTCGACGTCGCGCCGATTCAGCGGCGCACCATGCGGCTGCTCGTCACCACCCAGATCATCGGTGGCATCGGCGTGACCATCGGCATCTCCGTCGGCGCGCTGCTCGCCGCCCGGGTGGCCGGCACCGCGCTGGCCGGCATCGCGCAGAGTGCCGGGGTGGTCGGCGCGGCGCTGCTCGCCGTCCCGGTCACCCGGATCATGGCCCGGCACGGTCGCCGGCCCGGCCTGGTGCTGGCGTACACGGTGGGCGCCGTCGGTGGCGTCCTCGTGGTGTTGGCGGCGGCCACCCGCTCGGTGCCGCTGCTCCTTCTCGGCATGCTGCTGTTCGGTGGCGGCACCGCCGCCAACCTCCAGGCCCGCTACACCGCCGTGGACCTCGCCGAGCCGGCCCGTCGAGGTCGCCAGCTCTCATTGATCGTCTGGGCCACCACCATCGGCGCGGTGGCCGCGCCGAACTTCGCCGCCCTGGCCGACCGGGTGACCACCGGCTGGGGGCTGCCCGCGCTGGCCGGTCCGTTCGCGTTCAGCGCGGCGGCGTTCGTGCTGGCTGCCGTCGTACTCCTCGGCCTGTTGCGGCCCGACCCGCTGCTCACCGCGCGGCGACTCGCGGCGGCCGACGCCGCATCCGTGCCCGACGGTCCCGGGCCGGTCGCCGCCGTGCCGCCGGGCGGTGCGGCGGCGGCGACCGCCCCCACCGCCGGGACCGCCGGGTCGCCGGCGGGCGGTGGCGTCGGGCCGGCCGCCGCGCCGGTCGGTGCCCGCGCGCCGCGCGGCGCCGGGATGCGGGCGGCCTGGTCGGTGGTACGCGCTCAGCCCGCCGCCCGGCTCGGCATCGCCGCGGTGGCGGTGGGTCACCTGGTGATGGTGGCGGTGATGGCGATGACCCCGGTGCGGCTCGGTGAGTCGCACGCCGACGCCGACGTGCTGCGGCTGGTCGGGATCGTGCTGAGTCTGCACATCGCCGGCATGTACGCGTTCTCCCCGCTCGTCGGCTGGCTCACCGACCGGCTCGGCCGGCGGGCGGTGATCCTGGGCGGGGTCGGACTGCTGCTGGCCGCCTGCGCGGTGGCCGGCACCGCCGGGCACCACACGCCTCGGCTCTCGGTCGGTCTCGTCCTGCTCGGGCTGGGCTGGTCGGGGACGATGGTGGCCGGCTCGACGCTGCTCTCCGAGTCGGTGTCGGCCGATGTGCGGCCGAGCGTCCAGGGATTCTCGGACCTGATCATGGGGTTGGCGGGCGCGGGTGCCGCGGTGCTCAGCGGGTTTGTCATGCAGGTGGCCGGTTATCCCGTGCTCACCCTGCTCGCGGCGGTCGCGACCGTGCCCCTGGTGGCGCTAGCGTTGCGCCCGGTGCCGACCGGGGCGCCGGGTGAGGAGGATTGATCACGTGCGGCTGACCGACTTCTGGGCGCGGTTGGAGGAGGCGTTCGGGCCGGGTTACGCGGCCAGCATCGCCCGGGATCAGGTGCTGTCCCAGCTTGACGGCCGGACCGTCGAGCAGGCGTTGGCGGCGGGGGAGCGGACGAACGTGGTGTGGCGGGCGGTCTGCGCCGCGTATCCCGACCGCGTGCCCGCGCGACTACGCTGAGCAGCCTTTTCGTCGGGTCCGCGTGTCGCTTGTCGAGTCGTACACCTGTTCGGCTATTGTCCACAGCGGGGTGCTCGTCCACAGCTCGCGGCCCGTCGGCTGGTTTTCTGTCGGACCTAGCGCCTAGCGTGTCCGCGTGACGCGAAGCTCAGCAAAGACGCCGGCGAAGGCAGGGGTGGCAACCATGGCAGCAGGGCCTGACCGGGAGAAGGCACTCGACCTTGCTCTCGCTCAGATTGACAAGCAGTTCGGCAAGGGCTCGGTGATGCGGCTGGGAGAGCGGCCGGTCGTCCAGACCGCCGTGATCCCGACCGGTTCCATCGCGCTCGATGTGGCGCTCGGCGTGGGCGGCCTGCCGCGCGGCCGGGTGGTCGAGATCTACGGCCCCGAGTCCAGCGGTAAGACCACGGTGGCCCTGCACTCGGTGGCCAGCGCCCAGCGGGCCGGCGGCATCGCCGCCTTCATCGACGCCGAGCACGCGCTCGACCCGGAGTACGCGAAGGCCCTCGGCGTCGACACCGACGCGATGCTGGTCTCCCAGCCGGACACGGGCGAGCAGGCGCTGGAGATCGCCGACATGCTGATCCGCTCGGGCGCGATCGACATCATCGTGATCGACTCGGTGGCGGCCCTGGTGCCGCGCGCCGAGATCGAGGGCGAGATGGGCGACAGCCACGTGGGTCTGCAGGCCCGGCTGATGAGCCAGGCGCTGCGCAAGATCACCGGTGTGCTCAGCAACACCGGCACCACGGCGATCTTCATCAACCAGCTCCGGGAAAAGATCGGCGTGATGTTCGGCAGCCCGGAGACCACGACCGGTGGTCGGGCGCTGAAGTTCTACGCCTCGGTCCGGCTCGACGTGCGCCGCATCGAGAGCCTCAAGGACGGCACCGACGTGGTCGGTAACCGCACCCGGGTCAAGGTCGTGAAGAACAAGGTGGCCGCGCCGTTCAAGCAGGCCGAGTTCGACATCATGTACGGCAAGGGCATCTCGCGCGAGGGCTCGCTGATCGACGTCGGCGTGGAGCAGGCGATCATCCGCAAGTCCGGCGCGTGGTACACGTACGACGGTGACCAGCTCGGCCAGGGCAAGGAGAAGGCCCGGGAGTTCCTGAAGGAGAACCCGGACGTGGCCGCCGAGATCGAGAAGAAGATCCTGGAGAAGCTCGGCGTCGGGGTCGGCGCGGGCGACGCCGCCGGTGGCCCGGAGCTGCCGCCGGTCGACTTCTGACCGGTCGCTGACCGATGGCAGGACGACGCGCCCGTACGGGGCGGGGCTGGGATGCCAGTCCGCCTCGTACGGGCGATGACGCCGCTCCGCCGCGCCCTCGCCGGGGCGGCCGGCGGGCCGAGTCGCCGGCCGACGAGCAGGCGTCCACGCCGCGCGACGAGTCCGAGCTGGCGCGCGAGATCTGCCTGCGCCAACTCGCCGTGCGACCGCGTACCCGCGCCGAGCTGGCCGGGGCGCTGGCCAAGCGGGGCATCTCCGAAGAGGTGTCGGCCGACGTGCTCGACCGGTACGACGAGGTCGGCATCATCGACGACGCCGCGTTCGCTCGAGCCTGGGTGTCGAGTCGACACTCCGGGCGCGGTCTTGCCCGCCGGGCGCTCGCCAACGAGCTGCGCCGCAAGGGCGTGGACGGCGAGGTGGCCACCGAGGCGTTGGGCGAGTTGGACGAGGAGACCGAGGCGGAGACCGCCCGTGCCCTCGTGGAGCGCAAACTGCGTACCGCCCGGGGTGAGCCGGACGCGGTCTTCCGCCGGCTGGTGGGCATGCTGGCCCGCAAGGGTTACCCGCCCGGCGTGGCCATCCGGGCGGTGAAGGACGCGCTCGCCGCGCAGAGCGCCGAGGCGGCCGAGTTCGCCGAGCAGATCGACGCCGACGCCCTGGCCGACGCCGAGGGCGAGCTGGAGCGGGACAACCGCGCGATCGACTGAGCGGCACGCGCCGAGTGCGGTAGGGGTGTGACCCGATGCTGCTGAAAGCCTGCGGTCGATCCCGCGCTGACCCAGGGACGGGTGCGACGGGCCGACGTCGGGTCGCGGGTGTCACATTGACGGCCCGTCGGCGGACCTGTGCGGTCGCTGAACAGGCACGACGGTCGAATCGAGGCGTCGGCTCGCCGCCTTTGTCCTGCCGTGTCCGACACGACATCAGCTTTGCGTGACGCTGCAACTTCTCTCCGTTCGGGGGGTTTGATCATGAGTCCTTGACCAGACCGCCCTCGGAGACCTAGCCTCGCCATACAGGCTCACATTGCCCGACCATTGCAGGCTAAGCGCACAACATAGATCTCGTAACAGAACAGCATCACTTTGGCCGGCTCCACGGCCTTTGGCGGCAGTTCCGGACTGGCCGGTCCGGGACGTCGCGACAACTGCACCCGGTCGCCGACGATGCCCGAGGGCACCGCCGGCGGAGAGAGCTATCTACGGCCAGCCGCTCCGGTCGGGCGTCCACAGCCGCAGGAGTGTGCCCTGGGCACAGTCGCTGCGGTCATGACGTTCAGGGGAGGCGGCCATGGCGGGGCGGCGGCACAGGCGCACGGATGGACCTCGCGGGGTTCCGGCATGAACGCCCTCGACGTGGTGCTCCTCGCGGCCGTCCTGATCCTCGCCGTGGTCGTGGTCGCGGCGGTGCTGGTCGGCATCCGGACGCTGCGCCGGATCGGCTCGACGTCCGCCCCGGAGGATCCCGCCTTCATCGCCGAGAAGGACCGTCAGGAGCAGTCCCTGGCCGCCCTGCGCGACGCGGCCGACCAGGCGAACAGCACGATCGACGTGGCGAAGTCCGCCGCCTCCGCGGCCCGCGCCGAAGCGGCGGCGGCCAAAGCCGAGGCGAAGGCGGCCCGGGCCGAGGCCCGGCGAGTGCTCGACGACGCCCGCGCCGAGGCGGACACCGTGCTGGAACGGGCGCACAAGCAGGCCGAGGCGGACGCCGAGCAGCTCCGCACGGCCGCGCGCCGCAGCGGCGAGCGGGAGGTCGCGGTGCTCGCCGCCACGACCCGCGAACAGGCCGCCGAGGTGGAGCGGCGGGCGGCCCGGATGGACGAGCGGGAGCGGCTGCACACCGAGGAGGTGGAGCGGTTCGCCGAGCGGGAGCGGCAGCTCACGGCGGCGGGCGCCGCCCTCGCCGCCCGGGAGTCCGCGCTCGCCCAGCGCGAGACCGAGCTGGCCGAGGCCGAGGAGCTGCGCCGCCGGGAGCTGGAGCGGGTGGCCGGCCTCACCGCCGAGTCCGCCCGGCTGGAGCTGATCGAGGCGATCGAGACGTCCGCCAAGCGGGAGGCGGCGCTCCTGGTGCGCGACATCGAGTCCGACGCGCGCAACACCGCCGAGCAGCGGGCCCGGCACATCGTGGTGGACGCGATTCAGCGGGTCGCCAGCGAACAGACCGCCGAGAGCGTGGTGAGCGTCCTGCACCTGCCCGGGGACGAGATGAAGGGCCGCATCATCGGCCGCGAGGGCCGCAACATCCGGGCCTTCGAGTCGGTCACCGGCGTCAACCTGATCATCGACGACACCCCCGAGGCCGTGCTGCTCTCCTGCTTCGACCCGGTGCGCCGCGAGGTCGGCCGGCTCACCCTCGAGAAGCTCGTGCTGGACGGGCGGATCCACCCGCACCGGATCGAGGAGGTCTACGACCTGGCCCGCCAGGAGGTGGAGCAGCTCTGCCTGCGCGCCGCCGAGGACGCCCTGGTCGAGGTGGGTATCACCGAGATCCACCCGGAGCTGGTGACCCTGCTGGGCCGGCTGCGCTACCGCACGTCGTACGGCCAGAACGTGCTCAAGCACCTCGTGGAGACCGCACACATCGCCGGCATCATGGCCGCCGAGCTGCGGCTGGACGTGCCCACCATCAAGCGGTCGGCGTTCCTGCACGACATCGGCAAGGCGCTCACCCACGAGGTCGAGGGCAGCCACGCCATCATCGGCGCCGACCTGGCCCGCAAGTACGGCGAGCACGAGGACGTGGTGCACGCCATCGAGGCGCACCACAACGAGGTGCCGCCACAGACCATCGAGGCCGTCCTCACCCAGGCGTCCGACGCCTGCTCCGGTGGTCGGCCGGGCGCGCGCCGGGAGAGCCTCGAGGCGTACGTCAAGCGGCTGGAGCGGATCGAGGAGATCGCGGCCGGCAAGCTCGGCGTGGACAAGGTCTTCGCCATGCAGGCCGGCCGGGAGATCCGGGTGATGGTCAAGCCGGACGACGTCGACGACATCGGGGCGGCCGTGCTGGCCCGTGACGTGGCCAAGCAGATCGAGGAGGAGCTGACCTACCCGGGTCAGATCCGGGTCACCGTGGTCCGCGAGTCCCGGGTCACCGAGATCGCCCGCTGACCCTCCGACACGATCACCACGAATTCAGCAATATCGGGGTGTCCCCTCAATGGGGACACCCCGATATTGGCGAAACTGGGTCGATCACACTCCAGGCGGTCGTCCGGTCAGATCATCGCCGTTGAGTCTCGACCGAAGTCCTGGGACGGCACTATCTTGGCCGCAGTTCGCGGCATGCGGCCCAGCCGCCGCTGCAACCACCACGCGAAGATCGACAGCAGCCCGCAGATCGTGATGTAGACGGCCGCCACGATCAGGTACGTCGGCACGTACGGCAGCCCGAACGGCAACCGGCCGCCGATCTGCTTCCCGGCGAACAGCAGCTCGGGGTACGTGATGATGAAGCCCAGCGCGGTGTCCTTGAGCAGCACGACGAGCTGGCTGACGATCGCCGGGAGCATCGACCGGACGGCCTGCGGCAGCAGGATGAGCCGCAGTACCTGGTTCTTGCGCAAGCCGATCGCGTACGCGCCCTCGGTCTGCCCGTACGGCACCGCGTTGATGCCGGCGCGGAAGATCTCCGCGAGCACCGAGCCGTTGTAGAGCATCAGCCCGATGACCAGCGCCCACAGCTTGTCGATCGACCAGCCGTACTGCAGCGGCACGTAGTAGCCGAAGAAGATCAGGATCAGCAGGGGGATCGCGCGGAACAGCTCCACCACGAACGTCGACGGGGCCCGCAGGATCCACTTGTCGCTGAGGCGGCCGCTGGCGAAGATTGCGCCGAACAGCAGCGCCAGGACCGCGGCGATGCCGGCGGCCTTCAGCGTGGCCCACAGGCCGCCGAGCAGCTCGCGCTGCACCGAGGCGTACTGGAACTGCTCCCACTTGCGAGCCTCGAACTGCCCGGTGTCGGCGAACTTGTAGCCGATGTAGGCGAGCAGGGCGATGATGCCGGCGGTGGAGACGACGCCCAGGATCGCGTTGCGCCGCTTGGCGCGGGGACCGGGCAGGTCGTAGAGAATCGACGCCTGGCTCAACTCAGCCACCCTCCGTTCGCGACTGCGGGGCTCGCAAGCTCACTCCTCGCGCTCACCGCGCACCTTCCGTTCGCCGTAGCCGGGCTCACCGTGCCACCCGCCACTTGCGTTCGAGGAACCGCTGCAACGCCACCAGCGGCAGGATCAGGATCAGGAAGCCGATGGTGATCCAGAGCAGGACGGCGAACTGCGGCTCGCCCCGCTCGGCCATGTACGCGGGGATCGCGCCCGCTTCCAGCACCGAGAAGCCGGCGGCGATGGTGGTGTTCTTCAGCATGGCGATGAACACGCTGACCATCGGCGGGACCATCGCGCGCAGCGCCTGCGGCAGCACGATGAGCGTGAGTACCTGACCGAAGGTCATGCCCAGGGCGCGGGCCGCCTCGGCCTGCCCGGCGGCGACCGTGTTGACGCCGGAGCGGATCACCTCGCAGACGAACGCGGAGGTGTAGACGGTCAGCGCGATGGCGGCGCTGGTGTCGTAGTCGAAGTTGACGTCGAGCTTCGGCACCGCGAACACGAGGAACGCGAAGACCAGCGTCAGCGGGGTGTTGCGCACCAGGTTGACGTACGTGGCGCCGAACGCGCGCAGCGCCGGCACGGGCGAGACCCGCATCGCGCCGAGCAGCGTGCCGAGGACGAGGCTGCCGACCGCGGCGATCAGGAAAAGTTTGACGGTGTTGGTGAACCCGTCGACGAACAGTTGCCCGTTGTCCGTCAGTACGCGGAAGAACTCGCCCATGCCTCGCTCTCAGTCCCTCTCCACGGGCGCCGGACGGGGACGAACCCCGCCCGGCGCCGCTACTCGTGTCGAGCCGGGTCGATCAGTACCGCTCGACCTTCGGCGGGGTGCCGGCCGAGCCGGAGAGTCCGAGCGTGCCGTCGTAGATCTTCTGCCAGGTGCCGTTGGTGAAGGCGGCCTCGATCTGGTCGTTGACGTAGTCGCGCAGCGCCTTGTCGTCCTTCGGGAGGCCGATGCCGTACTTCTCGGTGCTGAACGGCTGGCCGACCACCTTGAGTCCGTCCGGGTCCTGCGCCGCGTAGCCCTTGAGGATCGCGTCGTCGGTGGTGACGGCGTCGACCTTCTTGTCCAGCAGCTGCGAGACGCACTCCGAGTAGGTCTTGAACTCGACGATGTTGTTCGCCTCGGTCAGACCCTCGTCGCGGACCCTCTGGATCGGCGTCGAGCCGGTGGCCGAGCAGACCTTCTTGCCCTTGAGGGTGTCCTTGCCGGTGATCGACGACTCGTCCTTGCGGACCAGCAGGTCCTGGCCGGCGACGAAGTACGGGCCGGCGAAGGAGATGTCGTTCTTGCGCTTGTCCGTGATCGAGTAGGTGCCGACGTAGTAGTCGACCTCACCACCCTTGATCGCGGTCTCCCGGTTGGCCGACGCGATCTCCTTGTACTGGATCTTCGCGGGGTCGATGCCGAGCGTGCTCGCGACGTACTGGGCGATCTCGATGTCGAAGCCGCACCGCTTGCCCTGGGCGTCCTTGTAGCCGAGGTTCGGCTGGTCGAACTTGACCCCGACGGAGACCGTGCCGGCCGTCTTGATCTTTTCGAAGGTCGGGCTGCCGGCGACGGCAGCGTCCGACTTCGGGGTGAAGGTCGCGCCGGAGCTCTTGCAGGTGTCTCCCTGGGCGGCGCCGGAGGCGTTGCCACCGGCGCTCGGCGTCGGCTCACCCTCCTTGCCGCAGGCCGCGGCGGAAAGGGCGAGGGAGGCCATCATGGCGACCGCCGCCACGCGCGTCATACGCATACTCTTCTCCTTCTTCGACGGAGCCCGCCCTTGTGCGGCGCGCTCCACTACGGACGCCTAGTGCGTGAGGATCTTGGAGAGGAAGTCCTTGGCCCGCTCGCTGCGCGGGTTCTCGAAGAACTCCGCCGGGGAGGCGTCCTCGACGAGCCGGCCGTCGGCCATGAAGATGACCCGGTTGGCGGCGTGCCGCGCGAAGCCCATCTCGTGGGTGACCACGACCATGGTCATGCCGTCGCGCGCCAGCGAGGTCATCACGTCCAGCACCTCGCCGACCATCTCCGGGTCGAGGGCGCTGGTGGGCTCGTCGAACAGCATCGCCTTGGGCTGCATGGCCAGCGCTCGGGCGATGGCCGCCCGCTGCTGCTGGCCGCCGGAGAGCTGGGCGGGGAACTTGTCCGCCTGGTTGGCGATACCGACCCGGTCGAGCAGGGCCAGACCGCGCTCGCGGGCCACGGCGGGCTTCTCCTTGCGGACCTTGACCGGCCCGAGGGTGACGTTCTCCAGGATGGTCTTGTGGGCGAAGAGGTTGAAGGACTGGAACACCATGCCCACCTCGCTGCGCAGGCGAGCGAGGGGCTTGCCCTCGGCCGGCAGCGGCTGACCGTCGAAGGTGATGGTGCCGGAGTTGATCGGTTCCAGTCTGTTGATGGCGCGGCACAGCGTCGACTTGCCGGAGCCGGACGGGCCGATGACCACGACCACCTCGCCCCGACCCACCGACAGCGAGACGTCGTCCAGCACGTGCAGCGGTCCGAACCACTTGTTGACCGCGTCCAGCACGATGAGCGGTTCGCCCGTCGTCACGTCGTCCACCGTCCCTGTCGTCTCCCCGGATCGGGGTCGGTCGACCCCCGGTTGGGCAACTGTAGGCGGCATGATGTGGCGGAACGCAACCCAGTTGGTCACGGAGCGGTAACACCGGTCACGATCGGCTACGGGGGTCCGGTTTCGGTCACCGGTGGGCCGCGACGGTGGCGGTGGCACGGCGTTGCCGAGATCATGGGGGGATGACCGAACCCGTACGGCTGACCCGATACGCGCGCGGCGGCGGCTGCGCCTGCAAGATCCCGCCGGGCGAGTTGGAGGCCATGGTGGCCGGTCTCGGCCCGGCCACCGGCACCGCCGAGCTGCTGGTCGGCCTCGACCACGGCGACGACGCCGCGGTGGTCCGCCTGGACGAGCGTACGGGCCTGGTCAGCACCGCGGACTTCTTCACCCCGGTCGTCGACGACGCGTACGACTGGGGGCGCATCGCCGCGGCCAACGCGTTGTCCGACGTGTACGCGATGGGCGGCATCCCGCTGGTGGCGTTGAACCTGCTCTGCTGGCCGCGGGACGTGCTGCCGCTGGAACTGGCGCGGGAGGTGCTGCGCGGTGGCCAGGACGTGGCCCGGGAGGCGGGCTGTCACCTGGCCGGTGGGCACAGTGTGGACGACGACGGTCCGAAGTACGGCCTCGCGGTCACCGGCACCGTACGCCCCGAAGAGCTGATCACTCTGGACGCGGGCCGGGCCGGGATACCGCTGTCCCTGACCAAGCCGCTCGGTGTGGGCGTGCTCAATACCCGACACAAGTCCACCGGCGAGAGCTTCCCGGAGGCGGTCGCCTCGATGAGCGCGCTGAACCGGGACGCGGCCCGCGCCGCGGTCGCCGCCGGCATCCGGTGCGGCACCGATGTGACCGGGTTCGGTCTGCTGGGGCACGCCTCGAAGCTGGCCCGCGCCAGCCGGCTGACGGTGGCCATCGACACGGCCCGGGTGCCGTACCTGGCGGGCGTGCGCGAGGCGCTGCGTGACGGGTACGTCAGTGGCGGGAGCCGACGCAACCTGGAGTGGGTCACCCCGTGGACGGACTTCGGCGCGGCCGACGAGGGAGAGCGGCTGCTGCTGGCCGACGCGCAGACGTCCGGCGGTCTGCTGGTCGCGGGTGAGCTGCCGGGCGCACCGGTGGTGGGAGAGCTGCTGCCCCGCGGGGAGCACCTGGTCGTCCTGCGCTGACCCACGGCCCACCGAACCGCTACCGATGGTGCCGGGACACGCTGGCCCGGTGGTTCGGCTGGCGCACGATACCCGATAAACTGTCACCTTCCCGCTACTCCGAGCAATGCCGCTCAGGGAAATTTTGCCCGGAATGGTCACAGACCGGTAACTTGTCCCCGGCTGAGGTCATATGCCCCCCACCATCGTCAGTAAGGCCCGATCCGGAGGCCGGTGGGACGAACGCAGCGAGGAGGCGGAATGACCGAGCTGTGGAACTGGAGAATCGACCGGGTCCGACCCGTGGAGGTCTACCCGGCGCTGGCCGAGGCGCTCGGTCGGGTGGTGATGCCGCTGGCCGCGGCGGACCCGGCGCGACTGCCCGCGTACGCGGTGGTGTGTGACGTCTGGCAGGCGCCGGGCGAGTTCCCGACGGTGATCGACTGTTACGGGGTGCCCGAGCGGCTCTCCGAGCACGCCAGCATCGCCGCGCTGGCCCGGCTGCTGGGCCGGGACTGCCTGCTGCGGGACGACACGTTGGACGCCAGCCGGCACCTGCTCGTCGCACCGGACGGCACGGTCCGCCCGGTGCACTTCGACGTCCGGGACACCGACGACGGCGAGGTGCTCAGCCGGCGACGGCTCTGCTCGCTGGGTGACCCGGGCTGCCGGGGTTGGTCGCAGTGTCACCGCTCCCGCTGGGCGCCCGACACCGTCGCGCCGGTCCTCGCCGCAGCCTGACCGCCGCCGAGCCGGCCGGGCCTACTCACGCCGGGCCGGCCGGGCCTGACCGCCAGCGAGCCGGCCGGGCCCGCTCACGCCGAGCCGGCCGGGCCGGGGCGTCAGCCGCGCCCCGGGGTGGTGGCGGCCGGCCGGTCGGCGGCGTTCGACCCACCCCGCACGACCAACTGGTCGAGCAGGGTGCGGGTGGCTTCGGTCACGGCGGCCACGGCGGCCTCGAAGGCGGCGGCGTTGTGCGCGGCGGGCGCCCGGAAGCCGGAGATCTTGCGGACGTACTGCAACGCCGCCGCCTCGATGTCCGCGTCGGTCACCTGCGGGGTGAACGGCTCCCGCAACGTCTTGATGCTTCGGCACATGTCGGGTGCTCCTCGGTTCGGGGTGATCCGGCCGACCCGGATACGCTGTCCAGGTCATGACTACCGCAGCGGCGGGCAGCCCGCGCACCTACCAGGTGCGCACCTACGGCTGCCAGATGAACGTGCACGACTCCGAGCGCATCTCCGGCCTGCTCGAACAGGCCGGCTACGTGCGCGCGCCCCAAGCCGACGACACCCCGGACATCGTCGTCTTCAACACCTGCGCGGTGCGGGAGAACGCCGACAACCGGCTCTACGGCAACCTCGGTCATCTGCGCCCCGTGAAGGACAAGCACCCGGGGATGCAGATCGCCGTCGGTGGTTGCCTGGCGCAGAAGGACCGTGGCGAGATCGTCCGCAAGGCGCCCTGGGTGGACGTGGTCTTCGGCACGCACAACATCGGCGCGCTTCCGGTCCTGCTGGAACGGGCCCGGCACAACGCCGCCGCCGAGGTGGAGATCCTGGAGTCGCTGGACGTCTTTCCGTCCACGCTGCCGACCCGCCGCGAGTCGACGTACGCCGGCTGGGTCTCGATCTCGGTGGGCTGCAACAACACCTGCACGTTCTGCATCGTGCCCTCTCTGCGCGGCAAGGAGAAGGACCGGCGCCCCGGCGACATCCTCTCCGAGGTGCGCGCCCTCGTCGACGAGGGCGTGCTGGAGGTGACGCTGCTCGGGCAGAACGTCAACTCGTACGGCGTCGAGTTCGGCGACCGGTACGCGTTCGGCAAGCTGCTGCGCGCGACCGGTGAGATCGACGGCCTGGAGCGGGTCCGGTTCACCAGCCCGCACCCGAAGGACTTCACCGACGACGTGATCGCCGCGATGGCCGAGACCCCGAACGTGTGCCACTCGCTGCACATGCCGTTGCAGTCCGGCTCCGACGACGTGCTGAAGGCGATGCGCCGGTCGTACCGCTCCGAGCGGTACCTGGGGATCATCGAGAAGGTCCGGGCGGCGATGCCGGACGCGGCGATCACCACCGACATCATCGTCGGCTTCCCGGGCGAGACCGAGGCCGACTTCCAGCGCACGCTGGACGTGGTGCGCGAGGCCCGCTTCTCGTCGGCCTTCACCTTCCAGTACTCCAAGCGCCCTGGCACCCCCGCCGCCACCATGGACGGCCAACTGCCCAAGCAGGTCGTGCAGGAGCGTTACGAGCGGCTGATCGCCTGCGTCGAGGAGATCACCTGGGCGGAGAACAAGCGCCTGGTGGGGGAGACCGTCGAGGTGCTGGTCGCGGTCGGCGAGGGGCGCAAGGACGAGCGGACCGGGCGGCTGTCCGGCCGGGCCCGCGACGGTCGTCTCGTGCACTTCGACGCCGGCAGCTTCGCCGGGTCGATCCGGCCCGGCGACATCGTGCACACCGAGATCACGTACGCCGCGCCGCACCACCTCAACGCCGACGGCGCGCCCCTGTCGCACCGCCGGACCCGGGCCGGTGACGCCGCCGAGGCCGGGCGCTCCCCGCGTACCCCCGGGGTGTTGCTCGGACTGCCCACGGTCGGTGCCCCGGCGGTCGCGCCCGCGCCCGCCGGCGGCTGCGCCGCGCACTGACGCAGGTCGGGGCCCGCCGGCACGGCGGACCCCGACCGACCCACGGTCAGACCGTGATGCGACCGGCGCCGGCGCCGCCCGTCACGATGGACTTGACGTTGCTCGCGGTGTCCAGTTGGTACGAGTACGGGATGCTGGCGACGCTGCCACCGGTCTGGCCGGCGGGCGAGTTGACGAAGTGGTTGTTGCGGGCCACCAGCCGGCCCGGCCCGGAGTCGGCCTCGCCGAGGTGGTACGTGTCGGGGACGTTCTCGAAGTAGTTGCCCTCGACGAGCACGCCCGCGTTCTCGGTGGAGGCCACGCCGTAGCCGGTGTTGGCCCGGTAGTAGTTGTTGTAGACGTGCACCGGGTTGCCGAAGCGCACCCGGGGGTTGCGCTGCTTGCTGCCGTCGAACCAGTTGTGGTGGTACGTGACCCGCAGGTGCCCGGTGTCCTGGGCGCCGTTGTCGTCGCTGTGCCCGAGCAGCATCGTCTTGTCGTGGTTGAAGACCCGGTTCCACGACACCGTGACGAAGTCCGAGCCGCGCTTGATGTCGACCGCGCCGTCGTACCCGTTGCTGAAGGTGTTGTGGTCGATCCAGATGTTGGTGGCCGACTCCTGCACGTTGATCGCGTCGTCGTTCCAGTCCCGGAAGGTCAGATTCCGGATGATGACGTTGCGGTCACCGCTGACGTTGAGCCCGCAGCCGACGATCGTCGCGCCGGAGTTGCCGAGGATGGTCTTGTTGGACCGCACCCGCAGCATGCCCGAGCAGGAGATGGTGCCGGACACCCGGATCACCGCCGACCCGGTCGCGTTCAGCGCGCTGGTCAGCGCCGAGGCGTTCGTGACGGTGGTCGCCGGTGCGCCGCCACCGCCGGTGGTGCCGCCGTTCTGGGTGGCCCAGCCGACCAGGCCGGTCTGCGGCGGAACGCTCGGCGGCGGATCGCTGGGAATCGGCGGCGTGGTGGGCGGGTTGGTGGGCGTGCCCGGGGTGGTCGGTGGGGCGATGGTCGGGGTGGTGGTGCCGCCGGTGCAGGCCACGTTGTTCAGGGTGAAGCTGGTCGGCGCCGGGTTGCTGGAGTTCCAACTCGCGTTGAAGCCGAACGAGGCGCTGCCGTTGGTGGCCAGGTTGCCGTTGTAGTCGACGTTGGCGGCGGAGACCTGGCTGCCGCTCTGCGTGACGGTGGCCCCCCACGCCTGGCTGACCTGCTGGCCGGCCCCGTATGACCAGCGCAGCGTCCACCCGGAGACCGGGTCGCCGAGGTTGGTGACCGTGACGTTGCCGGTGAACCCACCCGGCCACTGGCTGGCGACCGAGTAGGCGACCTGACAGCCGGCTGCCGCCTGGGCCGACACGGCCGTCAGGAGACCGCCGGTGACCAGCGCGGCGGTCGCGGCGGCGGTGGTGGCGAGCAGCGTCATCCGACGCTGTGTTGTGCGCATGCTGCTTCCTTTCGATGAGGCGGACACACTGTCGCGACGCCCATGCCCGTGGGCGGCTAGGTGATCCGGGATCTCAGGTCCCGGGTCCGCCGGTGCGTTTCGGTGCGAAGAAGCGGCTCCCGCGTTCGCGCCGGCCGCAGCGAAGGCAAGCGCTTTCCCGATGGAAGCATAGAAGAACCTTGATGTAAATGCTCCGTGCGGCCCTGGTCCGCCGCCCTACGGAGGGCTCGGTGTGCGCCTGCCCTGGCCTGGCCCGGCGTGCGCCCGGCTCTCGGCCCGGCACGGCGTGCGCCCGGCCCGAGGTGGCCGACGCCCTCGGCGTGGGCGTCGACCA
Organism: Micromonospora sp. NPDC049359; assembly: GCF_044466585.1. Classification (NCBI taxonomy): domain Bacteria; kingdom Bacillati; phylum Actinomycetota; class Actinomycetes; order Micromonosporales; family Micromonosporaceae; genus Micromonospora; species Micromonospora sp. NPDC049359. The sequence continues at coordinate 1,990 of NZ_JBITMW010000018.1, read as the reverse complement.
CCTCGGTTGCTCAACAGCTCGCGCCGTTGAGCTTCACGGTCGCCGGGGCGCTGGCCGTACCGTTGGCGGTGAAGCCCACGGTGACCGAGGCGCCCGCCGCCAGAGACGGCGCGTGGCTGGGCGCGGCGGCCGTGACCGTCGTACCGGACTGGGTGACGGTGGCGTTCCACCCGCTGCCCAGCGTCACGCCGGACGGCCAGGTCCAGGTGGCCGACCACGGATTCACTGCGGCAGTGCCGGTGTTCTTCACGGTCAACTCACCCTGGAAGCCGCCCTGCCAGGCGTTGACCTGCCGGTAGGTGGCCGTGCAGGCGCCGGGGGGCGCGCTCGTCGGCCCGCCGGTCGGCCCGCCCGTGGGGCCGCCGGTCGGCCCGCCGGTGGGTCCGCCGCCGCTCGGCGCGATCAGGTACGGCTGCAGGATCGCCTGCTTGGTGGTGTTGATGTTGGTCCAGTCGTCCAGCGCGATGCCGCCGGTGTCACCCGAGTTCGGGTTCCACGACCAGTAGGTGAACGACATCCCGGTCACGCCGGTGCCGGTGTACGCCATCAACTTCTCCAGCCACACCCGGTCCTTCGGGTCGGCCAGGGTGCTGCCGAACTCACCCATCATGATCGGGGCGATGTTCTGCTTGTAGAGGTAACCGAAGTACTTGTCCCAGATCGCCGGCATGTTCGCCGGGTAGTCCGGGGCGTCGAACCAGGTCTGCCGGTACACCGACGTCGCGTACTCGTGCGGCGAGTAGACCAGCCGGTTCGCCACGTTCAGCCGGACCGGGTACTGACCGGCCTTCGACAGGTTGCCGCCCCACCAGCCGCAGTCCTCGTCGTTGCTCGGGTCGTTGTCCCACACGTTGGAGAGACCACCGCTCGGGCAGCTCACCCCCTCCACGAAGATCAACCAGTTGGGTTGCACGCCGAGAATGGCGTTACCGGCCCGCTCCGCGGCGAGCCGCCAGTCCCGCGCCGTGTCGCCGCAACCCCAGCACGCGCCGGTGGCCGCCGGGTTCGTACCCTCGGCGTGCGGCTCGTTGTGCAGGTCCGCGCCGATCACCGTCGGATTGCCCGCGTACCGCTGGGCGAGCATCTTCCAGTCGTTGATCCAGGTCGCCTCGGAGACCGTCGACGTGTACCACAGCGGCGACTGCCCCGCCGACGTCGGCCGGTGCCGGTCCAGGATGATCCGCATCCCCTTGCTGCCGGCGTAGGCGATCACCTTGTCCAGGATCTGCAACGGCGACAGCCCCACCAGGTCCGGGTTGACGAAGTCGTTGATCCCGGTGGCGGTCGCGCCCGCCTTCAGCGCGTCGTTCGAGTACGGCACCCGCAGCGTGTTGTAGCCCAGCCGGGCCATCGTGTCGAGCTGACCCCGCCACGGATTGCTCGACCAGAGCCCGTGGAAGGTCTTGTTGTCGGTCTCCATGCCGAACCAGTTGATGCCGGTCAACCGGACCGTGGCCCCGGTGCTGTCCACGATCTGGCTACCGTTCGTGTGCAGATAACCGGTTCCGGTACCGGCGGCGGAAGCCGGGGTGGTGCTGACGGTGGCGGCGAGGAACACGCCGGCCGCGGCGGTGGCGAGCGCGGTCAGCGCGCTGCCGAGAGCTTTCGTACGGGTCATTCGAGCTCCACTTCGGACGCACGACGCCGTCCATCGACGACGTCGGCAGGCGGCCGTGCGCACATCACGGCCCCTTCGGGGGTACGCGGACAGTGCGCGACGGCCCATGTCACGCGGACGGGAAACTCGCGGCAGCTCACCGGCCGATCCTCGACGGCGATGCTCGCCGTCGGCGCCCTCGGCCCGGTGGCCCTACCTGACTCCGTCGCCCATTCTCATCAGCCCACCTCAATGCGTCAACTGCACACCCGGTCCCACCCGGTCCCACCCGGTCCCGCCCGGTCCCGCCCGGTCCCGCCCGGTCCCGCCCGGTCCCGCCCGGTCCCGCCCGGTCCCGCCCGGTCCCGCCCGGTCCCGCCCGGTCCCGCCCGG
>NZ_JBITMW010000017.1:0-143402 GCF_044466585.1 Micromonospora sp. NPDC049359 | reverse complement strand
TGGGAGCAGCAGGCCACCGACCTGGTCGCCCACAACTGGAACAGCTAAGACACACAGATGGCCGGCACCCCGACAACGGGTGCCGGCCATCGCCGCATTTCCAGACCTCGGCGGCGTCGGGGTGGGCCTACCGTCGGTGGCGTGATGCCTGTGGGTCATCAAGATGACGCACAGGCATCACGCTTGTTGGGGCGGTGTCGGGTGGCGGCGTCGCGGCGTGGGGTGGGGCCGGGGTGGGCCTACCGCCGGCGGCGTGATGCCCGCGGGTCATCACGATGGCCCAAGCTGTCCCGGTGGACGCCGTCGGTGGCCAGCGGGCTGCGGATCCCGCGTGGCGACGTAGCGCAGTGGCGTTGTCAGCGCGCGGTGATCCGATCGACGATCGCGTCCGTACCCTCCGGCGGGGACCGGCGGAGGGACAGGGCATGGCCGTGGTGGGTGACGGCAGCGAGCATCAGGCGGCACGCCGAACAGGTCGGCAATGCGCGCAGACGATGGCGGCGGCTCGGACGGCTGCGGCGCACCTGCCGGCCGACGACCCGGCGACGAGCCAACCGGGGTCCGAGCCGGCCAGCCGGGACCGGGAGACCAGCACAGCGGGACCGCCGCCCGAGACAGAGCCTCGCCCGGCGTCCGATGCAGGCTCACCTGCGGGCCGGGACGTTGCGCCGCGTTCGAGGCAGGACACGGAGGTAGGGCCACCGGAGGCGGAGGTCGCGTCGGGACGCTGGTCCGTCGGTGCCCGCCTGCTGCTGACCGCCGCTGCCGTCGTGCTTGTGCTCGGCGTCATGGCCGTCGCGGTGATCGTGAGTGACCCCTACCGCCTCGGTCAGACCTACAGTGACACGGGTCCGCAGGACACGAGGCAGGACGCCGCGGCGGCATCCGACCAGACGATGACCGCGTCGTTGGCGGGCCGGCAGAAGGCCACCTTCGTGCTCGTCGACGGGTTGACGTCGTTCGACCTGCGGGTGACGGACCTGGGTGACGACCTCTACCGGATCAGCAGCCCGTCCGGCACGGGTGTGGCTGCCCGGCCGGTGCTCGATGGGGAGACGGTCCGGCTCGGCGTGGTGGCCGCCGGCGCGTCCGATGGACGGGCCGTACGGGTGTTGCTCAGCGAGCGGGTCGCCTGGCGTCTGCGCCTGGAGGGTGGGGTCAGTGAGCAGGTGCTGGATCTGACGCGGGCGCGTCTGCGGGGAGTGGACCTTGTCGGCGGCTCCGCTCGTACCGATCTCATCCTGCCGCCCGTGGATCGCGGCGTCATGACGGTGCGGTTGACCGGCGGGACCAGCCGGCTCTCCGTCCGGGTGCCGGGCACGCCGCCGGTGCGGGTGCGCGCGGGCTCGGGCGCCGGCTCGGTGGTGGTCCGCGACCAGCGGTGGAACGGGGTCGCCGCCGGGGATCTGGTGAGCACGCCGGGATGGGACCGCTCGTCCAACCGGATCTTTCTGGACCTGGTCGCGGGCGTCAACGCGGTGACGGTGGCCGAGGCCCGGTGACGGCGGGCCGGCTTCAGCGGCCGGGGTGACGCCGGGTGGATCGAGCGCGGGTCCGAGCGCCCGCGCGGTTGAGTTGGGGGTCACCCCGAACCGGAAGCGCCGCTGTCGGTGGAGCGCGCGAGCGTACAGTCGGGCGGTGGAGCGTACCGAATCGATGCTGGCGCAGACCCGACCGCCCGGCGTGGCCGACGTCGATCCCGGCAGCGTGCTGCTGCCCGGCCACGACGTGCCGCTCGGTCGGTACACGACGGTGCGGCGTCTGCTGCCGCAGCGGCCCCGACGGATGGTCGGCGCGTGGTGCTTCGTGGACCATTTCGGCCCGGATGATGTGGCGCAGCGACCGGGCATGGAGGTTCCGCCGCACCCGCACACTGGGCTGCAGACGGTGACGTGGCTGCTCGACGGCGAGATCATCCACCGGGACAGCCTGGGCAACGTCCAGGCGATCCGACCCGGCCAGTTGAACGTGATGACCTCCGGGCACGGCATCGCCCACTCGGAGCGGTCGCCGGCCACGCACCCGCCGGTGATGCACGGTGTGCAGCTCTGGGTGGCGCTGCCGGACCCGGCGCGGGCCGGCGCGGCCGACTTCGCCCACCACGCCGACCTGCCGCGCTGGCGCGACGGTGAGGTCGACGCGACGCTGCTGGTGGGCGAGTTCGCCGGGCAGCGGTCGCCGGCGGTGGTGCACACCCCGCTGGTGGGCGTGCAGCTCGAGCTGGGCGGGTCCGCGCCGACGACGCTCCCGTTGCGACCCGACTTCGAGTACGCCGTGTTGGCGATGTCCGGCGCGGCCGAGGCCGCCGGGGTGGGCTTCGAGCCGGGGGCGCTGCTCTATCTGGGTACGGGTCGGCGTGAGCTGACCGTGCGCGGCGGGGCGGGGGCGCGGCTGTTGCTGCTGGGCGGTACGCCGTTCGAGGAGCCGCTGGTCATGTGGTGGAACTTCGTGGGCCGTTCGCACGAGGAGATCGCCGAGGCTCGGGACGACTGGATGGCGGGGCGGCGTTTCGGGGTGGTGGCCGACGACGCGGCGTCGCCGCTGCCCGCGCCCGCGCTGCCCACCACCCGGCTCAAGGCCCGCGACCGTACCGGCGGCCTGCACGGCTGACCCGACCCGCTCTGCGGAACGGCCGACCGAGGGCTGACGTGCGTTGGCCCACAGTTCGGCAAAAACTGACCGTACGGAGGATGTTCTGTCGTATGGTTGTACCCGGCAGTGCTGACCGCTCGGTTCGGGCGGGCATCCACCGCCTGGTGGCCGCGACCGGTTCGGACGTGGTCCACCGCCTGGGCAGGTTTGCGTGGCGCCCCCGGTCGCGGTTCGTGGCCAAGGGGCGCCCGCCTGTCCCGGCGAGGCTCCCGCCCGTGACGCAGCCGGGCCTCAGCTCTCAATGCGCCAGCCCCGCCAGCAGGTTCACCGTGACGGCGATGACGAACGCGCCGAACAGGTACGACACCATCGAGTGCCGCAGCACCGTCCGGCGCATCTCGTTGCTGGTCAGGTTGGTGTCGGAGACCTGGAACGTCGCCCCGACGGTGAACGCCACGTAGGCGAAGTCCGAGTACCGGGGCGGTTCACTCTGGTTGAAGTTCACCCCGCCGTCCGGGCCCGTGTAGTAGATCCGCGCGTAGCGGGCGGCGAAGACGGTGTGCACGACCAGCCAGGACAGCACCACGCTGAGGACCCCGAGCGCGCCGTACAGGTCGCGGCGTACTCCGGGTGGCGCGGCGTGCGCGCTGGCCAGGACCAGCCCGACGGCCAGCAGGCTGGCGAGGCAGGCGATCAGCAGGACCACGTCCCGGGTGGCCCGGTTGGGGTCCTCGTGCACGGCGAGCTGCGCGGTGCGCGGCGCGTCCATCGGCCAGAGCTTGCGCCAGACCAGCGTCAGCCAGCTCAGCGCGGCGGCGTCCCAGCCGGCCAGCGGGGACAGCGCGGGCGACAGCGCCAGGGCGAAGACGCCGCCCACGAGGACGCCGACGGCCGCCACGATGGCGAGCTGCGTCGCCGCGGGGGTGTGCCCGTCCGGCGGGCGCGACAGCGGACCGGTGCCGGTCATCGGCGACGCCGGCTCGCCACGACGGACGACCCCACCGCGTGGTCAGAGGCCGCGCAGGTGCTGCGACACCCGGTTGTGCTTCTTGTCCCGGGCCTGCGTGGCGCGTTGCGCCGGGCCGACCTCGGGGGCCGCCTCGATGCCGGCCGAGCGGGCCACCTCGGTGCCGTTGGCGTAGTCGACCGGCGGCAGGGCGCGCAGCGCCTTGAGCACGTCCGGCGGGGCGCCTTCGCGTTCGGCCTCGCGGACCACGTCGTCCTTCTCGGCCGGGTAGTCCAGGCTCGACAGGTACTGCAGGACGTCCGCGTAGCTCGCCATGTCTGGGGCTCCCTCGGGGCATGGATTGGTCGCGTCCGGCGGCGGTTACCCGTCCGCCGTCGGGTCACGCCCGGGTCGGTCCGGGAAATCCGGCGTCGTTTCCACCGGGGCGCGGCGGGTACCCGCAGGCGCCGCAGACACAGTTCGAGGGAGTACGCGATGAACTACGACACCTTCGTCGACCAGGTTTCCCAACGCACCCGTACGTCGTCGGAGCAGGCCGTCGAGCTGACCCGGGCGGTGCTGGAGACGTTCGCCGAGCGGCTGACCGGTGGCGAGGTGCTGGACCTGGCTGCCCAGTTGCCGCAGCCGCTGCAACTGGTGCTCAAGCCGAGCCCGAGCACCGAGCAGGCGGACCGCTTCGGGGCGGCCGAGTTCGTGGCGCGCGTGGCGTTGCGGGCGCGGGTCGAGGAGCCGGCGGCGCGGGACGCCGTCCGGGCGGTGTTCACCACGCTGCGCGAGGCGATCACGGGCGGCGAGTTCGACGACGTGGCGACGCAGTTGCCGCGCGACTACCGGGACCTCGTCGAGCAGGCGATGGCCCCCGGCGCGACGCTGCGCCGCGCCTGACGGCGGGCGGAGAAGCAGGCGCACACAGCGGTTGGCCAGGGCAACCATCGACGTCCGGCTTGGCGTGTCGATCCGGCCTGGCCTAACCTGGTCGTGGCGAGGGGAGTACTTCCCACGAACCATTCCGGTCAGTACGGCACGCCCGGCGTGCCTCGGGTGGTTGCCCATCTGGTGATGGGTGAAGGAGACCTCGAACATGACACGGTGTTCGAGGAGACCCCATGACCGAATTGTCCCCCTTGGCGGCGGCGAGTGACCTGACATCGATCGGTACGCCCACCCTCTGGGCGGTGACGATCGCCGGCGTACTGCTCCTGCTGGTGCTGGACTTCCTGGTGACGCGCAAGCCGCACGAGGTGTCCATGCGCGAGGCGATCGGCTGGTCGGCCTTCTACATCGCCCTGCCGCTGGCCTTCGGCGGCTGGCTCTGGGCCCGCTACGGCTCCCAGCAGGGCGTCGAATACCTGACCGGTTACCTCGTCGAGAAGTCGCTCTCGGTCGACAACCTCTTCGTCTTCATGCTGCTGCTGGCCGCGTTCGCGGTGCCGGCCGTGCTGGCCCAGCGGGTGCTGCTCTACGGCATCGCGGGCGCCCTGGTGCTGCGGGCGGTCTTCATCGCCCTCGGCGCGGCGGCGTTGCAGACCCTCGACTTCGCGTTCCTGCTCTTCGCGATCATCCTCATCGCCACCGCGGTGAAGCTCCTGCGCGACGCCCTCTCCGGGCACGAGCAGGAGGTCGACATCAACACGATGCGCTCGGTCAAGCTGCTGCGCAAGGTCATGCCGGTGGTCGACGACTACCACGGCACCCGGATGACCGTCCGGGAGGGCGCCCGGCGGGCGCTCACCCCGTTCGCCCTGGTGGTGGTCGCGGTGCTGGCCACCGACATCGTTTTCGCCGTCGACTCGGTGCCGGCGGTCTACGGGATCACCGAGGACCCGTACCTGGTCTTCGCCACCAACGCCTTCGCCCTGCTCGGCCTGCGGGCGCTCTACTTCGTCCTGCACGCGGCGCTGAGCCGGCTGGTGCACCTCAGCTACGGCCTGGCGATCATCCTGGCGTTCATCGGGCTCAAGCTGGGTCTGCACTGGGCGCACGGCATCTGGGAGAGCGTGCCGCAGATCCCCACCCTGGCCTCGCTCGGCGTGATCATCGGCGTGCTGGTGGTGGTCACCCTGACCAGCCTGCGCGCCACCCGGGGCGGCACGCCCGCCGAGCGCGAGGTCGTGACCGAACGGCACTGACCGCGCCGCGCCGGGCCCACGAGGGGGTACGCGGGAAAGCTCCCGCCCCGGCCGGCCCGGGTGGTACGACTGTGCAATGGGAATCGTGTCACCGGGCTTCCAGGGTCGGCCCCGATCACAGGAGCCGGCCCTGCCGCCCGGTCAGTACCTGACCGAGGATTTCCCGGTGCTCTCGGCCGGCCCGACACCCCGGGTCTCCCTGGACACCTGGGAGTTCGTCATCGCCGCCGAGAACGGCACCGAGTACCGGTGGTCGTGGCAGGAGTTGATGGCGCTTCCGCAGGAGACGCCGACCGTCGACATCCACTGCGTCACCCACTGGTCGAAGCTCGGCACCTCCTGGACGGGCGTCTCCCTGGACACCCTGCTCGACGGTGTGGACACTGGCGCGCACTTCGCGCTCGCGCACTCCTACGGCGGCTATACCACCAACCTGCCCCTGGACGACCTGCGCGGCGGCCGGGCGTGGGTGGCGCACACCTTCGACGGCGCACCGCTGCCGGCCGAGCACGGCGGGCCGGCCCGGCTGCTCGTGCCGCACCTGTACTTCTGGAAGTCCGCCAAGTGGGTGCGCGGCATCCGGCTCAAGACGATGGACGAGCCGGGTTTCTGGGAGACCGCCGGGTACCACGACTACGGCGACCCGTGGCGCGAGCAGCGGTACCAGGGTGACTGAGCGGGCCGTGGCGACGGGCACCCCGGCCCGCGCGCCGATCAAGTGGCAGGTGGCCCGGCTGGTGGAGCGCCGGGTGGAGACGGCGTCCGCGCAGACGCTGGTCCTGGAGGTGCCCGACTGGCCGGGGCACCTGCCCGGCCAGCACGTCGACGTGCGCCTGACCGCCCCGGACGGCTACCAGGCCGCCCGGTCGTACTCGATCGCCGGGCCGGTCGTGGACGGGCCCGGCGGCCCGCGCATCGAGGTGACCGTCCAGCGGGTCCACGACGGAGAGGTGTCTCCGTACCTCATCGATGTCTTCGCCGCCGGCGACCCGGTGGAGATCCGCGGACCGCTCGGTGGCTGGTTCATCTGGCGTCCGGAGCAGACCGATCCGGTGCAGCTCGTGGCCGGCGGCTCCGGGGTCGTCCCGCTGATGGCGATGATCCGGGCCCGGCGGGAGGTCGGCAGCAAGGTGCCGTTCCGGCTGATCTACTCGGTCCGCACGCCGCAGGACGTGATCTACGCGGACGAGCTGCGCCGCCGGGGCCGCGACGACTTCGGCCTGGACGTGGCGTACGTCTACACGCGCGAGGCCCCCGACGGGTGGCGCGGCGAGCCGCACCGGGTCGGCCTGGCCGACGTCAACACCCACGGCTGGCCGCCGGATCTGCAACCGCTCACCTACGTCTGCGGTCCGACCGGGTTCGTGGAGGCCGTGGCCGACCTGCTGGTGGGGCTGGGCCATCAGTCGCGGCGGATCAGGACCGAACGCTTCGGCCCCACCGGCTGAGAGCGCGCCCGCCGCTCACCGTCTTGTCGAGGAGATCCGATGACCAACATGTCCTACCTGGACGGCAACATGCTCGACGGTCCGCTGCGCGAGCTGTTCGCCGTCGACCTGAGCACCGCGATGGGCCGCTGCGAGAACTGCGGGATGACCGGCTCGATGGCCAGCCTGCACGTCTACTCGCACGCCCCGGGTCTGGTCGGCCGCTGCCCGTCCTGCGAGTCGGTGATGGTGCGGCTGGTGCGCGGGCCGGACCGGGCCTGGCTGGACATGCGCGGCGTCACCTACCTCCAGGTGCCGATGCCGATGGAGCAGACGCTGCCCGAGCCGCTCTGACGGGGCGGCTCAGCGGGGGTGAGCGCGGGAAAGTGGATAAATACTTGATTTTTCATAGTCTTGAATTTATCGATGCCTTCTTGCCCGGTTTCCCGGTATGCGGTCGGATGTCCGGCAACTGTTAAGACAGTTGTCTATTCATCCACCCGTACTGAGGAGAGCCCCATGCGCTGTCGACGCGTACTCCTGGCGGTGGTCATCGCGCTCGCCGCCGGCGCGGTGACCACCACCGCACCCCCGAGCGCCCAGGCTGCCCCGGCCACCTTCACCCATCCCGGTGTGCTGGTCAGCCGGCCGCAGCTCGACTTCGTCAAGGCGAAGGTGCAGGCCGGCGAGCAGCCGTGGCGCAACGCCTACAACCAGATGATGGGCAGCCGATACGCCTCGCTGTCCCGGGTCCCCGCACCGCGCGCGACCGTCGAGTGCGGTCAGACCTCCAACCCGAACTACGGCTGCACCGACGAGCGTGAGGACGCCATCGCCGCGTACACCGACGCGCTGGCCTGGTACATCACCGGCAACTCGGCGTACGCGCAGAAGTCGATCGCCCTGATGGACGCCTGGTCGGCAACCATCCAGCGGCACACCAACGCCAACGCCCCGTTGCAGACCGGCTGGGCCGGCTCGGTCTGGCCGCGCGCCGCCGAGATCATCCGATACACGTACGGCAACTGGCCCAACCAGGCGCGGTTCGCGACCATGCTGCGCACCGTCTACCTGCCCGTGGTCATCGCCGGTGACTCCCGCACCAGCAACTGGGACCTGACCCTCGCCGAGGCGGCGATCGGCATCTCGATCTTCCTGGAGGACCGCACGTCGTACGACCGCGCGCTCACCCGGTTCCGGGCCGCCGCCGCCGCGTCCATCTACATCGCCGCGGACGGGGTCCGACCCCTGTACCCGCCGGCCACCAGCGTCGACACCCCCGCCGAACTCGTGTCCCGCTGGCACGGCCAGGCCACCTACACCGACGGTCACGCGCAGGAGACCTGCCGCGACTGGGTCCACACCGGTTACAGCATCTCCGCCATCTCGCACGTCGCCGAGACCACCCGCATCCAGGGCGGCGACCTCTACCCGGAGCTCCAGGACCGGCTGCGCCACGCGCTCGGCTTCCACACCAAGTTCGAGAACGGCACCGCCGTGCCGTCGAGCGTGTGCGGCGGCTCGGTCGTCCTCGGCCTCGGCCCGATCACCGAGGTCGGCTTCAACGCGCTGCACAACCGGATGGGTATCGGCATGGCCAACACCCAGAGTTACACCGAGCGTAAGCGTCCCCAGGGCACGAACAACCTCTTCGTGGCCTGGGAGACCCTGACCCACGCCAACAACCCGGCGTAGCCGGCGGTTCAGCCCTTGATCGACTCCGTTTCGCTGAACTGGGGGTGTCGAAGTGCCCCGGACACCCCTATATCAGCGAAACGGAGTCGATCAGGGTGCCTCTCGTGTCGGGGCCACGCGGCAGACTGGCCGGGTGGGCACCGATCGTTGGCGCGGCGTTCCGGCGCGGGTCCGGCTGGTCGTGGCGGGGGCTGTGCTGGTCTTCGCGTACGGTGGCGTCGTGCACGTACTCCAGCTGCTCGTCCCCGGTCTCCGGCCGCAACTCGCGCTGCCCGGCTGGCTCGCGGTCTACTTCGCGTCCCTGACCCTGTGGGATCCGTTGGCGGCGCTGCTGCTGGCGGCCCGCCGTCCGGCGGGGCTCGCGCTGGGCTGCGCCGTGCTGGCGACGGACGCCGCCGCCAACGGGTACGCCAACTACGTGCTCGACCCGGCCGGTGGCGTCACCCCGGGCCGGATCGGGCAGGCCGTCATCACCGTTCTCGCCCTCGCGCTCGTCGCGCTCACCCCGTGGCTGGCCCGCTGGTTCAGTCCGGCGCGATGAGCGGACGGCGGTACGGGGTCCAGCCGACGAACCGCGCGAACAGGGCCTGCGGCGCGGGCGCGTCGTCGGGATTGAGCCGGTAGAGGTCCCGGATCGCGTCGTGCAGTTGCCCGCACAGGTAGATCGACAGGCCGATCAGGTCGTGTTCGTGTTCGGCCTTGAGCACCAGCCGGGCGGTCGGACAGGGCCACGGGCCACCGCATGCGCGGCAGCACCACATCGGACGCAGCGGCGTGTGCGGCGGTGTGCCGGTCGGCACGGGCGGTGAGGTCACCATGGAACACGCTCCTTCACAGGTGGGGGAGGAGCCGCCGCGGTACGGGGGTTCGCGGCGGCCCCTCGTTCGGTTCCGCCCGTCAGTGGGCCGGGCCGGGCGGTTCCGCTACGTGACAGTCTGCTGACCGAGCCGCTACTGTCGGAAGGCGCGCGAGTCCCACCAGCGCCGATGTACGTGTCAGACGCCCCCGGTGTGCAGAGGTGTGCAGTGGATCGTTTGCCCATGCTGGAGCTGTTCGCCGGCGAGCTGCGTCGGCTGCGGACGGTCGCCGGTCTGTCCCAGGAGGCGCTGAGCGAACGGATCAACTACTCGGCGTCGCTCGTCGCGGCCGTCGAGCAGTGCCGGCGTCCGCCCCGGCTGGAGTTCACCGAGCGCAGCGACCGCGTGCTGGACGCCGACGGCCTGCTGCTGCGCATCCGCGAGACGATGATCCGCGAGTCGGTGATGCCGTGGTTCCGCGAGTGGGTGACGATCGAGCAGGAGGCGACCGCGCTGCGCTCGTTCCAGCCGTTGGTGCTGCCGGGGCTGCTGCAAACCGAGGGCTATGCGCGGGCGCTTTATGCCGGCGCGAGTCAGCTGGCCGATCATCAGCTGGACCAGCCTGTCGCTGCCCGGCTCCAGCGGCAGGAGATCCTGACCCGTGAGCAGCCACCACTCTTCGTCGCGGTGCTCGACTACACGGTGCTGGAACGGCCCGTGGGCGGACCGGCCGTGATGCGCGAGCAGCTACAGCACCTTCTTGACATTGGTCGGCGGCCACGGGTGCACCTGCACCTAGTGCCGCGCGAGGTGGGCGCGTATCCCGGGCTGAACGGCGCCTTCGTGATCGCCACCCCGGCTGACGGGGACGACGTGGCCTACCTTGACAATCCTCTACAGGGGACGGTGATCGAGCGCCCCGCCGACGTACTATCGCTGCGACAGTCGTGGGAATCGGTACGGGCCGAGGCGTTGTCGCACCGGCAGACCCTCGACGTGATCACGGAGGCGGCAGCGGCATGGACCTGACCGGCGCGATCTGGCACAAGAGCACCCGCAGCAGCGGCAATCAGGGCGACTGTGTCGAGGTCGCGGCCAACCTGCCGGGCGTGGTGGGTATCCGCGACAGCAAGGACCCGAGCGGCCCGGCGCTGGTCGTCACCCCGGCGGCCTGGCGGGCCTTCGTCACGTTCGTCACGCGCCACTGAGCGGATCGGCGAGCGCCGACCGGATCAGCCTCTCGACCAGCCGTGGCGTGACCGGCTCCAGGGCAAACACCTCGGCCACCCGCTCGGGATCCGTGGTGATGATCGGTCCATAGTTGAGCCACGGGTCGTCGAAGGCAACCCGCTCCTCCAGCCGGACGTCCTGGCCGCCGTCGACGTTCCACACCCGGACCACGACGTGGCGCGGATCGGCCTGGCTGACCGTCCATTGATAGTCGACGTCGTCGACGCGGATTGTCCGCTTCCGGGTCCTGGCCACGGTGCGAGGTTAGGCGGCGGGCGGGCGCGGCGGTAGCGGGATTCGCGCCGGACGAGGGGCTTGGTCGAATACTCGGATGCGGACCGGCGTGCCCATCCGTACGCTTCCGCTCCACGGCGGGCCGCGCCCATTCGGATCGGAGATGAGCAGACCGATGACCTCTCACCTGTTCGCGATCAGCTTCGACGCGCTCGAACCTCTGCCGCTGGCGCGGTTCTGGTCCGGCATCCTCGGCTGGGAGATCGTCGACGATCCGCGCGAGGGTGTGGGGCTCGTGCCCACCGACGACACCGGGTTCCGACTCCGCTTCGCACCGACCGAGCAGCCGAAGGTCGTCCAGAACCTCATGCACTTCGACCTGACGAGCACCTCGCAGCACGATCAGGATCTGACGGTCTCCAGAGCGATCGAGCTGGGTGGACGGTACCTCGACATCGGCCAGGGCCCGGACGCCGACCACGTGGTGCTGGCCGACCCGGAGGGCAACGAGTTCGACGTCATCCCGCCGGGCAACAACTTCCTCGCCGGCTGCGGGTTCGTCGGCGCGCTGGCCTGCGACGGCACGCCGGAGGTCGGGTATTTCTGGGCCGAGGCGCTCGGTTGGCCGCTGGTCTGGGACCAGGACCAGGAGACCGCCATCCAGTCCCCGCGCGGCGGCACGAAGATCACCTGGGGTGGGCCGCCCTACATGTCGCGTGCGGGCGAGGGTCGGGTGCGCCTCGACCTCGCGCCACCCGTCGACGGTGACCAGCAGGCGGAGGTGGACCGTCTGCTCGCCCTCGGCGCGAGCCGGATCGGCACCGATCAGGCCGGTCGGGTCGTGTTGGCTGATCCCGACGGCAACGAGTTCTCCGTGCTGACCCCCCGCTAGCCGGTTGGACAACTGTCCCGCCGGTGGGTCAGAGTGGTCCGTCGTGAGATACCTGCGCAGCGGTGGTCCCGCCGCGATCCGGAGACCCCGGCCGACCGACGTCGACGAGTTCGTGGCGGCCGTGCGGCGGAGTCGGGACCTGCACCATCCGTGGCTGGCCGCGCCGGAAACGCCCGAGGAGTACGACCGTTACCTCGCCCGGATCCGCCGCCGGGACAGCGCCGGATACCTGATCTGCGACCGGGCCAGCGGAGCGATCGCCGGCTACGTGAACATCAGCGGCATCGTGCTCGGCGCGCTGCGCGGCGGGTACCTGGGGTACGCGGCGTTCGAGCCGTACAGCGGGACCGGGCACGCCTCGGCGGGCATCGCCCTGGTCATCGACCACGCGTTCACCAGCGTCGGGCTGCACCGCCTGGAGGCGAACATCCAGCCCGGCAACGAGCCGTCCCGGCGGGTCGCCCGCAAGCTCGGCTTCCGCCTGGAGGGCTTCTCCCCGGACTACCTCTTCATCGACGGCGCGTGGCGCGACCACGAACGCTGGGCCATAACCGCCCCACCCCCCTAACCCCCACCCAACCCCCCACCCCCACCCCCACCCCCACCCCCCCACCCGCGTGATCAAGAGGTTTGCGTCACGACACGCCGAGGCGATGACGCAAACCTCTTGATCAACAGGGCCTGACCCCGGTGGGGACCGGGAGAACTCCGGTGGAGGTGGACCTGCCGCCGGGACTGACGTTTGTCCTGGGCTGCGACGGGAAACGGCCGGCAATGACGAAACCTCGTGTGGTGATCGTGGGGGCCGGGTTCGCCGGTTACCACGCGGCGAAGACGTTGAGCCGGATCGCCCGGGACCGGGCCGAGATCGTGGTGCTGAACTCCACCGACTACTTCCTGTACCTGCCGCTGCTGCCCGAGGTGGCCGCCGGGGTGGTCGAGCCGTCGCGCATCGCCGTGCCGCTGACCGGAACCCTCAAGGGTGTACGGGTGGTGATCGGCGAGGCGGACCACGTCGACCTGCAGAACCGCTGGGTCGGCTTCACCCAGCCCGAGGGGGAGAAGAACCGCCTGGCGTACGACCGGCTGGTTCTCGCCGTGGGCAGCGTCAACAAGCTGCTGCCGATCCCGGGCGTCACCGAGTACGCGCACGGCTTCCGCGGCCTGCCCGAGGCCGTCTACCTGCACGACCACATCGTGCGCCAGGTGGAGTTGGCCGAGCAGGCCGAGGACCCGGCCGAGCAGCGGGCCCGCTCCACCTTCGTGGTGGTCGGCGCGGGGTACACCGGCACCGAGGTCGCCGCGCACGGCCAACTGTTCACCGACGCCCTGCACGCCCAGCGACCCCGGCTCACCGTCCGGCCCCGCTGGATGCTGCTCGACGTCGCCCCCCGCGTGCTGCCTGAGCTGGACAAGAGAATGTCCGACACGTCGCACAAGGTGCTCAACAAGCGCGGCGTGGACGTGCGGATGGGCACCTCGGTGGCCGAGGCGACCTGCGACGGGGTCAAGCTCACCGACGGCGAGTACGTCCCCACCTGCACGCTGGTGTGGTGCGTGGGCGTACGCCCCGACCCGTTCGTCAACGAGTTGGGCCTGCGCACCGAGCGGGGCCGACTGGTCACCGACGAGTACCTCAACGTTCCCGGCTATCCGGAGGTCTTCGCCTGCGGTGACGCGGCCGCCGTGCCCGACCTGGTCAACCCGGGGCAGATCTGCGGCATGACGGCGCAGCACGCGGAGCGGCAGGGCAAGCGGGTGGCGCACAACATCGCCGCGTCGTACGGGTTCGGCACGCGCCGGCCGTACAAGCACCACGACCTGGGCTGGGTGGTCGACCTGGGTGGCAAGGACGCCGCCGCGAACCCGCTGCACGTCAACCTGGCCGGGCTGCCCGCCAAGGCGGTCACCCGGGCGTACCACCTGATGGCGATGCCGGGTAACCGCACCCGCGTGGGTGCCGACTGGGTGCTCGACGCCGCGCTCACCCGCTCGGCGGTGCAGTTGGGGCTGGTCCCGGCGAACGCGGTGCCGCTGGAGAGCACCTCACCCGAGGTCGCGACGCGGGGTCGGTGAGCGGGGCGGGTTTGCCCGTCGCGGGCCGTACTCGCGCAGCAGGATCTGGACGATGCCGGCGGCGGGGATGGCCAGCAGCGCGCCGAGCAACCCGGCCAACTCCGCCGCGAGCAGCAGGCTCAACAGCACGGTCAGCGGGTTGAGCCGGACCGCGCGGGCGAGGATGAGCGGCTGCAGCAGGTGGTTCTCCACCTGCTGGTAGACGACGAAGAAGACGAGCACGACGACGCCGGCGGTGGGGGAGTGCAGGAACCCCGCCCCGGCGGCGAGCACCGCGCCGATCGTCGCGCCCACCAGCGGTATCAGGTCGGCCACCGCGACGAGCAGCGCGATCACCCCGGCGAACGGCACCCCCGTGAGGCTCAACACCAGGAACGTCAACCCGCCACAGATCACGCTGATCAGCAGGTTGCCGGTGAGGTAGCCGGTGACCGTCCGGGACACCTCCCGGCCGACGCGGCGCAACCGCTCGCCCTGACCGTCCCCGGCCACCGCGAGCACGCCGCGGGTGATCCGCGGCGATTCCAACACCATGAGGTACGCCAGCACGACGACCGTGACCAGCCCCGCGACCCCCTCCGCCACGCCACGCAGCACCCCGACGGCGGGTTGCCGCAGCCGGGCACCGGCATTCCGCAGCTCGTCCGCGTGCGCGCTGGCGTAGCGCCGTACCCCGGTGCGTTCCAGGAACTCACCCAGCGGACCGCGCCCGGCGCGCGCGTCGCGCAGCAGCTCGGGCCCCCGCTCGGCGAACCGGCCCACCTCGTCCAGCAGCGGCACCAGGATCACCGTGGCCAGGACCGCCAGCACGACGAACGCGGCGAGGAAGACGAGCAGCGTGGCCAGCGCCCGGCGGCGGACGAACCGGCGTTGCAGCCGGTCCACGGCCGGTTTGAGCGCGACCGCGAAGAAGGCGGCCACCACCGTCCAGACGAGCACCCGACGGGTCGCGTACACGAAGGCGAGCGCGAGCGCGGTGGCCAGCACCAGCCCGATCACGACCAGGGTCCGGCGGGCGGTGGCCCGATCTTCGGCGTTGCTCACCCGCCGGGCCTTCCCCGCCCAGACCGCAGGAAACCCGGCATCCCGGCCGGTTCGCCCTACCTCAGACGTCGGTGTCGAGAAGCGGGTGCGCGCCGGCCACGAAGGTGTCGAGGGCGGCGGCGTGCAGCAGCCCACCCACGATCGGGTCGCGCAGCGCGGCCACGGCGAGCCGACCGACCGGCAGCCCGCCGGGGCGGTGCGTCGCGGCGAGCACCAGGTTGCCGTAGCGCCGACCCCGCAGCATCCGGCGGTCGCCGAAGACGCAGACGTCCCCGAAGACCGCCCGCAGCGTCGCCACCTGCACCCGGGTGCCGACCAGCGGTGGCAGGTCCGTCACGTTGACCAGGTAGAGCCCGCCGGGCCGCAGGACACGGGCCACCTCGGCGGCGAACTCCACGGTGCGGACGTGTCCGGGCATCCGGGCAGCCTGGTAGATGTCGGCGATCACCAGGTCGTACCCGTCCGCCCCGGCGGCGGTGACCGCCTCCCGCGCGTCGCCGACCGCCACCCGCACCTCGGGTGGCAGCGGCGGCAACTCCCGCGCCACCAGGTCGACCACCGCCCGGTCCCGTTCCACGACCCGCTGCGCCGAGCCCGGCCGGGTGGCGGCCAGCCAGCGGGGCAGCGTCAACGCGCCGCCGCCGAGGTGCAACACGTCCAGGGGTACGCCCGCGGGGGCCGCCAGCTCCACGGCCGACGCGATCCGGCGGACGTACTCGAAGTGCAGGTGCCGGGGATCCTCGACATCCACGTACGACTGCTCGACGCCGGCGGAGAGCAGCGTCCGTCCGGTCCTGCGGACCGGATCGGCGACCAACTCCAGACGGTCGGCGGCGCGGTTCATGACGGCACGCTAACCGAGCGGCCGACGGGCCGGCGGCGCGGGAGCACCCGCGTCCGCCGGCCCGCGTACGCCGTAGCGGTGGTCAGCCGCCGGCCATCCCGGCGCCGACCTCGTCGATCGCGTCGTCGATCGCATGGGCCAGGTCCACGTCCAGCGCGCTCACCCCGTCCGCCTGATTGGTGCGGACGGTCAGCACAGCCGCCGTGTCGCCGGGACGCCCGATGCTCGGGCCACGGCCGGTCTCCTGGCGCAGCCGGTCGAGCCGGGCGAGCACCCGGTCGAGGTTGTCCGGCGGCAGCGCGACCACCCGGTACAGGGCGGTGGTGTCGCCGGCCCAGTACGGCAGGTCGTCCAGCGCCGCCTGGACCTGCTCCTCGTCCAGGGTGGGCGTGGTGGTGGAGGCCCCCACGATGCCGCCGCCGGCCGCTGGCGGGTTCAGCAGCTCCCGCAGGCCGTCGGGGACGTGCAGGGACTCGATCAGGTCGCCGTCCTGGTCGGCGAGCGCGGCCATCGTCGCCTCCGCCTGGTAGCGGGCCTGCTCCGGCGTACGCCCGCTGATCCGGCCCACCTCGGCCAGGAAGCCGGGCAGATCGCGGTGCCGCTCGATGCCGTCCACGGGCACCACGTCGTGCAGCGAGTTCGGCACGGCGGCGAGCAGTCGTTGCCGCTCCGCCGTGTCGAGCGCGAAGGCCAGCACCAGCACGGTCGCCTCGGCGCCCACCTTCGCCGTCCGGAAGTCCACCCCGGACCGACGTCGGACATCCTCGACCAGATCCCGGTATCCCAGACTTGTCACACCGGCCGCGCCACCGGGAGGCGGCTGCGGTCGCGGATTGTCCGGGGTACCCCTCGACGGCGGGGCCGGTCCACCACGCGTGGTGTCCGCCTTGTGCCGTCCGGCCGGCGGCGGGCCGGCCCGTCTGCTCTGGTCCAGGCTGGTGAGCTGTTTGGAGGCGCTCAGGCTCGCGCCGTACTCGCTGGGCTGGCCGCCCTGTTCGCGGGCCTGCCGGGCCAACGCCCGGCGGCGCTGGTTGTCGCCCTCCATCTGCTTGCGCATCGTGACGCCCCTTCCGCTGGGGATCGATCCTGCGACGGTCGCGTTCCCGTCGTCCCGGGAGCCGAAACGGACGCTGCCGGCCGAGTAGGGCTGAGCGTCGGCCGGGCTTCATCCGCCCGGGGTGAGGGGCGCTCACCCGTGCGGCCCGCAGGATCGGGGCAGGAGGCAGTTCTTCCGAGGTACGCGGAAGGAAGGTCGTCATGAAACGGATCGTCGAGATCGTTCCCGCTCGACCCGGCTGGTACGCCCGCTGGCAGCTCACGCCCGACGCCACCCGGTGCTACCCGGTGAGCCTGTGGGCGCTGCTGGAGGAGGCCGACGGAACCGGCCGGGAAGTGGTCGGAATGGACTGCATCGGCCAGTGGCCGGGTGCGGACGACAACGAGGCGGGTGGGGAGTTTGTCCGCTACCTGTACCAGACGCCCGACTCGGGGGAACCCGACGACATCGAACCTCCGTCGACCGTCGAACTGCGCGACGGCGGGCCCCGACTCCAGCCGATGACCGCGCCCTAGGCATTTCTCCGGCCCCCGGCCCCAGGTCCCAGGGTCGGGGGCCCCCTCGCGCGTGGGGTGGTCGCTCGGTGCGGCCGTCAGCCGGTGGCGCGCAGCTCGTCGTCGCCCTGCACGGCCAGCAGCTCGGTGAGGCCGGTGCGATCCAGCAACTGCTGGATCTGCGGGCTGACCCCGGTGAGCCGGATCGCGCCGACGCTCCGACGCGCGATCAGCAGGGCGCTGAGCCCGGACGAGTCGCAGAGGCCGACGCCGCTCAGGTCGATCGTCACCTGCGGCTCGCCGTGCAGGCCGGCCGCGGCGGCCACCAGCTCCGGCGCGGTGTCGTAGTCGAGCTCGCCGGTCAGCCGTAGCCGGACGTGACCGGCGTCGGGCCGGCTCACCTCGATGGTCAACAGCTGGTGGGGCATTGCACCATGTTCCCAGTCCGCACGCGGAACGCAAACCCGGGGGCTGCGCGTCGCCGGATCACGCCGTGGCGGCGGACGCCTCGGCGTCGGGGCCGCCCTCCGGACGAGCGATGGGCACCGGCCGACCGAGGAGCGTCGCCACCCCGGTGATGTCCAGGATCGTCGCCAGGAAGCGCGGGACCGAGCGCAGCCGCAGCCCGGCGCCGACCGCCTGGCCCTCCCGCCAGGCGTGCACGATCACGGCGAGACCGGTGCTGTCGATGAAGGTCAGATCGGCGAAGTCCAGCACGATCGCGCGTGGCGCGTCGGCGAGGATCCGGTCGATCTCGGCGTGCAGAGGGGCCGAGGTCGCGTACGCCAGCTCGCCGCCGACGCGGATCAGGGGCACGTCGGGGTCGGACCGGTCGACGGCGACGCTCAGTGGCTTCGCGTCGGCCCTACGCCCTTCCGACAGCACGATCAGGCCCCTTCCCCCGGGCCGGCACTCCGACCGGCGCGAGGGGATCGTAACAACCGTCGAGCGGGGCCGCTCGCTACCGGAACCGGGGCCCGACCTGCTGTCGGATGCCGGTCACGGCGCACCGGCGTAGGGTGGGTGGACAGTGCACGTTCGGGTGGACGACAAGGAGTGAGGCTCAGCTGGTGACTGCTTCCGACGTCAGGGACTGGGACCCGGGCGACGGACGGATCTCCACGCCGAGTACCACACGGGCCCCGGCGTGGTCCGCCGACGCACCGTCCTGGCCCGCGCCCGCGCTGCCGCCGTTGGCCCCCGACCGCGACCAGGCCACTCCGGACTGGTCCGAGGTCGTCGAACACTTCCGCGAGGGCCTGGTGGTCTGCGACGCCGACGGTGTCGTCCGGCACGTGAGCCCGGTGGCCGAGCGGCTGTTGCCCGAGGTGGTACCCGGTGAACCGCTGGCCGCGTCCGGCGTGCCGGGGTTGGGCGAGGGCGTGCCCGGGAACTTCACCCACCACGACCGTCGGCTCACCGCCCGCCGGATGCCGCTGTCCGCCGGCCGCTGCTGCTGGTACGTCGAGGACGTCACCGAGAGCGTCAGCCGCGCCGACGCGTTGCTCGCCGAGCGGGCCCGGTCGGCCTTCCTGGCCGTGGTGGGCGACAAGCTGGGCAACCCGCTGCACCCCGACCGGGCCGCCGCCGCGGTCGTTAGACTCGCCGTGCCGACCCTGGCCGAGGTGGCGGTGCTGGTGCTCGCGCCCCGCGCGGGGCGGGTCCGCTGGTGGCGGGCCACCCGGGTCGACGACGAGGCCCCGATGGTCGACGGCGGCGTCCTGACCGGCGTCACCCTCCCCGCGGCCATCGCCGACGGGCTGACCGGTGTCGAGCCGCACACGGTCGACTGGCTGGTGGAGCAGGCGGTCGACGCCGGCTGGCTGCCCGGCCTCACGGGCGTCGACAGCACCGCCCGGGTCGTCCCGCTGCCCGGCCGCGACACCCCCGTCGGGGTGCTGTTGGTCGCCCGGCGCTCCAGCCGCTGGTACGACGAGGACGACGTCGAGTTGATCCGGGCGTTCGCGGCCCGCGCCGGCGCGGCGTTGACCACCGCCCAGCTCTACCGCGACCAGGCGGAGGTCGCCGACACCCTGCAGGCCAGCCTGCTGCCGGTCGAGCCGACCGAGACCGCCGGCGTGCAGTGGGGCACCGCGTACCGTCCGGCGCAGGCGGGACTGCGCATCGGCGGCGACTTCTACGGCTCGCACCGGCTCGCCGACGGCGGTTCCGTCTTCTTCCTCGGCGACGTCTCCGGCAAGGGCGTCGAGGCGGCCGTGTTCACCGGTCAGCTCCGCCAGTGCCTGCAGGCGCTGCACCGGGTGGAGTCCCACCCGGGCCGGCTGCTGCGGCTGCTCAACGACGCCCTGTTCGAGACGACCCAGGCCAACGGCCAGGGCCGCTTCGCCACCATCGTGCTGGGCGTGGCCCGTCCGCAGCGCGACGGAGGCGTCACCCTCACGATGGCCGGGGGCGGGCACCTGCCGCCGCTGGTGCTGCGCGGCTCGGGCGAGGTTGAGGTGGTGCCGCTGCGCGGCATGCTGATCGGGGTGGTGCCCGACCCGCGCGTCGGCGAGGTGACCGTACGCCTGGCGCCGGGCGAGACCTGCCTGCTCTACAGCGACGGTGTCACCGAGGCCCGTGGGGGTCGTCGCGGCGACGAGCAGTTCGGCGCGGAGCGGCTGGTGACGGCCGTGACGGATTGCCAGCGCATGCCGGCGCCGGCCCTGGCCGAGCGCGTCGAGCAGGTCACCTGTGACTGGCTGGGGCACGGCGACCACGACGACATCGCCGTCCTGGCGCTGCGCGCGGTCAGCCCCGGTCGTGGCGCGCGGCACCTGCACGCCGTTCCCCCGCCGACGACCGCCGACGAGCAGAGGATGAGCCCCGCGTGACCGCCCCCGCCGCGACAACGGAACCGACCGACGCCTACCCCGGCTATCTGGCCTGCCTCGCCGACGCCGACGAGTACGCCGCGATCGACGTGGCGACCGGCCTGCTGGAGGCGGGCGTGCCGCCGGAGCGGGTGCTGCTCGACCTGGTCGCGCCGGCACAGGCCGAGGTGGGTGAGCGGTGGGCCCGCAACGAGTGGAGCGTGGCGCAGGAGCACGCGGCCACCCACATCAGCGAGCGGGTGGTGGCCGCCGTGGCGGCGCACGCCAAACCGCGTGCGACCGGCGGTCATGTCGTGGTGGCCTGCATGGACGGCGAGTGGCACGCCCTGCCGCCCCGGCTGGTGGCCGAGGTGCTGCGGCTCCGCGGTTGGCAGGTGACCTTCCTGGGCGCCAGCGTGCCGGCGGCGCACCTCGTGTCGTACCTGCACCGGCACGACGCGCAGGCGGTCGCGCTGGCCTGCGCGCTGCCGATGCGGCTGCCGCACGCCCACCGGATGATCGAGGCGTGCCGGCGTTCGGACGTGCCGGTCGTGGTCGGCGGGCGGGGCTTCGGCGCGGACGGCCGGTGGGCGGCCCGGCTCGGCGCGGCCTGGGCGCCGAACGCGCCGGCGGCGGCCGAGTTGATCGCCGACGAGCGGGCGCTACGGCGGGTGCCGGCGGCGCGACTCGCGCACCTGGCCGACGACGAGTACGCGAGTCTGGTCCGCCGCCGTGGCGATCTGATCGACAGCGCGCTGGCCGATCTGCGGGCGAAGGCGCCGGCGACGCGCGAGTACACGGCCACCCAGCTCGACTCGACGGTGAGCGACCTGGGTCACATCCTGGACTCGCTGGCCGCCGCGTTGTACGTCGACGACGCCTCGCTGTTCACCGAATTCGTCGACTGGCTCGCGGAGATCCTGACGAGCCGGCGGGTGCCGGCCAGCGCCGTCGAACTCACCCTGGAGCACTTCGCCGCCGAGCTGCGGGACTACCCCCGGGCGGCGCACGCGCTGGCCCTGGGGCGTGCCGGGCTGGCCGCCGCGTCCCGTTCCGCCGGCTGACCCGGGTCGGCCAGACGATCACCACGCGCTGCGGAGCGTCGTACCCCCCTGCGTATACTTGCCGCACTGCAAACGTCCCACCCGCCGGTGGAGCGAGCGAGGGGGGAGACGGTGACGTTCAGTGTCAGCGACGCCGAGCGCGAGGGCGGTGTCGCCTGCCTACGGCTCGCCGGTGAGCTGGACCTGAGCACCGCCGACGAGCTGGCCGCCGCCATCGACCGGCTCACCGCCGCCGGTGAGCGCCGGGTGCTGCTCGACCTCACCGACCTGACCTTCTGCGACTCCACCGGGATGGCGGTGTTCGTCCGGGGCGACAATCAGGCCGCCGCCGACGGGGGCTGGCTGAGGATCACCGGCGCCGCCGGTCGGGTCGAGCGCGTGTTGCGGATCACCGGTCTGGCCGACGTGCTCCGCTACGTTCCCGACACGGCTGACCCGGCGTCCCACAGCGCCCTCTGATGGGCTAGATTTCCCCGCCAGCATGGTGACCGTCCGGTTTCCATTCTCCGCCGACACCCGAGGCAGGTAGTGATGGGCGACAGCCCGCAGCCGGTACGCATCCTGGTGGTCGACGACGATCCCGGCGACGTGCTGATGATCGAGGAGGCGTTGGCCGACTCCGACGTCGAGAAGATCATCGACGTGGTGAGCGACGGCGAGGAGGCGATGGAGTTCCTCCGGGCCGAGGGTCGCCACTCCGGGGCCCGCCGGCCGGACGTGATCCTGCTTGACCTCAACATGCCGCGGATGGACGGGCGTCAGGTGCTCGGGGCGGTCAAGCAGGACGAGGATCTGCGGACCATTCCGATCGTGGTGCTGACCACCTCGAACGCGGACACCGACATCGTCGGCAGCTACACGTTGCAGGCCAACGCGTACGTCACCAAGCCGATCGACCTGGACGACTTCAACGACGTGGTGCGCCGCATCGACGAGTTCTTCGGCCGCGTGGTCGTGCTGCCCAAGCGCCCCTGATCCGCCCGTCCCGCGCATGCTGAACAATTTTCCCGAACCGCCTCGGTGGATGTCGTCGCGCCCGAGGATCCAGGTGGGGAAGTAACAGCGGCTGCCTGGGGGCGACAGTATGAGGTTCTCCGTCGTGAAGACCGGCTACGACCAGCGACAGGTGGATTCCTGCCTGGATGAGCTGGGGATCAGGTTGTCCCGGCTCGCGGCGCGGGCGGAGGGCGCGGCCGGGGCGACCCGGGAGTGGGACGAGATCCGCCAGGAGGCGACCTGGCTCAGCGGGCTGCTCCAGCGACTGGACCTGGGCGACGCCGCCGCCACCCGCCGGGCCGGCGACGCGGTGCGTCAGGAGGCGGACGAGATCCTGGCGCAGGCCCGTCGCGCGCTGGACGAGGCCCGCGAGGAGGCCCGTCGGGTCCGGGAGCAGGCGTACGCGGATGCCGTGCAGGCCCGGCGTGACTTCGAAGAGGCGCTGCACGCGCGCCGCCGTCGCGAGGCCCTGGCGGACGAGATCCTCGTCGGCGTGACGGTCGAGCCGGTGCCGGCCGACACGCCCACGGCGGCGGCCGGCACCCGCTGAGACGGCCTCAGGCGAGCAGCGCGGCCGCCACGGTGGTGGCCCGGTCCTCGTGCGGGGCGTACGCGTCGGGGTACGCCGAGACCTGCACCGCCTGGGCGGCGGCGGTGAGGCTCATGTCCTGCCAGCCGGGGATCTCGGCGAGGGCGGTGTAGAAGGCCCGGGCGGCGTACGACGGGCGCATCAGCTCGGCGACCGTGCCCCACCCGCTGCTGGGCCGCTGCTGGAACAGCCCGACCGAGTCGTGGTCGGAGCCGCTGCCCTGGTGCGGGTACTCGCTCGACTCCGGCAGCACGTCGCTGGCCAGGTTGTAGAGGTTGCTCTCCTGCATCGCGGTGGCGAGCGCCACGACCAGGGCGCGACGCGGCATCTTCAGCCCCACGCCGACGTCCACGATGATCTTCGCGTTGTCCATCTGCTGCTGGTCGAGCCCGGCGACCGGGCGCGGCCGGCGGGGCTTGACCGGCTTCTTCGGCGCCTTGCGGGTGACGGTGGGCGTCGGGGTCGGCGCGGCCGTCGGGTTGGGCAGGACCCGGGCCGGGGCGAGGTCGCGGTCCAGCGACCGGGAGGCGCGCTCGTCGGCGATGGCGGCACGGTCGGCCAGCGCGTCGGCGATCGGCCGGACGGGCTGCGGGGCTTCCTGCCCGTCGCGGGCGGCGGCGAACGCGCCCAGGCCGAGGCAGCAGGTGACGCCGGTGGCCAGGGCGACCCGGACCGGGGTGGAGCCGAGCAGGGCGCGGCGCGGCGGCGGTTCGGGGGCCCGGTGACGGCCGATCGTCCGTTCGGTTGATGCGGCGTCCCTCGTGCGGGTGGTCGAGGGCGCGTCGGTCAGCTTCTGGGCGGTGGGGTCGTCGGGATGCACCCGCCGAGGCTAGATAGTCGGTCGCCCGCTGCCATCGGCCCTAACAGTGGCATGCGCCACAATTTGCCCGAATCGTGGGCGTGGCAACGGGCGAAAGCCGGTTATGTCGGCACAACCTCGCCGATCAGACGAGACGGGTATTTCCGATTCGCCAGGTGAAGGTGGTCATCGCGCCCCACCGAGAGGTGATGTTCTGCGGGGCTCCGGTCATCCCCCTGTCGGGTGATGCGGGGGTCCACCGAACGCCTGACCACGATGCGTGTCGGTGGCGGATGGGTCATCGCGGTCCGGCGGTAGCACTCCGATGAGCGTGATGACTCTCAGGCATCAAGATGCTCCAGAGTCATCAGGCTCATCAGGGAGAGTGCCACCCGCCGCTGATGCCGTCCGGCCGACAAGGGCCCGCCCTCAGTGCCGACCGTTCTCGGCCGGGGTGACGGTCAACCGGTGCCGCGTGTTGTCGCTGCTGGAGAAGGGCCAGAGCCGATCGGCGTACTCGACCAGGTCGGCCAACTGCGCCCGGCTCAGACCGGCCGACGAGATCGAGGCGTGCACGTCGGCCCGGTACCGGCCGTCGTCGTCGCGCCCCAGCTTCGCCTCGGCGCGCACCTGGACCGTGTGCGCCTCGTCGGTGATCTCCCCGGCCGCCTCCACGGCGGCGTGGTGCAGGCAGGAGGCGAAGGCCGCCGCCAACAACTGCTCCGGTCTCAGGCCGGTGCAGTGCGCCGCCAGCGGCGACGCGAGCGGCGTGGAGAGCCCGCCGTCATCGGTTCGGACGTGGCCACCCTCGGCGGTGGCGGTGGCCTCATGCAGCCAGGAACTCGGACTCGGCATCGCGTTCCTCCCGTCGCTCACCCGCCCGGCTACCCGGCCGAGGGCGGACGAAACGCTCAGCTCAGCTCCCGTCGACGACCGACAGCGCCTCGGTGGGCTGCGCCGCCGCCCGCTCGGTCCACGGCGACGGCGACGGCGACAGCGACCGCTGCGTGGGGATCGCCATCGGTACGTACACCCGGGCGTCCACGACCTCGGCCAGCAGCAGCGCCGCGACCAGGCTGGTCGGACGCCCGGCGGGATCGTCGTCCAGGCAGCAGCGGCACAACTCGGACACCTCGGGCGGGAGCCCGTCCACCTCCGGCAGCGGCTCGGGCGGCCGGGACCGGCGCGCGGCCAGCAGCTCGGCCGGGGTCTGGGCCCGGTACGGGAGACGACCGCTGAGGCAGTAGTAGAGCAGCACGCCGAGGGCGTACATGTCGGCGGCCGGCGTCGCGGGGGCGCCGTCGAGCTGTTCCGGCGCCAGGTACGCCGGGGTGCCGAGCAGCATGCCGTCGGGCATCGGGTCCGCCGTGCCGGTCGGGGTGGCGATGCCGAAGTCGAGGACCTTCACCCCTGCCGGGGTGAGCATGACGTTGGCCGGCTTGACGTCGCGGTGCACGATGCCGCTCGCGTGGGCGGCGGACAGCGCGGCGGCGACCTCCGCGCAGACCCGCACGGAGATGCGCCAGTCCAGTGGGCCCGCCCGCAGGTGCGCCGCGAGGGTCTCGCCCTCGGCCAGCTCCATGACGATGTAGGGGACCCGGCGGCCGGGAAGCGTCGAGGAGGTGCCGAAGTCGTGCACGCTCGCGACGTTCGGATGCACCAACCGGGCCGCCGAGCGGGCCTCCGTGCGGATCCGGTCCACCGTGTCGTGGTGGCCGTCCGGGCCGGGCGCGATCAGCTTCACGGCGACCGGTCGGTCCAGCACCCGATCGTGGGCCCGCCACACCTCGGACATTCCGCCGACGCCGATGCGCTGTTCGAGCTGGTACCGCCCGTCCAGCGTCCGCATCGTCAGCTCCTCATTCTCGTCCCGCCCGGCGGCGGGGCCTGGGAATCGCGGTACCCGGGGGCCGAGCTGGGCAAACCGCGTCGGCCGCCGATCACGCCGTACCTCGGCCGGGGTCACCGCCGGGTGCGGTAGCTTGCGACCCAGGGCCGTACGCACCGAGCGTGCCGGCATCGTCACGCAAGGGAGCGCCGCGATGGGCGAGGTCACCGTACGCTTCGTCGGCGGTCCCGCGGACGGGCTGGTCCGCGCGGTACCGGCCGAGCCGGACGGCGCCCCTCCGCAGCGGTGGATCATGCGGCATCCGGGCGGCACCGGCCCGACACAGCCCGGCCCCGACCACCTCTACGAGCGCGACCAGCCCGACGGCCACGGCGGGTGGAGCATGCGCTTCGTCCGGACCGACGCGTACGGGGTGTCCGAGTGACCGCGGTCGGAGGCTGAGCGGTGGCTCGGCGGCCCGGCCGCACAGCTGGCACACAGGCGGCGCAGAGGCGCGACACAGCGGAGGTGTCCACGATGGGGGGCATGGTCATCCAGGGGCAGACCGTGCCGGGCCGGATCGAGTTGCGCCGCCCGGACGGTGAACCCGTCCGCGTGCTGGTGGTGGACGACGAGGCGACGCTGACCGATCTGCTGTCGATGGCGCTGCGCTACGAGGGTTGGCAGGTGCGCAGCGCCGGCAACGGCATGGCGGCGTTGAGCGCCGCCCGGCAGTTCCAGCCGGACGCCGTCGTCCTCGACGTCATGCTGCCCGACCTCGACGGCTTCCAGGTGCTGCGTCGGCTGCGCGAGCACGCCCCGACCGTGCCGGTGCTCTTCCTGACCGCCCGGGACGCCGTCGAGGAGCGCATCGCCGGGCTGACCGTGGGCGGCGACGACTACGTGACCAAGCCGTTCAGCCTGGAGGAGGTGATCGCCCGGCTCCGCGCGCTGCTGCGCCGCTCGGGCTTCGCGGTCGCCGCCCACGAGGAGGCGCTGCTGACCGTCGGCGACCTCAGCCTCGACGAGGACAGTCATGAGGTCCGCCGTGCCGGCCAGCTCGTCACGCTGACCGCGACCGAGTTCGAGCTGCTGCGCTACCTGATGCGCAACCCGCGCCGGGTGCTCAGCAAGGCGCAGATCCTCGACCGGGTGTGGAACTACGACTTCGGCGGCCAGGCCAACGTGGTGGAGCTGTACATCTCGTACCTGCGCAAGAAGATCGACGCGGGGCGACCGCCGATGATCCACACGCTGCGCGGCGCGGGCTATGTCCTCAAACCCGCTGACTAGGGCACTCGTCCGGCTGCGGCGCTGGTGGGCTGGCCGGTCGCTGCGGACCCGGCTGGTGCTCGCCCTGGTCGCGCTGCTCGCCCTGGTCAGCGTCGCCATCGGCGGGCTCACCACGCTGGCCCTGCGGCACGTGCTGGTCGCCCAGGTCGACACCCAGTTGACGATGGGGGACCGGCCGCGCGACCTGCCGCCGTGGTTCCGCCCGGGTGGCGACCCCGGGCGGCCCGCTGTGCGGCCGGGCGTTGCCGCACCGTCCCCGCCGGAGCCTCCGCGCGGCTTCCCGCCGGGCTCGCTCGCCGTGCGCCGCGCCGACGGCGTCACCACGGCGACGCGGAGCACCGCGAGCGGCAGCCTCGCCGACGTTCCCGCCGCCGACGCCGCACGGCTGGTCGCGCTGCCCACCGACGGCCGGCCCCGCACCATCACCCTCGACGAGGGGGACGTCCGGGCGGTGGCCCGGCAACTGCCCAACGGGGTCGTGGTCGCCGTGGGCATTCCGCTCAGCGGTGTGCGGGACACCGTCTGGGCGCTGGTCGCCGCGCAGGCCGGGGTCGTCGGCCTCGGACTGCTCCTGGCCGGTGGCGCGGGCGCGCTGATCGTGCGGGCCACGCTGCGACCGCTGAACCGGGTGGCCGCCACCGCCGCCCGGGTCACCGAGCTGCCGCTGGACCGGGGCGAGGTGGCGCTCGCCGTCCGGGTGCCGGCCGCCGACACCGACCCGCGTACCGAGGTCGGCCAGGTCGGCGCGGCGTTGAACCGGATGCTGGGCCACGTCGCCGACGCGCTGGCCGCGCGGCAGGCCAGCGAGACCCGGGTACGCCAGTTCGTCGCCGACGCCAGCCACGAGCTGCGCACCCCGCTCGCGGCGATCCGTGGGTACGCCGAGGTGGCCCGGCGGGGCCGCGACGAGGTCCCCGCCGACGTGGCGCACGCCCTGCGCCGCGTCGAGTCCGAGAGCGCCCGGATGACCAGCCTCGTCGACGACCTGCTGCTGCTGGCCCGGCTTGACGCCGGCCGGCCGCTCGCGGCGGACCCGGTCGACCTGTCCGCCCTCGTGGTCGACGCGGTCAGCGACGCGCACGTCGCCGGCCCCGAGCACCACTGGCGGCTCGACCTGCCCGAGGTCGTCATCCGCGTGCCCGGCGACGCCGCCCGCCTGCACCAGGTGGTGGCGAACCTGCTGGCCAACGCCCGCGTGCACACCCCGCCCGGCACGACGGTCACCACCACCCTCGCCGTCGAGGCGGACGCCGCCGTCCTCACCGTCGCCGACGACGGGCCGGGGGTGCCGGCCCAGCTGCGACCGGAGATGTTCGAGCGGTTCGCCCGGGGTGACAGTTCCCGGTCCCGGGCGCACGGCAGCACCGGTCTCGGCCTGGCGATCGTGGCGGCCGTCGTCGACGCGCACCACGGCACGGTCGGCGTCGACAGCCGTCCGGGCCGGACGGTGTTCGCCGTCCGCCTGCCGGATCCCACAGCTGACGCATAGGCGGCGCACGGGGTCCCGCCAGTTCGGCCGCCAAGGCTGGCGGCATGGACCGAACAGACACCCTGTCGACGACGCCCGGCGACCCGGTCGGGCCGCCGCACCCGAGCACGCGCCCCGAGGAACACCCGCCTCCGGCGGGCCGTGCGGCGACCTGGACCCGGCCCGCTCTGCTGGCCCTGCTTTTGGGCACCGGTCTGCTCTACCTCTGGGGCCTGGGCGCCTCCGGCTGGGCCAACTCGTTCTACGCGGCCGCCGCGCAGGCCGGCTCGGTGAGCGGCAAGGCGTTCTTCTACGGCTCGTCCGACGCGGCCAACTCGATCACGGTGGACAAGACGCCCGCCTCGCTCTGGCTGATGGCCCTGTCGGTGCGGATCTTCGGGTTGAACAGCTGGGCGATGCTCGTCCCGCAGGCGCTGTGCGGGGTCGCCTCCGTCGGCGTGCTCTACGCGAGCGTGAAGCGCTGGTATGGGCCGGTTGCCGGCCTGATCGCCGGAGCGGTCCTCGCCGTCACCCCGGTGGCGACGCTCATGTTCCGCTTCAACAACCCCGACGCCCTGCTCGTGCTCCTGCTGCTCGGCGGCGCGTACGCCACCGTGCGCGCGTTGGAGACGGCCAGTACCCGGTGGATCGTGCTGGCCGGCGCGCTGGTCGGGTTCGGCTTCCTGACCAAGATGCTCCAGGCTTTCCTGCTGGTGCCGGTCTTCGCCGGCGTCTACCTGCTGGCCGCCCCGACCGGGCTGTGGCGGCGGGTGCGGCAACTCCTGCTCGCCGGCCTCGCGGTGGTGGTGTCCGCCGGCTGGTGGGTGGCCGTCGTCGAACTCGTCCCGGCCAGCGCGCGTCCGTACGTCGGCGGGTCGCAGGGCAACAGCATCCTGGAGCTGACCCTCGGCTACAACGGTCTCGGCCGGATCACCGGCGACGAGGTGGGCAGCGTCGGCGGCGGCGCCGGACGGATGGGCGGTGGGGGTGGACCGTTCTCGGGGCGGACGGGCCTGCTGCGGATGTTCGACGGCGAGGTCGGCGGTCAGATTTCCTGGCTGCTGCCGGCCGCGTTGATCCTGCTGGTCGCGGGCCTGGTGGTGGCCGGTCGGGCCGCGCGTACCGACCGCACCCGGGCCGGTCTGCTGCTGTGGGGTGGCTGGCTGCTGGTTACCGGACTGATCTTCAGCTTCATGTCCGGGATCTTCCACGCCTACTACACCGTGGCGCTCGCGCCGGCCGTCGGCGCGCTGGTCGGCATCGGCGTCACCCTGCTCTGGCGGCAGCGCCGACCACGGCCCACCCCGGCCGCCGACGCGGACGAGGAACCGGTGCTGGTGCCCCGGTGGCAGCGGTGGCGTCCGCTGGCCGCCACGGCGACCCTCGCCGCCACCCTCGCGGTCACCGTCTGGTGGGCGTGGGTGCTGCTCGGGCGCAGCCCCGACTGGTACCCGTGGCTGCGTGCCGTCGTGCTGGTCGCCGGCCTGCTCGGCGCGGCCCTTCTCCTGTTGACCGTTCGACTGCCCCGGTGGCTGGGGGCCGTGGCGCTGGGCGTCGGCGCGGCGGCGGCCCTCGCGGGACCGGCGGCGTACGCGGCACAGACCGCCGCGACCCCGCACACCGGCTCGATCCCGAGCGCCGGCCCCGCGGTGGCGGGCGGATTCGGCCGCGGTGGCTTCCCCGGCGGACGACCGCCGGGCGGCATGGCGTTCCCCGGCCGCGGGCAGTTCCCCGGCGACGGCCGCAACGGCGCGTCGGTGCCGGGCGGCGAGAACCGCAACGGCAACCAGGACGGCGGGCGGTTCCCGGGCCTTCCGGGCGTAGGGCAGATGCCCGGTGCTCGCGGCGGCGGCATGGGAGGGCTGCTCGACGCCCGCGAGCCCAGCGCCGCGATGCGCGAGTTGCTCGAGCGGGACAGCGACGACTACACCTGGGTGGCGGCCACCATCGGTTCCAACAACGCCTCCGGTTATCAGTTGGCCACCGGCGACCCGGTGATGCCGATCGGCGGGTTCAACGGCAGCGACCCGTCACCGACCCTCGCCCAGTTCCAGCGCTACGTCGCCGACCACAAGATCCACTACTTCATGGGCGGTGGTGGCTTCCGTGCCAACGGTGGCAGCTCGGCCTCGCAGGAGATCTCCACCTGGGTCGAGGAGACCTTCACGGCGCAGACCGTGGACGGGGTCACCGTCTACGACCTGAGCACCGGCGCGGACGCGTCGTGACCGCGCTCGGCAGCCCGCGTCCCGCCGTCCGGACCCGGTCCACCACCACCGGGGCGGTGCTGGACGTGGTGATCCCCGTCCACAACGAGGAGATCGACCTCGGGCCGTGCGTACGCCGGCTGCACGCCCACCTCACCGAGCACTTCCCGTACCCGTTCCAGATCACCGTCGCCGACAACGCCAGCGTGGACGGCACCCTGACGGTCGCCGAGGGACTCCGCGCCGAACTGCCGGGCGTCGAGGTGCTGCACCTGGACGCCAAGGGGCGGGGGCGAGCGCTGTCCGCCGCGTGGTCGGCCTCGTCCGCGCCGGTGCTGGCGTACATGGACGTGGACCTGTCCACCGATCTCGCGGCGCTGCTGCCGCTGGTCGCGCCGCTCATCTCCGGCCACTCCGACCTGGCGATCGGCACCCGGCTGGCGCGTACGTCCCGGGTGGTTCGCGGCGCCAGACGGGAGGTCATCTCCCGGGCCTACAACCTGCTGCTGCGCGGCGCGCTGTTCGCGCGGTTCTCCGACGCGCAGTGCGGGTTCAAGGCGATCCGCGCGGACGTGGCCGGTGAGCTGCTGCCCCTCGTGCGGGACACCGGGTGGTTCTTCGACACCGAGCTGCTGGTGCTGGCGCAGCGGGCCGGGCTGCGCATCCACGAGGTGCCGGTGGACTGGGTCGACGACCCGGACAGTCGCGTCGACATCGTCGCCACCGCCCTGGCCGACCTGCGGGGGATGGGTCGACTCGGGCGGTCCCTGGTGACCGGCGCGCTGCCCCTGGCCGAGCTACGTGCCCAGCTCGGTCGGGCACCGCTGGCCGCGCCACCGGCACAGGTGCCGGTCGGGCTTCCCGGGCAGCTGGTCCGGTTCGCCGCCGTCGGGGTGGCCAGCACGCTGGCGTACCTGCTGCTGTTCGTGACCACCCGGGGCGCCCTCGGCGCGCAGCCGGCGAACCTGCTGGCGCTGTTTCTGACGGCGGTGGCGAACACGGCCGCGAACCGACGGCTGACGTTCGGGATCACCGGTAGCCGGAATGCCGGTCGGCACCACGCGCAGGGGCTGCTGGCGTTCGGCCTCGGCCTGGCGTTGACCAGTGGCGCGCTGGCGGCGCTGCACGCGCTCGTCGCCGTGCCCGCCCGGTCGGTGGAACTGGCCGTGCTGGTGGTCGCGAACCTGGTCGCCACCGTGCTGCGCTTCGTGCTGCTGCGCCTGGGCATGCACCACCGGCGCAGCTAGGTCAGCATCTGCGCGAGGACCTCGACGACGCGCCTGGTGTGCCGCCCGTCGGGGTCCTCGTCGGGGTTCAGGTCGGTCACGCTCATCCCGAGCAGCCGGTCGGCGCGCGCCAGCGGCGTGACCAGTGCGACGAGGTCCGCCCACCGTGGCCCGTCCGGCTCCGGGTAGGTCACCGCCGGCAGGTCGCGCGGATCCACCACGTCCAGGTCGAGGTGCAGCCAGGCCGGCCCGTCGCCGCCGCCGGCCAGGCCCGCCCCGATCGCCCCGGCACCCAGGCGCAGCAGGTCGGCGGCGGGCACCTGGTGGATCGCCGGGTCGATCCGGGCCGCCTCGACACGGCTGTCCTCGTCGGTGGGCGGTCGGTGGCCGAGCAGGTGGACCCGGGCGGGGTCGAGCAGCGCGTCGTCGACGCCGATCGCGGCGGCGGGGCCGTGCCCGGTGACCACCGACAGGTCCATGTCGGCGGCCTCGCCGGTCGGCGACGTCGCGCCGTCGAGGAAGTCGGGATGCGCGTCGACGAACCACAGCTCGGTCGTGCGGGGCAGCGCGCGGCAGATGCCGGGCAGGATCGCGCAGTCGCCGCCGAGCACCAGCGGTCGGTGACCGTCCGCGATCAGCCCGCCGATCCGTGCGCTGATCGCGGCGCCGGCCCGGACCAGGCCGGCGGCGTCGATCACCCCGCTCGCCGGCTCCCGGTTCGGGTCCCGTAACTGGGCCTCGTCTATCTGCCCGTCGTCGTCGGCGGCCAGGGCGTCCAGCAGGCCGGCCCGACGCAGGGCGGCCGGTGCCCGTTCCTCGCCGCGCCGTGCGCCGGAGGAGTCCAGTGGCGCGTCCACGACCATCCAGCGCACGCTTCGCAGCCTACCGACGCAAGCCGCTTCCTGTGGCCGGGCTGGGAGTCCTCGGATGTGGGCGCGGTGGCGCGGACGAGCAGCGTACGGTGATGGACAAGTCCGGCTTACTGGGTCAAAAGCCTCATTGCTGTCGCCCCGGGACGCCGGTGTCGAGACGGGCGAGGGGAAGGAGCGGTCGGTGATCCATCTGGCCTACCTGGACGCGGGATCGGGCAGCCTGATCGTGCAGGCCGTCGTCGGCGGGGTGGCCGGCGTCGCGGTCGCCGCCAAGCTCTACTGGCGGCGGCTGGTCGACCGGTTCCGCCGGCAGCCCACCGACCAGCGGTAACGGTCGCGGCGACCATGACGAGCACACCCACCGGGGTACGCCCCGAGCCCGCCTCCTTCCGCGACCCCGCCAACCGGGTCTTCCACGTCGGCGACGAGGTGCTGCGCGGGCTCGACGCCCAGGCCGCCGCGCACTGGCGCACCCTCGCGGCCAGCCCGTTCTTTCCCACGCTCGTCTCGGCGGGCAAGGTCTGCGCCACCGAGGACGCCCCGGCCACGCTGGCGCCCGCGGGCACCGAATGGGCGGCGGTGCTGCGCCACGAACGCATCCCGTTCGTCTCGCACCCGTACGAGTGGTCCTTCGCCATGCTGCGCGACGCCGCGCTGCTGCACCTGGAGATCCTGCGTACCGCCCTCGCCGAGGGGTTCACCACCAAGGACGGCTCCGCCTACAACCTCCAGTGGCGCGGCGCGAAACCCGTCTTCATCGACATCGGCTCCTTCACGCCGGTCCGCGACGGCGAACCGTGGGCCGGCTACCGCCAGTTCTGCCAGACCCTGCTCTACCCGCTGCTGCTCACCGCGCACCTGGGCGTGGACTTCCAACCCTGGCTACGCGCCCAGGTCGACGGCATCGAGGCCGAGCAGTTGCGTCCCCTCTTCGGCGGAACCCGTCGGCTGCGCCCCGGCGTCCTGACCCACCTGCACCTGCACGGCGCGATGCAGCAACGCAACGCCGCCGCCAGCACCACCGACGTCAAGGCCCAGCTCCGGGCCGCCGGCTATACGCGCCAGTTGCAGGCGGCCACCGTACGCGGCATCGAGAAGCTGGTCCGCCGCCTGGCGCACCGCCCCTCCGGCAGCCACTGGTCGGACTACCAGCGCACCTGCGGCTACTCGGCCCGCGACCGGGTCGCCAAGGAGCAGTTCGTGGTCGCCGCCGTGGCCGCCGCCGGCCGCCCGCGCCTGGTCCTCGACCTCGGTGCCAACGACGGCCGGTACTCCCGACTGGCCGCCGGGCACGCCGACTACGTGGTCGCCGTCGAGCAGGACCCGGCGGTGGTCGACGAGCTGTACCGGGCGCTGCGCTCCGAGGGGCAGCAACGGATCCTGCCGCTGGTGGTCGACCTGGCCGACCCGTCCCCGGGCGGCGGCTGGCGCGGCGTCGAGCGCGCCGGCTTCGCCCAGCGGGCGTCGGCGGACGTGGTGCTCGCCCTGGCTCTCGCGCACCACCTGGCGATCGGCCGCAACGTGCCGCTGCCGGAGGTCGTCGACTGGCTGGCCGGGCTGACCGCGCCCGGCGGGGCCGTGGTGGTGGAGTTCGTCCACCCGGACGACCCGATGGCCGCCCGGCTGCTGGCCAACAAGCCCGACGGACTCTTCCCCGACTACCGGCGGGACACCTTCGAACGGCTCCTCGCCGCCCGGGGCCGGATCACCGACCGGCTGGAACTGCCCTCGGGCACCCGCACGCTCTACCGGACGGTGATGGGTGGCTGACCCGCCCGTCGAGACCCCACCCGAACGCGGGCGGTGGGAGCGGGGGTGGCGCGGGGAGCTGGGTCGGGTGCTGGAGATCGTCGCGCTGGTCGGGCTGGTCGTCACCCAGCCGCTGCTGGACGTGCTCGGCCGCAGTCCCGACTTCTTCCTGTTCCACCGCGCCGACACCGGCCAGATCCTGCTGCTGGTCGCGCTGGTGGCGCTCGTACCCACCCTGCCCGTGGCGGCGCTGGGCGCGCTCAGTCGACTGGCCGGCCGGACCGCCCGCGCGCTCACCCATACGCTGCTCGTCGGCCTG
Organism: Micromonospora sp. NPDC049359; assembly: GCF_044466585.1. Taxonomy (NCBI): domain Bacteria; kingdom Bacillati; phylum Actinomycetota; class Actinomycetes; order Micromonosporales; family Micromonosporaceae; genus Micromonospora; species Micromonospora sp. NPDC049359. The sequence continues at coordinate 108,701 of NZ_JBITMW010000017.1, read as the reverse complement.
CTGGTCGCCGCCCTCGCCGTGCAGGTGGGCCGGCACGTGACGACGCTTCGGGGCGTACCCCTGCTGGGGCTTGCCGGTCTGGCCGGTGTGGCCGGCGCGGCGGCGCACCGGCGGTGGCGGGCCCCGGGCCGCGCGCTGCGACTGGCCGCCGCCGGGCCGGTGGCGTTCGTGGCGCTGTTCCTTCTCGTGTCGCCCACCTCGGCGGTCGTGCTGCCGCGCGGCGACGGCGGCGCGGTCGGCACCGCGCAGGGCGGGGCCGTGCACCCGCCGGTGGTCATGCTGATCCTCGACGAGCTGCCGCTGGTCAGCCTGCTCGGCGGCGACGGCCGGATCGACGCGGCCCGGTTCCCGCACTTCGCCGAGTTGGCCGGGGCGTCGACCTGGTACCGCAACGCCACCGGGGTCAGCGGCTGGACGCCCAACGCGCTGCCGGCGATGCTCACCGGTCGCTACCCGGCGCGGTCGGTCGCGCCGCACTACTCGCAGTACCCGGACAACCTCTTCACCGCCTTCGGCGGCCTGTACGACATCCAGGCCGAGGAGAGCATCACCCGGCTCTGCCCGCCCAGCCGCTGCGAACAGCCGGTCGCCCCCGAACAGGGCCTCGGCGTGCTGGTGAAGGAGACCGGCAAGCTGCTCGGCCGGATCGCCGGGCCGACGGAGAGCGCGGTCGACCCGGAGGACTCGTACCGGGAGCGGACGCGGGCCGAGGCCGGCCTGGACGCCGCCGAGCCGGTACCGGCCGACCCCAAGTTCCGCTGGGACAGCCTCGACGACAATCAGCCCGCCCGGTTCACCAGCTTCCTCGCCGGCCTGAAGCCGCGGCCCCGGCCCACCCTGCACTTCCTGCACCTGCTGATGCCGCACTCCCCGTGGGCGTACCTGCCGTCCGGCGCGCGCTACGACGCACCCGAGGATCTGCCCAACGACGGCGCCGGCTGGATCGACCTGGCCCGTCAGCGCCACCTCGCCCAACTCGGCTACACCGACCGGCTGATCGGCGAGACGCTGCGCACGCTGCGTGCCAGCGGCCTCTACGACCAGGCCCTCGTCGTCGTCACCGCCGACCACGGGGTGAGCTTCCGGCCGGGCGCGCAGGGCCGGGGGATGGACGCCATCAGGGCCGCCGCCGGCGAGGTCGCCTGGGTGCCGATGTTCGTCAAGGAACCACGGCAGCAGACCGGCCGGGTGGACGATCGCAACTGGGAACATGTCGACCTGCTGCCCACCGTCGCCGACGAGGCCGGCATCCGCCTGCCCTGGCGGGTCGACGGCCGCTCCGCCCGCCAGAGCCCGCGCGCCGACGCCACGAAACACTTCTACGACACCCCCGGGGAGGCGGTCACCTTCCCCGGCGGGGTGCCCACCCCACCGCCGCTGCCGACACCGCACCGGCTGGTCGGCACCGAGGTACGCGCCGGCCCCAGCGGCGGCAGCGCCCGCGTCGCCGACCTGGCCGCGTTCCGGGCCACCGATCCGGACACCGGCACCCTCCCGGCGCTCGTCTGGGGTGACGTGCCGGACGCCATCCCGGACGGCACGCTGCTGGCCGTCGCCGTCAACGGCAGGATCGGCGCGGTCGTCCCGGTGGTGCCGACCGACCCGGGCGGGCGTCGGTTCGCCGCGCTGCTCACCGACGACCGGCTGTTCCACGCCGGCACCAACCAGCTCGACGTCTATCAGGTCACGACCACGGGTACGCTGCGCCGCCTGGCGCTGTCCTGAAAACCGGCTGTCCGGCGGACTGCCGCGGACGGGTCGTTTGCGGCTTTCGTGGGCTTCCCGCCTGCCGGGATTGCGGGTTTCCCGGCCTGCTGGTCGGGAATCGGGTGACGCATACCTCACCGCCGAACCACGGCGGGCAGTGTCCCCCGAGCCGCAATTACGGTAGAAGCGAAGGCAATTCAACGTAGATCTGCCGGCGAAGCGAGGAACCACATGACGGAAGTCAAGCTCGACCACCCCGGCGGGCAGCTGTCGATGCCGGTGCATTCCGCGGTCGAGGGCCCCGCTGGCATCGGGGTGAGCAAGCTGTTGAAGGAAACCGGGATGACGACGTACGACCCCGGTTTCGTCAACACCGCGGCTGCCTCATCCGCGATCACCTACATCGACGGCGACGCGGGGATCCTGCGTTACCGGGGGTACCCGATCGAGCAGCTGGCCGAGAAGTCCTCCTTCCTGGAGGTCTCGTACCTGCTCATCTACGGTGAGCTGCCCACCGAGCAGCAGCTGACCGAGTTCACCGAGTGGATCCGGCGGCACTCGCTGCTGCACGAGGAGATGCGTCGGTTCTTCGACGGCTTCCCCCGGGACGCCCACCCGATGGCGGTGCTGTCGTCCGCCGTGAGCGCGCTGTCGACCTTCTACCAGGACAGCCTGGACCCGTTCGACTCCGAGCACGTGGAGATCTCCACGGTCCGGCTCATGGCGAAGGTCCCCACCATCGCCTCGTACGCGTACAAGAAGTCCATCGGGCAGCCGCTGCTGTACCCGGACAACTCCCTCGGGTACGTGGACAACCTGCTGCGCATGACGTTCGGCGTGCCGGCGGAGCCGTACGAGGTCGACCCGGTCATGTCGAAGGTGCTGGACATGCTCTTCGTCCTGCACGCCGACCACGAGCAGAACTGCTCCACGTCGACCGTCCGGCTGGTCGGCTCCAGCAACGCCAACCTGTTCGCCTCCGTGTCGGCGGGCGTGAACGCGTTGTTCGGCCCGCTGCACGGCGGCGCGAACCAGGCGGTGCTGGAGATGCTCCAGCAGATCCACGCCGGTGACGGCGACGTCCGGTCCTTCGTCCGTAAGGTCAAGGACAAGCAGGACGGCGTCAAGCTGATGGGCTTCGGCCACCGGGTCTACAAGAACTACGACCCGCGGGCGGCGATCGTCAAGAAGGCCGCGCAGGACGTGCTGGGCCGGATGGCCAAGCCGGACCCGCTGCTGGACATCGCCATGGAGCTGGAGGAGATCGCCCTCGCCGACGACTTCTTCGTCTCCCGGCGGCTCTACCCGAACGTGGACTTCTACACCGGCCTGATCTACAAGGCCATGGGCTTCCCCACGAAGATGTTCACGGTGCTCTTCGCGCTCGGCCGGCTTCCCGGCTGGATCGCCCAGTGGCGCGAGATGATCAGCGACCCGGAGACCAAGATCGGCCGTCCGCGGCAGGTCTACGTCGGCGCCGCCGAGCGGGACTACGTCCCGTTCAACGAGCGCTGACCTCCGCTCCTGGCACGACCGCAGGCCGTCGACCCGATTCGGGGTCGGCGGCCTGCGTCGTTCCCAGGGTCCTGCCATGCGGTGGTCCGTGACGCTTTTGCGCGGTGGCCCGCGGTGGCCCGCGGTCGTCCCGGCGGTACCCCGGGTCTGTTGTTCGCCTCCTGTCGAGCTGCCCCGAATATGGGGCGCGGAGTGGTGGGTTCACCCCCCCCCGATCCCGGTCGTGCCGGCGGGCCGGTTCGCGGGCGTCGGCCCGGCGGACGGCGCACCGCTGCCCGGACCCGGCCGCACCGCCCCTTGTTGAGCGACCTCGACGGTCGGTCGCGCCACGTGTCGATCAAGGCGGCGTCCAGGTCCGTGGACCTGCCGGTCACAGTCACCCGGGGCTTCGGGCTCGCGGCAGGCAGCCGCCCGCAGCGGGGCAGGCAGCCGCCCGCAGCGGGGCAGGGCAGCCGCCCGCAGCGGGGCAGGGCAGCCGCCCCATTTCTGGGGCAGCTCGACAGGGGACGCACCAGAGACCTGGGGTCGAGACCCGAGGTGCACGGCCGGGCTCAGAAGGCGGCGATGTCGCGGGCTCGTTCGCTGCGGCTGAGCGCGCCGATCAGCGCGGACTGGCCGTGCCGGCGGACGGCCAGCCGGACCAGCAGGTCGCGTACGGGGTCGAAGACCTCCGGCGGGAAGACCGGCGTGGGCACGCCGACGCTGACCGCCAGGTCGTCCGAGTGCACGACGATCTCCAACTGGCGGGTGAGCAGGAAGTCGGCGCGGCGCAGCGACCAGCCCTGCCACGGGATAGGCACCACGTCGACGGCGGCTCCCCGGGTCAGCAGGTCACCGACCTGCGCGAGGGCCTCGCCGGAGCGGGCGTGCAGGTCGTCCGGTCCACGGACCGCGTCAGCCTCGTCCGGGCCCTCGGCGACCGCGTCCTGGTCCGGCGTGCCCTCAGTGACCCAGGAGGCCCGTTCGTAGTGGTCGTCGGCCGAGTCGAGCGTGGGCAGCTCGGCGGGTGTCGGCAGCAATTCCGCCGCACGGATCGCCTGCCGTCCGAGGTGGCACGCCAGACCACCCACGGACAGGTGCGGCAGGGCGCTCGGGCGCGACCACCGCGCGGCCACCTCGGGGTGCCGGATCAGGTCCAGCGCGATCGAAACGGCGACCGGGAAGGCCGAATCCAGGGAGTCGACAGGATGAGACATCCGCACAGTCTGGCAGCCCCGCCCGACCACCGCCGGGCGGCGACGCCCGACCGCCGCCCGGCGATCGACTCGCCTTGCCGGAAGTCGGGGTGTCCCAGGACGTCGGACACCCCGACTTCACGAAACCCGGGTCGATCACCCGATCGGGGTCTCAGCGGAGGCCGGCGGCGGCCAGCAGGTTGCCGTCGGGCAGCGCCGGAAGCGCCCGGCCCTGCGACATGCGCTGTTCGGCGCGCTCGGTCGTGAACGCGGCGTCGTTGGCGATGGCGGCGCCGTAGCTGGCGGCGGTGCGCTGGGCGATGGCGGTCCAGCCGTACTGCTCGGTGACCATCCGACGGGCTCGGCGGGCCATGGCGCGGGCGCGCTCGCGGTCGGACAGCAGCGCGTCGACGGCGTCGGCGAGGCTGTCCGGGTCGTGCGGGCGGAACGTCATGCCGGTCGCTCCCGACTCGACGATCTCGGCGAGGCCACCGGTGGCGGCGACGGCCAGGGGCGCACCGGCGGCGGCCCCTTCGAGGGCCACCATGCCGAACGGCTCGTAGATGCTGGGCACGGCGAAGCAGTCGGACGCCGCCATCAGCGCCGGCAGGTCGGTGCCGCCGAGGAAGCCCGGCATGCTGACCATGCCGCCGAGGCCACGGCCGTGCACCTCGGCCTCCAGTTCGGCGCGGTACGGGCCGTCGCCGGCGATCACGGCGCGCAGCCCGGGGTGCCGCTCGCGCAGCCGGGGGAGGGCGGCGACCAGGTGCTGGACGCCCTTCTCGTACACCAGGCGGCCGGCGAAGGTGACCAGCGGGCCGTCGCCGGCGAACCGGGCGCGCGCCGCCGCCACGTCGCGTGCCGGCACCTTCCAGCGGTACGACTCGACGCCGTTGGCGACCACGTCGACCCGGCTGGCCGGTACGCCGAACAGGGCGTTGACCTCGTCGCGCATGTAGCCGGAGCAGACGATGACCCGGTTGGACTCGCCGCTGAGCCACTGCTCGACGCCGTGGATGGTGCGGTTCATCTCCTCGGGCAGCCAGCCCTGGTGCCGGCCCGCCTCGGTGGCGTGGATGGTGCTGACCAGCGGGATGTCCAGGTGGTCGCGCAACGTCATCGCGGTGTGCGCGACGAGCCAGTCGTGGGCGTGGATGACGTCGTACGCGCCGGCCTGGGTGGCGCGCAGGGCCGTGCGGGTGAGGGTGTGGTTGAACGCCATGGTCCAGGCGAGCAAGGAGCCGGTGGCCAGGGGGAACGTCACCGGGTCTTCGGGGGCGCGCAGGATGCGCACGCCGTCGGCGTACTCCTCAAGGGGTGCGCCCTCGGTGTGGCGGGTGACGACGGTGACCTCGTGCCCGGCGGCGGCCAGGGCCACGGACAGGGCGTGGACGTGGCGGCCGAGGCCGCCGACGAGCACCGGCGGGTACTCCCACGACAGCATGAGGATGCGACGGGTCTGCGGCGGCACACCGGGCCCGCGCTGCGCCGGCACGGCGGAGCCGGGCTGCGCAGACGGACCGGGCGAGGTCGAAGGCTGGGGCCGGGAGGTCACGGTAGGTCGGTGGGTCCGGTCCTTGGTGGCAGCGAGCTGCTCATCGACCCGCAGGGTCGTCACATCTGTCTCCGTCCAGGCATGGAGGGGCGCGCCGGCGTCAGTGGCGGCGGAGAGGGTGGAAAAAGGGTGGCCGAGGGCCGACGGGCACACACAGGTGCGTGTCCCCCGACAAGCAAAGGCCATCGGACGCCGGTTCGCACCTCGAAATCGGCCATGGTGACGGAAGACACCTGAGGGTGTAGCGCGCATCAGACAGGTGGATTCCGGTCACCGCCTGAAAGGATGGATTGGCGCGCCCGGGGCGGGGGCACTACCCGCTTGCGCGCGGGCCGCTGAGCCGGCGCGCACATCACCATGGCTTGAGGGAGCGACATGCAGGTCTGGCCGGGCGAGCGGTATCCCCTGGGCGCCACCTACGACGGGATGGGCACCAACTTCGCCATCTTCTCCGAGGTGGCCGAGCGGATCGAGCTGTGCCTGTTCGACGAGTGGGACACCGGCGCGGAGCGCCGTGTGGAGTTGCGGGAGGTCGACGCGTACGTCTGGCACGCGTACCTGCCGGGCATCGAGCCGGGGCAGCGCTACGGCTACCGGGTGTACGGGCCGTACGAGCCGGCGAACGGGCTGCGCTGCAACCCGCACAAGCTGCTGCTCGACCCGTACGCCAAGGCCATCGACGGTGACGTCACGTGGGACCCGGCGGTGTACGACTACGAGCTGGGCGACCCGGAGACGATGAACGAGACCGACTCGGCGCCGTTCATGCCGAAGTCGGTGGTGGTGAACCCGTACTTCGACTGGGGCAACGACAAGCCGCCGCGCACGCCGTACCACCACTCGGTGATCTACGAGGCGCACGTGCGCGGGCTGACCATGCGGCACCCGGACATCCCCGAGGAGCTGCGCGGCACGTACGCGGGGATCGCCTCCCCGCCGATGATCGAGTATCTGACCCGGCTCGGGGTGACGGCGATCGAGCTGATGCCGGTGCACCAGTTCGTGCACGACCACCGGCTGCACGACCTGGGTCTGCGCAACTACTGGGGTTACAACACGATCGGTTTCTTCGCCCCGCACCACGGCTACTCGGCGCTGGGCCGCCTGGGGCAGCAGGTGCAGGAGTTCCGGGGCATGGTCAAGGCGCTGCACGCGGCGGGCATCGAGGTCATCCTCGACGTGGTCTACAACCACACCGCCGAGGGCAACCACCTCGGGCCGACGTTGAGCTTCAAGGGCGTGGACGCGCCGAGCTACTACCGGCTCAGCGAGGAGGACCGCCGGTACTTCGTCGACTACACGGGCACCGGCAACAGCCTGAACGTGCGCAGCCCGCACTCGCTGCAACTGATCATGGATTCGTTGCGGTACTGGGTGACCGAGATGCACGTCGACGGGTTCCGCTTCGACCTGGCGGCCACCCTGGCGCGCGAGTTCTACGAGGTGGACCGCCTGTCGACGTTCTTCGAGGTGGTGCAGCAGGACCCGGTGGTCAGCCAGGTGAAGTTGATCGCCGAGCCGTGGGACGTCGGCCCCGGCGGCTACCAGGTGGGCAACTTCCCGCCGCTGTGGACGGAGTGGAACGGCAAGTACCGGGACACCGTGCGGGACTTCTGGCGCGGTGAGCCGGCGACCCTTGCCGAGTTCGCGTCGCGCATCTCCGGCTCGGCCGACCTCTACCAGGACGACGGCCGCCGCCCGTTCCACAGCATCAACTTCGTGACCGTGCACGACGGGTTCACCCTCACCGACCTGGTGTCGTACAACGACAAGCACAACGAGGCCAACGGCGAGGACAACCGGGACGGCGAGAGCCACAACCGGTCGTGGAACTGTGGCGTGGAGGGCGACACCGACGACGAGGGGGTCCTCGCCCTGCGGGCCAAGCAGCGGCGCAACTTCCTGGCCACGATCCTGCTGTCGCAGGGCGTGCCGATGATCGGCCACGGCGACGAGTTGGGGCGTACCCAGCACGGCAACAACAACGTGTACTGCCAGGACAGCGAGCTGGCCTGGGTCGACTGGGACAACGCCGACGAGCAGTTGCTGGACTTCGTCCGGACGCTCACCGACTTCCGCAAGCGCCACCAGGTGTTCCGCCGCCGCCGGTTCTTCACCGGCCTGCCGGTGGGCGGGCGTGGCACCGACGAGCCGCTGCCGGACCTGGCCTGGCACACCCCGGACGGGCGGGAGATGACCGGCGACGACTGGGGCAACGACTTCGGCCGGTCGGTGGCGCTGTTCGTCAACGGCGAGGGCATCCGTGAGCGCGGCCAGTACGGCCAGAAACACCACGACGCCTCGTTCCTGCTGTGCTTCAACGCCCACGACGCGCCGCTGGACTTCACCATGCCGGGCAGCGAGTACGGGCAGAAGTGGGAACGGGTGATCAGCACCGCCGAACCGGAGCCGGGCGACGCCACGGTGATCAGCGCGGGCGGCACCATCCGGGTGCCGGACCGGTCCCTCGTCGTGTTGGAGAGGATGATCTGACATGCCGGCCACCCCTCCCAAGGCCACCTACCGCGTCCAGGTCCGCCCCGGTTTCGACCTGGACGCCACCGCCGCGATCGTCGACTACCTGGACGACCTCGGCGTCAGCCACCTCTACACCGCCCCGCTGCTGGCCGCCACGCCCGGCTCGCAGCACGGCTACGACGTCGTCGACCACCGGAGCGTCAACCCGGAGCTGGGCGGGGAGGCCGCCCGGCAGCGGCTGGTGCGCGCCCTGCGCGACAAGCGGCTCGGCCTGGTCGTCGACATCGTGCCGAATCACGCCGGGGTCGCCGTACCGCCGGCCAACCCGGCCTGGTGGGACGTGCTGCGCCGGGGGCGCGACTCGTCGTACGCCGACTGGTTCGACATCGACTGGGACCGGGGCCGGCTGCTGCTGCCGGTCCTGGCCGACGACCCGGCCGCCCTGGACGACCTCAAGGTCGTCGACGGGGAGCTGCGCTACCACGAGCACCGCTTCCCGATCGCCGACGGCACGGGCGACGGCAGCGCCCGGGAGGTGCACGACCGGCAGCGCTACGAGTTGGTCTCCTGGCGGCGCGGGGACGCCGAGCTGACGTACCGCCGGTTCTTCGCCATCGCGGGCCTCGCGGGCCTGCGGGTGGAGGACCCGGCGGTGTTCGCGGCCGTGCACGAGCTGATCCTGCGCTGGGCCGCCGACGGCGAGGTCGACGGCATCCGCGTCGACCACCCGGACGGCCTGCGCGACCCCGCCGGCTACCTCGCGCGGCTGCGCGAGGCCGCGCCGGACGCCTGGCTCGTGGTGGAGAAGATCCTGGAGTACGGCGAGGAGCTGCCGGACTGGCCGGTGGACGGCACCACCGGGTACGACGCGCTCGCCGCCGTGAACGGCCTCTTCGTCGACACCGACGCCGAGGGCGACTTCACCGTGCTGGACACCCGGCTGACCGGGCAGCGCACCTCGTGGGAGGACCTGACCCACGCCACCAAGCTGGCCGCCGCCACCAACCTGCTCGCCGCCGAGCTGACCCGGCTCGCCGCGCTCGCGCCCGAGGTGCCGACCGAGCAGGCCCGCGCGGCGCTCGCCGAGTTGGCCGCGGTGTTCCCGGTCTACCGGGGCTATCCGCCGCAGGGCGCCCGGCACCTCGCCGCCGCCCGCTCCGAGGCCGGCCGCCGCCGACCCGACCTGACCGGTGCCCTGGACGCGATCACCCGCCGGCTGCGCGACCCCGACGACGAGCTGGCGAAGCGCTTCCCGCAGCTCACCGGCGCGGTGATGGCCAAGGGCGTGGAGGACACCGCCTTCTACCGGTGGACCCGCTTCGTGGCGCTCAACGAGGTCGGCGGCAGCCCCGCCCACTTCGGGGTGCCGCCGGCCGAGTTCCACCGCTACGCCGCCGCGCAGCAGGTCCGCTGGCCCGCCAGCATGACCACCCTCTCCACCCACGACACGAAGCGCGGCGAGGACGTGCGCGCCCGCCTCGCCGTGCTCAGCGAGCTGCCGGGTCGGTGGGCGGAGCAGGTCAAGACCTGGATGGAGTACGCGCCGCTGCCCGACCCGGCGTTCGCCCACCTGCTCTGGCAGACGGCCGTCGGCGCGTGGCCGATCGAGCGGGAGCGGCTGCACGCGTACGCCGAGAAGGCCGCCCGGGAGGCCGCGGCCTCGACCAGTTGGGCGGACCCCGACGCGGGCTTCGAGCAGGCCATGCACGCGGTCATCGACCGCATGTACGACGACCCGGCGCTGCACGACGAGCTGACCGAACTCGCCGCCGCGATCGCCCCGGCCGGCTGGTGCAACTCCCTCGGGCAGAAGCTGATCCAGCTCACCATGCCCGGCGTCCCGGACACCTACCAGGGCACCGAGCTGTGGGACAACTCCCTGGTCGACCCGGACAATCGGCGGCCGGTCGACTTCGACGTACGCCGGGAGATGCTGGCACGGCTCGACGGCGGCTGGCGTCCCCCGGTCGACACCGACGGAGCGGCGAAGCTGCTCGTCGTGTCGCGGACGCTGCGCCTGCGGCGGGCGCACCCGGAGCTGTTCACCACCTACCGGCCGGTGCCGGCGCACGGCCCGGTGGGCCGGCACGTGGTGGCCTTCGACCGGGGTGGCGTGATCGCCGTGGCGACCCGACTGCCGCTCGGCCTGGCACGGGCCGGTGGCTGGTGTGACACAGCCCTGTCGCTTCCTGTTCACGAGGTGAAGGACCTGTTCACCGGCCGGGTCTACAGTGGCGGGGAGGTCCCGTTGGACAATCTCCTCGCGGACTACCCCGTTGCTCTGCTGGCTCCTCCCACCGCTGCCGAGGAGGCCTCGTCATGACCAAATTCTCCGTCTGGGCGCCGGACGCCAGCCGGGTGCGCCTACGCCTGGCCGGCGACACCGACCACGACATGCGCGCCGCCGCCGACGGCTGGTGGACCGTCGAGGTGCCGGACGCGGGCCTCGACTACTCCTTTCTGCTGAACGACGACGAAACCGCGCTGCCCGACCCCCGCTCGCCGTGGCAACCTGCGGGTGTGCACGGGCCGAGCCGCCGCTACGACCATCTTGCGTTCCAGTGGACTGATTCCTCCTGGACGGGTCGCCAACTGCCCGGCAGCGTCCTCTACGAGCTGCACATCGGCACCTTCACCCCGGAGGGCACCTTCGACGCGGCCATCGACCGCCTCGACCACCTGGTCGACCTCGGCGTCGACCTGGTCGAACTGCTCCCGGTCAACGCCTTCAACGGCGAACACAACTGGGGGTACGACGGCGTCTGCTGGTACGCCCCGCACGAGCCCTACGGCGGCCCGGACGGCCTGAAACGGTTCGTCGACGCCGCCCACTCTCGCGGTTTGGGGGTGATCCTCGACGTCGTCTACAACCATTTCGGGCCCTCCGGGGCCTACGCGCCGAGGTTCGGCCCCTACCTGGCCGAGCAGAGCAACAGTTGGGGCCGCTCGATCAACCTGGACGGCCCGCACTCGGACGAGGTACGCCGCTACATCATCGATAGCGTGCTCATGTGGCTGCGCGACTACCACGTCGACGGGCTGCGGCTCGACGCCGTGCACGCGCTCCCGGACACCCGGGCGATCCCGTTGCTCGAAGAGCTGGCCGTCGAGGTCGAGTCGTTGTCGACGCACCTGGGCCGGCCGCTGTCGCTGATCGCGGAATCCGACCTGAACGACCCCCGGCTCATCACCCCTCGCGAGGCGGGCGGGTTCGGCCTGCACGCCCAGTGGAACGACGACGCCCACCACGCGCTGCACACCCTGCTGACGGGGGAGCGGCAGGGCTACTACGGCGACTTCGGCTCTCTGGAGACCCTGTCGGACGTCCTCACCGGCGGCTTCTTCCACGCGGGCACCTGGTCGAGCTTCCGCAACCGGCACCACGGGCGACCTCTCGACTCCCGCGTCCCCGGTCACCGGTTGGTGGCCTACTTGCAGAACCACGACCAGATCGGCAACCGGGCCACCGGGGATCGGATCTCGGCCTCGCTGTCGTCCGCGCTCGTACGGGTCGGGGCCATGCTGCTGCTGACGGCACCGTTTACGCCGATGCTGTTCATGGGGGAGGAGTGGGCTGCCTCCACGCCGTGGCAGTTCTTCACGTCGCATCCTGAGCCGGAGTTGGCTTCGGCGGTGCGGACCGGGCGGCGGCGGGAGTTCGCGTCGCACGGGTGGCCCGAAGGGGACGTGCCTGATCCGCAGGACCCGGAGACGTTCGTACGGTCCCGGTTGGACTGGGCCGAGCTGGACAAGCCTGAGCATGCTTCGATGCTGTCGTTTTATCAGCGGTTGATCGCGTTGCGGCGGTCGGTGGCTGACCTGTCTGATCCTCGGATGCACGCGGTGTCGGTGCAGCACGGGGACCAGTTTCTGCTGATGCGGCGGGGGGACACGTTGGTTGTCGCCAACTTCGCTGGGCGGGGGCAGGGGGTGTCGCTGCCTGGGGTGGCTCGACGGGTGCTGCTGGCTACCGGCGAGGGAGTCACGGTGATGCGGGACCGGATCGAGTTGCCAGCGGAGACTGCGGCGATTGTGGCGTTGTGACGTCGATGGCGAATCGCGTAAAGGGGATGTACGCGGATCGCTGCAGAGGAGTGTGCGGCCCGGGCGGAACTATCTCGGCATTGCGCGTCATCCACCACGCGTCGCATCGTCGGCACACAGCAGGTGTACGGGTGCCGAGGCTCGCCGGAGACTGCGTGGCTGGACCGATGACGCATTACCAAAGGACGACAAGAGGTGTTCGTGGGTACGACACCACCCTCGGCCGAACGGTGGGGCGGCGAGACATCATCCCCGTCAGCTAAGCTGTCCACTCCTCGCAAGGACTCCCGAACAGCTGCTACAGGGGCTCAATGGCAACCGAAGGTCGCATAGCAAAGGTGCGCAAGATTGACGCCGAGTCGTCGCGCATCTGGGTTGACTTCTTAGGTGGACTATCTGGGTACATTTCATCTACTAACGACGAAGGCTGGACAATTGGCGATGTCCTCTTCTGTGAAGACGGAAAACCCGCCGAAAAAGTTACCGGCGAACTGTGGGATACAGGAACTGAAGTAGGCACCATCAAGCACACTACTCCCACTCGAGTCGTCATTGAAGTTGATGGGAAACTTCGTTCATTTGCACAGCGGGACAGTTCGCCTTTGGTTGAGGGTCAGACAGTAGAGATCGACCATCTCGGACGCCCGCAGGGAGTACTGTCTAATAAACCAATTGATCGCCTTGGCGTCCTGGATCGCGACATCTTCGATATCGAAAGTCTCATTGTCCGCCCAGAGGATAACGAGGTCACGCTTGATGACTTCGGAGGGTCAACTCGGATAGTCAAACGGGCAGTTGATCTCGTAAGCGTGGCACTCGACCCAGCAGACTTGATCAAAGAGATTGGAGCTAAGCCGATCAAGGGGATGCTATTTACGGGGCCAGCCGGTACCGGAAAAACGTTCTTGGCAAAAGCGCTTGCCAATGCCACGAAGGCGGCTTTCTATAACATTAGCGGCCCTGCCATTGTCGATCAATTCGTAGGCCAAAGCGAAAAAAGGCTCCGAGATATATTTGAACACGCCGGTCGCAACCGTCCAGCTATCCTTTTCTTTGACGAGGTCGACAGTCTATACACACGTAGAGGCTCGGGCAACCATGAGGCAACGAACCGGCTAGTAGGGCAATTTCTGTCATTGCTTGATGGCTTCACGTCATTCGATCAGGTAATCGTCATCGCCACCACAAACCTCCCTAGCGCGCTAGACGACGCCCTGTTGCGCCCTGGCCGGCTAGCGCACAAGCTAGAGTTTGCTCCCTCCGACACGGATAGTAGGGTTGCAATTCTTAAGGCGTCCTCAAGACGTCTTAGATTCTCCGAGGCTCCAGACTTGCATGAGATTGCCGGATTGACCAACGGTTGGACTGCGGCTGATCTAACCGCAATTTGGACTGAAGCTGCCATCCTCGCAGCGCTTGACCGCCGAAAGGCGCTATGCCTCGAAGATGTGCGCGAGGCGCTGCCAAGAGTGCAAAGAATTTCCACCCGTCACGAGACAAGCGAGCGAGACCGTGATCTTCCGTAGCCGTGACCGGGCGTGGCGCAAGCAGCGACGCGAGTTTGTTTACCTTGACGAGGTCAGCGTAACCAGTCTGGTCGCTGCGCGAGACGGATCCATTGCGGAAACCGTTAAGGACACCCTCACTCAATCTAGCGAGGTTGAGTCAAAGTCGACATTGGGCTTGTCCTTCAAAAGCGCAAAGCTAGGTACTGAGTCGCGGGTTCGCGGCACAGACACATCCGCCAGAGAGGTTGTGCGCCGCTCTGTCATTCAAAGCACATTTCGGGATCTACGCACAGGCGGAGAGAACGATATTCATCTCGCCAGAGATGGCAAGCGAATCCGCAAATTTCGGCCGCAGAAAATTAGAAACATCCAGGAACTGAAGCGGGCCAAAAGAAAGTTAAGCAAGAATGGCTACCTTCTCTGCGCCGATGAAATGAAGCGTGGCGAGGTCCTTGAGCTTGAACTCGAAATCAGGGCAGACAAGACCTACCGGCTCGTGAGCGGAATCTCCTCGATTATGGAGATCGTAAAGGGTCGCGAATCGCTCTTTGGCTTCGATGACACCGTATACGAACAGGTCGTGCCAATCGTTGAGATCATCGATCGGCTTCTGATTGGCCTGGTTCCCATTCGCGGAGTCAGTACCAGATTTGGCGTAGTTGAAGTCGATGGCTCCGATTGGATCGTCGATCGCAACCTACTCGGCGCGCAGAGCGAGATCACCCAAATCCTGCGGCCGCTGGAGGTGGTCGGCGTAACTGATTTTAGATCTTATTCAAAGGACCTCCGGCGAATCCTTTTCAATGACGCCATCTACACCGCATATATGCGCATTGAGTCGCCGGCACTCTCCGATGACTGGAACCCGGTTAAGCTCGCGGATGTGCTCCGAGGCATGTCGGTCGACATCGGGAGCCTGATCGATGAACTGCCCGATAGTTTCGAAACTGCCTTGAGCCAACCCGCGTCCCCGAGCCAAGACTCTTTGGACTTCAACGAGCACCTCTTTGCCTTCGGAAGGCGCTTGGCTGACGAGCTGAATATCGAATTCGATCCTGCAAAGATCGCCAGCGCAACGGCCGCAGGCATTCTTGTAGTTGACCTAGAAGACGTGGACGTGCGACGACGCACGTTCGACATCGTAGCCAACGCAATCGACCCGACCGCCGACCGTGAGGTCGTTCGACGTCTACGCGAAGAGGCCACTGCGAATATCGTTTCTGCTCTCGAGTGCCGAAATAGCCTGTCAAGTTTGCCGCCGCCTGATCGGGTGAAGGATTTGGGGCGTAAGCTGGAAGTTGAGTTTGTAGCAATCTATTGGTGAATGTTGGGACCGTCCAGCGAAGTTGTGCTATCAAAAATCTTGCCAGAGCATCTCCCATGCGCTCTTCTCGCAGAACCGGAAGCCGTGCGGGCACTCTATCTAGGCATTCGTCTTCGAGGATGCCACAGCGAAGGCGGTGTCACCCTCGTAGATGTTGGCCCAGGTCCGGTCCGCCCGCGTGTCGCAGCACTGGCACACGAACTCGCGTACCTGGCGACTGCTCTCATCGATCACGAGATTCACGGCGCGAACAGTAATGGCGACGAGCGTCCCAGACGATCCCTCGGGTGGTGGCTCTCAGCGCATCGGCCGGCAGGGCTTGTCCGCAGCCGGGCTGTCTCCGAACAGCCCACACCAGACAATGGTTCTGTTTGTCATTTCTGGAGGGTCTGAGTCGTGTCCCGATGCCGCTAGGGTGTAACGGATGAGCGACTACCTCCAGGTGTCAACGGCCACCGAGACACGCGAGGTCGGCGTCCGGATCGCGAAGGGGGCAGTCGCTGCCCGGCTCGCCGCGAGCGGACAGGTGATCGGTCCCGTCACCAGTGTGTTCTGGCACCACGGCGCACAGGGCTCGGGCGAGGAGTGGCAGGTGCTGCTTTACACCACGGCAGAGCGATACCCACAGTTGGAGCGATTCGTCCTGGACGAGCATCCGTGGACCAACCCGCAGATCAGTGCGGTTCCGATCGTGCAGGGTTCGACGGAGTACCTGGAGTGGTTGAGTCGTTCCGTCGAGGGCGCGGAGGCATAGCCGCAACGAGGGCCCGAAGATCGGCGACGCAGGGCAGCCCTGCGTGTGGCTCCACGCGACGTAGGAATGCGTCAATTCGCTGCTGTGGCCGGACGGAACCGACGCCGGAGGCAAGGCGGACGGCGCTTGTCGCAGCCTGGCACGCCTGCTCGATCTCGTTCGCGTCCAGGTAGGCATCAGCAAGCCAGGACAGGTAGAGCGCCTTGTCGCGGGCCTGCGTGTCGCAGAAGGTCGCCAAGGCGCGCTCCAACACCGGAATTGCGCGAAGCGGCCGGTGGAGCACGGTCTGGCAGCGGCCGGTCATGATCTCGCCTTCTGTGCCGTCCACCCAGTACACCCAGTCCGGCTCGGGCCGGTTGTCGTGCTCGGCAAGAAGGGTCGTACCGGTTCCGAGATGGCGGTCGGCGGTCGGCGCATCGCCGGCGACAGCGGATGCCCAGGCGGCCCGTAGGTGCAGCAACGTCCGTACCCGTGGTGTCGCCGTGGTGCCGGCGGTCTCGCAGGCCGCGCCGGCCACGTCCGCACCCCGATGCCCGGTGGCGAGTTGCTGGTACGCAAGGAATGCCATCCCGTTCGCCATTAGCGCGTTGTCGTCGGCCTCCCGTGCGGCGGCAAGGCTGATTCGGAACTTGCCATCCGCGTCGGGATGGTCACCCGCGTCGAACGCCGCCCAACCGGCCAACTGCGCTTGCTCGGCGAGGACCGCCAGCAGTCGGCGGCCCGTGCGCTCTGCGTACACGCCGTTCTGGATCAGTCGCGTTGTCGTCTCCACTTCGGCCGCGTAGATCTGACGGGTGTCAGCGCCACCGAGATAGTTGTCGAGCCGGCGTAATCTCGCCGTGCGCTCAGCCAGCTGCGCAGGCGTGCCACTCCCGACATGTCGACCGTGGGCGAGCAGGGTTTGTGGGAGCGCGGCAGTAACGCCGGCGGCGGCGACGAAATCACGACGGCGGATGCCCTGACGCGTTGCGGCCAGTGCGGACAGCTCGCCACCGGCGTGAAGAGCGTCGTCGACGTGTCGGGCGACATGAGCGGTGGGTGGCTTCGCGCCGGTCTCCAGCTCGTGCAGGTAGGACTTGCCGTAGTAGGTCTGCTTCGCAAGCTCACGCAGTGACAGACCACGCTGGCCGCGAAGCTGGCGCATGCGCTCCGAGAACGACACTTCAGTCATCGCGATCACCCCAGGTCGGCTGGTGGCAGCTCTCCAACCCCTGCGGGTCAAGGATTGCCATCCGTCACGCTAACGCTGCCGACTGTCGCCGTCACGTCTGAACTATCGGCATTGTCGTCCGCGGACGGGCGGAAGCACCCGTATACCTGAGGTCATTACTTGGCGCCATATTGATCGGACGTGGGGGCGTAGTCGACCGAAGCGGGCGACTCGGCCTTCTGAGCCGCTGTTACGCCCGTCATTGATGGTCAGCGTCGGGCACTGCGAACTCCCCTCCGCCGGCCTGAAAAAGACATGATCTTGGGCTTCGGTGCTGTAGCGGCGAGGTCCGGACCTCTCGCTTGAAAGTCGGGCGCGCGGTGCGGCAGGGTCGGTCTGCCTCTGCAACTTCGGGCGGCGGTCCGTGTCCGGCGGTTGCCGGCCGTCGTCGTCCCGGCCCGTTGCTGTCAACAGCAGCGCCAGCCAGTAGCGGAGTAGACACCGCTAGACGGTCCACCACCTTCGCCTGTCCGCTACCCCGTAACGGACGCGTTTCGCCTGGTACGGCACCGAATCCCGCATCGACGATGACGGTGGGTGACGGCGTTGGATGGCTGAGGCTGTGCCCACTGGTCGATGGAGGTGGGCGTGCGAGGCGACGAGTCGACGAGCCGGGGTGAACAGGCTGAAGCTGCCGAGCGGGAGGCGGCCAAGCAGCGCATTCTCGCGCAGGCCGAGGCGGAGCGCGTACCCGTGGAGGACACGACCCGCGCGGTCCCGGACCGGCGGTGGCGGCGTGACAGGGGATGACGTCCCGATCGGGCGACGGGTGGCGAGCTGGCGGGTACGGCGGCAGATGACCCAGCAGGTGCTGGCCGACCGGCTGCGCAGATCGAAGAGCTGGGTCGACAAGATCGAGCGAGGTGTCCGCCCCCTGGACCGGTACTCGGTCATTCAGGAGGTGGCCCACGTCCTGCGCGTCGAACCGGAGGCGCTGCTCGGCCAGCCGCCCAGCACTCCGGCGGGCACGCCGGACGGGGTGGACGACATCCGGGCCGCGCTCGCCCGCTACGACACCCCGGAAGCCACCGAGCAGACGCCGGAAGAGGCAGGAAGGCAGGTCGGGCACGCCTGGTTGACCTATCAGCATGCGCACTACGGGGAGTTGCTGCGGGTGCTGCCGGGTCTGCTCGACGACGCCCAGGGCGCGCGGTCGGCGGAGCTGCTGGTGTCGGCGTACCGGATCACCTCGTCGCTGCTGGTCAAACTCGGCGAGGCCGATCTTGCCTGGTTGGCCGCCGACCGGGCGATGGGTGCCGCCGGTGACGACGCGGTCCTCGCGGCGACGGCGGGCGTGTCGGTCGGGCAGGCGCTGCGCGCGTCGGGCCGTGACCGCCTGGCACTGGCCGCGACGCTCGCCGCCGCGAACCGCGTCCGGCCGCAGCGGTCGGCGGGGGAGTGGGCCGTCGGCGGGACGCTGCTGCTCCAGGCCGCCCTCGCCGCCGCCGGCTGCGGCGAGCACCGGCACGCCGCCGCGCTGACCGACCGGGCCGCGGGCGTCGCCACAAACCTTCGGGGGTACGACGATCAGCACCGCACCAGCTTCGGCCCGGTCGCCGTCGAGCTGGTGCGGGTGCTTCTGGCCGCCGCGCGGGACAACTCGGTGGAGGCGCTACGGCGGCACTCGATCGTGGTGCGGCGGGAGGGCTGGCGGTGGTTGCCGGCCGAGTATCGGGGCGCGTACCTGCTCGACGCCGCGCGGGTGTACGTGCACGCCGGGGACCTGCGCGGGGCGGCGCGGGCGCTTGTCGACGCGGACAGTGTCGCGCCGGCCGAGGTTCGGGGGCGGCCTCTGGCGCGTACCCTCATCGCCGATTGTGCGCGGGCGCGGCCGGCGCCGGCCGGCGTGGCGCGACTGGCGACGCTGGTCGGCCTCACCCGATGAATCGGTACGCCCACCGAGCTGTTCGGACTGGTCGGCGGGTTCGTCGCACCAGGGCGTGGGGGCGGGTACTCCGATGAGGTTGATGACTCAGTGGCATTTTGATGCCTCAGAGTCATCAGCCTCAATCGGGAGTTGCCTCGGGCGCTGCGCCACGCCGACGATCAGCCAGCCGGTGGACTGGGGATCGTGCCCACCCCGCAACCCCTTGCGTGGCGCGGATAACCTCTCGGCCATGGCTGAGTACCGCAATCCCACTGGTGTCTCGGCGCTGCGGGCCGCGCTGACGGCAATCATGTGCGGAATCCTGGTGACCGGTCTCGGCGTCACGATCGTTTGGGATCATCGAGGGTGGCCGGGGGAGGTCTACACCAGCGCCACGGTGATCAGCTCATCTGAGACGCCACCACGCGCGAGTCGCCATGGCACGTACTACGAATTTCAGTACGCCGTCCCCGATGGACGGCAGGTGCTCCGCTGGGAGTTGGTCACCCGCAGCGGCTCCCCCAACCGCGACGGTGACTCCGTCACGGTCCTCTACTCACCGGATGCCCCGGAGCGGGGCCGGCTGTGGGTGTCCCGAGACGGGGCGGAGTATCTGGTCGCGCTCGGCGGGATAGCGCTCGTGTTCGTCGGGCTCTGGGGCGTCACCCATGAGCTTCGCAAACGGCGTCGGCGACGGCATGCGGCAGCCCCCGCGTAGTTGACGCGACGCCTGCCGGCGCTACGACGGCACTCGAGCGTGGTTAGGTGCTCTGGTCGCTGCCGATCTGCGCGAGAGAGCTGCGAACGACACCAGCATGGGGATCTGCCAGGGGATCGAGGATCTGTAGTGCCTGCTGCCAACAGCGTTGCGCGTCTTCGTGCTGGCCTGCGGCGTGATGGGTGTCGCCAAGCGCTGCCAGCGTGAGTCCTTCGCAGCGTCGGTCGTCGAACCTGCGGAACAGATCCAGGGCGTGCGTGTGCCGTTCCAGGGCCTCGTCGAGTCGGCCGAGCTGCTGATACGCCAGGCCGAGGGGATAGGAGGCCCAGGCGACGCTCCAGTCATCGTTGATGCTGCCGAGGATGGCGACTGCTTCCTGGTAATGGGCGATGGCCGTGTCGAAGTGTCCTCGTGCGCGGTGCCCGTTGCCGAGGCTGAGCAACGACATGCCCTCACCTCGGGTGACGTCGTGGCGGCGGAAGACCTCTCGCGCTTGCCGGTAGAGTTCCATGGCTTCGTCGGTCTGCCCAAGCTCCTCGTGGATGAGGCCCAGGCCGCGAAGGCAAAATCCTTCCACCCAGTGGTCGCCGACCTCACGGCTCGCGGCGACGCCTTGGTGATAGCAGTCGAGCGCGGTGGAGCGCTCGCCTGTGCGCCAGTAGGCGTCGCCGAGGCAGCGGAGGTTGGCGGCTTCGCCGAGACGCGATCCGGCCGAGCGTGCCGCACGCAGGCCGATGAGGTGGATATCGCGCCAGTCGGCCCAGTACGACCTCAGTTCGAAGAAACCGTCGCTGACCACCGGCAGTTGCCAGGCGATGTCGAGTTCTCCCAGATCGTCGGCCTGCCGGACGGTGTCCAGAAGGTTCAGCCGCTCACGTTCGAACCATGCCATCGCCTCGGCCACCGTGCGTGGAGCGGCGAGGGCGACGCCTGGTTCGGCTGGGGCCAAGTCCACGGCATGCGAGTACGGCAGAATGACCTTGCGGCCCTCTTCGGCCATCAAGAGATACCAGGAGTAGACACGGCGGCGTGATTGGCGCTGCTGCTCGGGCGCCTCCTCGGCCTGCGCTCGTTCGAGCGCGTAGGCGCGGAGAAGATCGTGGAACAGGTATCGGTCGCGGGCGGGGTTCTGCACCAGGTGCGCTGCCGTGAGCTGGTCGAGCAGACTGCGGGCTCGGGGCAGACTCACGCCAGCGAGGGCCGCCGCTGCCGCGCCCGAGATGTCGGAGCCGGCGTGAAGGCCGAGTAGTCGAAAGAACCGTGCCGTGTCGGTGGGCAGCGTCTGGTAGGACCACGAGAACACCGCCCGTACGTCGGAAAGCTCGTCATCGTCGACCGCGAGGGCGTCAAGTTGATGCTCGGTCAGGGCGAGATTTGCCACGAACTCCGCGAGGGTGACATGGGGAGAGTTGGCGATGCGCTCCCCGATGATCCGCAGAGCGAGGGGGAGGTAGGCGCAGCGGCGAGCAAGTTCAGTGGCGGCGTGCGGCTCCGCGCCGACGCGGTCCCCGCCGATGCTGTCGCTGAGCAGCGCGATTGCCTCGTCAGGAGACAGAACGTCCAAAGTCATCCGTGACGCTCCTTCCCGTGCCACGAGGCCGGAAAGTCGGCTGCGGCTGGTGACGATCGCCATGCAGGTCGGTGTGGCCGGGAGTAGCGGCCGGACTTGACCGACGGTGGACACATTGTCCACCACGATCAGGACGCGCTTGCCGCTCAGGACGGACCTGAACAGGGCAGCACGTCCGTCAGTGTCCGTGGGGATTTGCTCCGCCGGTACGTGCAGAGCGCGGAGCAACGTGTCCAATGCCTGGCCGACATCGAGGGCTGGACCAGGGCCGTAGCCGCGCATGTCGACGTAGAGATCGCCGTCGGTGAACCAGCTGCGTGCTCGGTGAGCCCAATGGACGGCCAGCGCTGTCTTGCCAACGCCGGGGGCGCCCGCGATGGCAGCCACGGTCATCGGGAGGCCCGCAACCGAGTGGTTTTCATCGCTCGGCAATGCCGCGTCCAGGCGGGTGAGGGTCTGCTCGCGGTTGACGAAGCCGGTCGCGTTGCGGGGAAGTTGACGCGGCGGCTGGAGGCCCGCACGCTGCCACCCCGTCGGCGAGCGATCAGTCATGGGACCTTGATCTGTCGCTGGTCTGTGACCTTCCTATAGGGGACCGATGCCGCGACGGCCGCATCACGCCACAGATTGGCCTGCACGATCTGATCTGCCTCGCTGACCAACTCGCCGGAGACGAAGCGCCCCTCCTCGTCGTAGTACATGGCCACCAGCCGCGTTGAGTCGAACAACCAGTAGTCGTAGTGCGGTAACGCGGCCGGCCAGTCGTCGTCGGAGACCACGATGAGGCGGACGTCCTCGCCTGCCTCGACGGTGTGCTCGTAGGCCCAGCCGCACTCGAACCGCACGTAATCCGACAGCGGCTCGGTGATGACATGGACCCGGTGCATGCGCTTGCCCGCCGACACCGCCGCCCGCACGGTGTCGCACCAAGCCGCGATCCCCGGAAACTCGCCGCGGGTCTCACCCGCCAGGAACCGCGCGAACTCGTCCTGCTCGTACGACACGTCGTATTGCTGAAGCGTCTCCAGCCGGTAGGCCGTGTATCGGAAGTCGCGGAACAGCTGGTTGAACTCGTCGTCATCGAGGGACGTGAACGACCGGGTCAACGCTCGATCACCGCTGCTCGGACTGGCGGTAGCGCTCAATGGCACCGAGCAGAACCTGGGCGGGAATCCGCACCGCGCCTTCACCAGGAAGAACGTTCTCCAGCTGGCCGACGGTGTCCTCGTCGATGAGGTTCCCCTGAACGACAAGCTCCCCGCTCTCTCCGAGGTAGACGGTAGGGCACCCGTTCCCACCCGAGCCGGGATCCTTGTAGAGCTTGGTCAGCTTCATGGTGACCTCCATCAGAGAAGCGGACGGCTGACAAGTGCTGTCGGTCAGGAGAGTAGTGCGCAGCGTAGTTGCCCAACAAGCCGATACCGTGCGTCTGGCCCGTTGATGCGTACTCTCATCGCCGATGTCGCCCGCGCGCAGCCGGCGCCGGCCGGCGTGGCGCGACTGGCGATGCTTGTCGGCCTCATCACGTGAACGGGGTCAGCAGAAGGTCGGTGAGGCGCCGCTGGGCGTCCTCGTCGCCGGTGAGGCGCAACGCGCCCGACTCCACTGCCGCCGAGAGGGTGATCTCAAAGCCGCAGACGGCCCGGAGGGTGTCGATGTCGGTGGTGAGCGTCGCGTCGGGGTCGGGCGCCGTGCCGCGACGGATCTGCACCGCGTCCTCGGCGACCTCGGCGAGGATCGGGTCGGCGTCGATGTGGAACGCGTAGATGCCGGCGAGTTCCGGGGCTCGCGCCGGATCGAAGGACGCCTTGACGCTGAGTAGCAGGGAGTCGACGCCCAGAGCGCCCTCGGGCATCTGCGGTGACTGGCTTCCCCAGCGCCCGAACTGCAGGAGGATGGGCTCCAGGGCGCGGCCCCACTCGGTGAGCTCGTAGAGGTGGACCCGCGTCGGCGGCCCGAGGTCCCGCCGTTGCACGACGCCCTGCTCGGTCAGTTGGCGCAGCCGCTGGCTCAGCACGTTGGGGCTCACGCCGGGCAGTCCGCCGAGCAGGTCGTTGAAACGCCGGGGGCCGAGCAGGAGGTCGCGGACCACCAGCAGCGCCCACCGCTCCCCGATGACGTCCAGTCCACGCGCGACACCGCACGGATCCCCATAGCTACGCACGCCGCTCATGACCGTCAGCCTACCTCGATCCTAATTTAGGAGTTGCACTTGTTCTGTAGGAGTTGACCCTCTACGTTGACTCTCATGAGCCTGCCCAACGCCGAGGCGGCAAACCTGCCGCAAGGTGATCTGAAGCTGCTGGACACCGCCCTGGCGCAACGCCTGCTCGGCGCGCCCGTGGCACGCCTCGCCTACACCAGCCGGGACCTGACGCCCCGGCTGATCCCGGTGAACTTTCTCTGGACCGGTGACGAGCTGGTCGTCGGCGCGTTCGCCGGCACCTACAAGATCCGTGACCTGCGCGCCAGGCCGGACGTGGCCGTCTGTATCGACACGGCGGACGGGCTTCCGGAGGTGCTCATGCTGCGCGGGCAGGTCACCCTGACGGAGGTCGACGGCGTCCTACCCGAGTACGCCACCATCCAGCGCGCCGGGATGGGCGACGAGGTGGGCGCCGCCTACCTGGAGGCGATCGACAAGCCGGGCCTGCGGATGGTCCGGATCGGCCTGCGCCCCACCTGGGTCGGACTCGTCGATTTCCAGCAGCGGTTCCCGAGCCGGACACCCGAACCCGTCCGAGCCGCGCTCAGCGGCGGTCACTGAGCCCGAACCAGCACAAAGGACGAGGGTATGCGCAAGATAGTCGTGTCGATGTGGACCACGCTCGACGGGTTCGTCGCCGGTCCGGACGACGAGATGGACTGGCTGCTGTTCGGCGAGCAACTTCAGCGGTACGAGCGGAGCCTGGTGGACAACGCCGGCAGCCTGCTGCTGGGCCGGGTCACCCACGCCGACTTCGCCAGCTACTGGCCGCTGGCCGCGCAGAACCCCGACGAACCGGACGAGGTCCGAGGATATGCCCAGCGCGTCGACGCGCTGGAAAAGATCGTCGTCTCCGCCTCCGGCAACACCGCGACCTGGCACAACACCCGGAGACTGGCCCGCATCGACCCCGACGAGATCGCCGAGCTCAAGCGCGGGTCCGGCGGGGACATCGTGGTCTACGGCAGCCTCAGCGTGATCCGGTCCCTTGCCGATCTCCGGCTGATCGACGAGATCCATCTCCTCGTGCACCCCGTCTTCCTCCGCCAGGGCAAGGCGCTGTTCGACAGCGGTCAGCCGCCCGTACGACTGGAGCTGGTGTCCGCCGAACCCTTCGCCTCCGGGGTCGTCCTGATGACGTACCGACCGACGCCGCTCGTCGGCCTCACCCGTTGAGAACCTGCGGCGACGGAATCAGCCAGGATCGATAGTCTGCTCCCTGTGACGGGCCGTGAGGTCGTCGACACCGCTGGAGGTGCGCGCAGTGGGCAGATGGTTCAACCGCAGCCGTAAGCGTGACGACGAGCCACCGCGTGAACCGGAGCCGACCGGCCCGGTCATCGAGATCACCGTCAGCGGCGGCGGTCGTCCCCCGGTGACGCAGACCATCGGTGGTCCGACCGCCTTCGGCCTGCAGTACCACGCCTTCCACGAGCAGTACGGCGGGGCCGACCCGCGGACGTTGGACGCGGGACACCGCTACGCGCAGGAGCTGATGCGTACCAGGGACGTCGACAACGCCGTGACCGTGTACCAGGAGGTCGTCGGGTTGCGCAGTTCGGCGCAGGGGGCGGAGCATCCCGACACCCTGCGCACCAAGCACAGCCTGGCCTTCGCGCTCTGGCAGCGCGGTTCGCACGCCGAGGCGGAACTGGTGCAACGGGACGTCTACGAGGCACGCCGCCGGGTGCTGGGCGACGACGACGCCGAGACGTTGCGCAGCGGCAACAACCTCGGCTGGTTGCTGATCGAGTTGCGTCGGATGGACGAGGCCGAGCCGCTGCTGCGGCGGGTCGCCGACGGTATGGCGCGGACGCTGGGCCGGGACGACGCGGACACCCTGGCCTGCCAGATGAAACTGGCCGGCCTTCAACACCTGCGGGGCGACAGCCAGCCGGCCGAGCGGGCCCTGCGGGACGTGGTCCGGCGGATGACCAGGACGTTGGGGCCCACCAGCCCGGTGACGCTGCAGGCGCGCAGCAACCTGCTTGTCGTCCTGCTCGACTCCGGCCGGGCGGCCGAGGCGGTCGACCCGGCCCAGGCGCTCGCCGACGACGCGGGGCGCGCGCTCAGCACCACCGACGGTGTCTCGCTGCACGCCCGGCACTCCCTCGCCAGGGCGCTCGCCGGGGCGGGGCGGCCGGCTGAGGCGATCCGGTTGCTGGCCGACACGCTGCCGGACAGTGAGCGGGGCCGGGGCGTCGATCATCCCGGAACCCTGGAGATGCGGATGCTCTTCGCCCAACTGCTCATCGAGGCGGGTGACCGGCGGGCCGGCAGCGCGGCGCGGGCCGCGCTGGCCGGGTGCGAACGCGTACACGGCCCGACCCATCCCGACACGGAAAGGGCCCGCGCGCTGGTCCGGCGTACCCGCTGATCCCAACGGGGGTCAGCCGCCGGTGTGGATGTGCGCCGCCCACAGCGTCGGCGCGAGCGGATAGCGGTCCCGCAGCCCGCGTACGGCCGAGTGCAGCGCGTATGCGGCCGATGAGGTCGCGTCGCCGTGCGCGTAGAAGGCGGTGGTCAGGGCGAGGGAGATCGCGTCGTCGACCTCCCACAGGGTGCCGATGACGTGCCGGAACCCGGCGAGTTGGAAGGCGCCGGTGATGTGCAGCGCCTCGTCGACAAGGGTCGGCGGGGCCTGGGCGGTCGCGCAGGCCGACAGGAAGGCGAACTCCGCCTCCAGGTCGAGCCGGGACACGTCGGCCACGGTGAGCGGGCTGTCCTGGTGGTCGTGCACGATCAGCCGGCCCTGCGCCGGGTCGTGCGGATCGGCCACGGCGTGGCATGCGAAGTGCGCGTACGCCGAGTCGGCCAGCCGGTCCAGGATCTCCTCCCGGGTGGCCCGCGCGTCCATTCCGAGCCACGCCCCGGGTAGCGCCCGCGCCGCCGACGCGGCCTCGCGTTCGGCGCTGGGCAGCGCGCCCAGACCGCCGGGGGTGGCGCGCATCGCCACGACGCAGGACCGGGCGTCGCGGCGGGACTGCCGCTGCGCGGTGCGTCGCCGGGCGAGCGCGGTCACCGTCGGGGTGTAGGAGGAGACCACCCGGTCGAGGGCGGACCGGCCGGCGTCGGCCTGCGCGGCGTGCAGGGGAAAGAACGCCAGCGGGCCGACCGGGCACCACCAGACGCGCGGCAGCTCGCCGACCGCCCCGGGCGCGCCGATCGCGTCCAGCACCGGCTCGACCAGGGCAGACCACAACCAATTGAGTACGCCGCCGAGCACCGACTGGGCGCGCAGACGGCTCCGCGCGTCCACCGACGGATCGGACGCCGTGGTGGTGGCCTCCTGGAGCAGCCGCAACTGCGTCACCGCGTCGCTCAGCGACAGATCCGGCAGGGGCAGCACCGTCACGCGGTGCTCCCGCAGGATGAGCGCGTCGCACCGCAACTCGCTCGCGATCGGCACGATCACGGTCCCGTCGACCTGGTCGAGCAGTTGCCGTGCGCTGGGCGGGCGCAGGAAGTCACCCAGGCCGGGCAGCTCCCGGATCGTCGTCAGCAGCACGTTCCACTCGGTCTCCCGGTCCCGACCAAAGGTGGTGGGCCGGGACGATTCGGGAGCCGGCGCTTCGAAGTCGCGGCGCATCCGCTGGAAGTCGGCCGCCAGACGCCCGTCGGCGCGTTGGAGCGCCGCCCACTCGCCGTCCGCCGTCAACCGTTGGTGCAGCAGCAGACCCCGCCCACGCTCCAACAGCTCCAAGGCCCGCTCCGGCTGCCCCGCGCCGATCGCGCAGGAGGCGGCGGTCGCCGCCAGCCCGGCCGTCGAGCCGAGGTCGGCGTACTGGTCGTGCCGGGTACGCCCGCGCGACGCCAGCCGGGGCAGCAGCGTGATGGCCTCGTCGAAGGCGTCCGCCGCCTCCCGCCACCGATCCAGCGCGGTCAGCGTGTAGGCCGCCTTGTCGAAGGCCTGAATCCGGACCGGCACGGCGCCGGACTCGATGCGGCCGGCGGCGAGCGCCCGCTCCGCGGCCTCGGTCAGCAGGGCGGGTTCGCCGGTACGCAGGTACGTCGCCCGCAACGCCTGGGCGATGGACAAGCCGGTCTCAACCCGCTGCGGATCGCGCGCGGGCAGGGCGTCCAGCGCCTCGCGCAGCAGGGCGAGCGACTCCTCCAGGTAGGCGGGCTCCCCGGTGGCGTCGTAGAGCAACCGCAGGCTGTAGCCCAACTGGTCCAGGTACGACGCGTGGTTGGCCTCGCCGCGTACGGACAGCGCGAGCGCCCGGCGCAGCAGGCCGATCGCCACTTCCAGGGCGGAGACGTCGCCCGTCAACTGGTGCGTCTTCATGCCGACGGTGGAGAGGCTGGCGAGCGCCGTCCGATGGTGCGGATGCCGCTCTCCGACGGTGTTCACCACGGCGGCGAACTCCTCCCAGGCCTGGCCCAGCAACTCGGCGCGGCCGGTGCGGTCGACCAGGGTGAGCAAGGTCTGCCCCAGCAGGAAACGCGGATCGTTGCCCTGCGGGGTGTGCTCCCGCAGCACCGCGACGGCCCGTTCGACGTCGGCGGTGTGGGTGGTCCCGGACGCCCGGGCCAGCAGGCACCGGGCGCGCAGCACGACGATCTGGTCCTGGTGGGGCCCGACGGCGTCCACCGAGGACAGCAGCTCCAACGCCTCGTCGACGTAGTCCTCCACCCCGGTGAGCTGGTAGGCGCGCACCAGCGCCTCCGCGTGGATGCCCCGCAACGCGGGCAGGTGCTCCGCGCTGATCCAGTTTTCGGCCATGTTGGCGATGGAAGTGAGCCGGTAGAGCGTGTCGACCGAGCCGTCGAAGTCGTGCCGGACCCGATAGACCTGGCACTTCTTGAGCATCAGCACCGCGCTGTTGCCGAGGTCGGCCGAGGCGTCCTCGGCGAACTGCAGATACTGCTCGGCGATGTCCAGGAGTTGCGGCGCACTCTCGATCCGGGCCCTGGCCAGCAGCACATCGGTGTACGTGGTCAGCGCGCGGACACCGTGCGTCGTACCCAACTCCTCGGCCAGGAAGGAGTCGGCCATCGTGCGGATCGCGGCCTCCAGCACGACGGTGGCCTCGATCAGGCCCTCCCGTGCGCGGTCCGCCTCGTACCGGTCGAGCAGCGCGGCCCCCAGCTCCACCTGGGCCTCGGTCCAACGCCGTTCGCCGCGCCGCTGCCCGGCCGCCACCCGACGCCAGTGGTCGACGGTGTCCCTCGCGTAGCGACTCACCGGCACACCTTCCCCTCGCGGTCGCTCCCCAGCCTGCCAGCCGGACGCCACATCGACAGGGGATAATCAGCCGATGAGTCAATCGGTTCCGGACAGGCGACTCGACGACGACCGGGCGACCCGGCTGGCCCGGATCTGCGCGGACATCGCGCAGGTGGGCGACCTGCTCGGCCCGGAGCCGACCCGCGCGCTGACGCGGCTGCGTGACCGCTCGCTGTCCGACCAGGGCGTGGACGCGGTGCTGGCCGAGGTGACCGAGTTGATGCGCCTCGCCGGGCTGGTCGGTGGCGACACGACCGTCCGGGGAGACCGCTACCTGCCGCTGGCCGGCATCCGCGGCCGCCGCCCGGAGGTGGTCCAGGTGTGCCCCGCCGACCTGTGCGACCGGGTCGAGATACCTCGGCCGGACGGCGGCCCGCCACCGCGCTGCGCCGTGTGGGACTGCCCGCTGCCGGCGTTCCGGATGGACCGGTGAACGCGCTCATCGCCTCGCTCGGCGGCAAGCTGGCGGAGCGGTGGCTCGCCGCACTGGCGCTGCCCGGTGTGGTGTTCGTGGCGATGGCCGCCGTGGCGCTGCGGCTCGGCCACGCCCACTGGTGGGACCTGGCGCTGCTGCGGCGGGAGGTGGACCGGCTCGCCCTCGGGTCACCCACGCGCAGCACCGGATCCGCGCTGCTGATCGTGCTCGGTGTCGTGCTGGGCGGTGTCGTCGCCGCGATGGCCGCCCAGAGTCTGGAACGCCTGGTCGTGGCCCTGTGGACGCAGGACTGGGGTCGGGTCGGCGATGCCGTGACCCGCCGGCGGCGACGCCGGTGGAACGCCGCCATGGACCGGTACGAGAACGCCCTGCGGGACAAGGCACGCCGGTTGCGGTCGCCCGCCGACGCCGCCGGACCGCTGCCGGACACCCAGGCGCTCGCCCGCGCCTGCGACCGGATCGCGTTGACCGAGCCGGACCGGCCGACCTGGATCGGTGACCGGATGCAGGCCACGGCGGTACGGGTGCGGGCCGGCTACGGCCTGGACCTGGCCGCCGCGTGGCCCCGGCTGTGGTTGCTGCTGCCCGAGGAGACCCGGGGGCCGCTCGCCCTCGCGCAGGCCGACTTCGCCGCCGCCGCCCGACGGGTGGGCTGGGGGCTGCTGTACCTGGCGCTCGGCCTGCTGTGGTGGCCCGCGGCGGTCGTCGGCCTCGGTCTGTGCGTGGTGGGCTGGCGACGGGGCCGGGGTGCGGTGTCCGTGCTGGCCGACCTGGTGGAGGCGGTGGTCGACCTGCACGTACGCACCCTCGGCGCCGCGCTGGGCCACCCCACCGACGGCGCCTTCGGCACGGCCGACGGCGAGGCGGTGACCCTCCTGCTGCGCAAGGACCGGTGAATTCCGGGTCACGTGCAGTTCGCCGCGACGAACTTCCGGCATCAGATGGCGGGAACGACAGGACGGTCGAGCAGGGTGCGGTCGCCGTCGACGCCCTGATCCAGCGCGGCCGCGACATCCTCGTGCGGGGCGCCGGGCCGGATGGCGCTGACGTCGTCCAGACGCCGGTAGTGCTGGTCGCTGAGGTCGAGGTCGAGAGACTTCAGGTATTCCTCCAACTGGGTCGGGGTGCGCGGGCCGACGATCGGGATCATGGCCGTGGAGGCCAGTGCCGCCCGGCGACGCAGCCAGGCCAGGGAGACCTGGGCCGCGCTCACACCGAGTTCCTCGGCGATCGCGAGTACGGCGTCGACGACAGCGGTGCGCTGCGCCGTGCCCTCGACCGCGTCGCCCCGGGCGGTCAGCCGGCCCGGTGCGCCCTGCCGGTACTTGCCGGTCAGCAGGCCGCCGGCCAGCGGGGAGTAGAGGATCGCGCCCAGGCCGTGGGCCTGCGCCATCGGCAGCAGCTCCCGGTCGGCGGATCGCTCGGCCAGGCTGTATTCGGTCTGTATGCCGACCAGGGGTGCCAGGCCGCGCAGGTCGGTGTGGACCGCGGCACCGGCGACCCGCCAGGCGGGGAAGTTGGACAGCGCGCCGTGCAGGATCTTGCCGGAGCGGATCAGGTCGTCGAACCCGGCCAGGATCTCCTCGATCGGCGTGACACCGTCGGGGAAGTGCGGCATGAAGATGTCGACGTAGTCGGTGTTCAGACGGCGCAGACTCGCGTCGAGAGACCGAACCATGATCTTGCGACTGTTGCCGGTCGTGCCGGGGCGCGGCGGGGCCTGCCTGCTCCCGCTGTACTTGGTGATGATCACGAAGTCGTCCCGTTGACGCCCGAGCAGCCCGCCCAGCACGGTCTCGGCCTCCCCGTCCCGGTAGAGGTTGGAGGTGTCGAACGTGGTGCCGCCGGCCTCGACGAAGGCCCCGAAGATCTGTCGCGAGGCCTCCGGGCCGGCGCCGGCGTCCGAGGTGCTGAAGTTCGCCGTCCCGAGCGCGTACTGCGACACGCGCAGTCCGGTCAGACGGCCGAAGGTCTGGTAGCGCATGGTGGGCTCCTGAGTTGCGGTGCGAGGAGGTACGCTCTCGACAGTAGCAAGAAAAACGAGGGGTCACTCTTTATGCCCAGGGTCAGTCAAGCCCATCTCGACTCTCGCCGCCAGCAGATCGTGGACGCCGCCCGCGCCCGGTTCGCCAGCCACGGCTTCGCCCACACGTCGATGGCCGACATTGTCGCCGAGTCCGGGCTCTCGAACGGAGCCATCTACCGGTACTTCACGAGCAAGGACGAGATCGTCGTCGCGGTCTGCGAACAGGGGACCGACGCGCTGCCGAGGGCGCTCACCGCCGAGGCGGTGGGGGGTTTCCTCGAGTACGTGCGTACCCAGGCACGGGACACCCACCACGCCCGGCTGGTTGCCCAGATCTACGCCGAGGCGGCGGTGTCGCCGCTGCTGGCGGCCGTTGTGCAACGACAGCTCTCGGCCATGCGGGCCGCGATCGCCGAGCTGGTGCCGGACCGCCAGCGCCCACGGGCGGGACAAATCGCCGAAGCCTTCGTGGCCCTCTGCGTCAGTTATAGCCTGCAACTGGCGGTCCGCGGCGACGTGGACCCCGCGCCCTATGCCGCGGCGTTGATGGCGATCATCAACGACTAGGCGGGCCCGATCGCTGCCGGCCCGCGAGCGTTCGTCCCGGCGTCGGGCGG
Organism: Micromonospora sp. NPDC049359; assembly: GCF_044466585.1. Classification (NCBI taxonomy): domain Bacteria; kingdom Bacillati; phylum Actinomycetota; class Actinomycetes; order Micromonosporales; family Micromonosporaceae; genus Micromonospora; species Micromonospora sp. NPDC049359. The sequence goes on along the minus strand of NZ_JBITMW010000017.1, from coordinate 76,761 downwards.
CGGCCCGATGAGATGGCCGAGTAAAAAGAGTGAACCGTCATTTTGGGTGCTAGAGTCGATCAGCGTCCCGCCCTCTGGAGGAGCCATGCCGGTAGCTCACATCGCCGCGATCAACCTGGACTGCCCCGACCCGGCCGACCTGGCCCGCTTCTGGGCCGCCATGCTCGACGGTGAGGTCGCGGTCCAGACACCGGACTTCTGTGCGGTCAAGGCGGGGCCGCTGCTGCTCGGCGCCGTTCGCGTCGACGGCTACCAGCCACCGACCTGGCCCTCGGGTGAGCGGTCGCAGCAGATCCACTTCGACCTGGCCGCCGATGACCCCGACAGCCTCGACGACGCTGAGGCGCGCGCGATCGAACTCGGAGCGGTCAAGGAAGAGCAGCAGTTCGCGCCGGACCGTTATCGCGTCCTGCGTGACCCGGCCGGCCATCCCTTCTGCCTACGCCGCTGACCTGCCGATGCTGGTCGGGCTGACTGTTCACGACCAGCGGGCACACTCGGCGACCAGGCGTGGGTCGGTGCGTACCCAGACCTCGCCCCCGGCGGCCTCGGCCGGGGTATCGACCCGTTCGAGGCCGAGGAATTCGATCAGCGGCAGCAGAGCAGCCCGCTCGGCGCGGTCGTCGTCGATGTCGTGCCCGTCGAAGAAGACGTAGTACCTGTCGCTGGGGTCGACGTAGCCCGAGTCCGCCCAGATCCGGGCGACCTCTCCGAGCGCCGCCGCCTCCGTCGTGATCGTGGCGGCGCGCGCGGCCCCGCGGTCCTCCGGTGCCGCGTCGAGGTCGGCGAGGTCGGCGAACCACTGGCCGAAGTGGTCGAGGCCGCGATAGCCGTTCTCGAAGAACAGCATCGCGCTCGGGAGGTAGCGATTGGCCCGATCGATCCGCAGGTGTGCCGACCGGGGCGGGTCCGCCTCCTCGATCCGGGAGATCACTCCCAGGTGGGGCATGAGCACCAAAGTCTGCCGCGCTGGCTCGTCCCTGATCGTGTACGTGGCGGATTCGCGGCCCCGGAAGAGCGCGGAGAACGCCACGTAGGCCTCCTGCGGGTCGCTCACCGAGACCTGGTGCGTGGTGCCGTCACCGGCGGTGAAGACGAACTGCTTCGGTCCGGGGCGGTAGGGGCGGGCCATGTACGTCCTTCGCAAAGGGGTGAAAGGCCCGTCAGCGTATCGGGGGTCGGGTTTCCGCGAACGTGAGATCCGGGCATGTATTCCGACACTGCTGGAAGGGGAGAGACAGCAATGTTGGTAACCGGTTATCTCGGCGCGGTGCTCATCGGCGCACTCGTCGGCCTGCTCGGCCGGCTCATCCTGCCGGGGCGGCAGCGGATCGGCATCTTCGCCACGTTCGTTCTCGGCGTCGGCTCGGCGGTGCTGGGCACCGTGGTCGCCCGGGCCCTGCACGTCGACGACGACGCCGGCGTGAAGGTGTGGGTGCTGCGCTGGGACTGGATCGTGCTCGCGATCCAGGTCAGCCTCGCGATCGTCGCCGTGGCGCTGGCGAACATGCTGACCTTCACCCGGCTTGCCGGCGGCGACGAAACCCCTCGTCGGCGGCCCCGGCGCAGCAAGGCCAAGCGCGAGTCGTGATCGCGATCCTTCCGCCGGGCGGGCTGACCAGGTCGGCGAGTCCCCGCTCGCCGATCAGCGTGCCTCCGCCACGCTGATCCGCTCCCAAGATCCGCACAACATCAGGGATGTTGCTGTCTCCCGGGTGGCGGAGGCAGCAGTAACAGGGAAGTTGTGCGGATCTTGGCGTGCGAGTGGGCGGATCGGCAAGCGGACGGGCGGGCGCGCAGCGGCGGGATGCGGCGAAGGGACCACTCGCCCGAGTGGTCCCTTCGCTGGTCGTTGAGGAGTGGCTAGACTTCAGGTTGGCACTTCACCTGCGCTCCGCTGCGGCGGGCGCAGCCTCGGGAGGGTGTTGCAGCACCCTCTCGAGGGGCCGTCCCGTCGGACGGCGGCTATTCGCAGAAGACCCGCACGGTGGCATCGGGGGAGTCCACCTCCACGGTCACGTCGTCGAGGTGTTCGACGAGCGCCTCCAACTGCTCGGGCTTGAGCTGCGTCAGGTCGATCGGCACACCCGAGTCGCTGAGCGAGGCGTTGGCCTTGACCAGGGCCTGCGGCGGCACCAGCGCCGCCAGCCGCACGCCGGCCCGCAGCAGTTGCAGCGGCACCCGCACGTTGACCCGCGACGGCTCGCCGTTGTCGGTGGCGTCCACCACCACCCGCAGGTACTTCACCTTCCCCTTGGGCCGGGCGTCGGCACCCGCCACCGCCGGTGCCTGGTCCCGTTCGAGGGCGGCGATGAGCTGCTCCGCCTCCTCGGCCGTGATCTTGCCGGCGGCAAGCATGTCGAGGATGTCCTTGCGTTGTTCGGTCATGCGAACCTCTCCTATCGAATGGCCACGAGCACGGCCGAGTGGCCCTGCTCGATGTCGAAGCGGGCGCCGGGCAGCGCGGAGACCACGCGCCATCCGGCGCCGAGCGCCCGCACCACGCGGATGCGGAACACGAGGCAGGCCACGATCGCCGCGAGGACGACCAGGACCAGAACCGGCAGGAGTACGAGCACCACGGGGAGCACCGGAACCCAGAAACGGACGGGTCGGCGGGCGGGGCGATTGACCCGGACGGTCACCAGCTGGGGCATCATGAGCGGCCGTCCAGCTCGGCCAACGCCTGCTGCGCCGTGATCTCACCGCGGCGCAACCGGTCGATGATGTCGGCCCGGGACGGCGCGGGATCGGTCTCGACGAAGTCGAGCATCTGCGTGATCCGGTTGAGCCGTGACTTGATCGTCGGATAGCTCACCCCGAAGATGCGTTCCATCTCCTTGATCGACCCGTGGCAGCGCACGAACGCCGTGACGAAGACCTGATCCTCGACGTTGAGCTGGGCCAGTTGCGGTAGCTCGAACGCGCCCTCGATCGCGACGCCGTTGCTCGCCAGGCGCACGCGCTCGACGACGAACGGCTGGCCTCGCGTCAGGCTGGTCAGTTCCTGCCAGTCCATCGCCTGCTCTGTCATACTTAAAGTTGTAGCTTAAGAATCCTGAACTTCCAAGAGCCAAACCTTAATTTTCTTGAGTACGAGTGAACACCGGCCGGTCTGGCTACGACCACCGCGCGCGCTCGGCGGCGGATCAGTCGGGGTCGGCGCAGAGTTGGGTGGTCAGGGCGGTGCGGGCCCACTCTTCCCACGCCTCCGGTGACCACTCGCGGTCGCGGACGAAGATCAGGTAGAGCTGCGGGCTGAGCAGGCCGAACAGCAGGTCAGCCGCCATGTCGACGGAGAGGCCGGGGCGGGCGTCGGGCTTGCCCATGAGGGCTTCGGCCGCTGCGTACTGCACCGTGTAACGCGGGTCGGGGTCATCCGTCCACTGTGCGGCGATCTCCGGGTCGGTGGCTGCGGCAGCCGCGATGAGCGGCATGATCGGGGCGACCCGGCCCAGGATCTCGCCGGTGCCGTGCACGTGTGCGCGTAACTGCCCGGCTGCGGTGGGCTCGGCGCACGCGGCGCGAAACCACTCCCGGTCCATGGTGGCGACCGGCTCGGTGTCCCCGGCGATGGACGTGTCGACGACGTCCTTGAACAGGGTGCGCTTGTTACGGAAGACGAAGTAGACCGTCTGGACGGCCACCCCCGCACGATCCGCCACCTCCTGCAGGCTCGTCGCCCCGTACCCCTGCGCGACGAACAGCTCGCGAGCCGCGTCGATGACCTTCTGGCGGGTGCGGTGCGAGCGCTCGGCTCGCTTGTCCGGCCTCTTGACCGTGTTCATGATGCGAGCCTATCTTCAGAGTATGTCACTAGAGTCTAACTCTAAATTCTTGGAGGAGACGATGACGCAGCCCAACGCCGCCCAGGGGTCGGCCCCCGCCCCGGCCTCCCCGCAGCGGGACCAGGAGGAGGAAGCGGTTCGCCGCGCACTGGAGAGCTACTACCGCGCCGGCACGCCGCCATGGGACACCGGCGTGACACCGCCCGAGTTGGTCGACCTGGTGGAGGGGCGCAACGCGCTGCCGCCCGGTAGGGCCCTCGAACTCGGCTGCGGCACGGGGACCAACGCCGTCTACCTCGCGCGGCACGACTGGGAGGTGGCCGCCGTGGATCTGATCGACAGCGCCGTCGACCTGGCCAGGGAGAAGGTCGCGGCGGCGGGAGTGGCGGTACGGGTGCGGCACGGAGACGCCACCCGCCTCGACGAGCTGGACGTGCCGGGCCCCTTCGACCTGTTCTTCGACCTGAGCTGCTACTGCGGAATTCCACTGCATCGCCGCGACGCCTACGCTGCCGGGCTCACCCACCGCGCCGCTCCCGGGGCACTGTTGCTGATGTTCGGGTACGGCCCCGAGCCACTCGACAATCCGACCACCGAGATCGCGTCGTGGGCGGCCGGCGTCACCGCGGACGAAGTCCGCGCCAGGTTCCCCGGCTGGGCACTTGTCGACGTCACGCCGGGCACCAACGCGGTGCCGACCTTCTGGTTCACACTGCGCCGCGACGCCTAGCGACCTCCGATCCCGCGGAGCCGCCGTGCGCGGTGTTCCTCCTTCCCGGGCGGCCGAGGAGGAACAGCGCCGTGGCGTCGATGACGTCGTCGAAGTGCCCGCCGTCGCCGGGGTAGTGGAATCCGTGCTCGGCGTCCTCGTACTCGAGGAGGGCGCACTCGTTGCCGGCGCGCGCCATCGCGTCGCGGAAGCGCCGCGCGCAGTCGATCGGTTCGACCTCGTCGCGGGTGCCGTGGTGGATCTGCGTCGGCGGATTGCCCGGCCGGACCCGCTCGATCAGCGAATACTCAATCAACCTGCCCGCGTCGAGGCCAACCTGCCGTTCCAGGCGGCGCTGCGCGTCGGGCGTGCGGACGCCCAGGTTGAGTCCTGCCGGGTTGAGGGCCACCACGGCCGCGACGCCGGGCTCCGGTGCCGCGCGGGACGGCGTCAGGGCCGCCAGCATCGCCAGGTGCGCGCCGGCCGAGCTGCCACCCGAGGCCAGCTGCGACGCAGCGAGCCCGCGCGACGCCGCCAGTCGGCCGAACTGCGCGACCGCGCGCCGCACGTCGGCGAGGCAGTCGTCGATGCTGGTCGCGCCGAGACCGAGCAGCCGGTACCCGGCCGACACCGCGAGGATTCCCCGCGACGCCAGCGCCCGGCAGTGCGGCGCGAGCCCGTGGGGTGATCCGCCGCGCAGGGCGCCGCCGTGGAACAGGACGACGCCAGCGCGCGGCGGTGTGCCGTCACCCGGCTCGAAGACCAACAGGGGCAGCTCACTGCCGTCGGTGGCCCGGTACGAGGTCGAGGACGTCAGACAGGTCCCCGGCATGACGGCATCCGGTCTCGGCCGCATGCCCTAGGCGTCCGCGATGGCCTTGAGCGCCGTGTCGAGCGCCTGGTCGGCCGGCACGGGTACGTCGGGGACCACTCCGACGCCCTCCCAGTTGGTCCCGGTGACGCTGTTGATGGTCCGGGCGGTCGGAACGGTCACCAGGATATGTTCGGTGACCGCGTGGCGGGCCGTCGGATGGGCGCCGCCCCGTGTCGTCTCACCGACGACGACGGCTCGACCGTGCGCCTGGAGGGTGTACGCGACGTCCTCGCCCCCGGAGAACGTCGTCGCGCTGGTGAGCACGAAGACCGGGCGGTCCAGGTAGCGCGGCGCGGGAAGGTGCGCGGCGGTCCAGAACTGGCGGGTGGCGCCGGTGGAACGCTCGTAGAAGTCGTTGAGGTGCACCTGGTCGTCGCGGAAGAAGTAGCTGCACCACATCGCGGCTCCCTCCGGCGCTCCGCCGGAGCACGCGCGCAGGTCCAGGATGAGCGCCGAGCTGAGGGCGACCAGTTGCATGGCCGCGCCGATCACGCTGGCCCCCTCGTCGGCGTACGCGATGCGCCGCACGTCGATGAGCCCGACCTTGCCGTCCACCTGCTCGACCCGGCGGACGCCCTGGTTCTCCGTCCGGAGCAGCGCGAGGAACGCCGCCTTGCCCCCGTCCTCGTCCGCTGGATCCAGCGACTGTGGCTGGTCCGACCACAGCAGCCGCAGATGCCTGTCCGGGCACGCCTGCTGAAGGTGGGCGGTCACCGTCTCGCAGAGCGCTGGCCCGTCCAGGTCGTCGTACTCGCCCGCCGCGAGACGACGCCGGATCGTGGCGTCGATGTCCGCGACCTTCGCCGGAAAGACGTACCCGGCCTCGATCCGATCCAGGGCCCGTCCGATGATCTCTTCGTTTGACAGCACGGCGGGCCACGATAGACCGGACGAAGCCCCAGGGCCACCGAATATCGCGAGGCTCAGCCCGGAACGGCCGGGGTGGGTCGGAGTCAGGCGCGCGGCAGGACGCCCACGAGCTGCGTGATGATCGCGATGCGCAGGGCTGTCTGCGGGTCGATGTGGTAGACCGCGAGCGTCGGCTCGGACTCGTAGACGGCGAGCAGGCTCGGCGGTGGCGTGCTGTAGGCGGAGAACGCGCCGGCCACGATGAGGACCTGAAGGCAGAACAGGTCGGTGCGGTCGCCGACCTCGGGCAGGTGCCGGCGGATGAGGCCGGCCATCGCCGCGAGGTTGACCAGCGAGGCCCGCTTGTGCCGGCGGGCCGCCTCGACCGAGACGTTGTGTTCGAGCACTCCGCCCTGCGCGCCGAAGAGATCACAGAGCACCGTCTCGGCGGCCAGCGACCGGCTGAGCACGTCGGCCACCTGCTCGGCCCGCTCCGACGCGGATCGGTCCGGCTCGACGCCCCGGGTCAACTCCTGCTCCAGCTCGGCCAGCCAGGTCGTCGTCCGGTCGTCGAGGAGGTCGAGCAGCACCGCCTCGCGGGACTCGAAATAGCGCAGCACCGCCGTCTTGGCCAGGCCGACCCGCCGGCTCAGCTCGTTGAGGGTCACGTCGGCCACCGGCATCTCGTCGAGCATCGCCGAGGTCGTCTCCAGGATTGCCTGGCGACGGGCCGCGCGCTGCTCCTCGCTGCGCGCCCGCTGGAACGTCATGCGTCAACCCTAACTTAGGTACCGCCGGTCTCTTGACAGCGTACCGGCGGTACATTAGCGTTTCGAGCATAACTTACCGGCGGTACCTTAGGAGCCTGAGATGAAGTGGACCGAGCAGCAGATTCCGCGCCAGGACGGCCGGGTGGCCGTGGTCACCGGCGCCAACACCGGCCTGGGCTTCGAGACCGCCCGGCTCCTCGCCGAACGCGGGGCTTCGGTCGTGCTGGCCGTACGCGACACCGGGAAGGGCAAGCGCGCCGCCGCCCGGATGAGTGGCGACGTCTCCGTACAGGAACTGGATCTGACCTCGCTGGAGTCGGTGCGCGCCGCCGCGGCCGGACTGCACGCCACCCACCCGCGGATCGACCTGCTGATCAACAACGCCGGCGTCATGTACACGCCGAAGCAGACCACCCGCGACGGCTTCGAGATGCAGTTCGGCACCAACCACCTGGGTCACTTCGCGTTCACCGGCCTGCTGCTCGACCTGCTGCTGCCGGTGCCCGGCTCCCGGGTGGTCACGGTCAGCAGCGTCGGCCACCGGATCCGCGCCGCGATCCACTTCGACGACCTGCAGTGGGAGCGGTCGTACGGCCGCGTCGCCGCCTACGGCCAGTCGAAGCTCGCCAACCTGATGTTCACCTACGAGTTGCAGCGCCGGCTCGCCCCGCACGGCACCACCGTCGCGGTGGCCGCGCACCCCGGCGTCTCCGACACCGAACTGGTCCGCAACTCCCCGGCGCTCGTCCGCGCGCCGATCACCCTGCTCGCCCCGGTGGTCACCCAGCCCGCTGCGGCAGGCGCGCTGCCCACCCTGCGTGCCGCCACCGACCCGTCCGTCCTCGGCGGGCAGTACTACGGCCCCGACGGCCTGGGCGAGACGCGCGGCCACCCGAAGCTGGTCACGTCCAGCCCCGAGTCCTACGACCTGACCGTGCAGCAGCGCCTCTGGGCCGTCTCGGAGGACCTCACCGGCGTGCGGTTCCCGGTCGGCCAGACGGCCGCCGAGGTGTGACCGTGCCGCACCAGCCCCGCTACCCGTGCTCCGACGACGTCAGCGTGCCGCGACGCTCAATCGTCGGCCGATCTGCCAGGAGGCGGCAGGCCAGGCCGTGACGAAGCCGGCGATCATCCCGATCTGGCCGGCGAACCAGAACGTGGGGCTGTCGAGCCGCAGGGGTGGCTCCGGAAAGACCATGTGGTGCGCCAGCGTCAGCCACACGAACAACGCCACCTCGAACGCGGTGATGGTCACCAGTTCCACCTTCACGACGGTCGCCAGCGCGCGCCAGACCTCCGCGAGGCTGCGACGGGGGCTCTCGAAGAGCCGGAAGAGGACGGCGATCGTCACCGCCATCAGATAGTCGCCCGCGTAGCCGATCCACAGCGGGCTCCGGGGGAGATCGAATCCGTACAGGGCGACCTCGGCGACGACGAAGCCGAGGGCGCAGTGCGCGCCACAACGGGACACCTGGGTCACGATGGTGCCCCGGTGGGGCCGTCGAGACCGATCCTTGCGCGGCGACGGCGCGAGCGCCTCGGGTCTACCCCAGGTCCAGTAGAGGCGGACGGCCACCGGGCCGATGTACAGGACGGTGACCAGCCAGACGATCTCCATGACCCTGACCGGCTGACGGTGCCCGTAGAGGTACGTGTCGACGAGGACGATCACGAAGCTGACGACACCGACCGCGAGTGAGATCCAGGAGAGCGTCGAGAGCCAGGTCGGCTGCATCCTCGCCCCCTTTTCCATCCGGCGCCTCGGCGCTCGGCGCGGCCGAACGTGCAGGGGGGTCAACTGATGCCGACGGCAGCTCACAGTCTCCCAGCTCGCACCCGTCCGCATCAGTGGATCGGGGCGTTCGTCGTGCGGGCCGCGCCCCCCGGGCACGGGGGACCCCGCTCCCTCTGCGCGGGGATCCGCCGGGCACGCCGACAGCGCAGCGTGGGACCGGAGGAAACCACCGCATCGATACGGAGTGACGACCGTGAACCAGAGCGCTGAAGCATCGAAGCCGCCGCCGTGGGCACGCCGAGCAGGTCACGTGGCGTGGATCGCGCCCGTTCTGGGCTTCATCCCACTGCACGTTCCCTGGATCCTCGGCATCCCGCTGTTCGCATACGCCGAACCGTTCGAGGAGTGGTACCACGGTCGCGGGCCCGGCGTCGGGGACCACCCGGTCGACGGGTTCCTGGGCCTGCCGGCCGGCGCGTTCTACCTGGGCCTGCTGTGCGTCCTCGCCGGGCTCGGGGGAGTGCTGGCGCTCGGCCTGATCAGCGACTGGGGGCGTACGTTTCCCCGGTGGGTGCCGTGGCTTCGCGGCCACCGCGTGCCGCCGTGGGTGCCGCTCACGCCGACGGTGCTGGGATCCGCCCTGATGATCGGCTATGCGGCGACCCTGCCCTGGCAGTTCGCCGCCGACCTCTCCGAATCCAGCGCGCAGGACATCTTCACCCCGACGGGTGTCCTCATCGGCCTTCCGCTGCTCCTGGCCTGGGCGATCGCGTTGCCGTTGGCCGGGTGGTCCTACTACCGGCGTACCCGGGCGCCGCGCTGACGGTGCCGCCGAGTGCCGTCCGGCTCGGGTTGTCAGTCGGCGAAGTCGACGTCGGTGAGCGTGGCGCAGCGGTGCGTGGCGAGGCGTTCGGCCTGCGCGGTGATGGCGTCGCGCGTGCCGGCGGACAGTCTGCGCCAGGGTTGGACCGCGACCGTGAACGTCTTGCCGGACTTGCGGGGACGCCAGGTGCCGACGATCTCGCCGTCGACCAGCACCGCGCCGGGGCGACCCAGCACCGGCCACAACTCCTTCGCGTGGGCGGCGTCGGGCGCGAGTGTCGCCCGGTCCTTGGCCTGCAGGAACAGGTCGAACGGGCCGAGTAGGCGGGTCGCGCTCACCTCGGCCGACGTCAGCGCCTCCTCGTCGGCGGCCAGCAGCGAGCGCGTCTCGCCGTCGACCGTCACGTCGACCACGTCGTCGGGCCAGCGTGCCTTCACGTCCTTGACCGGCGCGTCGAGATAGTCGGCGACCTGCTTCGGAGTGGCGGGGCCGAGCAGCCGGAGGTACGCGCGGACGAGGTCGAACCGGTCGCCCGGGGCGGACACCCGGCGGAAGCCGGTGATGCGCCGCAGGACCGGAGGTGAGGTGTCGAGCTGCAACTCGAGACCGGCCCGCGCGGCGGCGAGCCGGAACGGCATCTCGTACAGGTGGGTGGCGTCGCACGGCCGGCAGAACCGCAGGTACGGCTCGGGCAGCATGGTGGCCAGGCGGCCGGAGACGTCGCCCTTGACCGTTGGCGCGGTGACGATCGTCCGCATGCCGGCGGCCACCTCGTCGAGGGCGGCGAGGTTGCCGATGCCGGCGGCCTTCAACGGCTTCGAGGCGTCGTAGATGCGCTTGCCCGCGTCAGCGTCGGAGAACGGCTCGACCGCGGCCACCACCTGCCCGACGTCGGCCCGGCGGTAGAGGTGCGGAGCGCCCCGTACGGTCCACAGCAGGACCACGTCGGCGTCGGACAGCGCGGTCACGTCGACGCCACGGACGGCGAGAGCCCAGCGGGCGCCGTCCGGTCCGGTGTTCTGCACGCCGATGTCCAGGACGGCGGTGTCGGCCAGCGAGCCGCCCTCATCCCGGTCCAGCTGCTGCGCGCGGACGCGGAACGTCATCACCTGCCGCCGATCGACCATGAACGCACCCTAGCCGCGAGCGGTCAGTCAGCGGTGAGCGGCACAGCCGGCCCGCCTTGGCGCACGCAGATGGACATGTCCGCGTAGTGCGTGGTGAGGAGGGTTGCGTCGTGCCGTGGGTTCCCCACCTCCACGGTCAGGCACCGGTCGATCGAGCCCTCACCATTCCAGAACAGGGAATGGATCGTGACGCCACGGCGCCGCCAGTCGTCGATGTCCGCCTGGACTCGTTCGAACCAACCGTCCAGCGTCCGCCCGGAGTATGCGGAGTCGACGAAGCGCACGCTCACCCCGCGCACCAGCGGGCGTATCTTGGCGTCGAAGTCGGCGGTGGGAACGCGGTGGACCAGTAGCACCCGTCCGGGTAGGTCGAGGCTGACCGAGGTGTAGGCGTGTGGCCAGTTCCGGGCGGCGTAGTCCTCCACGGTGTCGGCGGCGGCCATCAACTCGTCCTGGCCCGCCCAGTAGGACTGCGCCGGTGCGGGCGTACCGGTGGCCGGCGGCGACTCTGGCGTCGTCGATGCGGCGGCGCAGGCAGCGGGAAGGGCGAGCAATGGTACGGACAGCAGCGCGGCCAGGCGTCGACGCATGATCAGAACTCCTCACCGACGGCAGATCACTATTACGGACACTACGGACTTACCGAGCGATCGTCGGTGATTCGCACGCCCACACGGGGTCGGCTGGTGATGAGGGCCTCGCCGAGCGTCGACCATCGGGCGGTCGACGCCGAGAAACTAGAGTTGGTGGGGTGCGGATCCGGATCGAGGGCAGTGACCTGCCGGGCCGGCGCGCGGGCGCGGAGGCCGACGCGCTGCGGCTCGGCAACGTGCACGTCGGCATCCAGCGCAAGAGCGAGGTGGTCGATCGCGTACGGGTCGACGCGGCACGGGCGGTCTGGAACGTAGCGGTGTCCAGCCGGGAGATCGACGGGGTGCTGGACGTCGGCGGGCCGTTCGTGCATGGACGACCCGGAGGGCGTTTTCTCTACCTGAGCTGGGGCACGGTGATCGATGACGGGTTCGCGATGTTCCGGCGGGCGAAGCTGATGTTCACCGACATCCCAACCGACCTGCTGCGCGCCGCGCACGAGAGCGGGGGGTTGCTGGTGAGCAGACTGGGGCTGACGGACGCGGCCGGCGGGCCGGTATGCGCCCGGGTCCACCCACCCGCCATCGGCTGGACGCTGGAGTAGCCCCGGCCGCCCGTACCGGACGGACGACCGGGAAGACAAGCCGTCAGGCGACCAGGGAGACCCGTCCGTTGTCCAGGTCGTAGCGGGCGCCCACGACCCGCAGCGCGCCCTGACGCACCTTCTCGGCGATGATCGGGCTGCGCGCCGACAATGCCCGAACCTGGGCGGCGATGTTGGCGCGGACGGCGTTCTCCACCGGGTCGCCGGGCTGGTCCAGCACCGGCTCGACCACCGGGCGGAGGCTGTCGACGATGGTGCCGATGTGTCCGGGAGCGGTGCCGCCGGTGTGGATGGCGTCGATGGTGGCCGTGATCGCGCCGCAGCGTTCGTGCCCGAGGACGACGATCAGCAGGCTGCCGAACTCCTCCACGGCGAACTCGACGCTGCCCAGCAGCAGGTCGTCGACGATGTTGCCGGCCACCCGGTTGTCGAACAGGTCACCGAGCCCCTGGTCGAACAGCACCTCGGGCGCGACCCGGGAGTCGGCGCAGCCGACCGTGACAGCGAATGGGTGCTGGCCGGCGGCGAGGCGGTGCAGGTCGTCGAGGCCCTGGTGCGGGTGCCGACCGTGACCGCTGGTGAAGCGGTGGTTGCCGGCGAGCAGCCGACGCAGCGCCTCGGCCGGCGTGGCAACGGTGTCGTCGGCCGGCGGCGCGGCGGCGGCGCTCGCCGCGGACGGACCGGCGACGGCCGCGCCGAGCGCGACGGCCGTCGCGCCGCCGGCGGCCAGCAGGGAACGGCGAGACAGCGGGGTACGAGGCACAGTGATCTCCCGAGGGTGAGGCGGTTGCCTTCTTCCTACCAGGCGATCATCCACAGTGGTGCGCCGGTTCCCCGCCGCCGCCCCGGCCACCCGGTCGCGCGCGGCGGCCGGGGGGACCGGGGTTCGGTGTGTCAGCGGTGCTCGCTGTCGAGGGCGGCGACCTCGCGTACGGCCTGGGCGACGGCCGCGAAGTCCTTCTTGAGGATCGCGCCGTGGTTGCTGGCGACCTTCGCGTGGACTCGGATGTTCGGGTTGCGCGTGGTCACCGCGTCGAGGCTGGCGCGGATGCGTTCCTGCTCGTCTCCCTTGCTGCCGAGGGACGTTCCCGAGGCGACCACGTACCGCACCGGGACGGTGATGCCGTCCAGCACCGGACCCAGTTCGCGTTCCCGGGAGAGCCGGCCCAGCTCGATGTTGCTCTCCGCCTGCTGGGCGGCGCTCATGCGCGGGGTCAGGCCGGTCGGCCGCAGCAGCGGCGTGAACCAGCCCAGGCGCCGGAACAGCTTGCGGATCCGCAGCTCCATGGCGTCGTCGAGCCAGTCGTGCGGGAACGCGCCGTCGACCAGTACCGCGCCGATCGTGCGGTCCGGGTTGCGGTGGGCCCAGTGGGCGCCGACGACGGCCCCGTACGACCAGCCGACGAGCACCGCCCGCTGGACGCCTCGGGCGGCGAGAACGGCGTCGACGTCCCGGACGGCCGCCTCGAAGGAGTAGTCCGCCGAGCGTCCCGATTTTCTGCCGCGGGCCCGCTCGTCGTAGGTGATGTGCCGCCATCGGGTGCCCAGGTCGGTGATGACGTTGCGCCAGTACCCCTGGGTGGCGAACTGGCCGTTGAGGAAGACCACCGGGACGCCCGCGCCGCCGGTGTCGGTGACGGCCAGGGCGGTGTCGTCGACCGGCACCATGCCGGTCCACGGCGAAGGGGTCGAGGAGGGGGTGTTCGTCGTCATTGTCGTACTCCTTGAGGGGGTTGGGTTGTCAGAGGCTGCGGGCGGTGATGTCGCCCGACGAGGTGGTGGCGTGGATGTCGAGGTCGGCGCTGCCGTGGTTGACCAGGGCGTTGCTGATGCGCCCGTGGCCGGTGCCGGCGTGCAGGGCGGCCGAGACGCCGGTGGCGGCGGCGACCGAGATGTCGCCGGACTGGGTACGCAGCACGAGCCGGCCTCGCGTCGCCTGCGCGACGCGGATGTCGCCCCGCGTGGTGCTGATCTCGGCGGGGCCGTTGAGCTGACCGACCTCGACGGTGCCGTCGACGGCGGTGAGGCGCATGCTCGCCGCCTCGTCGACCTTGATGTGGCGGTACGCGCCGTCCACGGTGACGTCACCGAGGCGTCCGACGCCGCGCAGCTCGGCGCTGGCGGCCCTGACCTCGACGCGGGAGTCGGCGGGCAGTTGGATGGTGACCTCCACCGAGCCGGTGGGGCCCAGGAGCTGGTTGTCGGGGGACGCGGTCGTGACCCGCAGGACGCCGTCGGCGTACGCGATGGTGGTCTGCTCGGCGGCCCGGGTGTCGCGGCTGCGGCCGGCGTCGGCGGGCCGGACCTCGACGGTGGTGTCCGCGCGGTCGGCGGCGATGAGTTGGACGCGCCCGGCGGGGATGTCCAGGACGGCGGCGATGGGGGCGGGGGTGGCGAAGCTCTGCACGGCGTTCTCCGATGCTCTCTCCGGTGTTTCTGACATTGGAAACGCTACGTTGCTTTCCAGTTAGTGGCAACAGCCTTGTTGCGTAGATGGGTAGTAAGGGCAGCTCAGAGCGTTATAAACGTTGCAACCGATCTGCCGCTAAAGCAACGGCCGGCGTTACCGCCATTGCAATCGACTGGCGGTGAACGCTATGGTGGCAATGCCGTTGAGGACGACCACCGAGGAGATCACCGTGCCGGGAGGCAGACTCACCCAGCAGGACCGTCAGCAGATCGCGTCCGGGCTGGCCGACAGCCTCCCGTACGCCGAGATCGCCCGACGCCTCGACCGTCCGACCTCGACGATCACCCGCGAGGTGCTGCGCAACGGCGGCCCGAACGCCTACCGGGCCGAGCTGGCCCACCGCGCCACCGAACGCCGCGCCCGCCGCCGCGTGCCGTCCGCCACCCGGACCGCCGAGGCGATCCCGCAGCCGCACGGCCGCGACGCCGAGGCCGTCGCCGAGTACGAGGAGGTGTTCACCACCGTCCTCATGGCCACGGGTCTGAACAAGATGGGAGCCCGGGTACTGACCTGCCTGTTCACCACCGACACGGGCAGCCTCACCGCGGCGGAGCTGGCCCAGCGTCTGCACGTCAGCCCGGCGTCCATCTCCAAGGCCATCAGCTTCCTGGAGAGTCAGAGTCTCGTACGCCGCGAGCGCGACGAGCGCCGCCGCGACCGCTACGTCATCGACACCGAACTCTTCTACCAGGCGACGATGGCCAGCGCCCGCGCCAACGACCAACTCATCGCGACAGCACGTGAGGGCGTCGCCGTCCTCGGCCCCGGCACCCCGGCCGCCGCCCGCCTGGAGAACATCGCCCGCTTCCTCGACTTCATCAGCGAGAGCATCACGCGCGCCGCCGAACAGGCCCGTGCCGTCCTGCACACGCGGGCGGTGAACTAGTTCCGGTCGGGGCGGTGCCGGGCGTACGCGTCGACGAGCCCCCAGCGTCCGGGAATGTCCAGCAGCGCGATCCGGTCGAAGGCGGACGGCAGCGCGGGATTGACGGCCAGGTGTTCCTCGTGCGGGTCGAGGCCGAGCAGGGTGCGCAGCAGCAGCATCGGCGCTCCGCTGGACCACGCCTGCGGGCTGCCGGCGGTGGGATACCGGACCGGGTACCGGGTGGTGCTGCGGTCGAAGCCCCCGAACGCCTCGGGCAGCCGCCCCTGGAAGTAGGTCGCGGCCGACAGGATGCCCTCGGCGATGCGGCCCGCCTCGCTGAGGAACCCGTAACGGCGCAGGCCCCACGCGATGAACGAGTTGTCGAACGGCCAGACGGTGCCGTTGTGGTAGCCGAGCGGGTTGTAGCGGCTCTGCCCGGAGGCGAAGGTCCGCACGCCCCAGCCGGAGAAGAGCGCCGGACCCATCAGGTGCTCGACGACCCGCGCGGCCCGGTCGGGCGCCACGATGCCGCTCCACAGCAGGTGGCCGATGTTCGAGGAGAGGCTGTCCACGGGAGTGCCGTCGTGGTCGAGCGCGAGGGCGTAGTAGCCACGGTCCTCGAGCCAGAAGTCCCGGTTGAAGCGCTCGTACAACGCCGCCGCCTCGCGTTCCAGCCGCTCGGCGTAGTCGCGGTCGCCCCAGAACGTACGCGCCAGCCGCGCGCCACGGAGCTTGGCGTCGTAGGCGTACCCCTGGACCTCACACGTCGCCCTCGGGAAACCGGGCAGCCGGCCGTCGGCGTAGGAGATGCTGTCCCAGGAGTCCTTCCAACACTGGTTGTCCAGGCCGGTGGCCCGGTTGCGCCGCTGGTACCAGACGTAGCCGGTCGACGTCAGGTCCGCGTACGCGTCGATCCAGTCCAGGGCCGCGCGAGCCTCCTGCTCCAACTCCATCACCAAGCCGGTGTCGCCGCTCCACCGCTCGTACTCGTCGAGCAGCACCACGAACAGGGGCGACGCGTCGACGGTGCCGTAGTAGGGGGAGTGCGGCTGCTCCTCGAACGCGGCCGACTCCCCGTAGCGCAGCTCGTGCAGGATCCGGCCGGGATCCTCCTCCAGCACGTCGTCGGTCCGGGCGCCCTGGAGCGAGGCGAGGATCCGCAGTGTCGGCGGGGTCAGCGACGGCGTGACGGGCAGGGTCTGTAGGCAGGTCAGCAGGCTGTCGCGGCCGAACAGGGTCATGAACCAGGGGAGCCCGGCCGCAGGTACGGCAGCTCCGCCGAGTGACAGCGGCGCGAACCGCAGCGCCGCGAGGTCCACCAGGCTGCGGTGGTAGACCTGTTGGAGGGTGGCGCTCTCGGTGTCCAGCGTCGGCGCCTGCGCCACCCACTCGCGCACGCTGTCCGGCAGTGTCGACTCGTCCGGGCGTAGCGCGCGCAGGGCGGCGCGCAGGTCGACGCCGTCCGGTCGCAGCGCCCGCATGACAACCCGCAACCGGGTGTCCCACTGCTCCCCGGGCCGCAGCCGTACCGCGTACCGCAGGCCGCGCGCGTCGATGGTGGCCGACTCGCTCGTCGACACGACGACCTCACGCCGGTACGTCCCGCGTCGATAACCGACCCGCAACTCGTTCGGCTCGACGTCGGTGTAGTAGCTGCCCGCCTTGTCCTGGATATCGAACTTGATCTCGAAGATGTCGGCGAAGTCGGCCTCGACCTCCAGTCGCACGTCGAGGTCCACCACTCCCTGGCCGTAGTTGAAGATCGTCAGCGTCTCGGTGAGGTCCGGGCCGATGCGTCGCCGCCGGATCGCGGACACGTCCGCCTCCACGTAGTCGACGGCCCCGCCCGGCACCACGAAGAACGTGACCTCGTAGTACTGGCTGTCGTCCACCGACAGGGCGGCCAACCGCTCGCCGTTCACGGTGAGCACCCAGCGGGACAGATAGCGCGTGTCGTTGGCGAACAGCCCCACCGGCGTTGCGGGCGACGACTCCACGTCTCCACTGGCGTCCGACACGATGAAGGTGTTGCCGTCGATGCACGACACCGTGCCCGGGATGTCCCTCACGGCGCGCTGGTCGCCGTCGGCTGGTCGGCTCCCGCGCCACCCTCGGCCGCGCGGGGAAACAGTCGCCCGATGCGCAACGCCAGGGCGAGGTCGCCGTCGACCAGGATCTCGCCGCGCTCGATCGCCGCCAGCCCGTTCACCTCGCCACGCGCCATCGACTCCGCCACCTGTGCCGGCACCCTGATGACGGTGTCGGCCGGGTCCCCGCTCTGCGACACCTCTAGCTTGCCGTGGTCGATGACCAGGAGCCACTGCTCCAGGTCGTCCCCGTCGGCGATGTCGAAGCGCACACTTCCGCACACCTTGCTGAACCGCGGATCGCGGCACGCGGCGGCCAGCCGCTCGAAGAAGTCGCTGGTCGCCGTCGTCATCCCACCTCCCGGCCCGACAAAGAGCGGACGACGGCTACCCGCTGCGGCCCGTTGCTAACGCCCGACCGACGGAAATGAGCTGTCGGCGTGGCAGGCGCACCGCTCAGAATGTCCGCCGTGGCGAAGGAACAGGTGCTGGCGAGGGTGGCGGCGGATCTGGAGCGCGGGCACGTGCACCCCGCGATGCAACGCCTGGCGAGCCTGACCGCCGCGTACCCCGACGACCTGGAGGTGCGGGCGCGGCGTGCCGCGCTCTACCGGCAGGTGGGCAACGTGGCCGAGGCGGGGCGATGGGGCTTCCTCGGCGAGGACGCCGACGCGCGGGAGGTCGCCGCGTTCGAGCAGGCCTACGGGAACGCCTGGCGGCGTCTGCGGGCGTTGCGGGTGACCGCCGACCCCAGCGCCAGACTCGGGCCGGTGGCGGGCGCGCGCTTCGCGCGACTGCTGGAGCAGGCCGGCCGGTACGGGCCCGTCACCTGGACCGATGAGGGGCCACGTCCCGATGAGCCGAGTTCGTGGCGAGACGGGTTGGGCTGCCTGGTGGCGGCGGTGATCGGCGTGGTGCTGGTGGCGCTGTGCGTGGTCGGCCTGGCCACCGTGCTCCGGTGGGTGTTCTAGGGCCTGTTTCATAAGAACTGGTCGGCCTGCGGCGGGCCCGGACGACGACCGGCGGCGTTGCGGTGGCGTCCGGATACACCACCGGTATCCGGACGCCACCGCGCCTTGCCGGATCGCCGCCCGGACTCCGCCTCGGCTCGACCGCCCTTATGAAACAGGCCCTAGTCGAGGTCGAAGTCGACCACGACCGGCGTTCGCCCGACCCGCAGGGGAGTCGCGGCGTCGAAGCCGGCCGCGTCGCGGTGCCACACCGGCGGGGCGTACGCGCAGTCGCAGCGCAGCTTCACCCGCTGCCCGGGGAGCAGGCGCAGGGCGTACCCGCTCCCCACGTCCGCCACGCCGGCAAGGTCTCCGGTGCTGGCGTCGAAGGCAAGCACCTGGGCGTAGGTGAGCAACTCGTCGACGCGTACCGCCCCGCTGACCGGGGTGCCGGCGGGCAGCGCCTGGTCCAGGGTCGTCGTCCGCGCGGCGCGGACCCGGACCTTTCGCGCCTGCGCCCGGCTGCCCACCCCGCCGGACCAGACGGTGGCGTACCCACCCGCGGCGAACTGCACCGGCCACTCGTACGGCCCGAGGCCCGTGATCGTGTAGCGGCCGTTCTCATCGGTTGTGGGCCCGTGGTCGTCGTACTTGGGGTCCGGCACGTACGGCACCACCATCACCAGCGCTCGCGGGACCGGGGCGTCGGTCGCCGCGTCGGTCACTACTCCGACGACCGTGCCGGGCGGATCGAGCCGGATGTCGGGCGCGTTGGTCACCGTGCCGGCCCGGACCCGGATGACGTACGCGCGCTCGCGCTCACCGGTGCCGCCGTGCCGGCCGACCCACTGCCAGCCGTGCCGGGTCGTGTCGTAGGGCCGCACGAGCAACCGGTAGTCCCCGGGTGCGACGTCACCGGTCACCAGGCTGCCCTGCTCGTCGGCGCAGCCGCCGTACCGGCCGAGCTGGTCCTCCCCGAGGGTGACCGCCGTCAGCGCCGCGGCGTCGATGGGCACGAGCGCGGCGCAGGCGCGGGGCACCGGCGCGCCGGTGGCCGCGTCCCGCACGACGGCGCGAACGCCGCCGGGCGCGGGCGACACCTGCCGGGGGGTACGCGCGCCAGCGGGCGCGGCGGCCTCCACGACGAGCAGCGCGATGGCGATGGTGGTGGTCAGCTTGCGCAGGAGGGTGGGGCTCACGGGCGTGCTCCTCGCGGCGACGGAACGGGGGTGCGCCGACGGTAACGGAGCGTTGCTGATCCAAATCGGTCAATGTCGTGATGCTGACTGAAGGTGACGTGCTGCCGGTTGATCAGCGTTGTGTTCCGGACACACCGCCAGGTCTGGCGTGGGCGGCGAGCCATGTGGGCGGCAGGGTGAGGGTGTGGAACCACTCGCGCGGCACCTGATCGAAGTACGGTCCCTTGAGGACCGGCTTTCCCCCGCCGAACCGGTCGGCCGCCGCGGCGGCCCGCCGGGCGCTGAAGCGCCAACCGCCCGTTGCCCGGGAAGTGATGATCCTGCCGCCTCGGGCGATACCGACGTTACGGTTCGGATTTGGCCGGGTGCTGGTCTTCCAGATGCGGCCCGTGAAGTAGACGATGAAGTCGATCTGGGACCACGGTTCGCGCGTCGCGGGCCGGCCGTACTCGTCCGGGCCCAGGTAGACGCCCTGTTCGTCAACGGCGAAGAGCAACTCCTGCCGGACCGCGCGGCCGACGCGGCCCCGCATCAGGGCGAGCATGGTCGCCTCGAACCCCAGCCCAATGATGACGAACATGTAGCGCTCGGACAGGTCCTGTAGGCCGATCACCACGGCGGTCATCGGCAGAGCGCTGTACAGCGCCAGCGTGAGCCCGGTCAGGATGCGGCTCTGCCGAACCTCGTATGCCCCATCCATTTTCATGACTACAAGATAGCGGTGATCATCAACAAGGTCTGATCGGCGTTCTCCCTCAATTCGGGCGCGTAGGGAGGATCCAGCGCATAGCGTCACGGTGGCGGCTCACGGCCGCCCGCGTCGGTGGCCGCCGGCGCTCGCGCCGACCGAAGGGGACCGGCTCATGGACCGGGTCGACAACATGCTCCTGCCGGAGCTGGACGGCCCGGTGCCGACCGCGGCGACGCGGGCGCTGGGTCTGCTGAGCCTGGCCCTGGGCGTGGGCGCGCTGGCCGCGCCCCGGACCCTGGCCCGCCTGACCGGCGTCGACGACTCACCCGCCGCGCGGGCCGTGATCCCCGCCGTCGGAACGCGGGAGGTGATCCACGCGGTCGGTCTGCTCACCGGCCGCCGCCCGGCCGGTTGGGCGTGGACCCGGGTCGTTGGTGACGCCCTGGACCTGACGCTGCTGGGCCGGGCCATGGTCGACCGGCGGGGGGAGCGTCGCCGCCGCCTGGCCCTGACCACGGCCGCGATCGCCGGCATCACCGCCCTGGACGTCGCCACCGCGATCGCCGCCGGTCGTGCCCGCCGGGCCCGGGAGCGGATGATCCGGATGGAGATCGCGGTGACGGTCAACCGGTCACCCGCCGAGGCGTACCGGTTCTGGCGTGACGTGGAGAACCTGCCCCGGTTCATGGCGCACCTGGAGTCGGTACGCGCCGACGACCTGCGCCTCTCGCACTGGGTCGCCCGTGGACCGGCCGGTCGCCGCGTCGAATGGGACGCCGAGATCATCGACGATCAGCCAAACAGGTCGATCACCTGGCGGTCGCTGCCCGGCAGTCGGGTGGCGAACGCCGGTCGGGTCGCGTTCGTACCCGCCCCGGGCGACCGCGGCACCGAGGTCCGGGTGCAACTGCGCTACGCGCCACCGGCGGGCGCGCTCGGCCGGGCCGTGGCGAAGCTCTTCGGCGAGGAGCCCGAGCAGCAGGTCCGTGACGACCTGCGCCGATTCAAGCAGGTACTGGAGGCCGGCGAGGTGGTCCGCTCCGAGGGCAGCCCGAACGGCATCTCCGTACGCCAGCAGGCGATGCAGCGACCCGCGCAGCCGCTGCCGCCGACCCGGCGCTGACCGTTTCTCGAAGGGGCGAAGCAATGAAGGCCACCGCCTGGATGGGCGCCGACACCGTCAGGGTGATCGACGTACCCGAGCCGACGATCATGAACGCCCGGGACGCCATCGTGCGGGTCAGCACCACCGCGATCTGCGGCTCCGACCTGCACCTCTACCACGGCTACATCCCCGCGATGCGCAAGGGCGACATCCTCGGCCACGAGTTCATGGGGGAGGTGGTGGAGGTCGGGCCGCAGGTCCGCAACCTCAAGCCCGGCGACCGGGTGGTGGTGCCGTTCCCGATCGCCTGCGGGCACTGCTCCTCCTGCCAGCGTGGCCTCTACTCGGTGTGCGAGAACTCCAACCCCAACGCCGGCATCGCCGAGAAGGTCATGGGCCACTCACCGGCCGGCATCTTCGGCTACTCCCACCTGCTGGGCGGGTACGCGGGCGGCCAGGCCGAGTACGCGCGGGTGCCGTTCGCCGACGTCGGCCCGCTCAAGGTGCCCGACGAGATCCCGGACGACCAGGCCGTCCTGCTCGCCGACGTCTTTCCGACCGGCTACCTGGGCGCCGAGATGTGCGACATCAAACCCGGGCAGGTCATCGCGATCTGGGGCGCGGGGCCGGTGGGGCTACTCGCCGCGGCCAGCGCCCGGCTGCTCGGCGCGGAGCGGGTGATCGTCATCGACCGGTTCCCCTACCGGCTGCGTCTCGCCGCCGAGCACGCCGACGCCGAGACGATCAACTACGAGGACGTCGACGTGCTGGACACCCTCAACGAGATGACCGCCGGTCGGGGCCCCGACGCGTGCATCGACGCGGTCGGTCTGGAGGGCCACCACGCCAACTCCGCGATGTACGCGTACGACCGGGCCAAGCAGGCCACCCGGACCGAGACGGAACGGCCGTTCGCCCTGCGGGAGGCGATCCTGGCCTGCCGATCCGGGGGAGTGGTGTCGGTCATCGGCGCGTACGGCGGCTTCGTCGACAAGTTCCCGATGGGCGCGTTCATGAACCGGTCACTCATCATGCGGACCGGTCAGTGTCATGTGCAGCGCTACACCCGCCCCCTGCTGGAGCGCATCCAACGCGGCGAGATCGACCCGAGCTTCATCGTCAGCCACCGCATGCCGCTGCGCGACGCCCCGAAGGGCTACAAGATCTTCCAGAAGAAGCAGGACGACTGCACCAAGGTGCTCCTCAAGGTCTGACCGCCCCAGCTCCCGCGATCTTGCACTTTCTGCGGCGACACAAGGGGCATACCACCCCATGTTGACGACCGAAACCGCAAGATCGGCGCGAGGGGGGTGGCGCGTTTGTGGTCCGTGGGCTCGGGAACGCCGTCCGTTCGTCCGTTAGCCGGCCTGCGCGCCGGTCCAGGAGGCGAAAGGGAGCGGGTCATGGAGTACGAGCAGATGATCGCGACCGTACGACAGCGCGGAGGGCTCGGGGAGAACGAGGCCGTGCGCTCGGTGCAGGCCGTCCTGTCGGTGCTCGGCGAACGGCTCGCCGGCCAGGAGGCCGACAACCTGGCGGCACAGTTGCCCGATCGGCTGAACGGTTCTGTCACCCGAAACCCCCAGGGACGCCGGTGGGACGTCGACGAGTTCCTGAAGAAGGTCGGCGACCGTGAGCAGGTGTCGAACGGGGACCAGGTGCGTCAACACGCCCAGGTGGTGCTGAACACCGTCGCCGAGGCGCTCGACGACGACGACCGGCACGACCTGCTGGCGCAGTTGCCCGGCGGCATCACCGACCTCTTCGGTGTCCCCACCCCACGCGGCTGAGCGCGGTCACGCTCGCAGCGGGCGCGGACCCCGGCCGCCACGGTCAGGGTCCCCGCCGCCGTGGTCATCGACGTGCGACGTCCGAGCCGATGGGCCGACGGTCGACGGCCGGCGAGAACGGGCGATCGTCAGGGAATCGGCCACTCGTGCACCGGCCGGTTGCTGTGCATCAGCTCCACGTAGTGCCGCACCACCTCGCGCAGCGCCTCCGGCCGGTCCAGGTGATCGGTGGACTCCAACCGGTGCAGCGTCGCCACCTGCCAGGTCGCGCCGTTGCGGTTGGTCAGGCAGCGTTGCTCGATGACGCCCAGCAGACGGTCCCGCTCGGTCGGGTCGAGGCCCCACCGGTCCAGCCCGTGGTGCGCCATCGGTAGCAGCCGGCGCAGCACCAGCTCGGTGACCGGCAGGTAGCCGAGGCCGGGCCAGAAGACCTGCGCGTCGATGCCGTGCCGGGCGCAACTGGTGAAGTTCTCCTCGGCGGCGCTGAACGACATCTGTGACCACAGTGGCCGGTCCGACTCGGCGAGGGCGCGGACCAGTCCGAAGTAGAAGGCCCCGTTGGCGATGGTGTCCAGCACGGTCGGCCCGGCCGGCAGCACCCGGTTCTCCACGCGCAGGTGCGGCCGGCCGCGCGACACGTCGTACACCGGACGGTTCCAGCGGTAGATCGTGCCGTTGTGCAGCCGCAGCTCGGCGAGGTTCGGCACCTCGCCGGCCGCCAGGGTCTGCGCCGGGTCCTGCGGGTCGCACACCGGCAGCAGCGCCGGGAAGTAGCGGACGTTCTCCTCGAACAGGTCGAAGACGCTGGTGATCCAGCGTTCGCCGAACCAGACTCTGGGGCGTACCCCCTGGGCTTTGATCTCTTCCGGCCGGGTGTCGGTGGCCTGCTGAAACAGCGGGATGCGGGTCTCGCGCCACAGCTCCCGACCGAACAGCAGCGGCGCGTTCGCCCCGAGCGCCACCTGGATGCCGGCGACCACCTGGGCGGCGTTCCAGTAGTCGGCGAACTGCGCCGGGCTGACCTGGAGGTGGAACTGGGTGCTGGTGCAGGCCGCCTCCGGGGTGATCGTGTCGGCGGTGACCGCCAGGCGCTCCACCCCGGAGATGGCGATCGGCAGGTCCTCGCCCCGCGCCGCGAAGATCTGCTCGTTGAGCAGCTTGTAGCGCGGGTTGGCCGACAGCGTCTCGGCGGTGAGGTGCTCGGGACGCAACGTCGGCAGGATGCCGATCATGACCATGTGCGCGCCGATCGTGCGGGCCTTCTCCTCGGCGGCGTTGAGGCTGGCGCGCACGTGCTCCTCGAAGTCGAGGGTGCCGGTGCCGGTCAAGCGGCGCGGTGGCACATTGATCTCGATGTTGAACTGGCCCAGCTCCGTCTGGAAGCTCGGATCCTCGATGGCCGCCAACACGTCGGCGTTGCGCATGGCCGGATTCGACGCCTCGTCCACGAGGTTCAGCTCGATCTCCAGCCCCGTCATCGGCCGGTCGATGTCGAACCGCGACTCCCGCAGCATCTCGGCGAAGACATCCAGGCAGTTCCGCACCTTTTCGCGGTAGCGGGCCCGATCCTCCCGACTGAAGGTCCGTACGCCGACATCCTCGCCCATGGTCACCGCCCTGTCACCGCTGGTTCCCCCTAACCTCGCACGTGGCCGTACGAGCGGGGAAGACCCGAGGGTTCTTTCCTACCCAGTGGCGGGCCCCGTGACCCCTGTCGCACGCTCTGTGGTCGGCGAGAGCGCGAACGGCCGGCACCGCTAGCATTGCCGGATGCGCGAGAAGGTGACCCGGCTGTTCGTCGCGGCGGCGATCGCCGAGGCCTGCTCCTGGCTGGCCCTGCTGGTGGGGATGGCCGTCAAGTACGGTCCGCCGGACAATGAGCTGGGCGTCAAGATCTTCGGGCCGATCCACGGCGGCCTGTTCATCGCGTACGGGTTGCTGGTGCTCGCGGTGGCGCGGCTGCGCCGCTGGAGCCTGCCGGTGACCCTCGTGGCGCTGGCGTGCGCCGTGCCGCCGTTCGCCACGCTGATCTTCGAACGCTGGGCACATCGCCGGGGCATGCTCGGCGGCGACCGGCAGCCGGTCCGCGAGCCCGCCCCGGTCGGCTGACCGGCCCCGGCCGAGCGCTCAGGTCAGCGCGGAACAGGCCGCGACGCCGGCCAACAGCAGAGCGCCGATCGTCGCCTGCAACAGCAGCGGTGGTCCCAGGTGTGACCAGAGGGTCGCGGTACGCGGGGTGAGCAACTGCCCGGTGGTCAGGTTGACGATCCGCTCGATCCGCGGCGGCAGCTCCGGATCGCGCTGCGGGCGCAGGGTGAGCTGCACCTGATCGGCCGGGTGCAGGGCGCTCTGCGGCAGGTGTCCGTGCAGCTCGACCTCGCAGAGCTGACCGGCGGTGTTCCGCAGGCGGACCGGGGTGACCAGGTACTCCGGGCCCTGCTTCAGCTCCTTCCAGCGTCGGCGGGCGCCACCGCCGCCGAACGAGAACAGCGCGCGCAGCAGCAGGGCCGGCAGCCGGGCGAACGCGGCCGCGGCGAGCACCGCGACCAGCACCGGTTGGCCGACGCGTATCTCGCGGGTGTAGCCGTCCAACAGGCGGACCAGCCGTCCCGTGACGATCCGCTCCGTCGGGTGCACGATCCGCCGGGTATCGAGTCCGCTGTCCATTTCCACCACCGAGAGTCCGCTTGTGTTCACTGATCGTATCGATGTCCCCGGTTGAACGACGTGAATGAAACCTGGTCACGGGCTCACGCCCGCGAGGTGACATCCCGGGCGACGGGGGTAAGCGGGCGGTCGAGCTGGAAAGGGGTCGAGCATGCAGCTGTCCTTCCTGCGCCCGCTCTACGACCGACCCGGGCCGTGGTGCTCGGTGTACCTGGACGCCTCCGCCGACACCGAGGACGCCCACCCGGCGCTGGACCTACGCTGGCGCGCCCTGGAACGCCGCCTGGCCGAACAGGGGGCGGACGAGGCGAGCGTCGCCGCGCTGGACCGGGTGATCCGGGGTCACGACCCGATGGTCGGGGACTACGGCCTGGCGGTCTTCGCCAGCCACGGTCAGGTGGTGCTCTCCGAGTACCTGTCCGCGCCGCCGCTGCGCGACCTGGCGAGTTACGGGCCGTTGCCGCACGTCATGCCGCTGCTCGCCCAGCGCGGCGAACAGGTGGCGTGGGTCCGGGTGGTCGCCGACCGTACCGGGGGCGACGCTGTCGCGGTCAGCGCGGGCGGCGTACCCCGACGGGCGCACGTCGCCGGCCGGGAGAGCTTCCCGCTGCGTCGGGTCCAGCCCGGCGGCTGGTCGCAGTCGCGCTACCAGCGGGCCGCCATGGAGGCGTGGCACCAGAACGCCGGCGACGTCACCGCCGCGACCGTGGAGCTGGCCGACCGCGTCGGCGCGGACGTCGTGGTGGTGGCCGGTGACGTCCGGGCCACCGGGATGATCGCCGCGCAGATGCCGCCGCGCTGGCAGGACCTGGTCGTCCGCACCGACGCGGGCTCCCGGGCCGGCGGCGCCGACCAGAGCATGCTGGACGACCTCACGGTGCAGACCATCGCCGAGGTCGCCGACCAGCGGATCACCGCCGCGCTGGACAAGTTCGGCGTGCAGGAGGACGTCGGCGCGGGACTCGACGCGGTCGTGTCGGCCCTGCAACGCAACCAGGTCGACACGATGCTCATCGTCGACGACCCGTCGGCCAACGGCGAGCTGTGGATCGGCCCCGAGCCCACCGAGATCGCCGTCGACCCGGCCCAGTTGAGCGCGATGTCGGTCGGCGACCCGCAGCGGGTCCGCGCCGACGCGGCGCTGGTCCGGGCGCTGGTGGGCACCGACGCGGCGTTGACGGTGCTCGGCGCGGACGAGGCGCCGCAGCTCACCGACGGCGTCGGCGCGGTCCTGCGGTACGTCGACGAAGGCACCCCGGGACGCGGCAATGGCTGAGCGCCGGGTCGCGGACCTGGTGGTCGAGCGGATGCGGGCCTGGCGGGTGCCGCGCGCCTTCGGCTACCCCGGAGCGGCGATCGCCCCGCTGGTCGAGGCGCTGGAGGACGCCGGGGGCGACCCGGCGTTCGTTCCGGCCCGGCACGAGGAGACGGCCTCGTTCATGGCCACCGGGCACGCCAAGTTCACCGGCGGCATCGGGGTCTGCCTGGCCACCCAGGGACCGAGCGCGGTGCAACTGCTCAACGGCCTGTACGACGCCAAGCTCGACAGCAAGCCGGTCGTGGCGATCGTCGGTGAGGACGTCACCGGACCGCTGGGCGGCGCGCACCAGCAGATCGGGTTGAGCCGGCTCTTCGGCGACGTGTGCAACCAGTTCGTCCGGTACGGCCGCAGCCCGGCGTCCGTACCCGCGCTGCTGGACCAGGCGTTCCGCACCGCGGCGGCGACGCGGAGCCCGACCTGCGTGGTGCTGCCCCGGTACCTGCAGGAGGCCCTGGTGCCGGACCTGGGGACGCACGCGGCGGGCGTGATCACGGCGACCCCCGGCGAGCCGCTGGCCCGGGTGCTGCCGCACGAGGTGGACCTCGACGCCGCCGCGCAGGTGCTCGGCAACGGCCAGCGCACCGCGATCCTGGTGGGCCAGGGTGCCCGGGGCGCCGCCGCCGAGATCGTCGAGCTGGCCGACCGCCTCGGCGCCGGGGTGGCGACGTCCCTGCTGGGCAAGCCGATCCTGGACGAGCGCCTGCCCTTTCACGCCGGGGTGCTCGGGGAGGTCGGCACGCCGGCTGCGGCCGAGCTGATGGGTGGCTGTGACACGCTGCTGCTGGTCGGCACGAACGACCCGTGGACCGACTACTTCCCGATGCCCGACCAGGCCCGCACGGTGCAGATCGACATCGACGGCACCCGCATCGGCAGCCGCTACCCGGCCGACGTTCCGCTGGTCGGTGACGCCACCGAGACGCTGCGGGCACTGCTGGAGCGGGTGCCCGCCCGGCCGCACCAACAGTGGCGCGCGACGGTGGAGAGCACCGTCGACCGCTGGCGCGCGACCGCCGCCGACCGGGCCGCCGCGCCGGCCGAACCGATCAACCCGCAGCTCGTCCTGCAGGAGCTGTCCACCCGGGTGCCGCACGCCGGGTCGGTGGCGGTCGATGTCGGCTCGGTCCTCTACTGGTACGCCCGGCACCTCGTCCTGCCGCCCGGGGTGAACGCGCAACTCTGCGGCACCCTCGGTTCGATGGGCTGCGCCCTGCCGTACGCGGTGGCCGCCAAGCTCGCGGCCCCGGACGCGCCGGTGGTCGCGCTGCTCGGCGACGGGGCCATGCAACTCAACGGCCTCGCCGAGCTGATCACGGTGTCGCATCACTGGCAGGACTGGGCCGACCCACGGTTGGTGGTGCTCGTGCTCAACAACCGCGACCACAACGGCATGGGCGGTGGACGGGAATCGTCCGGGGACCCGATGGGCCGCCGTCCCGACGTGCCGTACGCGGGCTGGGCCCGGCTGCTCGGGCTGCACGGCGTCCGGGTGGACCGTCCGGAGCTGGTCGGCGCGGCCTGGGACGAGGCGCTCGCCGCGGACCGGCCCTGCGTCCTGGAGGCCGTGGTCGACGCGACGGTCTCGTTGGCGCCCCCGGAACCGGCCTTCGCCGACCTGCGTGGGCTGTACGCCGAGGGCGAACCGGCCCGGCGCGTCCGCGAGCAGGTGGAGCAGGCCGTGGCCGTCGAGGATCTCGTTTAGGCGCACGCCACCAGGGCATCAGTAGCGGCCCGACGACCCTGGAGGTCCCATGCCGGAGCCCGCCGACCGCCGCTACGGTCCCGCGCCCCTGCCGCAGCCGCGCGGCCCGCTGTCGGCGGCGGTGACCGACGCGCTGCGACGCGCGCCCTACGACCTGCCGGCGGACCTCGGCGTCGACCTCGACCCGGCGGACCCGCTGACCGACGAGGATCTGCAGCTGACCCTGTTCCTCTGCTACGAGCTGCACTACCGGGGCTGGCAGGGCGTCGACGAGGGTTGGGAGTGGCAGCCCACCCTGCTGGCGCTGCGGGCCCGCGCCGAGCGCCCCTTCGAGGCGGCGCTGCGCCGGCTGGCCGACGTGCCGGCGGTGCCGGCGGACGGCGTCGCGGCCGGGCTGGCCGAGCTGGTCGCGGCCGACGACGGGCCGTCGCTGGCCGCCGCGCTCCAACGGCGTGCCGACCTCACCCAGTTCCGCGAGTTCGTCGCCCACCGCTCGGTCTACCACCTGCGCGAGGCGGACCCGCACAGCTGGGCGTTGCCGCGCCTCGGCGGCCCCGCCAAGGCCGCCCTCGTGGAGATCCAGACCGACGAGTACGGCAACGGGCGGTTGGACCGGATGCACGCCGAGCTGTTCCGGCGCACCCTGGAACGGCTGGGCCTGGACACCGGCTACGGGACTCACCTGGACGTGGTGCCCGCCGTGACCCTGGCGACCAACAACCTGATGTCCCTGTTCGGGCTGCACCGACGGCTGCGCGGGGCGCTGCTCGGGCACCTGGCGGCCTTCGAGATGACCTCGTCCCTGCCGAACCGCCGCTACGGCAACGGACTGCGCCGCCTCGGCCTGGACGAGGTGGCGACCCGCTTCTACGACGAGCACGTGGAGGCGGACGCGGTGCACGAGCAGATCGCCGCGCACGACCTGTGCGGCGGCCTGGTCCGGACCGAGCCGGCGCTCGCTCCGGACGTGCTCTTCGGCGCGGCGGCGGCGCTCGCGGTGGACCGGCTCTTCGCGGCGCACCTGCTGGACAGTTGGGCGGCCGGCCGCAGCTCGCTGCGGTCACCCGCCCCGCCGACCCCGCCGCCGACCGTCCCGCTCGTCGGCGTGGGTCCGGTGTCCGTGACGACCCCGCCGGCGCCGATCGCGCTGGTCTGATCCGCTCAGCCCTCGCGGGTGGTGCCCGCCCTGAAGCTGATCGCCTTGTGGGTGCCGTCGCAGAACGGCTTGAGCGCCGACCTGCCGCAGCGGCACAGCGCCACCGTGCCCCGGCGGGCGTCGATCCGTTCGCCGTCCGGGGTCACCAGCGCGAAGTCGCCGCGGACGAGCAGTGGACCGTCCTCGTACGGGGTGATCGTGGCGGCGGCGGGCTCGCTGGTGTCGTCGGTGCGCATGGGCCCCGATGTGCCCGCCCCAGCCCCGGTGAAACCTGCGCGGCCGATCGTCGGTGATGACCGGCGCAACCCGCTGACCAGCGGATTGTGACCGCCGGGTGGGTGATGCCCCGTTTGAACCCCATCGGGACGGGAAGCCGGGCCGCGTGGTGAGCGAACGAGGCAAGGTGGGGCCGGTGCACAAGGTGCACAAGGGGCTCACGGCCGATGGCGCCGGCCTGGCCGGCGACCGGGTCGTGGCCCAGGGCAGCGCTGCCCGGGTGCTGGTCGCCGCCACCGCCCGGGCGCTGCGGGGCGCGGACTGCGCCGACCTCGGGCACACCGGGCCGATCTCGCGGTTTCCGACGGCGCCCGAGCCGGTTCGCCGGGCCGCGGCGACCCGAGCCGCCGGGCGGGTCGCCCTCACCGTCGACCAGATCGGTGAGGTGGACGCGGCCCGGGTGGCCCGCTGGTTCGTCGACCAGTACCCGCGCCGCAGCTATCCGGGGGTGCTCATCGGGTCGCCGCACGGCGCGGCCGCCCACCTGGCGGTCGCTCTCGGCGTGCCGTTGCTGCCCGCCGGCTTCGAGATGACCGTGCACTGGAGCGACGGGGCCGTGGACCGTCCCCGGGAGGCGCTGGCGCACGGGGGCGCGCTCGCCGAGCGGCTGGTCGGCGGCAACCCCGACGTGCACCTGCGCCAGGTGCACTGCCCGGCCAGCCGGGGAACCCTCACCGGCGTCACCGTGTCGCTGGCCGCCCGCTGGCGGTCGCTGCCGGCCGCGTACGCGCAGTTCCTGACCGACCGGCTCAGCGCCGACGCCCCGGTGCTGCTGGTGCGGGACGCGCGCACCTGGCCGGTGCTGGAACGCGGGCCCGGGCACAGCTTCCAGGTCGGCTGCCCGGCGAGCGGACTGGACCCGGTGGACTTCCACCCCGACAGCCACGCCCTGCGGCAGGTCCTGCGGGCGGTGGGCGGCGACGCCGCCCGGTGGGCGCCGCCGGAGGTGTCGGTGCCGTCAGGCGACGCCGAGTACGGCATGGACCCCGGATTCGAGCTCTCCGCGCGGGACTTCGCGGACCGTCACGGTCGCCCGCTGCATCGGGTGCTGGTGCCCCGGCCGGGAGCGTTGAGCGCGGCTGTGGCCGACCTCTACCGGCACTGGTTGCGGGCCGCCGGCAAGACCGGTGACCGGTTGGTGGTGGAATGCGGTCGGCTGCTCGATCCGTGGCAGGTGGTGCGGGCGGGGCTGGTGCCGTACTGGTGCGAGAACGCCACCCGCCGCAGCGTGGACGAGGCCGAGTGGTGGCTGGCCGGCAGCGAGGAGTTCAGCTCGGTGGACGTCCTGCCCGAGCCGCCCGGTATGCGCTCGCCCGCCCTGGCCGGGCTCCCGCAGTGGTTGGCGGTGGCGGGCTTCGGCCGACGACGCCGGGCTCTTGACCGGACCTCCGCGCGGGGCTATCCGGTGACGTCCGTGCCGACGCGCCGGGCCACCGAGGTCATGCGCGCCCAGCCGTACGACCTGCCCGTCCCGCCCCCGCTGGGGGTCGCAGAGGCCCTGTCGGTGCTCCGTGACACCGGCGGCCACCAGGGGTTGCTCGTCTCCTGAAGGGGAGGACGCCGAAACTTCCTCGCGAACCCGGGGTCCCGTGATTGAGTACCTACGGAGCGGGAACATCGCTGGCTGCGACGACCTGATCGCGCTGCGTAGAGATGTTGTCGCTCGCTGGCATCCCAGTCACTGACCCACTTTCCGGCCCGGTGCGTGGCTCGACCACGCGCACGACCGGTTTCCCGATCCGGGCGGGGGACCTTCCTGAGGGAGGCGCGGATGTTCGGACAGACGAGCACGACCACGACCACACCACCACCCACCGAGCGTGGTCTGGAGGACCTCGACGCGGCGGCGCTGGCGTACGCGGCCCGGATCGAAGGGCTGCCGCCGGAGCGGCGACAGGAGGCGCGCGACGACCTGGTCCGCTTCGCGCTGCCGTTCGCCGGCCGGCTGGCCCGCCGTTACCGGGGGCGGGGCGAACCGCTTGAGGACCTGGAGCAGGTGGCCCGCCTGGGGCTGGTCAACGCCGTCGACAGGTACGACCCGGAGCGGGGTTCGTTCACGGCGTACGCGGCGATCACCATCGTGGGCGAGATCAAGCGCCACTTCCGGGACCGCACCTGGGGCGTGCACGTGCCCCGGCGGCTGCGTGATCTGATCCTCGAGGTGGGGCAGGCCACCGCCGCGCTGACCAGCGAGTTGTCCCGCGCGCCGTCGGTGGCCGAGCTGTCGGCCCGACTGGAGACGCCGGAGGAGGAGATCCTCGCGGCGTTGGAGTCGGCGGCCGGCTACAGCCCGGCGTCGCTGAACGCGCCGGTCGGCGGGGAGAGCTCCGCGGAGTTCGGCGACCTGGTCGGCGAGTCGGACAACGCCCTTGAATCGGTCGACGACCGGGTGACGGTGAGCGGCCTGCTGCACCGGCTGCCCTGGCGTGAGCGCCGCATCCTCGCCATGCGCTTCTACGGCAACCAGACCCAGGCGGAGATCGCCGCCCGGTTCGGCATCTCGCAGATGCACGTGTCCCGCCTGCTGTCGCGGGCGCTGACCTGGCTGCGGCAGGCCATGCTCGCCGACGCCCCACCGCCCTGGCAGAACGGCGCCGCCGAACCGGATCCGGGCAAGACCCGCATCTCGGTACGGCAGAACGGTGACCGGGTGGTCGTCGAGGTCGGCGGCGAGGTCGACCGCGACGGCGCGGACCAGCTACGCCGCGCGATGTTGGAGGCCGTCACCGGCCAGCCGAGCGAGGTCGTCGTCGACCTGGTCGGGGCGGGCGGGTTCGACGCCGGCGGGATCGCCGCGCTGGTGGCCGGTCGGGAGGCAGCCGAGCGTACCGGCGTGCCGTTGCGGCTGACCCGGGTACAGCCGGCGGTGCGCCGCTCGCTCACCGCCGCCGGGCTCCCGCCCGCTCGGGACTGATCCGCCGAGGACAGCAGGGGCCCGACACCGAAGGAGGTGTCGGGCCCCTTGGCGCGTACGACTCTCAGCGGTCCTCGGTCTCACCGCCGTCGCTGTGCGGGTGCCGCCAGCGTTCGTGCGGCTTCGGCGCGTCCTGCGCGTCCTTCGGCGCGTCGCTCTGCTCGAAGCTGGGCCGGCGTACGCCCTCGGGCTCGGGTACGTCCACCGGGCGGGCGCCGGACTCGGGCGCCGGGTGGTAGCGGGCCGCCTCCATGGCGCCGTGCGCGCCCTCGGGCGCGGGTGACTCCGGCGCGTGGTGCTCGAGGTGTATCTCGTCGCCGAACTGCTGGGGTGGCTTCGTGGTGCGCTGCGGCAGGTCCCGGCCCAGGTCGGCGACGAGTGGGCCGTACTTCAGGTCGAACGCCGGCCGCTCGGAGCGGATGCGGGGCATCTTGTCGAAGTTGCGCAGCGGCGGCGGGCAGGTGGTCGCCCACTCCAGCGAGTTGCCGAAGCCCCACGGGTCGTCCACTGTGACCATCGCGCCGTACCGCCAGGACTTCCAGGCGTTGTAGATGAAGAAGAGCGTGGACAGGCCGAGGATGAACGCGAAGATGCTGGAGATGGTGTTCAGCGTGGTGAAGCCGTCGCTGGGCAGGTAGTCGGCGTACCGGCGGGGCATGCCCTCGGCGCCCAGCCAGTGGTGCACCAGGAAGGTGCCGTGGAACCCGATGAACATCGTCCAGAAGTGCGCCTTGCCGAGCCGCTCGTCGAGCAGCCGTCCGGTCATCTTCGGCCACCAGAAGTAGTAGCCGCCGAAGAGCGCGAAGACCACCGTGCCGAACACGACGTAGTGGAAGTGCGCCACCACGAAGTAGCTGTCGTGGGTGTGCCAGTCGACCGGCGGGCTGGCCAGCAGCACCCCGGTGAGGCCGCCGAGAAGGAAGGTCACCAGGAAGCCGATGGCGAACAGCATCGGCGTCTCGAAGGTGAGCTGCCCCTTCCACATGGTGCCGATCCAGTTGAAGAACTTCACTCCGGTGGGCACCGCGATCAGGTAGCTCAGGATGCTGAAGAACGGCAGCAGCACCTGCCCGGTGGCGAACATGTGGTGCGCCCACACGGTCATCGAGAGCACGGTGATGGCGATGGTGGCCAGCACGATCCCGGTGTAGCCGAACAGCGGTTTGCGGGAGAACACCGGGATGATCTCGGTGATGATGCCGAAGAACGGCAGGGCGATGATGTACACCTCGGGATGGCCGAAGAACCAGAACAGGTGCTGCCAGAGCATGGGGCCGCCGGTGGCCGCGTCGTACACGTGCGCGTTGAGCAACCGGTCGGCCGAGAGCGCCAGCAGCGCGGCGGCCAGCAGTGGGAAGACGAGGATCACCAGCACGCTGGTAAACAGCATGTTCCAGGTGAAGATCGGCATCCGGAACATGGTCATCCCGGGCGCGCGCAACGTGAGGATCGTGGTGATCAGGTTGACCGCGCCGAGAATGGTGCCCAGGCCGGAGACCACCAGGCCGAGCACCCACATGTTCGCGCCCACGCCGGGACTGTTCTCGACGCTGCTCAGCGGGCTGTAGGCGGTCCAGCCGAAGTCCGCCGAGCCGCCCGGCGTGACGAACCCGGCGACCACCATGAGACCGCCGAACAGGTACAGCCAGTACGCCAGGGCGTTGAGCCGGGGGAACGACACGTCCGGCGCGCCGATCTGGATCGGCACGATGAAGTTGGCGAATCCGAAGGCGGCGGGCGTGGCGAACAGCAGCAGCATCACCGCGCCGTGCGAGGTGAAGAGCTGGTTGTACTGCTCGGAGGAGAGGAACTGCAGGCCCGGCCGGGCCAGCTCGGCGCGCATCACCATCGCCTGCAGGCCCGCCACCAGGAAGAACCCGAAGGAGGTCAGCAGGTACAGCACGCCGATCTGCTTGTGGTCGGTGGTGGCGAGGAACTTGATCAGGGAGTTGCCGGGGACCGGCGTCCGCAGCGCCCCGGGAAAACCCCCGAAGCGGGCCGGTGCCAGGATCGCCGGTCCCCGATCGCGAACGGGTTCCGTGGTTACCCGCTTGGGCATGGCTGCTCACCCCGTCGTGACGGCAGAAAGGACGGGCGTGCCTACCCGACCCTTGCACCATGTAACCAGGCTTAAGCGGTGAATTCGGTCAGATCGCTGGTACCGGTCGAAGTGCCCCGCGGCCTCACGCCGCCGGCAGCATCGCCCAGACGGCCTTGCCCTGACCCGCCGGCACGCTGCCCCACCGCTGCGCCAGCTCGCGGACCAGCAGCAGCCCGCGGCCACCCTCGGCCCGCAGGTCCAGGCCGGCGGGTTGGGCCGCCGACGGGCTGCCGTCCACCACGGCCAGGTGCAGGTACGGCCGCCGCAGCGTCACGGTCACCTGCATGGGGGTGCCCACGTGCCGGACGACGTTGCCGACCAGCTCGGTGAGCACCAGAGCCGCCGGACCCGCCGCGTCGGGCAGGTTCCACCGGGCGCACGCGTCGCCGACCAGCTCCCGGGCCCGCCGGCACGCCTCCGCCACCGGCTCCAACCGGGCGCGGATCCGCAGCGCTCTCTGCTCGCCGGCCACCCTCGTCGCCTCCGCGCAGTTCAGCGAGACCGGAACCACCCGGCACGTCGTCGACTCGGCCAGCCAACGGGCGGCGGCTGGCGGCGGGGCGCAGAGCACCACCGGCACGGCCGGCCACTCCTCGGCACGCCGGGCCGTCGCCGCGAAGACCGACAGCGCCAGCCGGTCCCGCACGTTCACTCGGGCGAGGTCGACCACCAGCGCCTCCGGCTGGGCCGCCAACGCGCCGTCCAGCGCCTGGTGCACCGACCGCATCGTGCCCAGGTCCAGGGCGCCGGTGAGCCGGACGACCGCCACCGGTGCCGTGTCGCGCACCTCGCAGGTGATCCGGCTGGCCATCGGGGCGCCCTCGATTCGCTGGTGGGTCGGGATCTGCCCACTACCCGAGGTTCCGCGCCATCAAACCGGACCGACCGGCCAGGGCGACGCGGCTCACGGTCGCCGGGGCCGCGCGGTCAGCAGACCCAGCGCGATCAGACCGAGGCCCAGGCCGAGGTGCAGCCAACCGTCGGCGGCGTTGACCGGCAGGACGTTCGCGCCGGTGTCGTGGTCCACCGCCAGTCCGTAGAGCCAGAGCACCAGGTAGACCGCGCCGCCGCCGACCAGGAAGGTCCGCGCGCCGCCGACCGTCCGCGCCAGCGCCAGGCCGACGACCCCGAACAGCAGGTGTACGAGGTTGTGCAGCACCGACACCTGGAAGGCGCCGAACAGGAACGCGCCCGAGGTGTGCCCCGCGAAGCGCAGGTTCTGCGTACCGCTGGTGATCCCCGGGACGAAGCCGAGCACACCGACCAGCAGGAACACGACGGACGCGGTGCTGGCCGCGCGGCGGACCGGCGGCTTGCCGTCCGCCGGGTTGGCCCGCGCCCGGGAGTGCGCCATCGGTCCGACCATCACCGGCTCCCTCGCTGCGCGGCAGGCGTACGGGTGCGCCTACCCGTCGCCGCCGGGGGCAAACGCGCCGGCGGCGACGGCGGCTCAGACCGGTTGCAGGCGGGACGCGGTCGCCAGCTCGCGGACCCGCTGGTACAGCTCGACGTAACGCTGGGCCATTACCGCGGGCGTGAACCGCTCTGCCGCGACCCGGCGGCACTCGTGCGGGTCGAGCAGGTCCGCGGCCAGCACCAGATCGGCCAGCTCGTCCTCCTCGCCGGTGAGCAGGCCGGTGCGTCCGTGCTCGATCAACTCGGGCAGGCAGCCCCGGGCGGTGGCCACCACCGGCGTACCCAGGGCCAGCGACTCGACCACGGCCGTGCCTCCCGGCTCCTCCCAGCGCAGCGGGAACAGCGAGGCGCGGGCGCTGGCCAGCAGGTCGTCGCGCTCCTGCCCGGCCACGGTGCCGACCCAGCGGACCAGGTCGCCGTCGACGTGCGGCGCCACCTCGTCGAGGAAGAACCGTACGTCCGGGTTCTGCCGGGCCTCGTCGCCCGCCGCCGCCAGGTCGGCCGGGCGGTGGTACGGCCCCACGGGACCGGCCAGCACCAGCGGTACGCCGATCCGCCGCGCGAGCCGCGCGCCCACGTCCTGCCCCTTGCCCGGGTTGATCCGACCGAGGATGAGCAGGTGGTCGCCCTTGGGCGGACCGGGCCGACGGTCGGCGTCCACGGCCAGCGGGGTGGACAGGTGCACGTGACCCACCGAGTGCTCCCGCAGCGCCAGTGGCGCCCGGGCCAACTGCGACGCCGAGACGCCGTTGACCCGGACCCGGTCGCCGCCGTCGAGAGCGCCGTAGAGCGCGGGGTGCTTGGCCAGGTCCCAGTGCAGGGTGTGCAGCACCGGCGGCCCGGACGGTCCCATCGCGGTGAGCGTGGCCAGCCCGACCGCCTCCACGTGGTCGTGCACCAGGTCGATGTCGTCACGGGAGTGCAGCTCGCGGACCACCCCGGCCAGGTGCGCCTGCGCGATGCCACAGACCTGGTTGTAGGGCCGTTGCAGCGCGCCGAACTGCCCGTCGGAAAAGACCGACACCTTCTCGTCCACCGGCAGAGCGCTGGACTCCACCGAGGCGAGCACCACGCGCACGCCGAGCCGCCGCAGCTCGGGCACCAGGGTCGCGATCACGTTCTCGATGCCCCCGTACCCGGGTGGGGGCACCGACAGCCACGGGCCGGCGTTCATCAGCACGGTGAGGCTCATCGACGGTCCTTTCGTACCCGGGCGGTGGCCGGCCGACGAACCGGGGCGCTCACGCGGCCGCCACCCGTCGGCGGGGGAGCCGGTGGCGCAGCTCGGCCAGCGGCGGACGCTCCTCGATGGACACGTCGCTGACCACGACCTCCCGGTCCAGGTTGGGCAGGGTGTCGGAGCCGCCCCGGCGGAACTGGGTCAGCAGCGCCTCCGGCATCAGGCCGGGGGTCGCCCAACCGCGTCGTTGCAGCCGGGACCACGCGGTCAGCATGATCTGCGCGGACATCCGGCCCAGCGCCGCCGTGTCCTGGTGACGGTGCTTGCGTTCGCCCAGGTCGACCTGCGCCAGCGCGTCCAGACCGACCAGGTCCAGCAGGTCGATCATCATGGCGGTCTCCACGCCGTACCCGGAGACGAACGGCACCCGGGCCAGCACGTCGCGGCGTCCGGCGTACTCACCGGCGAGCGGCTGCACGAAGCCGGCCAGTTCGGGCCAGAAGAGGTTGAGCAGCGGTCGGGCCATCAGTTCGGTCACCCGCCCGCCGCCGTCCTGTTCCACCGTGGCGGATCCGACGAGCGGGCGGTGGTAGAAGCCCTTCACGAAGTCCACCGACGGGTCGGTGAGCAGCGGCCCGAGCAGGCCGGTGACGAAGTGCGGGCGGAACTCCCGCAGGTCGGCGTCGATGAACGCCACCACGTCGCCCCCGGCGGCGGCCAACCCCGCCCAGAGCGCGTCGCCCTTGCCGGTGAGCCGGGGCAGGCCGCGGGTCATCGCGTCCTGGCTGACCACCTCCGCGCCGGCGGCCCGGGCCACCTGGGCGGTGCGGTCGGTCGACCGTGAATCCACCACGATCAGCTCGTCGACGAGCGCGACCCGGTCCATCAGATGCTCCCGGATGGTCGACACGATCGCGCCGACGGTCGCCTCCTCGTT
This sequence comes from Micromonospora sp. NPDC049359, assembly GCF_044466585.1. Classification (NCBI taxonomy): domain Bacteria; kingdom Bacillati; phylum Actinomycetota; class Actinomycetes; order Micromonosporales; family Micromonosporaceae; genus Micromonospora; species Micromonospora sp. NPDC049359. Next base: position 38,064 of record NZ_JBITMW010000017.1, on the reverse strand, counting down.
GCGTGCCGGCAGCACCACGCTGACCCGGCTCTCGCCCTTGGCCCGAAGCAACCGGCGTGCCGGCCAGTCCGCCGCCGACGTGGTCCGGTACGTGGCCCACGCCTCCACCACCGGTGACACGGTCGTATCCCGCACGGGCACCCCCTCTTTTCGTGCGTGGAACAAGCAGGGCTCTAGTTCCCACTTGCCGCCTCGCGCTAACCGTTCCCAGGGCAACAGCTTGATCACGACGTGGCATCGGCGCGTTCCCGGGGGATGAACGTTTGATTGCGCGCATGCCAGGGGACTGCTCCCGACGGAGCCGAAACGTTCTCGGAAGAGGTTGTCGAATGGTCAGCTGTCGGGTGGGCCTGGTCGGTGCCGGGGGAGTGGCGCAGCGTCATGCGCGGGTGCTGTCCGGATTCGACGACGTCGAGATCGTCGGGGTCACCGACGTGGTTCCGGAGGCGGCGGCCGCGCTGGCCGCGCGGCACGATTCGCGGACCTTCACCGACGTGGCCGAGCTGCTGGCCGCCGGCCCCGACGCGGTGTACGTCTGCGTGCCGCCCTTCGCGCACGGCCCGGCCGAGGAGGCGGTGATCGACGCCGGGGTGCCGATGTTCGTGGAGAAGCCCGTCGCCGTCGACCTGGGCACCGCCGAACGCATCGCCGACCTCGTCGCCCGGCGTGGACTGCGCACCGCCGTCGGGCACCACTGGCGTTACCTGAGCGTGCTCGACACGGCCCGTGAGCTGCTCGCCGACCGTCCGGTTCGGATGGTCAGCGGCGCCTGGCTGGACAAGGTGCCGCCGGTCGCCTGGTGGTCGCGGCGCGACCGGTCCGGCGGCCCGGTCGTCGAGCAGGCCGCCCACGTGCTGGACCTGATCCGGGTGCTGGCCGGCGAGGTGACCGAGGTCACCGCGTACGGCGACGGCACGCCACCGCCCGTCGACGGCGCCGACATCGACTCGGTGACCACCGCCACGCTGCGCTTCGCCAGCGGCGCGGTCGGCACGCTCAGCGCCGCCTGCGTGCTCGGCTGGAAGCACCGCGCCGGCCTGGAGATCCTCGCCGACGGGTTGGCCCTGTCGCTGGGCGAGGACGGCCTGCTGATCCGTGACGCCGACGGCGAACGGCACGTCCCGGCCGATCCGGAGGCCGCCCGGGTGGCGGTGGACCGCGCGTTCGTCGACGCCGTCCGCGGTGTCGGCGACGACGTGCGGGTCCCGTACGCCGAGGCGTTGAAGACCCAGCGGCTGGCCCTCGCGGTGGCCGACTCGGCCCGCGGTGGCCGGACGATCCGACTCACCACGCCCGCCGATTCGGGCGCCCTGAGCACCGGGGTGACCGTCGATGCGTGATCGGGTCGTCGCCGTCACCGCCCCCGGTCGGGTGGAGATCGTCGAGCAGGAGGCCGCGCCGCTGCGGCCCGGCACGTTCCGCGTCGAGACGCTGTTCAGCGGCGTCTCCGCCGGCACCGAGCTGAGCTACGTCAAGGGCACGAACCCCTACCTGAACGTCACCTGGAACGCCGACCTCGGGCTCTTCCAACCCGGCGCGGCCAGCACCTCGTACCCGGTGACCCGGCTGGGTTACATGCAGGTGGGCCGGGTGGTGGAGAGCGCGACCCCGGCGGTGGCGATGGGCGCGGTCGGCGCGATGACCTACGGGCACCGCACGGGCTGGCTGGCCGACCCGGTCGCCGAACGGTTCGTGCCGCTGCCCGACGACCTGGACCCGCTGCTCGGCGTCTACGTCGCGCACATGGGCCCGATCTGCGCGAACGGTCTGCTGCACGCCGCCGCCGACCTGCACGGCGCGGACGTCCGCTCGCTCGGCGACGGGGTACGCGGCCGGCGGGTCGCGGTGGTCGGCGCCGGAGTGGTGGGCCTGCTGACCGCCCTGCTGGCCCGCCGGCACGGCGCCGCGTCGGTGGTGGTGCTCGACCCGACCCCGCAGCGTCGTCGGGTCGCCGACGCGCTCGGCCTGGAATCGCTCGACCCGGAGGCGGACGATCCCGCCGTGGCGCTGAAGACCCGGTGGGCCCACGTCGCCGGCGACCGGGGCGCCGACGTGGTGTTCCAGTGCCGGGGACAGGCGTGGGCGTTGCACCTCGCGCTGCGGCTCCTGCGCCCGCAGGGCACCGTGATCGACCTGGCCTTCTACCAGGGCGGCGCGGACGCGGTCCGGCTCGGCGAGGAGTTCCACCACAACGGCCTGGCCCTGCGCTGCGCGCAGATCGGACGGGTACCGCGCGGGCTCGCGCCGACCTGGGACCGGGAACGGCTCTCCGCCGAGACCGTCGACCTGCTGCGGACGTACGGCGATGTCATCCGCAAGCACCTGGTCTCGGCGGTGGTCCCGTTCGACGAGGCGCCCACCCTGCTCACCGACCTGGCCGAGCGCCGCCGCCAGGAGCTACAGGTGGTCCTGGCCGGCTGAGGAGCCGTCGCGGGGTGAGCGGGCCGGCTACCGTTCGCCCCATGAGCACCTCGACGGACACGCCGGTCGACAGCCGTCCGGTCGGTCTACGCGCCCTGCTGCCGTACCTGCGCGAGCATCGGGGCACCCTCGTCGTGGTGGGCGTGCTGTCGCTGGCCGGTTCGGCGGCGGCACTGGCCCAACCGCTGCTCACCCGGTCGGTTCTGGACCGGATCGGCCGCGAGCACCCGGTCTGGTGGCTGGTGGCGGTGCTGGTGGGGCTCGTGGTGCTCGGCGCGGCGATCGGCGGCCTGCGCGACTACCTGCTGCAACGTACCGCCGAAGGGCTGGTGCTGGGCACCCGGCGACGGCTGGCGGCCCACCTGCTGCGGCTGCCCATCGCCGAGTACGACCAGCGGCGCACCGGCGACCTGCTCTCCCGGGTGGGCTCGGACACCACCCTGCTGCGGGCGGTGGTCACCTCCGGGCTGTTCGAGACCGTCACCGGGGCGGTGATGGTGGTCGGGGCGGGCACCGCGATGGTGCTGCTCGACCCGCTGCTGTTCGGCGTCACCCTGCTCGGGGTGGGCCTCGGGCTGGGCTTCGCGGCGACCTTCGCCCGGCGGGTCCGGGCGTTGGCCCGCGCAGCCCAGGAGCGGGTCGGCGAGATGACCTCGGCGGTGGAGCGGGCGATCTCGGCGGCCCGGACCATCCGGGCCAGCCGGGCCGAGGCGCGGGAGGCGGACACCGTCGCGGTCAGCGCCCGTGAGGCGTACGGGGCGGGGTTGCGGGTGGCCCGGGTGCAGGCGCTGATCGGCCCGATCGGCTCGGTCACCGTGCAGGGGGCGTTCCTGCTCGTGCTCGGCATCGGCGGGGCGCGGGTCGCCGCCGGGGCGATCTCCGTCGGCGATCTGGTCGCCTTCGTCATGTACCTGTTCCTCCTGGCGCTGCCGCTGGGTCAGGTGCTGCGCGCGTACACCCAGTTGCAGTCCGGTCTGGGCGCGTTGCAGCGGATCGAGGAGATCCTGGACGTGCCGGCGGAGGGTGCGGCGGACCGACCGACGGCCGGGCCCGCGACGACGACCCCGCGCCGGGCCGCACCCATGATCGAGTTCGACCGGGTCGGGTTCGGCTACCCGGGCGGCGCGTCGGTGCTGCACGGCGTCAGCTTCGCGGTGCCGACCGGCACCCGTACCGCCCTGGTCGGCCCGTCGGGGGCCGGCAAGTCGACGCTGCTGGCCCTGGTCGAGCGCTTCTACGAGGTGAGCGCCGGCGCGGTCCGGGTCGACGGTGTGGACGTGCGGGAGCTGCCCCGCGACGCGCTGCGGGCCCGGCTCGGCTACGTGGAGCAGGAGGCGCCGGTGCTCGCCGGCACGCTGCGCGAGAACCTGCTGATCACCGCCCCTGACGCGACGGACGACCGGTTGCGCGAGGTCCTGGACGAGGTCAACCTCACCCACCTGGCCCAGCGCACCCCGCAGGGCCTCGACGTGCAGGTGGGGGAGGGCGGGGTGCTGCTCTCCGGGGGTGAGCGGCAGCGGCTGGCCATCGGTAGGGCCCTGCTGGCCGGCCCGCCGGTGCTGCTGCTCGACGAGCCGACCAGCAACCTCGACGCGCGCAACGAGGCCGCGCTGCGCCGCGCCATCGACGCGGTGGCCGTGCGCCGTACGCTGCTGATCGTGGCGCACCGACTCGCCACCGTGGTGGACGCCGACCAGATCGTCGTCCTCGACGGCGGCCGGGTGGTGGCCGTGGGCACCCATGCCGAACTGACCGCCACCGACCCGCTCTACCGGGAGTTGGCCACCCACCAACTGCTGGTCGCCTGACCGCGCCCCGGCGGGACCAAACTTGCCGGGCGGCCGGGCCGCCCGTGTCGGGCCAGAATCGCGTACCGTTGCCGCTCATGGGTGTGTCGCAACGGTTCAAGAGCAAGTTCCGGCGTTTCCTCCAGCGCCCGGGATCAACCGTGGATCTTGCTCCGCTGGAAAAGCTGCTGCCGGCGATCGAGGCGCGCGAGGACGACCTCGCGGCGCTTGACGACGCCGAGTTGACCGAGGCCGCCGGTGCCGCCACCGGCTACGAGGAGATCTGCGCGGTCGGCCGCGAGGCCGCCCGCCGGGGCCTCGACCAGCGGCCGTACGACGTGCAGCTGCTCGGCGCGATGGCGCTGCTCTCCGGCAAGGTCGCCGAGATGGCCACCGGTGAGGGCAAGACGCTGACCGCCACCATCGCCGCGTACGGGCACGTCCGGCTCGGCAACGGTCCGGTGCACGTGCTCACCGTCAACGACTACCTGGCCCGCCGGGACGCCCAGTGGATGGAGCCCGTCTACACGCTGCTCGGCCTGACCGTCGGCTGGGTCAACGAGGCGTCCACGCCCCAGGAGCGGCGCGACGCGTACTCCTGCGACGTCACCTACATCTCGGTCAGCGAGGCGGGCTTCGACTACCTGCGCGACCAGCTCGTCACCGACGTGGAAGACCGCGTGCAGCCGGTGCTGACCACGGCGATCATCGACGAGGCCGACTCGATCATGATCGACGAGGCCCGGGTGCCGATGGTGCTCGCCGGCGCGGTGCCGGGCGAGCAGGACCCGGTACACGCCGCCGCCGCGCTGGTGCGCGGCCTGCGCAAGGGTCGGCACTACACGATCGCCGAGGACGGGCGCAGCGTGGCGTTCACCTCCGCCGGCCTGGCCGCCGTCGAGGCCAAGCTCGGCATCGACCTGTACGACGAGGAGCACGTCGAGCAGCTCTCCGCGGTCCACGTGGCGCTGCACGCCCAGACCCTGCTGCACCGTGACGTGGACTACATCGTCCGGGACGGCTCGGTCGAGCTGATCGACGAGATGCGCGGCCGGGTGGCCCAGCGCCGCCGCTGGCCCGACGGGCTCCAGGCGGCGGTCGAGGCCAAGGAAGGGCTGGACGCCACCGCCGAGGGTGAGGTGCTCGGCACCATCGCGGTGCAGGCGTTCATCGCGCTCTACCCGAAGGTGTGCGGCATGACCGCCACCGCGGTGCTGGTCGGCGACCAGTTGCGGGAGTTCTTCAACCTCGAGGTCGCGGTGATCCCGCCGAACACGCCGTGCGTCCGCGAGGACGAGCAGGACCGGATCTACGCCACCCGCGCCGAGAAGGACGAGGCGCTGATCGACGAGATCCGCCGCTGCCACGACGCCGGGCGGCCGGTGCTCGTCGGCACCCTGGACGTCAAGGAGTCCGAGGCGCTGGCCGCCGGGCTCAACGCGGCCGGCGTGTCCTGCGTGGTGCTGAACGCCAAGAACGACGACGAGGAAGCGGCGATCATCGCCGAGGCCGGCGCGTACGGCGCGGTGACGGTCTCCACCCAGATGGCCGGCCGGGGCGTCGACATCCGCCTCGGCGGCAGCGACCAGGCCGACCGGGACCGGGTGGCCGAGCTGGGTGGCCTCTACGTGATCGGCAGCGGTCGGCACGACAGCCGCCGCGTCGACGACCAGCTGCGGGGCCGCGCCGGCCGGCAGGGCGACCCGGGCGGCTCGGTCTTCTTCGTCAGCCTGGAGGACGACCTGGTCGTCCGGCACGCCGCCGACGCGGTGCCCCCGTCGCCGCGGATGAACGCGGACGGCCTGGTCACCGACGAGCAGGTCGACTACGCGGTCGAGCACGCCCAGCGGGTCGCCGAGGGCGTCAACCACGAGATCCACCGCAACACCTGGCGCTACAGCGTGGTGATCGAGCAGCAGCGCATCGCCCTGGCCGCCCGCCGCGAGCGCCTGCTGACCAGCGACGTGGCCGCCCTGATGCTGCTGGACAAGGAGCCCGAGAAGGCCGGCGAGATGGACGAGGACCTGCTCGCCCGGGCGGGCCGCTCGATCGCGCTCTTCCACCTGGACCGGCTCTGGGCCGAGCACCTCGCCGAGCTGTCCGAGGTCCGCGAGGGCGTACACCTGCGGGCGCTGGGGCGGCTCGACCCGCTGGACGAGTTCCACCGGGCCGCGGTGCCGGCGTTCAACAACCTCGTCCCGGAGATCGAGGCGCGCACCATTGCCACGTTCAACGAGACCGAATTCGATGAGGATTGGGAGCCCGAGGACGGCACCCTGGTCCGGCCGACCGCCACCTGGACGTACCTGGTGCACGACAACCCGTTCGGCTCCGAGCTCGACCGGCTGATCGCCTCGATCGGGCGCCGGCTCAGCAGCGCGTCGCGCTGACCTGGCTCGCGGGGTCTCTGCCGTACCTCCGGGTAGGGCAGAGACCCCTGCGTGCGCCGTTTCGATCCCGGTTTGCGAGGGTAGTAGGGCGGGTCGGTCAAGGCGGAAGAGAGCAGACGATGGCACACGTGACGACGTCAGCGGGATGGGCGCGGGGGCGTACGAGGGCAGTGCGACGGTGAACCTGGACACGCGGGAACCGGTGGTCGAACGACTCGGTGTGCTGGAGACAGCCGCGCTGTTGCGGGAGCTGACCGCCGGCCTGATCGGCTTGACCGATTTCGATGAGGCGCTGCTGGCGCTGGTCCGGGTCACCCGGGACGCGGTGGCCGGGGTGCGCTGGTGTGGGTTCACCGCGCTGCGCGCCGGCGAGCCGGCCAGCCTCGCCGCCTCCGACGATCGGATGGCCGGCCTCGACGACCTGCGCCACGGGCCCGACACGCCGGCCATGACCGCGATCCGACGCCGCGAGATGATCCTCGCGGTCGACCTGGCCGGCGAGCCACGGTGGCCGGCCTGGACGCCGCGCGCCCGTGACCTCGGCGTCCGGGGGGTGATCTCCGCGCCGGTGGACATCGACGACCAGGTGATCGGGGCGATCAACCTGTACGCCGCCGCGCCTGACGTGCTCACCCCACAGCACCAACTCACCGCGATGCTGCTCGCCGAACACGCCGGCCTGCTGCTGGCCGCCGTCCGGGACCGGGGCCGCCAGCAGGCGCTCGCGGGTGAGCGGGACGCCTCGCTCCTGCACGAGGGTGTCGTCGGCCAGGCGATCGGGGTGATCATGACGCAGCGGGGGTGCCCGGCTGCCGAGGCCCTGGACGTGCTGCGTACCGCCGCCTCGTCGCTGAACATACCGCTGCGCGAGGTCGCCGAACGCCTCGTGCGGACGGTCTCCCGCCCCCGCGAGAGCTGACCGTCGACCGGCACGGGTGGATGCCCGTTCTCCCGGTCGGCGGCGAGTCGGGCGGCGTCGTTTCACCTCTCGGGCGCTCGGGTAGCACCCTGGTACTGGTGGACTGGGCCTGACCCTGGGGAGGACCGATGCAGAGCCGGCTGCGGGTGCAGGGGCACCCCATCCAACCGATGTTGGTGACGTTCCCGCTCGGGCTCTTCGTCAGCGCCACGGTCTTCGACCTCACCGACGTCGCCGGCGGGCCGGTCTTCCTCGGCGAGGTCGGCTACTGGACCGGCGTCGCCGCCCTCTTCGCCGCCGCCATGACGGCCATCGCGGGCATGGTCGACCTGTGGGACGTGCCGGTCGACGGCACCCGCCGTACCGCCATCGCCTTCAACCTGGTGAACGCCGCCATGGCGGGGCTGTTCCTGATCACCAGCCTGGTCCGCGCCCACTCGCCGGATCGTGGTGCGACGGCCGCGATCCTGTTCACCGAGCTGGTGGCGCTGGCGGCCGGCGGGGTCGGCGTGTACCTGGGCGCGCGGCTGATGCGCCAGTTCGACGGGGGCCGCGTCGAGACCGGCAGCCTGGACACCCTCGCCGGTGGCACGGTCGAGGTCGTCCGCCCCCGCCCCTGACCGACTCGGTCTTTGCGTGATCGACTCGGTTTCCGGAAAGACGGGGCGTCGGCGGCTCGGTGACAGGACGGCTTCCAGGAACGCGAGTCGATCAAGCGCCGGGTATATGGATTGCCGCTCGGGTGGCGTGCCGGCGAGGCTGATCGCCGTGACTGACGCGCATACCGCCGAGGACCTGATCGCGGAGGCCGCCGCCGCGCCCGTCGACGGGTGGGGTTTCGACTGGCTGGCCGGCCGAGCCACCGAAGAGCGTCCACCGTGGGGATACGCCCGGCTGATCGGCCACCGGATGGCTCGTGCCCACGCGGCGCTGGACGTGGACACCGGCGGGGGCGAGGTGCTTGCCGAGATCCCGTACCCGCCCACGGTGCTGGTAGCCACCGAGGCGTGGCCACCGAACGTCCTGGTGGCACGACGGAACCTGCGCCCGCTCGGCGCGACGGTGGTGGCGGTCGCGCCGGACTCGGCGCTGCCCTTTGGCGACGACTCGTTCGACCTGGTGGTGAGCCGGCACCCGGTACGCACCGACTGGGCGGACACGGCCCGGGTGCTGCGCCCCGGCGGGACGTACCTGTCGCAGCAGATCGGGCCGGGCACGATGCGGGAGCTGAGCGAGGCGATCCTCGGCCCGCTGCCACCACCGGACGGCCGGCACCCCGAGGAGGCGGTCGCTTCCGCTGAGGCGGCGGGACTGCGCGTGGTCGACCTGCGCCGGGCCACACTGCGCGCGGCGTTCCACGACATCGGCGCGGTGGTCTGGTTCCTGCGCAAGGTGGTCTGGACCGTGCCGGGCTTCAATGTGGACCGCCACCGCGCGCCCCTGCTAGCCCTGCACCGCCGCATCGCCGAGCAGGGCCCCTTCGTAGCCCACGCCCAACGCTTCCTCATCGAAGCAACCCACCCCTAACCCCGCCCCCCGCCCCCGCGCCCCCGGCCGCCCCCGCGCCCCGACCCCCGAGCCCTGCCCGACTCCGCGCGCCCCGGCCGCCCCCGCGCGCCCCGGCGCCCCCGACCTCCGCGCCTCGCCCGCCCCCGCGTGCCCCCGCCCGACCCCGCGCCCGACCCCGCGCCGATCTTGCACTTGCTGTGGACGTTTTGCCCCATTGACGCCTTTAGTCGCCACAGAAATCGCAAGATCGACGAGAAAGGGGGCGGGGGCGGGGATAGGCGCGGGTGCGAGTGCGGGCTGCGGCATCGCCTGGGACGGCGCCTCTCCGCGGCCTGCCGATCATGGAGTTGTGGTGGGCGTTATGCACCCGCTCGCACCCTTCGTTCCCACCACAACTCCATGATCGCCGGGGGCGGGGCGGGGCGGGGCGGGGCGGGGCGGGGCGGGGCGGGGCGGGGCGGGGCGGGGCGGGGCGGACGGGGCGGGGCGGACGGGGCGGGGCGGGCGGGTTAGTGGGGGTGGGAGGTGTGGTGGGCGGCCAGGATGTCGGCGCCGAAGTCGCTGGCGGGGCGGCGGAGCACGGTGTGCGCGTGGTTGCCGTCGTCGCTGGTGTTGTCGTACTCGATCAGCAGGTCGTCGCCCTGCACCCGGTAGTAGTGGCGCTGCCCCGGGTTGGTCGGCCCGGCCCAGGCGAAGTGCAGCGGGCCGCCGGCGAGGCGGGTCGCCTCGCGTACGGCCAGTTCGGTCGGTAGCCGGTCCAGGTAGAGCGCGACGATCTGGTCGAGCAGCGCCCGGCCGGTGGGGCCGAGTCGGTCGGCCGGTACGCCGAGGGGTTCGAGTGGCCCGTCGACCCGGGGGCGAGTGGCGCTGATGATGTCCGTCGGGGCCTCGTCGGCGATGATCGCGGCGGCCCGTCCGGCGGGGCCCAGCGCGTCCAGCAGGGCGCGGCCCAGATCCTCCTCCACCCCGAGCGGTCGGGAGACGGGCCGCCCGGCGTACCGCACCGCGGCCGGGTTGGCGCCGAAGAAGACCGGCGCGGGGGAGACCTGGTCGTCCACGACGGTCATGGTCACCGACAGGTGGTGCCCTTCGAGCCGCCACGCCCAGCGGTCGTCGCGCGCCGGGTCGCCGAAGACGGCGATCCAGTAGTCGCCGCTGTGCCGCCCGCGACGCCACCCCTCGGCCCGGTCCAGGACCTCCTCCAGCGCGATGATCGCCATGGCCTGGGCGTACGCCGACGGGCTGAGCGCGGTGGCCAGCAGTCGGTGCGCGGCCTTGCGCCCGGCGACGTCCAGGTCGGCGAGGCAGACGCCGGGGCGGGGGCGCGGCCGGTACTCGAGCCAGCGCCGGGCCGGCTCGTCGTCGAACGGGTACACGGCGGCGACGCGGGTCGCGGGGTCGAGCGCGGTCAGCAGGGCGCTGCCGGCGGCACGCATCTGTTCGGGCAGAGGATCTTCCACCGCCCCTGTATACCGTCAGTCGGCCCGCAGCAGCCGCACCATCTCCGGCAGGTCGAAGAACTGCGCGGTCTCGAGCGCCGAGGGATTGCCGTACGCCGGGTCGGCCCCGGCGGCGAGGAGCGCGCGGACCGCGTCGGCGGCGCTGCGAAAGACCGCGGCGGCGAGGGCGCTCTGACCCCGGTCGTTGGTGCGGGTGTGGTCCGCGCCGCGAGCCAGCAGCGCGGCCACCGTGTCGGGGTGGGAGTGGTAGGCGGCCAGGATCAGCAGGGTGTCGCCCTTGTCGTTGGTCAGGTTGACCGGCAGCCCGGCGTCGACCTGGGCGGCCAGTTCCTCGGTGGCACCCGCGCGGGCCAGGTCGAACATCCGGTGCGCGAACGCCAGGGTCGCGGCGTCGAGGTCGTCGGTCACCGGTCCAGATTAGGGCCGTTTCAGCAGAACCGCCCGGCCTGCGGCGGGTCCGGGCGGCGATCCGGCAAGGCGCGGCCGCCCTGGTGAAACGGCCCTGGCCGCCGGAGCCCTGATAGGTTGCTCGGCCGGCACGTGGGGGAGGTCCGATGGGTGAGACGGTCTACGTGGGTAACGCGGGCGTCGACGGGGTCGGCGACGGCGGCTGGCTGCTCGGGCACTTCGCGCCGCCGGGCGAGATCCGGCACAGCACCGACGTCGAGGTGAAGTGGGGTGTGCACCCGCCTGGGGAGACCCGCTCGCGGTGGGCGACCAATGAGCGCCGCACGACCCTGCTGGTGCTCGTCAACGGATGCTTCCGGGTGGAGTTGCCGGACCGGACGGTCCGGTTGGCCGCCCCCGGCGACTACGTGGTGTGGGGGCGGGGAGTGGACCACTCCTGGTACGCGGAGCGGGCTTCGGTGGTGCTGACCGTCCGCTGGCCGTCGCTGCCCGGCTACCGGGTGGAGCCGCCGGTCCTGCGCTGATCAGGCCGGCCACCGCACGGGTCATCTCGACATGTGGAATTACCTACTAAACCTATAGGCTTTGCCGTCTAGAGTACGGGGGCACCCCACGCACCGACCCGCGAGGAACCACCGATGACCCACGATCGTCCGGCCGCCGACCTGCTCGCCGTCGCCGCCCGCTGGGCCGACCCGGCCGGCTGGCCGGTCCCGCTGCGCTTCGATCCCGGCGAACGCTGGTACGCCCGGCTCGCCACCGTCGACGACCACGAGGTGTGGGCGCTGAGCTGGCTGCCCGGCCAGGGCACCGACCTGCACGACCACGGCGGCTCCGCCGGCGCGTTCCGGGTGGTGGCCGGCGCCCTCACCGAGGAGACGGTGAGCCGGGGACGGCTGCTGCCCCGCGTGCTGCCCGTTGGCGCCGGCCGTCGTTTCGGCGCCCACCACGTCCACCGGGTCACCAACCGCGGCGCGGACCCGGCGGTCAGCGTGCACGTCTACCGGCCGGCGTTGCGCCGGATGACCCGCTACGACCTCCTGGACGGTCGGCTGCGCGCCGCCGAGGTCGCCGAGGCCGGCCGGTCCTGGTGAATCGACCCGACCCTCTCGTTCCCGGAAGGATTCGATAATGCAGCTCACCGCCGAGCAGTGTCCGGCGCCCGTGCCCCCGCCGGGCTCCCGTGGCATCGACGAGATCCTGGCGGCCGCGCGTGCCCGGCTCGACCGGCTGGACCCGGAGCGGGCGCACCTGGCGTACCGGGCCGGGGCCCTGCTGGTCGACATCCGGCCGGCGGCCCAACGCGCCGCGCACGGCGTCGTGCCCGGCGCGCTCGCCATCGAGCGCAACGTGCTGGAGTGGCGCTTCGACCCGCGCTGCCCGGCCCGGCTGCCCGAAGCCGTCGACTACGACGTGCCGGTGGTGATCCTCTGCCAGGAGGGCTACACCTCGTCACTGGCCGCCGCCGCGTTGCAGGACATCGGCCTGCGCCGGGCCACCGACGTCGACGGCGGGTTCGCCGCCTGGCGCATCGCCGGCCTACCGGCGCTCGGCCCGACCCCCCTGCACCGCGCAACCCCCCTCGCGTCCCCGGTCACCGCCGGCTGGGCGCGCCGCTGACCCCCACGCCGCACCGGGCGTGGCGGGCGTACCGCCATCAGGAGGCATGATGTCCGTCGTCGCGATCCCCACCCGTCCCTACTCGCCGGGTCACCCGGGACGGGCCGTCGGCCGCCCGCGCACCGGACCCACCCTCACCATCACCCTCGACCTGGCCCCCGGGCCGATGAGCCCCCGGCTGGCCCGGCTGGTGCAGTTGCTCGGCGAGCTGGCCGAGGCCGGCGAGGGTCGGCTGGGCCCCGCCGACGACGTACCGCAGACGCCGCGACCGCTCGCGCGCCCCACCGTCGTCGAGGCGTCCGCGGTGGCCGACACCGCCGACGTCCGCATCCTGGCCGGCTCGCGGACCGTCCGGCACGGCGACCGGGTGGTCGCCCTCACCCGCATCGAGTACGACCTGCTGCTCTTTCTCGCCGAGCGCCCGCACCGGGTCTTCACCCGCCTGCAGTTGCTCTCGAACGTCTGGGGATACGAGCACGCGGTGGCCCGGACCGTGGACGTGCACGTCCGGCGGCTGCGCGCCAAGCTCGACGGCGCGGAGGTGGTCACCACCGTCTACGGGGTGGGTTACCGCCTCGGCGACGAGGCGCGGATCAGCGTGGACCACACCCGCTGAGCGGGCCGGCTGGCCGGCCGGGGCGCGGCGGTATCCGCATGGTGAACAGGACGGGGACCCCCGTAACGGGGTATCCGGGTGGCTCTGCTGTAATCATCTGGCTTCGTACGCAGAGCGAGCGTCTGGCTCCGATGCGTTCGTCAATTGTCACATTCATGCAACGCAGCCGCCTCTTGACCCTCGCCCGGACGCCGGGAAGCATCGATGAAGCGGCGTCCCGGGCCGTGGGGAGATACCCGGACCAGCCCAAGGAGGACCATGTCGGTCAGCCCCGCCTCGTCGCGCGCCGGATGGCATACGTCCCAACCCGCGGTGCCCGGTCGACCTCCCGGCGGTCAACGCCGCCCGGCGAACACCGCCGCGCCCGTGCTCACCGTGACGCTGTCCATCCCGCTGACCTGCGAGGAGTCGCTGACGCCGCCGGCCCTGCGGTTGCTCGAAGCCGCGCGTGAGCTGCTCGAACGTGGCGAGGGCGTGGTCACCAGCTCCGCTCCGGCGGAGCGCCGCGCCGACGGTGTGCCGGCCAACCGGTCACCCGTGCGGGCCCTCACCCCGACGATTCCCGCCCTGCACATCCTCGCGTCGTCCCGGTCGGTGCTGCGCGACGACGAGCCGCTGCCCCTGACCCGGTTGGAGTTCGACCTGCTGCTGCACCTCGTCGCACACCCCCGCCGCGTCTTCACCCGGCTGCAACTGCTCAACGCCGTGTGGGGCTACGAGCACGCCGGGGTTCGCACCGTCGACGTGCACGTGCGCCGGCTGCGCGGCAAGGTCGGCGTCGACGTGCCCCTGGTCACCACGGTCTACGGCGTGGGTTACCGGTTGGCCGACGACGCGCGGGTCACCGTCGACCGCACCGGCTGACCGCCACCACCGCTCGCCGCTCCCGGGCGGGGCAGGATGGACCGGTGCGCATCCGTCCCATCTCGCCCGACCTGCTCGTCGCCGAACTGACCGGCCGCCTCGCCGACGCCTCGGCCACCGTCGAGCCCGCCCGGCTGCGCGTCGCCGTCGACGGCGCTCCCGCCGCCGGCCCGGACGAGCTGGCCGCCGCGCTGGTCGACCCGCTGCGAGCCCGGGGTCGTCCGGTCCTGCACGTACGCGCCGACGACTTCCTCCGCCCCGCGTCGCTGCGCTTCGAACTCGGCCGCACCAACCCGGACGCCTACTACGAGGGCTGGCTCGACGAGGCCGGCCTGCGCCGTGAGGTGCTCGACCCGGCCGGCCCCGGCGGCGACGGGCGGGTGCTGCCGTCGCTGTGGGACCCGGTCGCCGACCGGGCCAGCCGCGCCGCGTACGTCGACCTGCCGCCGGGCGGCGTGGTCCTGGTCAGCGGCGCGCTCCTGCTCGGCGGAGCGCTGCCGTTCGACGTGACCGTCCACCTTCAGGTGTCCACGGCGGCCCTGCGCCGCCGCACCGATCCGGCCCGGGGGTGGACCCTGCCGGCCTTCGACCGTTACGCCGACGAGGTGGTTCCCGCCAGCTTCGCCGACGTGGTCGTACGCGCCGACGACCCCCGCCATCCCGCGCTCGTCGAGGCGCCCGGCGAGGGCTGAAATTGGCTCGTTTGCGGGCCGTGTCCGGCGGGTACTCGCCCGGCTCACAGAGCGTGGGTGATCGCCCGCGTACCGCATGCGACCGCTACCCGGGGCGCCACGCCGCCGGACCCGGTTCACCGGAACCACAGGCCAGGAAAGGCAGGCAGCGATGCTCGTCCACGACACGGTCGACACCGGCCGCTCCCAGACGGAGATCGACCAGATCAGGCAGTCCCTGCAGGCGCGCTACGACGACCTGACGGCGGAGTACGACCAGGCCGTCCTGCAGAGTCAGGTGCTGCGTCTGGTGGAGGTCGGCGACACCGCCGGCGACGACCAGGCCGACAGCGGCACCAAGACGGCCGAGCGGGACACCGCCCAGTCCCTCCTGCGGACGATCCTCGACCGACGCGCCCAGTACGAGCACGCGCTGGGCCGCCTCGCCGAGGGCACGTACGGCTGGTGCGAGGGCTGCAAGGCGGCGATCCCGGTCGAGCGGCTGGAGATCTTCCCGGCCGCCACCACCTGTGTCACCTGCAAGCAGACCCGCGAACGGCGGGCGGCCTGAGCGACGGCAGCGGTTGCCGGTCGGTCCGCGACACGATGGACTCCATCCATGGGTGACATTCTGGTGGGCACCGCGTCCTGGACCGACCGCACGCTGCTCGACTCGGGCTGGTATCCCCAGACGGCGGACAACCCCGAGAAACGCCTCGCGTACTACGCCCGGCAGTTCCCGCTGGTCGAAGTGGACGCGACCTACTACTCGCCGCCGGCCGAGTCGACCGCGCGGCTCTGGGTCGACCGCACGCCGGCCGGGTTCACGTTCAACATCAAGGCGTTCAGCCTGCTCACCGGCCATCCCACAAAGGTCAGCGCGCTCTACAAGGACCTGCGGCCGGAGACCGAGAAGAAGAACGTCTACCCCGACGACCTGCCCGCGCAGGCGTACGAGGAGGTGTGGACACGCTTTTTGTCGGCGCTGGACCCCCTCGTCGAGGCGGGCAAGCTGGGCGCGTTGCTGTTCCAGTTCCCGCCCTGGTTCACGATCAAGCGGGCCAACAAGCAGTACCTGCTGGAGGTGGCGAAGCGCTGCGCCCCGCTGCTACCGGTCTACGAGTTTCGGCACGCCTCCTGGTTCGACGGCGACAACGCCGACGAGACGTTGTCGTTCCTGCGCGAGCACGACCTGTCGTACGTCTGCGTGGACATGCCGCAGGGTCACCGCTCGTCGGTGCCCCCGGTGCTGGCCGCCACCGGTGACCTGGCCGTGATGCGCTTTCACGGCCACAGCGACAAGTGGACCAGCAAGGACATCCACGAGAAGTTCGGCTACCACTACTCCAAGCGGGAGCTCAAGGACTGGGCGCCGAAGCTGCGCGAGCTGGCCGACTCCGCCGGCCAGACGCACGTCCTCATGAACAACTGCTACCGCGACTACGCGCAGACCAACGCGACGACACTCATTGGCTTACTGAACAGGTAAAACCTTCGCGCTGGCCCAATGCGCCGCCTGGGGAGTCGGCGAGGCGGACGCCCCGATCGGTGGGCAGCACTTTCGGGGATGTTGCTGCCTCACGACGGCTTGAAGCAGCAACATCCCCGAAGTTGTGCAGATCATGGACGAGCGCGGTCCAGCGCTTGAACCCCCGCGTCTCACCCGATCCGGGTGGGGTGGGCTCACCCGCTCGCCGGGCAGGGTGGGCACGGTGGTGACGGCCGCCCGACGGCCGGAGACGACACGGAGGTGACGGGGGATGACGGTTCGACTGGTGACGGATCGACGGCGTGGTGCCGTCCTGCACGTGGTCGGCACGGCGGGCAACGCCCGACGTGCCCCCCAGGGCAGCCCGGTACGCGCCCGGCGCGGTCCCGTGGGGCCGCCGCGACGTACCGACGAGCGACGCTGGGAGGCCACGGAACGGGGGTCGACCGATGCCTGACGCGATGATCTCCGCGTTCGAGAGTTCGCTGGACAAGACCAACCTGATCCTCAAGGACATCGAGGACGCCTACGGGTGGCCGAAGGAGCGGCGCAACCAGTCGTACGCGGCGCTGCGCACGGTGCTGCACCTGCTGCGGGACCGGTTGGCGGTCGGCGAGAGCGTCGAGTTCGCCCAGCAGTTGCCCGTGCTGGTCCGGGGGATCTACTTCGACGGTTGGAACCCGTCCGACGTGCCGATCAAGCTCAACCGCGACGACTTCCTCTACGAGGTCCGCCAGGGCTTCCCGTACGACGCCGAGGGCGGCGCGGAGCGGGTGACGCAGGTGGTGCTCGACACCCTGCGTCGGCACGTCACCCAGGGCGAGTGGCAGGACGTGAAGGACACCATGCCCAAGGACCTCGCCATGATGCTGCCCTGAGACCGGCCTATCGAGCGGCGCTGTCCGGCGGGGACGGCACCCGGGACACCGGGTGGCCGGCCCCGCGGGCCAGCGCCGCGAACGCGACGGCGTCGGTGACCGCCGCGCCGCCGGGGTCGTTGTTGAAATAGACGTACGCCGGCTCGTCCGCGTCGAACTCGTCGGTGAGCCGGCGGACCCACGAGCCGAGCGCCGTCCGCCCGTAGTGCGGCCACGGTCGGGCCCGCCCCTCGTGCAGCCGCAGGTACCCGAAGTCGGTGGTCCGCCAGCGCGGGGCCACCGGTCGACCGAGACGATCCGCCCAGACCAGCGCCGCCTGCCGCCGTTCCAGGACCGCTCGGGTGGCGTCGGTCCACCACGACGGGTGCCGGGGCTCCACCGCCACCCGCACGTCCCGCGGGAACAGCCGCAGCGTCGCGTCGAGCGCGGCGACGTCCGCCCGCAGGTTCGGTGGCAGTTGCAGCAGCACCGGGCCGAGTCGGTCGCCGAGGGCGGTGGCCCGGCCGAGGAACCGCGCCACCGGCTCGGCCGGCTCCCGCAGACGTTTGATGTGGGTGAGGTAGCGGCTCATCTTCACCGCCACGCAGAAGTCCGCCGGGGTCCGTTCCCGCCACGCCGCGAACGTCTCGCGTTCGGGCAGCCGGTAGAACGCGTTGTTGACCTCGACGGTGGCGAAGCCCGACGCGAAGTGCTCCAACCAGAGGCGCTGCGGCATCCCCTGCGGGTAGTAGCGGCCCCGCCAGTCCCGGTACTGCCAGCCCGACGTGCCCACCAGGATCACCGCCTCATCCTGGCACTCTCCGCCGCCGCCCGCGAACCGACCGTGTCGTCCCGGTTCGGCGTCTACGGTGTGGGTTAGAGAAGATCGCGCGTGGGGTACCACCCGCAGCACGACGGACCCCGGCGTACGGCGGGGCGGCACACCCGAGGGAGTACCGATGGCACTCAACGACGATGACATGCAGACCACGGGCGGCGGCGGCCTGGAGGGTCCGGCCGATGGCGGTGCGACTCCGGGTCACCAGGACGGTGGCGCGGACGGTGGCGCGGAGGGTCCGGCCGACGGTGGCGCGACTCCGGGTCACCAGGACGGTGGCGCCGATGGTGGCGCGGAGGGTCCGGCCGACGGTGGCGCGACTCCGGGTCACCAGGACGGTGGCGCCGACGGTGGCGCGGAGGGTCCGGCCGACGGTGGCGCGACCCCGGGTCACCAGGACGGTGGCGCCGACGGCAGCGCCCGGTAGCGGCACGCCATGACGTACCTCGACCCGCCGGGCGGCCACGGCCGCCCGGCGGTTCCGTCCGTGGCCCCCGACGGCGTACCCGCCGCGGCGAGCGCCGTCGCCGCGCTGGCGCGTTGCGTCTCGGTCGAGCCCGCCAAGTTCGCCGCCGCGCACTGGGGCCACACCCCGCTGCTGTCCCGCGCCGCCGAGCTGCCCGACCCGTCCGGGTTCACCGACCTGTTCAGCCCGGACGACGCCGACGAGCTGCTCAGCCGGCGCGGTCTGCGTACCCCTTTCCTGCGCGTCGCCAAGGACGGACAGCTCGTGCCGGCGGCCCGCTGGACCGGCGGCGGCGGGGCCGGCGCCGAGATCGGCGACCAGGTGCTCGACGAGCGGATCCTCGAGCAGTACGCCGGGGGTGCCACCCTGGTGTTGCAGGGCCTGCACCGGATCTGGCCGCCGCTGGTGGACTTCGCCCGCGACCTGGGCCTCGCGCTGCGTCAGCCGTTGCAGGTCAACGCCTACCTCACCCCGGCGGGTAGCCAGGGCTTCGCCACCCACTACGACACCCACGACGTGTTCGTACTGCAGGTGGACGGCCGCAAGCACTGGCGGATCCACCCGCCGGTGCTGCCCGACCCGCTGGAGAAGCAGCCGTGGGGCGGCCGCGCCGACGAGGTCGGCGCCACCGCTCAGGGTCCCGCCGCGCTGGATGTGGTGCTCGCGCCCGGCGACGCCCTCTACCTGCCGCGCGGGTGGCTGCACAGCGCCCAGGCGCAGGAGGCCAGCTCGCTGCACCTGACCGTGGGCATCCGCGCGTTGACCCGCTACGCGCTCGTCGAGGAACTGCTCGCGCTGGCCGCCGAGGACCAGCGGCTACGGGCCAGCCTGCCGTTCGGCACCGACGTCGCCGACCCGGACGCCATCGAGCCGGAGCTGACCGAAACGGTGGAGGCGCTGCGCGACTGGCTGCTGCGGGCCGACCCGGGCGCGGTCGCCGCGCGGCTGCGCCAGCGCGCCTGGCCGGCGGCCCGCCCAGCGCCGATCCGTCCACTCGCCCAGGCCGGCGCGCTGGCCGCGCTGGACGCCGACTCCCGGCTCACCCTGCGACCCGGCCTGCGCTGGCAGCTCCTGCCGCACGGGGACGGCCAGGTGGCGCTACGGCTGTTCGACCGCACGATCACGCTGCCCGCCGACTGCGAGCCAGCCACCCGCGCCCTGCTGAGCGGGGCCGCGACCCGGGTCGGTGACCTACCCGGCCTCCCGGACGACGCCGACCGGGTCACCCTGGCCCGCCGCCTCCTGCGCGAGGCCGTCCTGGTGCCGGCCTGACCCTGTCCCCGCGGTTGATCAAGAGGTTCGCGTCACGACACGCCGGATTGATGACGCGAACCTCTTGATCAACCGGAGAAGAAGGGGGCGGGCGGTCAGCGGCCTAGGGTCAGGAGCAGCACCGTTGTTACCAGGCCGGTGCCGAGTACCACCATGATCGGTTGGGGGCCGAGCATCGCGTGCCGGCGATCGGCCAGCGCCCGCGCCGGCACGAGCCCCATCAGTGGCCCGAACAGCGTCACCACCAGCGCCAGCACCGGCATGCCGACCGCCAGGTCGCCGCCGTACCCGACGCCGAGCGCCCGCGCGGCGACGCCCAGCGCGTACCCGAGCACCGCGCCGCCCACCCCGCACAGCGCCAGCAACGGGTTGACCGAGCCCGGCAGCTCACCCGGCTGCCCGGCCCGGTTGAGCAGGTCACGAACCCGGCCGAGGAGCAACGCCGGGTCGGCCGGGGCACCGCCGTTGGCCGGCACGGGCGGTCCGCCGATGCGACGGGCGCCCAGCCGGGCACGGGCCTGCTGCCACAGGTGCGCCACCTCGGCGTCCACCCGTTCCTGCTCCTCCCGGGCGTCGACCAGCTCCTGCTCGGCACGCCGCACCTCGGCGACGGCCTCGTCGACCGCGCGTTCGGCCGCCGCGCACTGCCGCTCGTACCAGGTGTGCGCCTCGGCGCGCTGCTCGCGCACCCGAGCGGTCAGCTCGGCGAGCCGTCGTAGCTGCGCCGTGTACGTCTCACTCGCCACCGGCTCGTTCATCGCGACGGTCCATAGGGGATGATCACGTGGCCGGTGCGGTGCACGGCCCGGTCGAAGAAGAGCCCACGCCACGGGCGGGGATACCAGTCCGGGCCGCCGGTGCCCGGATAGAGCGACGCGCCCAGCTCACCGCCGTGCGCGTCCAACGCCACCCAGGCCCCGATCTGGTCGGTGCGGGCGGCGGGACCACCCAGGTCGGCGCGCATCCGCGCCACGCCCCGCCACCAGGCCAGCACGTGGGTACGCCGCTCCGGCCCGTCGTGCAGGATCCGGCGCAACTGCTCCAGGCCCGTGCGCCGGCCCGTCCGCGCCGCGAGGGCGCCGGCCGCCGCGTCGACCGCGAACAGCAGCAGGTAGTGCGGGCTGCCGGCGCCGGACAACCCGTCGGCCGTCTCGGTCATCAACTCGCCGACGGTCTCCTCGTCGTACCAGGCGGCGTCGTCGGCCAGGTCGTCGTAGAGCGTGCGGGCGATGCCGTCGGCGTCCGGGTCGAGGCAGGCGATGGAGAAGCGGGCGGTGCCCGGCGGGTGCTGGCGGGCCAGTGACCGGGCCGCCGCGTCCAGCACCGCGCACGCCTCGTCCACCCGCGTGCCGAGCACCGCCAGGTTGCGTCCGGGCGCGCGGGGCAGCCGCAGCGCCGCCGAACGCGCCTGCACGTCGATGATCTCGCCGAGCAGGGCCACCGGGTTGCGCGGGGAGCGGCCGTCCGCCGGGGCTTCGAGGGCCCGGAAGTCGGGGGCCTCGGTGAGCCGGGGGATCGCGTCACCGTCGAAGAGCCGGGCCGGGGCCGCGTCCGGCGGGCGCATCCGCCACAGGCGGTGCTGCAGGCCGCTCCACGTCTCCCAGTCGCTGGCAGCCGGGATCCGGGCGACCTCGTTGCCCTCGACCATGCCCGACTCGGCGTTGACCACCGCGTGCCAGCGTGGCAGCGACTGCGCCGCGTCGTTTCGTTCGGCGAGGATCCGCAACGCCTTGGGCAGCGCGATCCGCAGGGCGAACTGCGCCACCAGCGCGGGACGCCCCCACAGCGCCTCGATGCCCCGGACGTCCTGGGAGGCGAGCACCAGGTGGATGCCCTGCGACCGGCCGCGGCGGGCCAGGTCCTCCAGCAGGTCGGCCGCCTCCCGGGCCACCACGTCACGGCCGGCCAGCAGCATCTGGAACTCGTCGACCACCGCGACGATCCGCGGCCAGTGCCCGGTCGGGTCCACCGCGCGCAACTCGGCGAGCTTGGTGACCTCGTGTTTCTTGGCCGCGTCGGCCCGCCGCCGCAGCTCCTCGGCGAGAAAACGCAGCAGCGCCAGCCCGAACTCCCGGTCGGTGTTGACGTTGATCCCGACCAGGCGCATGTGCGGCAGCCAGCTCGGGTCACGCCGGCCCTGCGCGAACCGGGCGAAGGACACGCCCTCCTTGAAGTCCAGCAGATAGAACTCCAGCTCGGCGGGGGAGTAGCGGGCCGCCAGCGCGCCGATCCACGCGAAGATCAGGTTCGTCTTGCCGGTGCCGGACGGCCCTCCGATGAGGGCGTGCGGCGGATAGTCGGCGAGCGTCAGGCGGACCGGTCGACCCTGCGGTCCCTCGCCGATCGGCACGGTCAGGCCGTCCGCCGAGTTCTCCCGCCACATCAGCTCGGGCGGCGGCAACAGGTCGCCGAACGGCGTCGGCGGTGGGCCGGCGTTCATCTGGGCGGCGACCTCGCGGCAGGTCTCGGTGACCAGCGTCGCCGGCGGCGGTGGGTCCAGCCGGACCGAGAGGCCCGACGGGCCGCCGATCCGGGCGCCCGACGCGTCCGCCACCACCCGGGTCACCGTCGGGTCGTCGGGCAGTGACCCGCCACGGACCACCAGGTGCACCCCGCAGGCCGCGCCGGCACGGACCACCCGGTCGAGCTGCCCGCGCTCGTGCCGGTTCAACTCGTCGCCGCCGAGCAGCACCGCGACCCGCCACGGCTCGGGGCGGCGGCCGGTCGCCGAGGCCAGCTCCCGCAGGGACCCGTACTCGCCGGCCAGCACCGTCTCGTTGATCCGCCGGATCTGCTCGACCAGGTCGTCCAGGAGCGGGCCCAGTCCGCCGGGGCCGACGAAGGTGAGCAGCCCCGCCGTGCCCAGCGGCGCGAACCCAGCCAGGCCCCCGCCGAGGTGCTCCGGGTCGTACCCGATCAGTCGTACCCCACCGGGGTCGGCGCGACCGACGGCCCGCAGCAGCAGCGCGGACACCACGGCGTCGCAGCCGGCGCGGTCGTCGCCCGACAGGTGGACGTGCCCGGCGTCGAGCAGCGGCACCAGCGCGGGTACCGGCTCGACGTCGTCGAGCCGGACCGTACCGACCCGCAGCGCGCCGGGTGGCTCGGCCCGGCGCAGGGGCGTGGGGGTCCAGCCCGGCCAGTCCGCGCCGGCGCAGCCGGGCGCCTCCTGGCGGGCGGCGTCGGCGGCGTGGCGGGCCAGCTCCGCGATGCGGGTGGCGTGCCGGGCGTCGATCTCGGCGAGGCGGCGGTCGCGTTGACCGCCCACCCGCTCGGGTACGGCGGCGGCGGCCCGGCGGACCCGGGCGAGCCGCTCGCGCCCGGCGCTCAGGTCGGCCTGCGCGGCCGACAGCCGGGTACGGGTGGCGCCCAGCGCCTCGGCGAGGGAGTCCCGGACCCGGGTGGCGAGCTGCCCGCGCCGGTCAGCCATCGGAGCCCCGGCGAGCCGGCGCGTCCCGCCACGGGCTGCCCGTGCGCGGCGGTACGACCCCACCCGACGCCTGCCCACCCGCCGCGCCGGAAGGCCGACCGCCGGCGCGCGGGACGTTCGGGCGTGGGCTCGCGCCGCTGTCGGGTCGACCGCCGGAGCGTGGGATGCCGGCGCGCTTGTCGTCGCGGCGTGGAGTCGGGCCCGCGTCCGGCTCGGCGGCGGCCTGCGGCGCTCCCGTGGGCAGGTCCCGGCCCAGCCGGGCGAGCAGCAGCCCGGCCGTCACCCCGGCGGCCACGGCCGAGTCGGCGGCGTGCGGCGGCTCCCCGGACGAGCGGGGCGGCGGCATCCGGCAGACCCGGGTCAGCAGCGTCTCCAGCACCGGCGGTGGCAGCCCGGGCAGCAGGTCCCGCACCCGGCCGTCCAGCTCCCCGCGCAGCCGGCCGAGGTCGCTGGCGCGGGGCGGATGCCCCAGCAGCTCACCGGCCAGCTCGCGCAGCAACGGGGGCGCGAGCGCCGCCATGCCGAGGCCCACGTCGGCCGACGCGCGGCGCAGCTCGGTCCGCAGTCGGTCACGGTCACCGGCGCGTACGCCGCCCACGACCCGGCGCAGCAGCTCCTGTGAGTCGCGTAGCCGCTCGTCGGGCTCGTCCGCGTCGGTCTCGTGCCCGCCGGTCAGCTCCGCCACCCGGACGGACCACCAGCGACGCATCCGTACCTGCTCGGGCCGCTCCGGGGCCACGGTGGTGGGCCCGTCCGACGGCGCCTCGTCGTGGCGCTGGTCGCGCTGCTGCGGCCGGGGCGGTGGGGCGCCGTCGGCGGCCAGCCCGATCGCGACCAGGTACGCCGACAGCTGCTCCTGCGCCACCCGAAGCGCGTAGTTCGCGCTCTCGGCGTGCTCGGTGGCGGCGGACAGCTCGGGCACGCCCATGGGGTTGGCCGACTCCTGGCGGACCCAGCGCAGCCGCTCGGCGGCCAGGCCGAACTTCTCCAGGGCCTGACCGAGCAGACCCACCGGGAACTCCTCGCTGGCCGCGCGGACCTGGCCGCCGATGTCCTCGATGATGGACATGCCGGCCTACAGGGTGGAGACGTAGAGCTGGGCCTGCTCCACCGCGACCAGTGTCGCGGCGAGACACTCCTCCAGCTCCTGGCTGGCCTGTGTCAGCGAGGCCTGGGCCGCCTCGACCGTCTCGTGCCCGCTGCCCTCCAGCGCGCCGGCCAGGGTCTGTTGCGCCTCGGCCAGCTTCTCACCCGCCGCCTGGACGGCTGTCTGCCCGTCACCGATCTGTTGGAGGGCGACATCGATGGCAGCCTTCAGCTCGGCGACGCTCGCCACGGCGGAACCTCCTGGGGGCGGGGAGATCTCCATTAGAGCCTATCGGCGTCCCCGGGAGAACATCCGCCCTGGCGGTGTTGATGCCCGCCTGACCGTTAACCCCCGTGAAGTGCCGGGAGTCCGTTCTGTGGGAGTCCCAGTGCGAGAACTTCTCAGTTTTCGCGGAGCCAGCGGGGGCCGTACACCTCCGCGCCCAGGGCGGTGACCCGCTCGCGTAGCTCCCGGTCGGCGGTGACCACCAGCCGGCGGCGCTGCGGGGCCGCCCGCACCAGCTCGACCACCGTGTCGTCACCCGAGCCGGGGGCGGAGACCACGCGCACCTCGTCGATGCCGGGCACGTCCCGCGCCGCGCCCTCGACCACGAGCACCACGTCGACCGGTGCCGTCAACCGGGCGGGCAGCCCCTCGGCGGCCACCGGCGCGAGGGCGTCCCGCAGCCGGGCGGCAGCCCCGGCCCGGTCCCGCCACCACCCGTTGGGGCGGGAGCCCACCACGTTGGCACCGTCCACGATCAGCAGCGGGTTCTCCGTCATGCCGCCAGCCTGCCACCACCCGACCGAACCGGCCGGACGCCACTCCACGGCGAGGTGCGCCACCGCCTGCGGCGTTTGTCGCGCCGGGTGCCGGGTAGCCCCTGCCGACCGTGCCGCGCCCGACTGCGGAGGAGAGACATGATGGGACCCGGTGATCTCGGCTCCGACCCGTGGGACGAATTCCTGGCCCGGTACTTCGGCCGGGGTGAGGGAGGACGCCGACCGCCGCACCGGGTCGACATCACCCGACTGATGACCGCCGACGCGCGGGAGATGCTGGCCGACGCGGCCCGTCGCGCCGCCCAGCGGCAGAGCAGCGACCTGGACACCGACCACCTGCTCTGGGCGGCGCTGCAACGCGAACCGCTGCGCGACCTGGTCCGCCGGGCCGGCGCCGACCCGGACACCCTGCTCAACGCGCTCGGCGGCAAGGGCGACGGCGCGCCGCGCGGCGAGGTGCCACCGAACCTGTCGCTGACCCCGGCGGCCAAGCGGGCGCTGCTCGACGCCCACCAGCTGTCCCGGGCGATGGGCGCGAACTACATCGGCCCCGAGCACATCCTGATGGCCCTGCCGCTCAACCCCGAGTCGCCCGCCGGACGGATGCTGGCCGCCGGACGGATCCAACCCGAGTCGTTGCAGGCCGCCAACGCCGAACGCGGCCCGATGAACGGCCCGAAGCCGGACCGGGGTACGCCCACCCTCGACCAGTACGGCCAGGACCTCACCGACCTGGCCCGCAACGACCAGATCGACCCGGTGATCGGCCGGGCCGACGAGATCGAGCAGGCCGTGGAGATCCTGTCCCGGCGGACCAAGAACAACCCGGTGCTGATCGGCGAGGCAGGTGTCGGCAAGACCGCCATCGTCGAGGGGTTGGCGGAGCGGATCTGCGACGGGGACGTCCCGCAGACCCTGCTCGGCAAGCGGGTCGTCCAACTCGACCTCGCCGGCCTGGTCGCCGGCACCCGCTACCGGGGTGACTTCGAGGAACGCCTCAAGAAGGTCATCGACGAGATCCGGGCGCACCGGGACGAGCTGATCATCTTCCTGGACGAGATCCACACCCTGGTCGGCGCGGGTGGCGCCGGCAGTGAGGGCGGGATGGACGCGTCCAACATGCTCAAGCCCGCCCTGGCGCGGGGTGAGCTGCGGGTGATCGGCGCGACCACGCTGGACGAGTACCGCAAGAGCATCGAGAAGGACGCCGCGCTGGCCCGGCGTTTCCAGCCCGTGTTGGTGCCCGAGCCGAGCATCGACGACACCATCGCGATCCTGCGCGGGCTGCGGGACCGGTACGAGGCGCACCACCAGGTGCGCTTCACCGACGAGGCGCTGGTCACCGCCGCCGAGTTGTCCGACCGGTACGTCACCGACCGGTTCCTGCCGGACAAGGCCATCGACCTCATCGACCAGGCCGGCGCGCGCGTGCGGCTGCGCACCCGTACCCCGGCCTCCGACGTACGGGAGCTGGAGCAGGAGCTCGACGACGTACGCCGCGACAAGGAGCAGGCTGTCACCGACGAGCAGTACGAGCGCGCCTCGGCGCTGCGCGACCGGATCGCCGAGCTGGAGGCGGAGATCCGGCGCGCCAACGGCGAGGATGGTCCGTCGTCCTCGCAGGTGCCCGAGGTGGGTCCACAGGAGATCGCCGAGGTCGTCTCCCGGGCCACCGGCATCCCGGTCAGCCAGCTCACCGAGGAGGAACGGGACCGGCTGCTGCGCCTGGAGGGTCACCTGCACGAGAAGGTGGTCGGCCAGGACGACGCGGTCACCGCGGTGGCCGAGGCGGTCCGCCGCTCCCGGGCCGGGCTGGCCGACCCGGAGCGTCCGATGGGCAGTTTCCTGTTCCTCGGCCCCACCGGCGTCGGCAAGACCGAGCTGGCCCGAGCCCTGGCCGAGGCGCTGTTCGGCGAGGCGGACCGCATGGTCCGGGTGGACATGAGCGAGTTCCAGGAGCGGCACACGGTGAGCCGGCTGGTCGGCGCCCCACCCGGGTACGTCGGCTACGAGGAGGCCGGCCAGCTCACCGAGGCGGTACGGCGCCGCCCGTACGCGGTGGTGCTGCTCGACGAGATCGAGAAGGCGCACCCGGACGTGTTCAACATCCTGCTCCAGGTGCTCGACGACGGGCGGCTCACCGACAGCCAGGGCCGTACGGTGAACTTCAAGAACACCGTCCTGATCATGACGAGCAACCTCGGCTCCGAGCTGATCACCGGCACCCAGCGTGCCGTCGGCTTCGGCACCGGCGCGCCCGGCAGCGAGCAGGAGAACGACGAGCTGCGCGAGCGGCTGATGCGCCGCCTGCAGGAGAACTTCCGCCCGGAGTTCCTCAACCGCATCGACGAGATCATCATCTTCCGCCGGCTCGAGGCCGAGCAGTTGCGCGACATCACCGCGCTGCTACTGGAGGACACCCGCCGCCGGATGCACGCCCAGGACATCCAGGTGGAGGTCACCACCGCCGGGGTGGACTGGCTCGCCGAGCACGGCTACCAGCCGGAGTTCGGCGCCCGTCCGCTGCGCCGGGTGATCCAGCGCGAGGTGGACAACCACCTGTCCCGGATGCTGCTCGAATCGGCGATCTCACCCGGCCAGAAGGTCGTCGTGGACGCCCGCGACGGGCAACTCACCTTCGACGTGACCGCGGGCGAGCGGGGCTACACCGCCGCCACGACAACACACCCACGATGAGCGGGCCGGCGGGACGCGAGGACCACGACGAGCCGCACGAGGACGCGGACGAGCACCCCGACCCGATCCTGGCGCCCCCGACCGCCAATCCACGCCGGACGCGGGTACCAGCCGAGGGCCTGCACCCCAAGACCGACCAGGACGACCCGGAGACGCGAGAGGAGACGTGATGGTACGCGACACGCGGCTCGACCCCGAGGTGGAAGTGCTCTGGGAGGACTTCCACGCCGAGGTCAACGTCCCGTCGGAGCAGCTGCGCACCTGGCTGTTGACCAGGGGATCGGGCGAGGAGTCGTTCAGCCCGAACCCGGACCTGGATCTGCCCCAGCCGGGGCGGGAGATCCTCAAGGTGCTCAACAAGCGCAAGGTCGACCTCACGCCGGAGGACATCGAGGTGATGCGCGAGGCGGTGGAGCGGATCCGCGAGCTGATGGACGCCAAGCCCCGGCGCGGCAACGCCGACGACGAGTGGCGGCACTCGCTGCTCGACCTCGGGCACGATCCGCTCGTGGAACGCTGAGCGCGGCCGTACGTGACGGCGCCGACCCGGTTCGGGTCGGCGCCGTCGTCGTGCCCTACTGGCCCTGATCGGGCTCCAGGCTGCCGATGGTCAGCCCCGCCGCGTCGGCGGCGGCGTCGCGCTCGCCCCGGGTCTGGTCCTCGCGGGTGAGCAGGTTGGCGTACTCGGTGACGTCGGCCGGGTCGGGCACCTCCGGGAGCCGGCGCAGGAACGCCTCCACCTGGCGGGTGGCGGCGGTGTGCGCGGCGGCGGCCTGGCGGAGCAGTTCGCGGTCGTCGGCGGGCGGGTAGAGATCGGTCATGTCCGCCAGATACCCGGACAGCGGCGGTTCGCACCGGCGGTGGCCCTCGTCTCGCCTCGCCTCACCGGCCGGCGATGCCGTCCAGGAGGGTGGTCAGGTTGTGGTCGAAGGTCTCCTCGGCGTCGAGGTGCGCGCCGTCGACGACGAGCCGGGCGATCGTGGGATAGCGGCCCGTGTCGAGCATGCGCGTCAGGTAGGGGCCGAGGCTGGCCTGCCAGGCGCTCAACTCGGTGCCGGTGGACCGGGCGGTACGTCGCTCGGTGACCTCCCGCCGCAGCGCTCCGATGATGAAGGCGTTGAGGGCGCCCAGGGCGCGCTGGAGGTCGTCGACGTCGCGTACGGCGGGGGCCTGGCTGAGCGCCGCGGCGGTCGACTCGCCCACGGTGAGCGCGTGCGGCCCGAGCTGCGGTCGTCCGCCGAGCAGGTCGGAGAACCACTCGTGGTCGAGGGCGGCGGCGCGGGTCCGTCGCACGATGGCCAGCACCGTGGCACGCCACCCGGGGTGCGGGCCACCCTCGGCGATCTCGGCGTAGACGGCGTCGACCATCAGGTCGAGCAGCTCTGACCGGTTGGTCACGTAGTCGTAGAGGCGCATCGGACCGACGCCGAGTTCCTTGGCGATCCGGCGGACCGACAGGCCGTCGAGGCCGTGCGCGTCGGCGAGCCGGATCGCCGTCTCGGCGATCTTCGCGCGGCTCAGCGGCACCGGCGTCGCCCGCGGGCGGGGCTCGGGCCGTTCCCACACCGGCACCACTTCGCTACCGTACGGTGTATCCACGAAATACAGTGTACGGTAAGGAGCATGGCGATGCGACTGGCGATCGTGGGCGGCGGCCTGGGCGGGCTGACGTTGGCACGGATCCTGCACCTGCACGGCATTGAGGCGGTGGTCCACGAACGCGAGGCGGACCGGGCCGCGCGCTCGCAGGGCGGGATGCTCGACCTGCACCCGGAGTCCGGGCAGCGCGCCCTCGCCGAGGCGGGCCTCGGCGAGGTGTTCCGGTCGTCGGCGCGGCCCGAGGGCGAGGAGCACCGCATCCTCGACCCCGCCGCGCGTACGCTCGTGCACCACACACCGCGCCCCGGCTCCTTCGACGGACGCCCGGAGATCGACCGCACCGTCCTGCGTCACCTTCTGCTGGACGCGCTCCCGTCCGACGCGGTCACCTGGGGTCATCGCCTCGTCGGGGCGACACCGCGACCCGCCGGCGGTTTCCTGCTGACCTTCGACAGCGGTCGTCGCGTCGAGTGCGACATTCTCGTCGGCGCGGACGGCGCGCGCTCGGTCGTCCGACCGCTGCTGATCGACGCGCCACTGACGTACGTCTCCACCCACGTGGATCTCACCATCGGCGACGCCGACCGACGCCACCCGGAGCTCGCCGAGATGGTCGGCCCCGGCAACCTGTGGTGCGTCGGCGTCAACCAGATCCTCGCCGCCCAGCGCCTCGGCGACGGCAGCATCCGGGTCGGGATCTCGCTCCGTGCCGAGGGCCGTGACCTGGACGCCTACCGCAGCAAGGATGCGCTACGGGCCCTCTTCGACGGCTGGGACGCGCGCCTGGTCGCCCTCATCGACGCCGGCGACGACGCGCCGACGCCGCGCCGGGTCGAGGCGATGCCGGTCGGCGCGCGCTGGGCCCACCAGCCGGGAGTCACCCTGCTCGGTGACGCCGCGCACCTCATGCCCCCGGTCGGCGAGGGCGCCAACCAGGCCATGCTGGACGCGGCCGAACTCGCCCACGAACTCGTCGCCCACCCCGGCGACCCGGACGCGGCGATCCGGGCGTACGAGGAGGCGATGTTCGCCAGGGTCCAGCCGATCGCCGAGATGTGCGCACGGGTCCAGGCCATGATGCTGTCCCCGACGGCGGCCGACGACCTCGTCCGCTTCTTCACGCGGCGTCCCGCCGAGCCCGTCGGGCAGTAGGCCCTCACGCCGCGCTGGGCTGTCGGACGCCGAAGGCCGGGTTGCGTACCAGCCAGTCCAGGTAGGTGGGGTGCGACGCCAGCGAGTCGGTGTACGCCGCCTTCGCCGTGGCCAGCAGCAGCTCCGCGTCGCGGGCGGCGGGCGACTCCGGATGCCACCCCAGCAGCAGTCGCCAGCGCAGCGGGACACCGGCCAACCGCCGGGTGACCAGACCGGCCACCGGCCGGAACGTCGCCTGGCACAGGGCCACCGCGACGCCCGCGTCCACCAGGTCGACGCAGCCGCGGATGTCGGTCTCGTACACCTTGCGCGGGGTGAAGCCGGCGCGGGCGCAGGCGGCGGCGAAACAGTCGCCGAAGCAGCCGTCGCCGGGCGCGGCCACCCACTGCTCGTGGCGCAGGTCGGCCAGGCGCACCTCGTCCCGGTCGGCGAGCGGGTGGCTCGCCGGCAGCAGGACCAGCACCGGGTCGACGGCCACCTCCCGCCATCGCAACCCGAACTCGGCCGACGGGGTGGCGTCGCCGCAGACGCCGGTGAGGGCGAAGTCCAACCGTCCGCCGGCCACCAACTGCGCCAGCTCGTCCACCGACCACGAGGCGTACGTGGTGATCTGGGCCGGCGGCTCCTCGGCGGCGAGGCGGTGCACCAGCCGGCCCAGGATCGGGCTGTTCACGCCGCCGAGCCGGTAGCAGCGTGACACCTCGGCGGCGCCGGCGAGCCGCGCCGCCTCGTCCTGTAGGCCCTTCATGGCCGGCAGCAGCACCCGGGCCCGGGCGAGCACCAGCTCACCGAGCGCGGTGGGGCGGGCGCCGCGCCGGTCCCGGTCGAACAGCGGCCCGCCCAGCGTCCGTTCGATCCGCTGGAGCTGGGCGGTCAGCGCCGGCTGGGCGAGCCCGAGGGTCGACGCCGCCTTGGTCACACTCCCTGTCTCCGCGATCGCGCAGACCACCCGCAGGTGTCGCAGCTCCAGGTTCATACGGTGACGGTAGGACCACGTCGCAGCCGGCGGAAGGGGCCAAGTGGATCGGTGACATTGAATGCATTCTCTGGTGCGGCCCGCGCGTTCAGTCGCGCGGCGGCTCCGGCAGGTCCTTCAGGTACGTCGGCCGCCGCGTCACCGCGTCGCGGAGCTTGTCCACCACGCCCACCGCCGGCTCGACGATGCGGTTCCACGGCGGCGTGGCCGGAGTGCCCGGGTGCGGCCGGGTCGGAGCGGCCTCCTCGGCGATCTCCAACCGGTTGCCCAGCCGGATCAGCTCCTCCGACGTCGCCACCGCGCGCAGCTCGGTGACGAGCGTGCCCACCCCGTCGACGTGGCGGCGGACCCGCTCGGCGACCTCGGTCACGGTCTCGTCGTTCAGCCCCTTGAGGGCGGCCAGCAACGCCGCGTCACCGTCGATCTCCGCGTCCACCCGGGCGGCCTCGGCCGGCAGCGCCGCCCGCACCGCTGGCAGCAGGTACTGCTCCTCGGCGGAGATGTGCCGCGACAGCGCGGCGGTGAGCACCGCGAGGGCCTCGTTCGGCGTGGCGTCCGGGCCGCTGAGCTGGTCCACCAGGGTCAGCAACTGCCGGTGCTCGCGGTCCACGATGTCGGCGACGCTACGGCCGCCGGGCCGGTAACCCTCGTCGGGGGCGGGCGTGGGCGGCAACGGGGGCAGGGGAACGGCGGACATGATGCCCTCCTCGACTGGCGGGCGGAAGCTCCGGCAGGGGTTGTGCGGTCGTGGGCGGCGGTACCCGAACGCGGCCGCCGCGAAACCGCCGCCCGATTCGTCGACCTGGATGCCCGGCCGCCTCCCCTCGGTGCGCCGGCCCGCCGGTAACTCGGGGCTGGTATGAAGGGGCGATGACGAGCGACGCCGCCTCCGCCCGACCGGACCCCACCGCGGAGGTCGTGGACCTCTGCCGCGACCTGCTGCGCATCGACACCACGAACACCGGTGACAACGACACCAGCGTCGGCGAACGCCGCGCGGCCGAGTACGTGGCGGAGAAGCTCGCCGAGGTGGGCATCGAATCGGTCCTGCACGAGTCCGCGCCCGGCCGGGCGAACGTGGTGGCCCGCATCCCCGGCGCCGACCCGAGCCGGGAGGCCCTGCTGGTGCACGGCCACCTGGACGTGGTGCCCGCCGACGCCGACGAGTGGTCGGTGCACCCGTTCTCCGGCGAGCAGCGCGACGGCTACCTGTGGGGTCGCGGCGCCATCGACATGAAGGACTTCGACGCGATGGTGCTCGCCGTGGTGCGGCACTGGCAGCGCACCGGCGTTCGGCCCCCGCGCGACATCGTCCTCGCGTACACCGCCGACGAGGAGGCGGGCAGCGACTACGGCGCGCGGTTCCTGGTCGAGAACCACCGCGACCTCTTCGACGGCTGCACCGAGGCGATCGGCGAGGTCGGCGGGTTCTCCTACTCGGTCAACGACAGCCAGCGCCTCTACCTCATCGAAACCGCCGAGAAGGGCATCGACTGGCTGCGGCTGCACGCCAAGGGTCGACCCGGGCACGGGTCGATGGTGCACGACGACAACGCGGTCACCGCCCTCGCCGAGGCGGTGGCCCGCATCGGCGGGCACCGCTTCCCAGTGGTGGTGACCGACACCGTACGGGCGTTCCTGACCGAGGTCTCCGACCTGCTCGGCATCGAGCTGGACCCGGAGGACCCGGAGGTCGCCATCGCCAAGCTCGGCCCGATCGCCAACATCATCGGCGCGACCATCCGTAACACCGCCAACCCGACCCGGTTGAGCGCCGGCTACAAGGACAACGTCATCCCGGGCCGCGCCACCGCCACCATCGACTGCCGCAGCCTCCCCGGCCAGTCCGAGCTGCTCGAGCGGCAGTTGCGCGAGCTGGTCGGCCCGGACATCGACATCGAGTACATCCAGCGGCAGCCCGCGTTGGAGACCACCTTCGACGGCGACCTCGTCGAGGCGATGTCGGCGGCGCTGCGCGCCGAGGACCCGGGGGCGCGGCCGGTGCCGTACATGCTCTCCGGCGGCACCGACGCGAAGGCGTTCTCGACGCTCGGCATCCGCTGCTTCGGGTTCGCGCCGCTGCGGCTGCCCGCCGACCTGAACTTCTCCGCGTTGTTCCACGGCATCGACGAGCGCGTTCCGGTCGACGGACTACAGTTCGGCGTGCGGGTTCTCGACCGGTTCCTCCGCACCTGCTAGCAGTGTCCGCGTTACCTCCCCATCGTGAAGGGACTGCCCCACATGACCGACCAGCACGGTGAGCTGGACGCCGCACTCGAGCGGGTGATCGAAGCGGCCCGCCACCACCTGGCCGCCGTACGCGCCGCGCAGGGCCGCGTCGACGACGACGACGTCTGGCAGGCGTACGTGGCGTTGAACAACGCCTCCTTCGCCTACGACGAGCAGCTCCTCGACGCCTTCGGTGAGGTCACGCCGTGGGACGTTGACTCGATCGACCCGGACGAGGCCGACGAGCGCTTCGGCGGCGACGGTGTCGAGGCCAGCGACCCGCACCCCCGCGTGATCTCGGTGCGCCAACGCCGCGACTACCGGGTGCCGAGCATCTCCGCGCTGCTGCGGGCGGCCGAGGCGGCCCGCCGCGAGGGCACCCCCGAGGACGACGAGCCGGCGCCGGTGGAGGGCGTCGGTGAGGCGGTGCTGGAGCTGCTGCAGAGCGGCGACGGCTCGCTCGGCGCACTCGACGTCCCGGAGCTGGAACCGCTCGACGGGGTGGTGATGGTCAGCGAGGTGGGCACCCCGGTCGACCTGGAGTCGTTCGACGACGACGACGCGGTCGGCCCGTTCCAGCCGGCCGCCGACGACCGGCTCGTCGGTCGTCTCGACGAGCACCCGTTCCTGGAACTCGACGACGACGACCACGACCACGCCGGGCACCAGCACTAGTTTGTGGCGGGCCGTACGACGCCCGGGGCCCGACCGTACGCGGTTCGGGTCCCGGGCGTTTCGTCGCGGTGCCCCGGCCCGGTGTCAGTACGACAGGCCCGGCTGCGGCTGGTTGACCCGCCGACGGCGCAACATGACCTGCCGCGTGCCGTCCCGGAACAGCCGTACCCGGGCCAGCTCCCATCCGGAGAACTCCGCCTGGATCGCCAACTGCGCCGCTGCGGTCAACCGGTCGACGTTCGGCGGCAGCCGCAGCGGCGCGTACTCGTAGTCCATGCCACCCATGCTGCCCAGCCCGGCGGCAGTCCGCCACCCCCTGGAGGGTGACCGACGCCGCTGCGGTGCCTGGTTCGTGCCGTCCTCGGGCCGTCTCGGGTCACCCGTCGCGTTCGGGGTAGCCGACCGGCACCCCGGAGACGTCCTCCAACGCGGTGGTGATCTCCTCGGGCAGCGTGATGCGCTCGACCTGCAACGCGCCGAGCAGTTGCCCGACCGTCCGGGCGCCCAGGATCGGCGCGGTCACCCCGGGCCGGTCCCGGATCCAGGCCAGCGCCACCTCCAGCGGCGAGACCCCCAGCCCGCCGGCCGCGGTCGCCACCGCCTCCACGATGCTGGAGCAGCGCGGCTCCAGGTAGGTGGAGACGAACCGCTCGAAGTGCGGGGAGGCGGCCCGGGAGTCCGCCGGACGCCCATGCCGGTACTTGCCGGTGAGTACCCCCCGACCCAGCGGCGACCAGGGCAGCACGCCGAGGCCCAGCGCGTCAGCGGCCGGCAGGACCTCCCGTTCCACCCCCCGCTCCAGCAGCGAGTACTCCACCTGGGTGGCGACCACCGGCGCCCGGCCCGGCCAGGCCGTCTGCCAGGCGGCGGCCCGCGCGGTCTGCCAGCCGGAGAAGTTCGACACCCCCACGTAACGGACCTTTCCGCTGGCCACCGCGTGGTCCAGCGCCGCGAGCGTCTCCTCCAGGGGGGTGTCCGGGTCGTATCCGTGCACCTGGAACAGGTCGACGTGGTCGGTGCCGAGCCGACGCAGCGACGCCTCCAGGGTGCGCAGCAGGTGACCCCGGGAGCCGTCGCGCCGCCGGGCGCTGCCCGGACGCAACCCCGCCTTCGTGGCGATCAGCAGCTCTTCGCGCGGGACGAGGGTGCCCAGCAGCGACCCGATCACCGACTCGGCGTCGCCGTCGCCGTACACGTCGGCGGTGTCGATCAGGTTGCCGCCCGCGTCCAGGAAACTCTTGAGCTGGGCGGCCGCATCGTCGGCGTCGGTGTCCCGGCCCCAGGTCATGGTGCCGAGCGCGAGCCGCGAAACCGCCAGCCCGCTTCGGCCGAGCGGTCGCTGTTGCATGGGTGAACCTTATTTCGAACCCGCCGCCACGGATATCCTCGCTCCCGTCATCTCTGCCGGTTCTGCCGGTTCCGCCTCCGGAAGGCACCGCGACGGACGGGGGATCATTGGCGGTGAGCCGGTGATCGGGTCCGTTTTCGGCATTGCGTAACCTGATGCGACCTGTGCCACGGATGGGGGAGGACCAGTGCGACTCGGGCTCAGCCTCGGATACCAGACAGCGTGGAGTACGCCGGCCGACCACCTGGCGCTGGCCCAGGAGGCGGACCGCCTCGGCTACTCGGTGGTGTGGGCGGCGGAGGCGTACGGCTCCGACTCGCCCAGCATGCTCGCCTGGATGGCCGGCCAGACGCAACGGATCGACGTGGGCTCGGCGGTGATGCAGATCCCCGCCCGTACACCGGCCGCCACCGCGATGACGGCCGCCACCATCGACGCCCTGTCCGGCGGCCGGTTCCGGCTCGGCCTCGGCGTCTCCGGCCCGCAGGTCTCCGAGGGCTGGCACGGCGTGCGGTTCGCCAAGCCCCTGGGCCGTACCCGCGAGTTCGTCGACATCGTCAAGCTGGCCATCGCCCGCAAGGAGGTGGCGTACGACGGTGAGCACTACACGCTGCCGCTGCCCGACGGCCCCGGCAAGGCGCTGCGGCTGAGCTTCCACCCGCCCCGCGAGCACATCCCGATCTACCTGGCCGCGGTCGGTCCGAAGAACCTGGAGCTGGCCGGCGAGATCGCCGACGGCTGGCTCGCCGTGTTCTACGCCCCGGAGTTCGCCGACGAGCACCTCGCCGCCGTCTCCGCCGGCCGGGCCAAGGCCGGCAAGGAACTGGCCGGTTTCGACGTGGTGCCGTCCGTGCCGGTCGTCGTCGGCGACGACGTCGCCTCCTGCGCCGAGCTGGTCCGCTGGTACGCCGCGCTCTACGTCGGCGGGATGGGCAGCCGGCAGCAGAACTTCTACAACCAGCTCGCCACCCGGATGGGCTACGGCGACGCCGCCCGCGAGGTCCAGGACCTCTACCTGGCCAAGCGCCAGCGCGACGCCGCCGCCGCCGTACCCATGGAGTTCATCGACCGTACGTCGCTGCTCGGCCCGAAGGAGCGCATCGCCGAGAGGATGCGCGAGTACGCCGCCTCCGGTGTCACCACGCTGTCGGTGACCCTGTTCGTGGCCGACCGGGACAGCGGTGTGCAGACCCTGCGGACCGTCGCCGAGGCTCTCGAGCTCTCGGGAGTCGGCGAGTGACCTGGGTTGAGGCCATCGTCCTGGGCATCGTCCAGGGGCTGACCGAGTTCCTGCCGGTCAGCTCGTCGGGGCATCTGCGGATCACCTCGGCGATCTTCTTCGACCGCGACGCGGGCGCGTCGTTCACCGCGGTCACCCAGCTCGGCACCGAGGCCGCCGTGCTGATCTACTTCGCGAAGGACATCTGGCGGATCACCCGTACCTGGCTGGTCGGGCTCAGGGACAAATCCGTGCGTTCGAGCCTCGACTACCGGATGGGCTGGTACGTGATCGTCGGCTCGATCCCCATCGGGCTGTTCGGGTTCCTCTTCAAGGACCAGATCAAGACGGCCGGGCGCAACCTCTGGGTGGTGTCGACCACGCTGATCGTGTTCGCGTTCGTGCTGGCCTTCGCCGAGTACTGGGGTCGGCAGACGCGCACGCTGGAGAACTTCCGGATGAAGGACGGCGTCGTGATGGGCTTCGCCCAGGCGATGGCGCTGGTCCCCGGCGTGTCCCGCTCCGGGGGGACGCTCACCGCCGGCCTGCTGCTCAACCTGACCCGGGAGGCGGCGGCGCGCTACTCGTTCCTGCTGGCCATCCCGGCGGTGGTGATGTCCGGGGTGTTCAGCCTCGGGGACGTCTTCGAACCGTCCGCCCCGGGAACGTCCGTGCCCACGGTGGCCCAGACGATCGTGGCCACCCTCATCGCCTTCGGCATCGGGTACGCGGCGA
Source organism: Micromonospora sp. NPDC049359 (assembly GCF_044466585.1). Classification (NCBI taxonomy): domain Bacteria; kingdom Bacillati; phylum Actinomycetota; class Actinomycetes; order Micromonosporales; family Micromonosporaceae; genus Micromonospora; species Micromonospora sp. NPDC049359. The sequence goes on along the minus strand of NZ_JBITMW010000017.1, from coordinate 548 downwards.
TCGCCTGGCTGCTGCGCTACGTCGCCCACCACACCCTGTACGTCTTCGTCCTGTACCGGGTCGCGCTGGGCACCCTGGTTCTCGCTCTTCTGCTCACCGGCACGATCAGCGCCACCTGACCGCACGCACCGAAGAATCGGCGATGGCCGGCACCCGTTGTCGGGGTGCCGGCCATCTGCGTCTTAGCTGTTCCAGTTGTGGGCGACCAGGTCGGTGGCCTGCTGCTCCCACTGCGCGTACGCGTCGGGGTAGGCCGAGACCTGCACGGTCTGCGCGGCGTCGGTCAGCGGCATGTCCTGCCAGCCGTCGACCTGCTTGAGGCCCTTGAGGAACGCGGTGGTGGAGTACTCCGGGTCGGTGATCTGCTCCGGCGTGCCCCAACCGCTCGACGGGCGCTGCTGGAACAGGCCGAGGGAGTCGTGGTCGTTCATGTCGCCGAGGTGACCCAGGTTCTCCAGCTTGGACTCCTGCAGGCTGGTGGCGATGGAGATGACCGCGGCCCGTTCGGGCAGGCCGGCCTTCTTGGTGGCGGCGATGATGGCCTTGGC